>NZ_JAOWFX010000034.1:1334-679460 GCF_030333435.1 Citrobacter sp. CK191 | reverse complement strand
GTTAAAGAGCAGTTGCGACGCGCTTTAGCGCTCTGTCGCGAGGTGGCGTATATTACGCTTTCCTCTTTCAGAGTCAACCCTGAATTTCAGGATTTTTCTCTTTAATCAACCGGCTGTTTGTGTGAAGTGATTCACATCCGCCGTGTCGATGGAGGCGCATTATAGGGGGTCGTCTCAGGAAGACAAGCGGAAAAATGCATTTTTATCTCAACCGCTCATCTTTTAATCATAACGCTTATTTTTGCTGCTTTCTTATCGCCGATGGCAGGTCAGCAAGGCTATTTAACACCCAATCTGCCGCATTTTCTGCTTCAGGCGTAACGGGCTTGCCGGTGCGTACCAATACTTTCGTACCAACATTTGCCGCTGCCGCCGCCTGCATATCTTCTATTTTGTCACCCACCATATAAGACGCGGCCATATCAATGTGCAGAAAATCACGCGCAGAGATAAGCATCCCCGGATGCGGTTTACGACAATCACACGCCTGACGGAACTCTTCTACGCTGCCCTGCGGATGATGCGGACAATAATAGATGCCATCCAGATCGACATCGCGGTCTGCCAGCGACCAGTCCATCCATTCGGTCAGCGTCTCGAACTGCGCTTCCGTAAATTTACCGCGCGCAATACCAGACTGGTTGGTAACAACGACAAGCGCAAAGCCCATCTTTTTCAGTTCACGCATCGCGTCAATGACGCCTTCAATAAACTCGAACTCATCGATTTCATGTACGTAACCATGATCCACATTAATAGTGCCATCACGGTCGAGGAAAATTGCGGGTACGGACTTTGCCACCTTTTATAGCTCCTGAATAAGGCATGTGCCGTTAGTATCGCATGTTTCAGCGAGCAAGAAAGTGCTCATCATCGAAAGCCTGATTGATTTAGACGTCTGGATGCCTTAACATCCATTTTGTTGACGGCTTCGACCGTATCAGGCAGAAGAAAATGCCACGGCTAACTTAATTACGATAATAAATAATCAATGATTAAACTTTCGAATATCACCAAAGTGTTCCAACAGGGGACTCGCACCATTCAGGCGCTGAACAACGTCAGCCTGCATGTCCCTGCCGGACAAATTTATGGCGTTATTGGCGCCTCCGGCGCCGGTAAAAGCACACTCATTCGCTGTGTGAATCTGCTGGAACGTCCCACGGAAGGGAGCGTATTGGTTGGCGGCCAGGAGCTGACCACCCTTTCTGAATCTGAGTTGACGAAAGCCCGTCGCCAGATTGGCATGATTTTCCAGCATTTTAACCTGTTAGCTTCACGTACCGTTTTTGGCAACGTGGCGTTGCCGCTGGAACTGGACAATACGCCGAAAGACGAGATTAAACGCCGCGTCACAGAGCTGTTGGATCTGGTAGGGCTCGGCGATAAGCACGACAGCTACCCGGCCAACCTTTCCGGCGGCCAGAAACAGCGTGTGGCGATTGCTCGCGCATTAGCCAGCAATCCCAAAGTCCTGCTGTGCGACGAGGCCACCAGCGCCCTCGATCCGGCAACGACCCGTTCGATTCTGGAACTGCTGAAAGATATTAACCGTCGCCTTGGCCTGACCATTCTTCTTATTACTCATGAGATGGATGTGGTTAAGCGCATTTGCGATTGTGTCGCAGTTATCAGTAACGGAGAGCTGATTGAGCAGGATACGGTCAGCGAAGTGTTCTCCCATCCAAAGACGCCGCTGGCGCAGAAGTTTATCCAGTCCACATTGCATCTGGATATCCCGGAAGATTATCTGGAACGTTTAAAAGCGGAGCCGTATGCGGACAGCGTCCCCATGCTGCGTATGGAATTTACCGGACAATCCGTAGACGCCCCGCTGCTGTCTGAGACGGCCCGCCGCTTCAATGTGAACAACAACATTATTAGCGCGCAGATGGATTACGCAGGCGGCGTGAAGTTCGGCATCATGCTGACGGAAATGCACGGCACGCAAGAAGAGACGCAAGCCGCAATTGCCTGGTTGCAGGAACACCATGTGAAAGTAGAGGTACTGGGTTATGTCTGAGGCGATGATGTGGTTACTGGCGCGCGGCGTCTGGGAAACGCTGGCGATGACTTTTGTATCCGGCTTTTTTGGTTTTGTTATTGGTCTGCCGGTTGGCGTACTGCTGTACGTTACGCGTCCAGGGCAAATTATTGAAAACGCGAAGCTCTACCGCACACTCTCTGCGGTCGTCAATATCTTCCGTTCAATCCCGTTCATTATCTTACTGGTATGGATGATTCCGTTTACCCGTGTGATTGTCGGCACCTCCATCGGTTTGCAGGCGGCGATTGTGCCGTTAACCGTCGGCGCCGCGCCGTTTATCGCCCGCATGGTGGAAAACGCATTGCTGGAAATCCCAACCGGATTGATCGAAGCCTCCCGTGCGATGGGGGCCACGCCGCTGCAAATCGTGCGTAAGGTGCTGCTGCCGGAAGCATTACCGGGTCTGGTCAATGCCGCAACCATTACCCTGATCACTCTGGTGGGCTACTCTGCTATGGGCGGCGCCGTTGGCGCTGGCGGACTCGGTCAGATTGGCTATCAGTATGGTTACATTGGCTACAATGCTACCGTGATGAATACGGTGCTGGTATTACTGGTCGTTCTGGTTTATTTAATTCAGTTATCCGGCGATCGCATCGTTCGGGCAGTGACGCACAAGTAACATTAAACACAACACAAATGACTCATTAAGGAAATAAGCATGGCGTTCAAATTTAAAACCTTTGCGGCAGTGGGAGCCCTGATTGGTTCTCTGGCACTTGTGGGTTGCGGCCAGGATGAAAAAGATCCGAACCACATCAAAGTGGGCGTGATTGTCGGCGCTGAACAGCAGGTAGCGGAAGTCGCGCAAAAAGTAGCGAAAGAAAAATACGGTCTGGATGTTGAGCTGGTGACGTTCAACGACTACGTATTACCGAACGAAGCGTTAAGCAAAGGCGATATCGACGCGAACGCTTTCCAGCACAAGCCGTACCTGGATCAGCAGATCAAAGATCGCGGTTATAAACTGGTTGCCGTTGGCAATACCTTTGTTTATCCGATTGCCGGTTATTCCAAAAAAATCAAATCACTTGATGAGCTACAGGATGGTTCTCAGGTAGCCGTACCAAACGATCCGACTAACCTTGGTCGTTCACTGCTACTGTTGCAGAAAGTAGGATTAATCAAACTGAAAGATGGTGTTGGCCTGCTGCCAACCGTTCTGGACGTGACCGAAAACCCGAAGAACCTGAAAATTGTTGAGCTGGAAGCACCGCAACTGCCGCGCTCTCTGGACGATGCGCAAATTGCTCTGGCCGTGATTAACACCACTTACGCCAGCCAGATTGACCTGACGCCGGCAAAAGACGGTATCTTCGTGGAAGATAAAGATTCCCCGTACGTTAACCTGATCGTAACGCGTGAAGACAATAAAGACGCAGAGAACGTGAAGAAATTCGTTCAGGCTTATCAGTCTGACGAAGTCTACGAAGCCGCGAATAAAGTCTTCAACGGCGGTGCTGTTAAAGGCTGGTAATTTTTAGGCGGTTTCCACAATCTGTAATATCATTCAGGACGGGCGCTTGCCCGTCTTGTCATTTATGCAAGCTCCTGATTCAATATCTGACGATTAGATCATTCATTGAGGAAATATTATGCGTGCTTTACCGATCTGTTTATTGGCACTCATGCTGGGCGGTTGTTCCATGCTAAGCAGATCCCCTGTTGAACCCGTTCAAAGCACCGCAACCCCGCCAAAAGCGGAGTCGGAAAAACCGAAAGCGCCGCGTGCCGCACCGGTCCGAATTTACACCAACGCCGAAGAGTTAGTGGGTAAACCGTTCCGCGATCTTGGCGAAGTCAGCGGTGACTCCTGCCAGGCATCTAATCAGGATTCCCCGCCGAGCATCCCGACGGCACGTAAACGCATGCAGATTAACGCCTCTAAAATGAAGGCGAATGCTGTACTGCTGCACAGCTGCGAAGTCACCAGTGGAACGCCAGGCTGCTACCGTCAGGCTGTTTGCATCGGTTCCGCCCTTAACATCTCGGCTAAATGAGCAGTTTTCAGTTCGAGCAAATAGGCGTTATTCGCTCCCCCTATAAAGAAAAGTTCGCCGTCCCGCGCCAGCCTGGTCTGGTAAAAAGCGCCGACGGCGAACTGCATCTTGTTGCGCCCTATAATCAGGCCGATGCCGTTCGCGGTCTGGAAGCGTTCAGCCATTTGTGGGTAATCTTCGTCTTTCATCAGACGATGGCGGGCGGATGGCGCCCGACGGTTCGCCCTCCCCGTCTCGGCGGCAATGCCCGGATGGGCGTCTTCGCGACCCGCTCCACCTTTCGCCCTAACCCTGTCGGCATGTCGCTGGTTGAGTTGAAAGAGATTGTCTGTCAGAAAGAGAAAGTCATCCTGAAGCTGGGCAGCCTGGATCTGGTTGATGGTACGCCGGTTATTGATATCAAACCCTACCTGCCGTTTGCCGAGTCATTACCGGGCGCAACGGCCAGCTACGCGCAACAGGCGCCTGTGGCAGAGATGCACGTCAGCTTCACGGCCGACATTGACCAACAGCTTTCACGGCTTGAACAACGTTACCCGCAACTGAAAACATTTATCGGCGAAGTGCTGGCGCAAGATCCGCGTCCCGCCTATCGTAAAGGTGAAGAGACAGGTAAAACGTACGCCGTCTGGCTGCACGATTTCAACGTGCGCTGGCGCGTCACCGAAGAGGGTTTTGAAGTCTTTGCGCTGGAACCCCGCTAATTTCACGCCCTTCTCTTTTGACATCCCTTTCTCGCTGGTAAACTAAATCACTTTTTTTGTGTCAGGCTCGCGTTGAGCCTGTTCGATCGTCCAACTGGAACCGTAACAACATGCGTACTAGCCAATATCTGCTCTCCACTCTGAAGGAGACACCTGCCGACGCCGAGGTTATCAGCCATCAGCTGATGCTGCGCGCCGGGATGATCCGCAAGCTCGCCTCCGGGTTATATACCTGGCTGCCGACTGGCCTGCGCGTCCTGAAAAAAGTCGAAAACATCGTGCGTGAAGAGATGAATAACGCCGGTGCCATCGAGGTGTCAATGCCAGTGGTTCAGCCTGCTGACCTGTGGCAAGAGAGTGGTCGTTGGGAACAGTACGGCCCGGAACTGCTGCGTTTTGTTGACCGTGGCGAGCGTCCGTTCGTACTCGGCCCGACTCACGAAGAAGTTATCACCGACCTGATTCGTAACGAACTCAGCTCTTACAAACAGCTGCCGCTGAACTTCTTCCAGATCCAGACCAAATTCCGTGACGAAGTACGTCCGCGTTTCGGCGTAATGCGTTCCCGCGAGTTCCTGATGAAAGACGCCTACTCTTTCCATACCTCTCAGGAATCACTACAGGAAACTTACGACGCGATGTATGCCGCTTACAGCAAAATCTTCAGCCGTATGGGCCTGGATTTCCGCGCGGTACAGGCAGACACGGGGTCTATCGGCGGTAACGCATCCCACGAGTTCCAGGTACTGGCGCAAAGCGGTGAAGATGATGTGATCTTCTCTGATTCTTCTGACTACGCGGCTAACATTGAGTTCGCCGAAGCCGTTGCGCCGAAAGCGCCGCGCGCGGCTGCCAGCCAGGAGATGACGCTGGTTGATACGCCAAACGCGAAAACCATCGCGGAGCTGGTTGAGCAGTTCAATCTGCCGATTGAGAAAACCGTCAAAACGCTGCTGGTGAAAGCGGTTGAAGGAAGCAGCTACCCGCTGGTTGCTCTGCTGGTACGTGGCGATCACGAACTGAACGAAGTGAAAGCGGAAAAACTGCCGCAGGTTGCCAGCCCGCTGACCTTCGCCACAGAAGAAGAGATTCGTGCGCTGGTGAAAGCCGGCCCGGGTTCTCTCGGCCCGGTAAATATGCCGGTTCCGGTGGTGATAGACCGTACCGTTGCAGTAATGAGCGATTTCGCGGCAGGCGCCAACATCGACGGTAAGCACTACTTCGGCATCAACTGGGATCGCGATGTCGCGACGCCAGAAGTCGCCGATATCCGTAACGTCGTGGCAGGCGATCCAAGCCCGGACGGCCAGGGCACGCTGCTGATTAAGCGCGGCATCGAAGTGGGTCATATCTTCCAGCTGGGCACCAAGTATTCCGAAGCGCTGAAAGCCTCCGTACAGGGTGAAGATGGTCGTAACCAGATCCTGACGATGGGTTGCTACGGTATCGGGGTAACGCGCGTGGTGGCGGCGGCGATTGAGCAGAACTACGACGAACGCGGTATTGTATGGCCTGACGCCATCGCGCCATTCCAGGTTGCCATTCTGCCGATGAATATGCACAAGTCCTTCCGGGTGCAGGAACTGGCGGAAAAACTGTACGGCGAACTGCGCGCACAAGGCATCGAAGTGCTGATGGATGACCGTAAAGAGCGTCCGGGCGTCATGTTCGCGGATATGGAACTGATCGGCATCCCGCACACTATCGTGCTGGGCGACCGTAACCTGGACAACGACGATATTGAATACAAATACCGTCGTAACGGCGAGAAGCAGTTGATTAAAACTGGCGAGATCGTCGATTTCCTGGTGAAAGCCATCAAAGGCTAAACACAAAAAACCCCGCATTAGCGGGGTTTTTTAATGTCCAGACGAGGTCGATACCGCAATTACTTGCTGGAACAATCCTGTCCAGGAACGAATTTAATCTCTTTATCGGCCACCAGCGTTTTTACCTGCGCGCCCGTATCCGGGTTGGCTTCCTGCGTAAAGTGACCTTCCACCGTTAATAATACCGGTTTTTCCGCAGCGCCTCGTGCCGCCAGATAATCACGTTCCAACTGAGCATTGTTCGCCACCGGCATGCGTTTCCCGGTAGCGCAATCGGTAAAGGTCGCCGCATCCGCCATATAGAAATACATGCCGCGCACCGGCATTGGCGTTACGGGCAAACTGGCAGACACCGACTCAAGCGTGTAATTAAACTGCGACTCAATCGGATTACCTTCACGATCAAGCATTTCCAGAGCGTCGCCTTTCGCACGATAGTAAGACTTCTCGCCTTTGCTGTCGGTCAATACCAGTTTATCGGCTGTACGCGCCCAGGTGCCATACGAGGCAAACGAAGAGGGTTCTTCACGAACGCCCTGATAACGTTCATTCATCACCCATGTTCCATCTTTTTCCAGGAACAAAGAGGTTTCGATCCCTTCACAGTCTGCGCAAGGCAATACGCCACGCCAGCTTTGCTGCATCGGTTTTAATTCTGCCGTCTGCGTCGGCTGTAGCGCCTCCACTTCAGTACGATTATTACATCCGATCAAGGCAAAGAGCGTACATGCTGCCGCTACTGACAATATCGCTGTTTTCACCATAAATTCCTTATGAAATGTTATCCCCGCTCGTCACTCCTGAGGACGACGAACTCTACCGCGAAGCGCCTTCACTGTGGATTTTTGTGCCTTCGATGACAACCTGCGTTCTTTCGACGCGCGCGTAGGGCGGGTTGCCCGTCGGCTTTTTTGCACTGCGGTTAATTCTTTGATGACTGCCACCAGCCGGGCGATAGCCGCCTCCCGATTGAGCTCCTGGCTGCGATACTCCTGCGCCTTGATAATAATGACGCCATCGCTGCTAATAAGATGATGGCTGGCAGCCAACAAACGTTCCTTATAATACTCTGGCAGGCCAGAGGCCCGAATGTCAAAGCGCAAATGGATAGCCGTTGAGGTCTTATTAACGTGCTGTCCACCCGCTCCCTGCGCACGAATGGCTGTGATTTCCAGCTCATTGTCGGGAATCGAGACATTTCGGGAGATGACAATCATGAAGGCTGTTGCCATGCAGTCAGATGAATTTCCAGATTATTCTGAGAATCCGACAGCCAGATGGCGCCATCCTGAATCGTTGCCTGCAACGTCATGGTTCGGCCAGCAAAATCACTCAGTTTCGCCAGTTGCTCATCATCCAGATACCACACGGACAGGTTAGCGTACTGCGCGCATTTACTCTGGTTCTGCTGCCACCAGATTTGCGCGGCACGACTATTATAGGCAAACAGCGCAACCTCCGCAGCCTGAGTACAGGCTTTCTTAATGCGGCGCTCATCCGGCAGCCCCAGCTCAACCCATAAATCAATCCCCAGATGGTCGTTACGCAGCCATGCCTCAGGCTCATCTTCTGCGCTCAGACCACGCGTGAACTGTAGGCGCTCATCGGCATATTTAATCCAGGCCAGCAGGCGCAGCATCATGCGCTCCTGCGTTTCAGAAGGGTGACGCGCCAGCGTCAATGCCGCGTCAAGAAACTGGTTGCGGTCAAGATCCGCCACATTGACTACGGCTTTATAAATCGTCGCTTTAAGCGCCATGAGAGAACTCCTTTCGAATCAGGGACACATTGTAGCGAAATCTGCGTCAAAAGGCTGTTAACGGATGTCGTATACCTGCGCCGTCAACCTGCTGATATTGCCTGGATGGGTATGTTATAGTCACCTTGCTAAACAGAGTTTATCTTCGTAGGCTTAGACTTGCATCCACGGTTAAGTCAGAGTGCTGACAGGAGGGCATGTGGAAAAATATTGTGAGTTAATACGCAAGCGGTATGCGGAAATCGCCAGCGGAGACTTAGGGTATGTCCCGGATGCGCTGGGTTGTGTATTGAAAGTGCTTAATGAAGTGGCAGCAGACGATGCCCTTTCAGAGTCGGTCAGGGAAAAGGCGGCATATGCTGCCGCGAACTTACTGGTGAGCGATTATGTCAATGAATGAAACGTATCAACCCATCAACTGCGATGATTACGATAATCTTGAGCTCGCCTGCCAGCATCATCTGTTACTGACGCTGGAACTTAAGGATGGAGAAGTTTTACAGGCGAAAGCCAACGATCTGGTGTCGCGCAAAAACGTGGAATATCTGATCGCGGATGTCGCCGGTGAAACACGCGAGCTGCGTCTGGACAAAATTACCAGCTTCAGTCATCCAAAAATCGGTACTGTAATCGTCAGCGAATCCTGATTCTTTTGTTGCCGGATGGCGGTGCAAGCACCTTATCCGGCCTACTTTCCATGCGATACGTAGGCCTGATAAGCGCAGCGCCATCAGGCATTACGTGATGACGACGTCTCTTCCTTCCATTCCAGCCTGACGCCTGCTCCCTCCTCCGCCAGACCATCACAGGTAACAAAAATACCTGCGGCAGCAATCAACGTCTCGCCATAAAACAGCAGCGGCGTGGTATCCCGCCGCCAGGGCGGTACGCCCAGCTCCTGCCAGATTTTCTTTAGCTTACGCCCGCCATTACGCCCGATAATATGCAGTAACCCAGATGCCTTAAAGCGTATGCTAACCGGCTCGTCGGCACGCGGCATGCGCAGGTCGCCTCCTGGAACGAGCCGCACCGTCCCAAGTCCAACGGGCAGCGATAACGGTGTTTGCCACGATGGCCACGGGATCACCGTCGCGCTTTGGCCGGTAACGGATTTTATCCACCATAGTTGTGACTGATAACGGCGAATGCCGTACTCGCCAAAGCGCAAACAGGGAGCGGCGTCCTCACGCGCCAGCGCCACCTCCTGCCAGATACGTTCCAGCCCGTCGCGGGAAGGCATCGGCGCATGCTTCGCGGCCAGCCAGCGGCGCAATAGCGCAGCACGTCGCGGGCCGCTCATCGCCATTAACGGCGCTAACTGCAACGCTCCATCAGCGGTGATACAGCCCGCTAAATCCTCTGCCAGAAGCTCATCCAGCAGGCGCTCCTGTTCTGCGCAAAGCGCGGCGCTACGGGCAGTCGCTTCAGCAAAATGCGGCCAGCGTTGTTGCAGCAGCGGCAGCACCCTAAGGCGCAGGAAATTACGATCGTAGGCATCATCCTGATTGCTTTCATCCTCAATCCAGCTCAGCGCATAGCGTTTTGCCCACTGCTCCAGCGCCGCACGGGTTTCCCCAAGTAGCGGGCGGATCAGCTGCGTTCCGGCAAACGACGAGCATTCCCCCATAGCGGACAATCCCGCCGGGCCGCTGCCGCGCTTCAACGCCAGCAAAAACGTTTCACATTGATCGTCAAGATGCTGGGCCGTGACCAGGACTTCACCGGGATGCAGCGCCTGCGCAAAGGCCGCGTATCGCGCCTGGCGCGCCTGAGCCTCAATCCCCAACCCCTCATCCTGGAGTTGCACTCGTCGGACAACCAGCGGCACCTGCCACTGCTGGCACACAGCCTCGCAATGCGTCACCCAGCTATCGGCATGAGAGCTTAACCCATGATGAATATGGATGGCGCGCAGCGTGACATCAGGCTGCTGTTCTCGCCATTGCACCAGTTGATGCAGCAGTACGGTAGAATCCAGCCCACCACTAAAGGCCACCAGAATCTGGCGGTATGGCAGGAGTGAGGCGTTCAGGGTGAGTGTTGTCATGATCATTGCTTAACTGTGGCACTGCCCGGCACGTTACCGGGCAGAAACCGTGATGACAAGCTTTACTGCTCATACAGTTCGAGCGGTAGTCCGTCTGGATCGTTGAAAAAGGTAAAACGTTTATTCGTAAACGGATCAACGCGAACCGGCTCGCATTTAACGTTGTTCGCCTCCAGATGCGCTACCGCTTTGTCTACGTCTTCCACGCTGAACGCCAGATGCCGCAGACCACAGGCCTCCGGTCGGCTCGGTCGCAAAGGCGGGAAGGGAAAAGAAAAAAGCTCAATCACATATTGCCCGTTTAACGCCAGGTCGCCTTTCCAGGAATCACGTTCTTCCCGGTACGCTTCACTCAACAGCGTGAAACCCAGTACGTCACAATAAAACGTTTTGCTCGCCGCATAATCCGTCGCGATAATCGCAATATGGTGAACCTGTTTTAATCCCAGCATAGCGTCTCCTTAATGTGTTATCAGCACGTTACCCGCCTTGCAGTCGCTCAGGCAAGCCATCATGCCGTTTTTAAGACTCTCACTCGGTAAACGCCATCTTCATCCTGTTTTGCGCCATGAATATCGGTCTCAAAGCCAGGGTAATGGTGGCCGATGGAACACAGCATCAGCAGAAAATCGAGTACCGCGCGGCTCGCTTCGGTGATCATCTCCCCCGGCATCAGCAACGGCACGCCAGGCGGATACGGCAGCACCATACTGGCGGAAATACGCCCCACCAGTTGATCAATCGCGATGGTCTCCACTTCGCCTTTTATCTGCCTCTGCCAGGCCTGATGCGGCGTCATTTTCATTTCGGGCAATGTGTCGAACGCCCGTAACATCAACCCGGAAAGATCGTACTGGCGGATCAGTTTATGGATACCCTGCGCCAGATCCTGAATCCGCATATTACGATAAAAATCGGGATCTTCGGCGTACAGATCCGGCAGCATATTTTTAACGCGCAGATTAAGATCGTAAGCGCGTTTAAACTCCGTCAGGCCGCGCAGCAATCCCATCGCCCGGGTTTTATCAATACCAATACTAAACAGGAACAGCAGGTTATAAGGCCCGGTTTTTTCTACCACCACGCCGCGCTCATCAAGGAACTTCGCCACCAGCGCGGCGGGAATCCCCTCCTCGCTCATGTTGCCCTGCTCATCCATACCGGGCGTCAAAATGGTGACTTTCACCGGATCGAGAAACATATGGTCGGCATCCGCATCGGTAAAACCGTGCCACTCCTCGCCGGGCGCAACGGGCCAGCATTCCGCTTCATCCACCTCTTCCGGTTGCCAGATATCAAAGAACCAGCCTTCCGACTCTTCGCGCAGCCGCTGTACCTCTTTGCGAAAATGAAGCGCCCGCTCCACGGAGCGATTGATCAATCGTTTACCCGGATTGCCACGCAGCATTGCCGCAGCCGTCTCAATCGACGCCACGATGGGGTAGCTTGGCGATGTTGAGGTGTGCATCATAAACGCTTCATTAAAGGTATCTTCATCGTAATCCCCTTTAATGTGAATAAGCGATGCCTGAGACAGCGCCGCCAGCATTTTATGCGTCGACTGCGTTTCGAAGATGACTTTTCCCGGCACCCGCTCGCCGCTCATCCCGCTTTTCCCCTGATAAATCGGGTGAAAATGGGTATAGGGCACCCAGGCCGAGTCGAAATGGATCGAAGGGACATCCAGCGTTTGTTTAATCCAGTTGGTGTTGTACAGCAGGCCGTCATAGGTCGAGTTGGTGATAACCGCATGTACCGGCCACTGCGCCTGCGCCGTCTCCGAAACCTTATGTTCAATACTCTCACGCGTAAATTCACGCTTAGGAATGCCCCCCAGAATACCGAGTGCGTTGCGCGTGGGTTTCAGCCAGAGGGGCACCACATCGCTCATCATCAACAGGTGCGCGAGAGATTTATGGCAGTTGCGGTCAATCAGCAGCGTGCTGCCCGACGGCGCCGCGTACATGCCGACAATTTTGTTCGATGTGGAGGTGCCGTTGGTCACCATATAACTCTGCTCGGCGCCGAAGGTGCGGGCAATATACTCTTCCGCCTCCAGGTGCGGCCCGGTATGGTCCAGCAGCGACCCCAGTTCGGTCACGGAAATAGACACATCCGCTTTTAGCGTATTCCCCCCGAAGAAGTCATAAAACAGGCAGCCAATCGGGCTTTTCTGGTAAGCGGTTCCCGCCATATGCCCCGGCGTGCAAAAGGTGTATTTTCCCTCTTTCACATAGGTAAACAGCGCCCGGGTGAACGGCGGCGTGATGTTATCAAGGTATTCATTCGTATACTGGCGGATGCGCGTCGCAATATCTTCTGACTGGCCGAGCGCGTATTCAAAAAACCACAGTGCCATACGCATATCATGCACGCTGACATCCATCGTCGAATGCGTATTGATAAACGCATACAACGGCAGGTATTCATTTAGCTGGTTGATATCGCTACACAAATCGAGGCTGTACTCATCCCAGTCAAAAATGACGCCACAGATTCGCGGATTGTGTTCAATGAATTTCAGCAGGTCGACGCTATTTTGCGGCCAGATAATCTGAAACCCCTGCGACTGTAGGGCAAGCTCAAGTTCCTTGATGGGTTCGTCTTTATAAAAAACGCCATGCGGCCCCATGATGGCAATGATATTCATGCGTTCCTCCTGGAAAAACCTTAGCTAATCATAGCCTGGTCAAACCGCAGGTAAAAAAAAGGGCCACAAAATGTGACCCTTTTTACTCCATGTCCGATAAGCGCAAGCGCCATCAGGCATTGATGATGTTTACGCGTAGCCGTAGCTCATCAGGCGCTGATAACGACGGTTTTTCAAATCGTCTTTGCTCAACACGTCGAGATCGGCGAGATCGGCCAGCAGTTGCGCTTTCAGAGAAGCCGCCATCGCTTCCGGGTTACGGTGCGCGCCACCCAGCGGTTCCTGAATGATGGAATCAATCAGCTTCAGCTCTTTCAGGCGCGGCGCGATAATACCCATCGCTTCGGCGGCCAATGGCGCTTTGTCCGCGCTTTTCCACAGAATGGACGCACAGCCTTCCGGGGAGATAACGGAATAGGTGCTGTACTGCAACATATTCACTTTATCGCCCACGCCAATCGCCAGCGCGCCGCCGGAACCCCCTTCGCCAATAACGGTACAAATCACCGGTACGCTCAGGCGTGACATTTCACGCAGGTTACGGGCGATCGCTTCAGACTGACCGCGTTCTTCCGCGCCCACGCCAGGGTAAGCGCCAGGGGTGTCGATAAAGGTAATGATCGGCATGTTGAAACGCTCAGCCATTTCCATCAGACGCAGCGCTTTGCGATACCCTTCAGGTGCCGGCATGCCGAAGTTACGACGGATTTTCTCTTTCGTTTCACGGCCTTTCTGATGACCAATAATCATCACTGGACGACCGTCCAGGCGCGCGATGCCGCCGACGATAGCTTTATCATCCGCATAGGCGCGATCGCCCGCCAGTTCGTCAAATTCATCAAACGCCAGGCGAACATAATCCAGGGTGTATGGACGTTGCGGATGGCGCGCCAGTTGAGCAACCTGCCATGCGCCAAGATCGGCAAAGATTTTGCGCGTCAGTTCTACGCTTTTTTCACGCAGACGATGCACTTCTTCATCGATATTAATATCCAGTTTCTCGTCCTGGCGGCTTACCGCTGTCAGAGAATCGATTTTCGCTTCCAGCTCTGCAATCGGCTGTTCAAAATCAAGGAAATTCAGACTCATAGTATTCCTGTATTAGTCAAACTCCAGTTCCACCTGCTCCGAACCAATGAGGCCACGGAGATCGTTTAGCAAACGATCGCTCGGAGAGACACGCCACGTCGCGCCAAAACGCAACCGCGCGCGTGCATCCGCCCTCTGATAGTAGAGATGTACTGGAATTGTCCCCGAGCGGTGGGGTTCCAGAGACTGACGGAGTCGGTTTAAAAGCTGGTCATCAATTTGCCTGTCCGTCAGCGAGATAGCAAGCCCGCGAGCATATTTTTCCCGGGCTTCGTCAATATCCATGACTTCACGGGCCATCATTTTAAGCCCGCCGCTGAAGTCATCAAAGCTGACCTGTCCGCTGACGATAAGTATGCGGTCTTTTTCCAGCAATTGCTGATATTTATCCAGAGCGTCGGTAAACAGCATAACTTCCAGACGTCCAGAGCGGTCATCCAGCGTACAGATGCCGATACGATTGCCGCGCTTGGTGACCATAACCCTTGCAGCAATCACGAGCCCCGCAGCCGTGGTGACTTTACCACGTTCTGTCGGATGCATGTCTTTCAGCCGGTAGCCTCCGACATAGCGCTCAATTTCTTTTAAATACTGATTGATAGGGTGTCCCGTCAGGTAAAGCCCCAACGTTTCACGTTCCCCGTCCAGCACCACCTGTTCCGGCCACGGCTGGCAGCTGGCATAGGATTGTTCAATTTGTTCCGGCTCTTCCGCCAGTACGCCAAACATATCCGCCTGCCCGATCGCTTCCGCTTTGGCATGCTGATCGGCGGCTTTCAGCGCGTCGCCCAGCGAGTTCATCAGCGCGGCGCGGTGCGGCCCAAGGCGGTCAAACGCCCCGGACATAATCAGTTTTTCCAGTACCCGGCGGTTGAGCTTTTTCGTGTCCGTGCGAGCGCATAAATCAAACAGTTCGCGGAAGTAACCGTCTTTATTGCGCGCCTCGATGATAGCTTCAATCGGGCCTTCACCCACGCCTTTGATCGCGCCGATGCCGTAAACAATTTCGCCGTCGTCGTTAACGTGGAAGTGATACAGTCCTGAGTTGATATCCGGCGGCAGGATTTTAAGCCCCATGCGCCAGCATTCATCCACCAGACCGACCACTTTTTCGGTGTTGTCCATATCGGCGGTCATTACTGCCGCCATAAACTCTGCCGGGTAGTGCGCTTTCAGCCACAGCGTCTGGTAAGACACCAGCGCATAGGCGGCGGAGTGCGATTTGTTAAACCCGTACCCGGCGAACTTTTCCACCAGGTCGAAGATTTTTATCGCCAGCTCGCCGTCGATGCCGTTCTTTCTGGCGCCCTCTTCAAAGACGGAACGTTGTTTCGCCATCTCTTCCGGTTTTTTCTTACCCATCGCACGACGCAGCATATCCGCGCCGCCAAGGGTGTAACCGGAAAGCACCTGGGCAATCTGCATAACCTGTTCCTGGTACAGGATGATGCCGTAGGTCGGCTCCAGTACGGGTTTCAGGCTTTCATGCTGCCATTGCACGTCTGGATAGGAAATCTCTTCACGGCCATGCTTACGGTCGATGAAGTTATCCACCATGCCCGACTGCAACGGGCCGGGGCGGAACAACGCCACCAGCGCGATCATATCTTCGAAGCAGTCAGGTTGCAGACGCTTAATCAGATCTTTCATGCCGCGGGATTCAAGCTGGAAGACCGCCGTGGTTTCCGAGCGTTGCAGCATGTCGAAGCTTTTCTTGTCATCCAGTGGGATCGCCGCGATATCCAACGGCGGTTCGCCATTCTTCTCACGGCGGGCGTTGATCATCTCCAGCGCCCAGTTAATGATGGTGAGCGTGCGCAGCCCCAGGAAGTCGAATTTGACCAGCCCGGCGTATTCCACGTCGTTTTTATCAAACTGCGTTACCGGGTGCTGACCGGCCTCATCACAATACAGCGGCGCAAAATCGGTGATTTTGGTCGGCGCGATAACCACGCCACCGGCGTGCTTACCGGCGTTACGCGTGACGCCTTCCAGCTTGCGCGCCATATCGATCAGCGCTTTAACTTCCTCATCCGCCTCGTAAATTTCCGGCAGTTGCGGTTCCGCCTCAAACGCTTTCGCCAGCGTCATGCCTGGGTCAGGCGGCACCAGCTTCGAGATACGATCCACGAAACCGTACGGGTGCCCCAGCACGCGCCCCACGTCGCGGATAACCGCTTTCGCCGCCATCGTACCGAAGGTAATAATCTGAGATACCGCATCGCGGCCGTACATATCCGCTACGTGTTCGATAACCTGGTCGCGTTTCTCCATACAGAAGTCAACGTCGAAGTCAGGCATGGAGACACGTTCCGGGTTAAGGAAACGTTCGAACAGCAGGTCGAATTCCAGCGGATCAAGGTCGGTAATTTTCAGCGCATAGGCCACCAGCGACCCCGCACCGGAACCGCGCCCCGGCCCTACCGGTACGCCGTTATCTTTCGACCACTGGATAAACTCCATCACGATGAGGAAGTAGCCAGGGAACCCCATCTGGTTAATAACCTGAAGTTCAATGTCCAGACGTTCGTCATAGGGGGGACGCTTCTCTTTACGCACCGCTTCGTCAGGGAACAGGAATTCGAGACGTTCTTCCAGACCCTCTTTCGATTTCTTGACCAGGAAGTCTTCGGTGGTCATGTCGCCCGTCGGAAACTGCGGCAGGAAGTATTCGCCCAGACGGACAGTCACGTTACAGCGTTTGGCTATCTCAACGCTGTTTTCCAGCGCTTCCGGGATGTCGGAGAACAGCTCGCACATCTCGTCTTCGCTACGCATATATTGCTGCGGCGAGTAGTTACGCGGGCGTTTAGGATCGTCGAGCGTAAAACCATCGTGAATAGCCACGCGGATTTCGTGCGCGTCAAAGTCCTCGCTGTTAATAAAGCGGACATCATTCGTTGCGACAACCGGCAAGCCACGCGTTTCCGCCAGCTCAACCGCCGCATGCAGATACGTTTCCTCATCCTGCCGACCCGTGCGGATCAGCTCCAGATAGTAGCGGTCGGAAAAATGTTCTTCATAGAAGGCGACGCATTCGTCCACCAGCGCACTGTTGCCGCGCAACAAACTGCGGCCCACATCGCCCATCCGGCCACCGGAAAGCAAAATCAAACCGTCTTTTAATTCAGTCAGCCATTCCCTGTCGATCACCGGCCCTTCTGCGCCGTAGCCACGCTGATAGGCTTTTGAGATCAACAGAGTAAGATTCTGATAGCCCGTATTATTTGCCGCCAGCACGGTCAACTGGCAAAGTTCATCTCCCAGCGGAGTGCCGCGAACATGGAAATCAGCGCCGACAATAGGCTTAATCCCTGCGCCGTGGCCCGTTCCGTAGAACTTCACCAGACCGCAAAGGTTGGTAAAATCGGTAATCGCCAGCGCAGGCATGCCTAACGCAGCCGCCTTTTTTACCAGCGGCCCGGTTTTCGCCAGCCCATCGATCATGGAGTAGTCGCTGTGCACCCGCAGGTGGACGAAACGTGGTTCAGACATCTTCAGATTCCCGTTTACTTAATCTCGACACAAGAATCAGGACGCAAGTCCCAGGGCGCGTTTGACAGGAGCAAAACTACGTCGATGATGCTCCGTCGCACCATGTTCAGCAAGCGCCGCCAGATGAAAAGCGGTCGGATACCCTTTGTGCTGGGCAAAACCATACTGTGGGAAAATACCGTCCAGCGCCGCCATTTCGGCATCGCGCGTCACTTTCGCAATAATAGATGCCGCGCTGATCTCGGCCACACGGCTGTCGCCTTTCACCACCGCCATAGAGGGCACGGGCAGTGCCGGACAGCGGTTGCCGTCAATCAGCACATATTCCGGCGCAATATGCAAACCGGCAACGGCGCGCTGCATCGCCAGCATCGTGGCGTGCAAAATATTTAGTTCATCAATTTCATGAGGTTCCGCGCGTCCCAGACTCCAGCTTAACGCTTTTTCTTTGATTTCATCATACAGCGCCAGACGGCGCTTTTCTGAGAGCTTCTTGGAATCATTGAGACCCACGATTGGGCGAGCCGGATCGAGGATCACAGCGGCCGTCACCACCGCGCCGACCAGCGGGCCGCGTCCAACTTCATCCACACCCGCGACCAACTGCGTATGCGGATAAACAAATTCGATCATTGTGCTAACTCCAGGACAGCGTCCGCCGCTTGCTCATCGGCATTGCAACGGATTTGCTGGTGCAACTCGCGGAAGGTGTCATGCATCGCATGGCTGGTTTTGCCATTCGCCAGCAGCGGTAGCAAGGCCTCTGCAAGCGCATGCGGCTCACACTCTTCCTGCAACAGCTCTTTGACTA
Source organism: Citrobacter sp. CK191 (assembly GCF_030333435.1). NCBI lineage: Bacteria > Pseudomonadati > Pseudomonadota > Gammaproteobacteria > Enterobacterales > Enterobacteriaceae > Citrobacter > Citrobacter sp. CK191. The sequence goes on along the minus strand of NZ_JAOWFX010000034.1, from coordinate 661,029 downwards.
ATTCTCTTCCCGCCAGCAGATTAGGCAGCGAAACATAATCGGTCTTTACCAGGCGCTTCGCCAGCCAGAAGGTAAAGGGTTTCATCCGATACCCCACCACCATCGGGCATTTCGCCAGCATACACTCCAGCGCCGCCGTACCAGACGCCAGCAATGCGGCGTCGCTGGCCACCATCGCTTCACGTCCCATTCCGTCGAGCAGATGCACGGAAAGCTCCGGCGCAACCTCAGCTTTAATGCGCTCGAACTGCTCGCGGCGTTTGGCGTTCACCAGCGGTACGACAACTTCAAGGTCAGGATAGGTCTGACGCAGCAGCTGCGCGGTTTTCAGGAAATCCGCGCTCAGCATCTCCACTTCCGCGCCACGGCTACCGGGCAGTAGCGCCAGGCAGTGTGCATCATGCGAGATTCCCAGCACATCACGCGCGGCGTTTTTATCCGGGTCCAGCGGCATAGCGTCCGCCATCGTATGCCCGATAAAACGGCATGGCACGTTAAACTTGTCGTAAAACGCTTTTTCGAAAGGCAGAAAAGCCAGCACCATATTGGTGGATCTGCCTATTTTGAAAACGCGTTTCTGTCGCCACGCCCAGACGGACGGACTGACATAATGGATGGTTTTTATGCCCTGCTTTTTCAGGTTACCTTCAAGGGTAATATTGAAGTCCGGCGCATCAATGCCGACAAAAACATCCGGCTGAAGCTCGGTAAAGCGGCGGGTCAAATCGGCACGAATATGTAATAAGCGACGCAGGCGACCAAGCACTTCAACAATGCCCATTACCGCCAGCTCTTCCATCTCATACCAGGCTTCGCAGCCCTCAGCCTGCATACGCGGCCCCGCCACGCCGACGAAACGCGCGTTGGGCACACGCGTCTTCAGCGCGCGAATTAAGCCTGCACCAAGAATATCGCCGGAGGTTTCTCCGGCGACCAGGGCTATCGTTAAGGGACGCTGTTCCGCCATTAACGAATCAGACCGCGCGTTGAGCGGGCAAAGAAATCGCTAAAGAGTTGCACTTCCGGGTACTGCTTCGCCAGCTCGGCAATTTCCGGTTTAGCTTCATCCAGCGTTTTGCCGCTGCGGTACAACGCTTTATAGGCGTTGCGGATCGCGGTGATCGCTTCGCGGGTGAAACCGCGACGCTTCAGCCCTTCGATATTGACGCCAAACGGCGTTGCGTGATTGCCCTGAGCAATAACGTACGGCGGAACGTCCTGGGCAACGCCAGAACAGCCGCCAACCATCACATGCGCGCCAATGGTGCAGAACTGGTGCACTGCGGTCATGCCGCCGATGATGACAAAATCATCCAGCGAAACGTGGCCCGCAAGCGTAGCGTTATTGGCCAGAATACAGCGGTTGCCTACTGTACAATCGTGCGCCACATGGGCATTGATCATCAGTAAGTTATCGCTACCCACCTTCGTCAACCCACCACCCTGCACTGTGCCACGATGAATGGTGACGCTTTCGCGAATGCGGTTACGATCGCCAATTTCCACACGGGTCGGTTCGCCAGCATATTTCAGATCCTGGTTTACTTCACCGATGGAGGCGAACTGATAAATCTCGTTATCGCGACCAATTTTTGTATGGCCATTCACGACAACGTGAGACTTCAGTACGGTACCCTCACCAATTTCGACATGGGGTCCAACAATACAAAAAGGACCAATATGAACATTAGCGCCAATACAGGCGCCATCTTCCACAATGGCAGTTGGATGAATAAAGGCGGATTTATCAATCACGTATCAGGCCTCCCGGCTACGAGCACACATCATGGTTGCTTCGCACACAACTTTGCCATCGACCAGAGCAACCCCTTTAAAGCGGGTCAGGCCACGGCGCGTTTTCTCGAAAGTCACTTCCATGATCATCTGATCGCCAGGCACGACAGGACGCTTAAAGCGCGCTTCGTCAATACCCGCGAAGTAATACAGTTCACCCGGCTCCAGTTTTCCAACGCTTTTAAACGCCAGAATCCCTGTTGCCTGCGCCATCGCTTCCAGAATCAGCACACCCGGAAAAATCGGTTTACCCGGGAAATGGCCCTGGAAGAAAGGCTCATTTACGGAGACATTCTTCACTGCGCGCAGAAAACGACCTTCTTCAAAGTCCAGCACACGGTCAACCAGCAAAAACGGAAAACGGTGCGGCAGAAGTTCTAAAATCTCTTCAATATGCAGAGTATGAGTGTTAGTAGTCAAAATACTCTTCCTGTCCAAATATACTAAAAGGCAATAATAACACGGCCTGCCGCAATCATATGAATGTGACAGGCCGTAAAAGGATGGCACTACAGGTGGAACGCTAGTCTTGTTGATTAACCTTGCGCTCAATCGCTTTGAGACGCTTGCTCATATCATCAATGTTCATCACCAGTGCAGCGGTTTTACGCCATACTTTGTTAGGCTGCAACGGAATGCCTGAAGAATAGACGCCAGGCTCAGTGACAGGACGCATGACCATCCCCATACCCGTCACCGTGACTTTATCGCATATTTCCATATGCCCGTTAATCACGCTGGCCCCGCCAATCATGCAGTAACGGCCAATCTTCAGGCTGCCCGCCATAATGACGCCACCGGCAACCGCCGTATTGTCGCCAATCACAACGTTATGTGCAATCTGGCACTGGTTATCAATGATAACGCCGTTGCCGATCACAGTGTCATCCAGCGCGCCACGGTCAATCGTCGTACAGGCGCCGATCTCAACACGATCGCCAATAATGACGCGACCAAGCTGCGGGATCTTCACCCAGTTACCCCGATCGTTAGCGTAACCAAAACCGTCTGCGCCGACGACAGTGCTCGACTGGATCAGGCAATTCTCACCGATCTGAATGTCGTGGTAAATCGTTACATTCGCCCACAGACGCGAACCTGCACCGATTTTTGTGTTTTTCCCGACGAAGCAACCTGCGCCGATAATCACGTTATCGCCCAGTTCTACGCCAGACTCAATTACCGCATTCGCGCCAACTGAAACATTGTTACCCAGCGTCGCTGTCGCATCGATCGCTGCACTCGGTGCAATATTCTGCGCAGGCTGCGGCGTGGTATCTAAAATTTGCGCCATTCGCGCATACGTCAGGTAGGGGTTCTTCACTACCAGCGCAGCACTCTTAGCAAAAGGAAGATCGTCCTGCGTCATGACAACGGCAGAAGCCTGGCATACGCCTAAGTGTTCACGGTATTTAGGATTCACCATGAACGTGATGTGGCCTGTTTGCGCAGATTGCATGGACGCAACGCCGGTGATGACGATATCGCCATCACCGTGTAATTCTGCATCCAACTGCTCTGCTAAATCAGCCAGTCGAATTGAAGGCATTACTTATTTAACCTGTTTCAGTACGTCAGCAGTGATGTCTTTCACGTCGCTGCTGTTATAAGCAACGGTGTTGGCATCAACGACCAGATCGATGCTCTGGCTGTTAGCAACGGATTTCACAGCAGTCTGGATACGGGTAACCAGTTTGCCACGCTCTTCGTTGGAACGACGCGCGCGATCCTGTTCAAAAGCCTGGGCTTTCTGAGAGAAAGTCTGGCGTTGAGCCATCACGTCTTTTTCCAGTTTAGTACGTTCGCTACCTGCTTTCATGGACTGCAAACGCTGCATTTTAGATTGCAGATCGGTTTCCATACGCTGCAATTCGCTGGCACGGCCTTTGAACTCGTTTTCCAGCGTGTTAGAAACACCCGTCTTCTGTGCGACCTGTTGGAACAGGCTACCCATATTAACGATCGCAATTTTGTCAGCAGCCTGTGCGGACGTTACCATCGCTAAACCGAGACCTGCAGCTAATAACCACTTTTTCACAATAAACTCCTTACCATCCCATTTGTGCCCGCAGGCACAGTTCTTTGCGTGGCCAAGCGATCTCAGACGAGATCGCCAAAAGTCATCGCTACACTACCATTACATTCCTTTGCACAGAACAATTACCAGGTCTTACCAATGTTAAACTGGAACTGTTCCGATTTGTCTCCATCGTACTTTTTGAACGGCTGGGCGTAGGAGAAGACCAACGGCCCCAATGGGGACATCCATTGTAATGCGATACCAGCAGACATACGGATATTACTCGGATCGCTGTAGTCCGGGTAACCGGCATACGCGTTCGAATCCCAGTTCGTATCCCAGACAGTACCTACGTCCCAGAAGAAGGAAGTACGAACCGAATTAGCGTACTTGTCGCTAATAAACGGCGTCGGGGTGATGAATTCGAGGCTGGCGACAGCCATAGCGTTACCGCCTACTGCGTCATCAGACTTACACGGCGCAGTTTCAGTGCTCTTACAATCGTTATCGTAGTCGTCATCGCCGTCATGACGGCTGCTCGCCGGGTAGTACACCGCTTTTGGACCGATAGTATTGGACTGGAAGCCACGCACGGTGCTTGAGCCACCGGCATAGAAGTTCTCATAGAACGGCATCTCTTTGCCGCCAATACCGTCACCATAACCCCAACGAGTACGACCCAGAACCACCCATTTGTGATCGTCATCGATCGGCACATAGGTCGCGGTATCCAGCGTCGCTTTGTAGTATTCGTTATCAGAGCCCGGGATGGTCACTTTACCATTCAGGTTGACACGCGTACCTTCCGTCGGGAAGAAGCCACGGTCCAGCTTGTTATAAGTCCAACCGTAGTTGAAGGTGAAGTCGTTAGCACTGAATGAGTTGCGGTCATTCGTATTGGACGGATATTCACCCATCGAGTTCAGGTAACGCCACATGGCAACCTGCGGCTGCATGTTGGACAGGGAGTTATGTACATAACCTAAACCTGCACGCAGCGTGTTGTACTCGTTAATCGGGAAGCCCAGCGTAACGTCCGTACCATAACTTTTGTTGGTATAGTCGGACAGGTCCGCATCATCTGCCTGGAAGTCATTATAGAAGATACGGCCGCCGAGGCTGACGCCATCAACGGTGAAGTATGGGTTAGTGACAGACAGTTCAGTATAGGTCTGGTAGTCGTTTTTGGTCCCGTTAATACCCACGGAATAACCCGTACCTAACCAGTTGTCCTGCTGAACGCCCGCCTGGAAGCTCACGCCGCTTTCTGTGCCGTAACCAATACCGAAGTTAAAGCTACCGGTGTTACGCTCTTTCACTTTATAGACGACGTCAACCTGGTCCGGGCTGCCCGGAACACGCTGCGTGTCGGTATCGACGGTTTCGAAGTAACCCAGACGGTTCAGACGCTCTTTACCCTGATCGACCAGATCGCTGCCTAACCATGCCCCTTCCATCTGGCGCATTTCGCGGCGCAGGACGGAATCTTTCGAGGTGTCGTTGCCTTCAAAACGGATCTTACGCACGTAGAAACGGTTACCCGCATCAACGTTCACACGTAATTTAACGGTTTTGTCGGCATCGTTGATTTCAGGCTGCGACTGCACGCGCGGGTAGGCATAGCCATAACGACCAAGAAGTTTCTTGATGTCGTCTTCCATTTTGGTCACTTTGGTGCCGTTATAGAGTTCACCTGGTTCGATCTTCGTCAGGTTCTCAATCTCGGCGGAGTGTCCAGCCAGGTTACCGCTCACCTGCACACCGGAAAGCTTGTACTGATCGCCTTCGGTGATATTAACGGTGATGTAGATGCCTTTCTTATCCGGCGTCAGGCTGACCTGCGTCGAATCGATGTTGAAACGGGCATAACCGCGATCCAGATAGTAGCTGCGCAGCGTCTCAAGGTCGCCAGCCAGTTTCTGTTTCTGGTATTTACGATCGCCCACGACGTTCCACCACGGCACTTCGTCGCGCAGTTGGAAGTGAGAAATGAGTTCGTCAGTGCTGAAGGCATGGTTGCCGACGATATTGATCTGTTGGATCTTCGCCGATACACCCTCCTGGAACACCAGTTTGAGATCCACACGGTTACGCGGCAGCGGCGTGACGACCGCTTTTACGCTGGCGCTGTATTTACCAACGCTGTAGTAGAAGTCTTCCAGTCCTTTTTCGATATCAGAGAGCGTGGTGCGATCCAGTGATTCGCCAACACGCACGCCAGACGCCTCAAGGTTCTGCTTCAGCATGTCATCTTTCACCGATTTGTTACCGGAGAAAGTGATGCTGGCAATCGTCGGACGTTCTTTTACCTGAACCAGAAGCGTATCACCATCGCGCAGGACGCGGACATCCTCGAAGTTGCCAGTGGCGAACAGAGCACGAATGGTATTACTGATATCTTCATCATTAACCGTGTCGCCTGTGCGCACCGGCATACTGAGGAGGGCCGCACCAACGGCGACTCGCTGTAGGCCTTCGAAATGAATGTCCTTCACCACGAACCCTTCAGCACCGTATACGGTGGCGCTGCTAAACAGCAGCGACGCTATGAGCAACTTTTTCATCGCCATCGTTATTATGCGTTCTTCCTAACTAACTCTCTTACAACCGAGAGAAATCATTGAAAAGTGCAAGCCCCATTAACAACACCAGCAAAATCGCGCCAATGCGGTAACTAAAGTCTTGAACCCGCTCGGATACCGGCCCGCCCTTCAGCTTTTCAATCGCCAGGAACAGCAGATGCCCCCCGTCAAGAACGGGCAGCGGAAACAGGTTGATTATCCCTAAGTTCACGCTGATAAGCGCAAGAAACATCAGGTAATAAATGCCCCCAAATTCCGCTGACATCCCAGCCCCCTGAGCGATAGAAATCGGCCCACTGAGGTTGTTCAGTTTCACATCACCGGTTATCAATTTTCCCAGCATACTGACCGTCAGCTTCATCAACTGCCACGTCTTGTCCGTGGCTTCGAGGATGGCGCTGAATGGCCCATACTGGCGTACAGTCTTGTACTCATCCGGCAGAGGAATAATTTTAGGCACAACACCCGCAAAACCTTCTGCCTTTCCGTTAACCGGCTTTGTATCCGGGATTAACGTCAAAGACAAGGAACTCCCCTGCCTTTCAATTTCCAGCGCTAACGGCTTATCTGGATTGTTGCGCACAAGCGTCACAAACGTCATCCATTGCGTTAACGACTGACCATCGACTTTAACGATCCTGTCGCCTGCTTGCAAACCCGCCTTACTTGCAGCGGAGTTCGCTTGCACTTCTGACAGCACCGGTTCGATCTGTGGACCACGCGGCCGAATCCCTAAAGAAGATACAGGATCTTCTTTGTCTGGCTCAAATGCCCAGTGGCGCAAATCTAACGTTTTATCCTGGCGCTGATTACTGCCGAACGGCGCCACGCTGATTGTCGTACGCTCATCGCCGATTTTGGACACCAGCTGTAAGCGCACCGCATCCCAATCAGGGGTTTCGATGCCATCAATGGCTTTAAGTTCCGTACCAGGAAGAATTTGCGCCTGGGCGGCAATCGAGTTGGGTGTTATTTCACCAACTACCGGACGAACGCCAGGGACGCCGATGATAAAAACCAGCCAGTAGGCAAAAATAGCGAAAAGAAAATTTGCAATCGGACCTGCGGCGATAATCGCCGCCCGCTGTCCCACGGTTTTATTGTTGAAAGCGTGGTGGCGCAGTTCCGGCACAACCGGCTCAGCGCGCTCATCCAGCATTTTGACGTAACCGCCGAGGGGAATCATGGCGATCACATATTCCGTACCGTATCGATCGGTACGCCGCCAAAGCGCTTTCCCAAAACCGATAGAAAAGCGCTCGACACGAACACCGCAGCGCCGGGCAACCCAGAAATGACCAAATTCATGCACGGTGATAAGCACACCCAGTGCGACGATGAATGCAGCCAGATTCCAGAGAATACTCAGCATAAAACCTTCCGTTAGAGTGTCCTGAATACCAGTAACAACAGGCAAGCAAAGACCGGTACTGCCGCCGTCAGGCTATCAATACGATCCAGAATACCACCATGCCCTGGGATCAAGTGACCACTGTCCTTAATTCCTGCTTCACGCTTAAACATGCTCTCAGTCAGATCGCCCAGCACTGACGCCAGGGCCGCGATGACAGAGCAAATCAGTAAGGTTGAAGGCGCAACATCCAGATTCGCCCACATGCCGTAACCCCATGAAATCACGGCGGCAGTCGCGAGTCCGCCAATAAAGCCCTGCCAGGTTTTACCAGGAGAAACCTTTGGCGCAAGTTTATGTTTGCCGAACAGTTTGCCAAACATATATGCCCCGGAGTCTGCCCCCCAGACGAGGATCATGACATAGAGCAGCCATATGGCGCCACTGTAATGATTCTCATCATAGTGCCAGGCGCGCAGCGCCAGCATTCCCCAAAAAAAAGGAATGATGGTTAACACCCCGAAAATTACGCGTAATGTCTTTGAATTACGCCAGATCGCCGCCGAACCGGGATAAAATAACACCAGTAATAATGCAACGACCCACCAGCCCAACGACGCCCAAAGCGAAACCTCAACAAGCGGTTGATGAATGTTGCGGTGATATTCAGGCAGCAAAAACAGCATCAGCGCCAGCAATAACCCGCACAGCACCGCCAGCCAGACCCGCTGAGTACGCGTGGTAAAACCGCTTAACTGTCCCCATTCCCAGGCGGCCAGCATACAAACGACCAGCGTGACAATGGCGAACCCCACCGGCGGGAGTAAAAAAAGCGCCGCGATGACAACGGGTATTAAAACAAAAGCAGAAATCAGGCGATACTTCAGCAAAAGCGACCCCCATCAGGCTTTTTCATCACCGGGCTCGGTGCCGCCGAAACGACGCTCTCGATTGGCAAAGGCATGCAGCGCCCCTTCAAAGTCTTGTTCATCGAAATCGGGCCAAAGAACATCAGTAAAGTAAAGTTCGGCATAGGCAATTTGCCAAAGCAAAAAGTTACTAATGCGATGCTCTCCCCCAGTCCTAATTACTAAATCTACAGGAGCCAGTTCATGCATACAGATTTTCTGGTTTAGCATCTCTTCGTCAATCTGATCAGGGCGCAGCAGTCCTTCCTGCACCTGTTCTGCCAGTTGTCTGACTCCCTGGACAATATCCCAACGTCCGCCATAATTCGCCGCGATATTCAGCGTCAGCCCGGTATTCTGGGCGGTAAGCGCTTCAGACTTGCGAATACGGTCTTGCAAACGCGAGTTAAATCGACTGGTGTCGCCAATAATGCGCAGGCGAACGTTATGGCGATGCAGGCTTTTTACTTCGCTATCCAGCGCCCACACGAACAGCTCCATTAACGCACTCACTTCCTGCGCTGGTCGGTTCCAGTTCTCACTGCTAAAGGCATACAGCGTTAACGCATCAATACCGTTGTTGGCAGCGAAAGATACGGCCCGACGGACGGATTTTGCTCCGGCCTTATGCCCAAAGGCGCGAATCTTCCCTTGCTTTTTCGCCCAGCGGCCATTGCCATCCATAATGATTGCTACATGGCGACAGCCATGTGCTGGCAAATTTTCGCTTAATGGTTGAGTTGCAGACAACATAACGCGTTTTTAGTCCCTGAAAGGATTTAACGGTACTCAGGAATACTGAAGCCTTTTGCGCTTCATCCTTCAGGCTGCCTCTTCGTTGGCTATGAATGATGCAACCTGAATGATTTTGTGCATCCACAAAAAAGCCGTGTCAAACCACGGCTTACCTGACCGCATAAAGCCAAATATCTGCGATCGGGTGGCGCAGACTATATCACTGAAGCCCAACGCTAACAAATAGCACGATCCTGTGTAGAGGGATTATCATCAGCTTGCGAGTCGCATCACCTGTTTTCTGGCGACGTCACGCGCGACGGCATCAACCCTGAGAACGTCGTCAACGCTTCCCGGTTCCTGCAAATCCATTTTCTCCAGCACAGATAAATTGAGCTCAGCAATATCTGTAAAGCGAATCTCTTCAGCCAGAAATGCGGCGACGGTGATTTCATTCGCCGCATTCAGCGCGGTTGTCGCGGCCTGACCTTGCTCAAACGCGTCCATCGCCAGTTTCAGGCACGGATAGCGCTGATAATCCGGCGCAGAGAACGTCAACGCACTGAGCTTGCAAAAATCGAGCGGCTTCACGCCAGAGTTCACGCGATTCGGCCACGCCATCGTATGCGCGATTGGCGTACGCATATCCGGCTCCCCCAGTTGCGCCAGAACGCTGCCGTCCTGATAACGCACCATTGAGTGAATAACCGACTGCGGGTGAATCAACACGTCCATCTGGCTTGCGCTGGCGTTAAACAACCAACGCGCTTCAATGTATTCCAGACCTTTATTCATCATGGTGGCGGAATCGACGGAAATTTTTCGTCCCATAGACCAGTTCGGATGACGACATGCCTGATCGGGCGTCATGGCCGCCAGATCGCACAATGGCGTTTCACGAAAAGGGCCACCAGACCCGGTAAGCAAAATCGACATCACGCCATTTTGCTCCAGCTCAGCGTATCCCAGATCGTTTTGAATAGGTTGGGGCATACTCTGAAAAATCGCGTTATGTTCGCTATCTACCGGTAAAAGCCGGGCTTTACTGCGTTTCACCTCGTCCATAAACAGGCGCCCGCAGGTAATCAGCGACTCTTTATTGGCAAGCAGGATGGTTTTACCGGCACGAATCGCCGCCAGCGTAGGCAGCAGACCCGCCGCGCCCACGATAGCCGCCATCACCTGATCGACCTCATCCAGCGCAGCCATATCGCAGGCGGCCTGTTGTCCGCTCAGGACGTCAGTGCGGCTTCCATGTTCCAGAAGCGCAGTTTTCAGCCGTTGAGCGCTCTGTTCGTCGTCCATCACCGCATAACGCGGCGAAAACTCCAGGCACTGCTCTACCATACGGGTGACATTTTTACCCGCAACCAGCGCGACAACACGGAAGCTTTCAGGATTATGGCGCACCACATCCAGCGTGCTGCAACCAATAGAGCCGGTCGAGCCCAGAATGGTTAGTTGCTTCATGAAACGTCCAGAAGAATTGAGACAGGATAGAAAGCAAAACGCCGCCCGGAAGACCCGTCAGGGTCAACCAGCGGCGTTTTAGTCGTACAGGAAAATCAGAACTGCATCAGTTCCGCTTCTTTTTCCGTCAGCGCCGCATCAACTTTCTTGATGGCAGCGTCAGTCAGTTTCTGTACTTCGTCCTGAGAACGGCGATCGTCATCTTCGCTGATCTCTTTATCTTTCAGCAGCGCTTTTACTTTGTCGTTCGCATCACGGCGTACGTTACGCACGGCAACACGCGCCTGCTCTGCTTCGCCACGAACGATTTTGGTCAGGTCTTTACGGCGTTCTTCAGTCAGCGGCGGCAGCGGAACACGGATATCGCTACCCGCAGAACTCGGGTTCAGGCCGAGGTCAGAAGCCATAATCGCTTTCTCAACCGCCGGGCTCATGGAGCGATCGAACACGTTGATTTTCAGCGTGCGGGAGTCTTCTACCGTTACGCTCGCCAGCTGACGCAGCGGAGTCGGCGTGCCGTAATATTCCACGACAATGCCATCCAGCAGGCTGGGAGAAGCACGACCCGTGCGAATTTTGCTGATTTGGTTTTTAAACGCTTCAACGCATTTTTCCATGCGTACTTCAGCATCTTTTCTGATATCGCTAATCACGTTACGAATCCTTGAAAACTAGTCTCAGTCGACCAGACAATCACACAATACACTTCATCCTTCAGGCTGCCTCTGCGTTGGCTGCGAACGTTCTTCCCTGCCACGTACCAGTGTACGCGCCTCGGGATTCACGCTCTTGCCGCCGTGATGCAGCATGAATGATTTCGTGTATACAGAGTATGCTCAGTATAGTCTCGTTTAATTCATGCCACAGGATATATAAATCCTGCCGGGTAAAGGCGAATCTTACCCGGAATTGGCCATCACGGGAATTATTCCGTGATTAAAGTCCCTTCTTTTTCGCCCATCACGACGCGACGCAGCGCGCCCGGCTTGTTCATATTGAAGACACGAATTGGCAATTTGTGGTCACGAGCCAGCGTGAACGCGGCCAGATCCATCACTTTCAGCTCTTTATCCAGCACTTCGCCGTAGGTGAGTTGCTCATACATCGTGGCGGACGGATCTTTGGCCGGGTCCGCAGTAAATACGCCATCGACTTTCGTGGCTTTCAGCACCACATCCGCTTCAATTTCGATACCGCGCAGGCAAGCCGCAGAGTCGGTGGTGAAGAAGGGGTTGCCGGTGCCCGCTGACAGGATAACCACACGGTTATTACGCAGCAGACTAATGGCTTCTGCCCAGCTGTAATTGTCACACACGCCATTCAGCGGAATAGCGGACATCAGGCGGGCGTTCACATAGGCGCGGTGGAGCGCATCGCGCATCGCCAGACCGTTCATCACGGTGGCCAGCATGCCCATGTGGTCGCCCACAACGCGGTTCATACCCGCTTTCGCCAGACCAGCACCACGGAACAGGTTACCGCCACCAATCACCACACCAACCTGAATGCCCAGTTCCACCAGTTCTTTGATTTCCTGAGCCATACGATCCAGTATGCTTGCATCAATACCGAAGCCTTCCGAACCCTGCAGAGCTTCGCCACTCAATTTAAGCAGAATACGTTTATAGACGGGTTTTGCATTGGTAGCCATGTTTCTTTCCTGAGACTGTCAACGATTGAGATGAGTTAATTCCGGCGACATTGTATGTCGCTTTTCAGCGCAGCCACTATAGGGGTTGGCTGAATTTACAAGATGGACGCAAAAAGAAGCCGCCCTCAGGCGGCTCCTTTTCGACAATTAAGACTGCTTGGACATCGCAGCAACTTCTGCTGCAAAGTCAGTCTCAACTTTCTCGATGCCTTCGCCCACTTCAAAGCGGATGAAGCCAGTTACGTCGGCGTTGTGCTCTTTCAGCAGCTGACCAACAGATTTGCTCGGTTCCATAACGAAAGGCTGACCGGTCAGAGAAACTTCGCCAGTGAATTTCTTCATGCGGCCTTCAACCATTTTCTCTGCGATTTCTTTCGGCTTACCAGACTGCATCGCGATGTCCAGCTGTACCTGGTATTCTTTCTCTACCACTTCAGCAGACACGTCTTCCGGCTTAACGAACTCAGGCTTGCTTGCAGCAACGTGCATTGCCAGCTGTTTAACCAGCTCTTCGTCAGCGCCTTTAGCCGCAACCAGAACACCAATGCGCGCACCGTGCTGGTAAGAACCCAGAACGTCGCCTTCCAGGGAAGCAACACGGCGAATGTTGATGTTTTCACCGATTTTTGCCACCAGAGCAACGCGCTCTTCTTCGAACTGTGCTTTCAGCACGTCAACGTCAGTGATTTTGCCAGCAACAGCGGCGTCCAGCACTTTGTCAGCAAATGCCTGGAAACCAGCATCTTTAGCAACGAAGTCAGTCTGGCAGTTAACTTCCAGAATGATGCCGTAGTTGCCGTCGATTTTGGTTTTGATCACGCCGTCAGCAGCAACGTTGCCTGCTTTTTTCGCTGCTTTGATCGCACCGGATTTACGCATGTTTTCAATTGCCAGCTCGATGTCGCCATTCGCTTCAGTCAGTGCTTTTTTGCAATCCATCATGCCTGCGCCAGTACGCTCACGCAGCTCTTTTACCAGGGATGCGGTAATTTCAGCCATTCTAAAATCCTCGGAAGATTTGATCTGCCCGGCATCAAACCGCACAGATTTAAAAGTGAAAAAGGGGCCTAAAGGGCCCCTAACCAAACGTGATACTACCTGGTTTATAAGGGGGCTCGAACGAGCGTGCCTTATTATTCAGCTTCTACGAAGCTTTCTTCCGCCTGAGAAGCCAGATCCTGAGAACGGCCTTCACGAACGGTTGCAGCTACAGCGCCCAGGTACAGGCTAACAGCACGGATTGCGTCGTCGTTACCCGGGATAACGAAGTCAACACCGTCCGGATCAGAGTTGGTATCAACGATAGCAAATACCGGGATACCCAGGTTGTTTGCTTCTTTGATAGCAATGTGCTCGTGGTCAGCATCGATAACGAACAGTGCGTCCGGCAGGCCGCCCATGTCTTTGATACCGCCCAGGCTGTTTTCCAGTTTCTCAAGCTCACGAGTGCGCATCAGCGCTTCTTTTTTGGTCAGCTTTTCGAAAGTACCGTCCTGAGACTGAGTTTCCAGGTCTTTCAGACGTTTGATGGACTGACGAACGGTTTTCCAGTTAGTCAGCATACCGCCCAGCCAGCGATGGTTCACGAAGAACTGGTCGCAGCTGTTAGCAGCGTCTTTCACCGCTTCGCTTGCAGCACGTTTAGTACCAACGAAAAGGATTTTACCTTTGCGAGAAGCAATCTTGTTCAGTTCAGCCAGCGCTTCGTTGAACATCGGTACCGTTTTCTCAAGGTTGATGATGTGAACTTTGTTACGCGCACCGAAGATGAACGGCTTCATTTTCGGGTTCCAGTAACGGGTCTGGTGACCGAAGTGAACACCAGCCTTGAGCATGTCGCGCATGGAAACAGTTGCCATGATTAAAACCTCTATATATAAAAGTTGGGGTTATGCCTCCACGTATCCCATATTACCGACCCCAAAGGGCACCCCGGAATATGTGCCGATACGTGTGTGTTGTTACACAAAGTGAGATTTGTCGCTTCAGTCCATCTTGTGTAGTCTTCGAATGGAACGGAAGTCCGGCGCGCTTTATACCACAAATACGCCGCAGACACCAATAATTGTTGGCTCGATGTGCTGTTAATGATTCTCAATTTGGCAGGCTACGCTTTGGACTGATACCATTGACAGCACTTACACAATTATTGTCGAAATAATCGACACCGATGGACAGAATTCATGGCTATCTCAATCAAGACCCCTGAAGAAATCGAAAAAATGCGCGTCGCTGGCCGCCTGGCCGCTGAAGTGCTGGAGATGATCGAACCGTATATCAAACCGGGCGTCAGCACCGGGGAACTGGATCGCATCTGCAACGACTACATCGTCAATGAACAACACGCGATCTCCGCTTGCCTCGGCTACCACGGTTATCCGAAATCCGTTTGTATCTCCATTAATGAAGTGGTGTGCCACGGTATCCCGGACGACGGCAAATTGCTGAAAGACGGCGATATCGTCAATATCGACGTAACCGTAATTAAAGATGAATACCACGGCGATACGTCGAAAATGTTTATCGTCGGCAAACCGACGATTCTGGGCGAGCGCCTGTGCCGTGTAACCCAGGAAAGCCTGTATCTGGCGCTGCGAATGGTCAAACCGGGCATCCGTCTGCGCACGCTGGGTGCAGCCATTCAGAAATACGCGGAAGGCGAAGGTTTCTCTGTCGTTCGCGAATATTGCGGTCACGGGATTGGTCGCGGCTTCCATGAAGAACCGCAGGTTCTGCACTACGATGCGGACGACGGCGGCGTGGTTCTGCAACCGGGAATGACGTTCACCGTTGAACCGATGCTGAACGCCGGTGATTACCGCATCCGCACCATGAAAGACGGCTGGACGGTAAAAACCAAAGACAGAAGCTTGTCTGCACAGTACGAGCATACTATTGTGGTAACCGAAAACGGCTGTGAAATTCTGACGTTACGCAAGGATGACACCATCCCGGCGATTATCACGCACGACGCATAAACTTTTGCCTGATGGCGCTACCGCTTATCAGGCCTACAATCAGCGTTTACCCGTAGGCCGGATAAGGCGTTAACGCCGCATCCGGCTTTTTAATGGGTGGCGCATAATGAATACTCTTCCTGAACAGCACGCGAATACGGCTCTCCCCACCCTACCCGGCCAACCGCAAAATCCGGGAGCCTGGTCGCGTGACGAGCTTACCGTCAGCGGAATTAAAGCCCACATTGATATTTTCCAGCAGTGGCTGGGAGACGCTTTTGACAGCGGGATTTCCGCAGAGCAATTGATTGAAGCCCGCACCGAATTTATCGACCAGCTGCTGCAACGACTGTGGATCGACGCCGGATTCGGGCAAATTGCCGATCTGGCCCTGGTGGCCGTCGGCGGCTATGGCCGGGGCGAGCTGCATCCGCTTTCCGACATTGACCTGCTCATCCTGAGCCGTAAAAAGCTGCCCGACGCTCAGGCGCAAAAGGTCGGGGAACTGCTGACCTTGCTGTGGGATGTGAAGCTGGAAGTCGGGCATAGCGTGCGCACACTGGAAGAGTGTTTGCTGGAAGGGCTGTCGGACTTAACCGTCGCCACCAATCTGATTGAAACACGTCTGCTGATCGGCGATGTGGCGCTTTTTCTGGAGCTGCAAAAGCATATTTTCAGTGAAGGCTTCTGGCCGTCGGAGAAATTTTTCGCCGCCAAAGTCGAAGAACAAAACCAGCGCCACCAGCGCTATCACGGCACCAGCTATAACCTTGAACCCGATATTAAAAGCAGCCCTGGCGGCCTGCGTGATATCCACACCCTGCAATGGGTGGCCCGCCGCCACTTCGGCGCAACGTCTCTCAATGAGATGGTCGGCTTCGGCTTCTTAACCCAGGCAGAACGCGCCGAGCTAAACGAGTGCCTGCATATTTTGTGGCGCATTCGCTTCGCGCTGCACCTGGTGGTCAGCCGTTACGACAACCGCCTGTTGTTCGACAGGCAACTCAGCGTTGCCCAGCGGCTCAACTACACTGGCGAAGGCAACGAGCCGGTTGAGCACATGATGAAAGACTATTTCCGGGTCACGCGTCGGGTGAGCGAACTGAACCAGATGCTATTGCAACTGTTTGATGAAGCGATCCTCGCCCTGCCCGCCGATGAAAAACCGCGCCCGATTGATGACGAGTTTCAACTGCGCGGCACGCTGATCGACCTGCGCGATGACGATCTGTTTATCCGTTCACCGGAAGCGATCCTGCGGATGTTTTATACGATGGTGCGTAATAGCACCATCACTGGCATCTATTCCACCACGCTGCGCCATCTGCGCCATGCCCGCCGCCACCTGACCCAGCCGCTGTGCTACATCCCGGAAGCGCGCTCTCTGTTTCTCAGTATGCTGCGTCATCCGGGCGCCGTCAGCCGCGGTTTGCTGCCAATGCATCGCCACAGCGTGCTTTGGGCTTACATGCCGCAATGGTCGCATATCGTCGGCCAAATGCAGTTCGACCTGTTCCATGCCTATACGGTGGATGAGCACACCATTCGCGTAATGCTGAAGCTGGAAAGTTTCGCCAAAGAAGAGACCCGCCAGCGCCATCCACTGTGCGTCGATCTCTGGCCGCGCCTGCGGCAACCGGAACTGATCCTGATCGCGGCGCTGTTCCATGATATCGCCAAAGGGCGCGGCGGCGATCACTCGGTACTCGGCGCGCAGGACGTGCTCAAATTTGCCGAACTGCACGGCCTGAACTCACGCGAAACGCAACTGGTCGCCTGGCTGGTACGCCAGCACCTGCTGATGTCGGTTACCGCCCAGCGGCGCGATATCCAGGACCCTGAGGTCATCAAACAGTTCGCCGAAGAGGTGCAAACGGAACACCGCCTGCGCTTCCTGGTATGCCTGACGGTCGCTGACATTTGCGCCACTAACGAAACGCTGTGGAACAGCTGGAAGCAAAGCCTGTTGCGCGAACTGTACTTCGCCACCGAAAAACAGCTACGTCGCGGCATGCAAAACACGCCGGATATGCGCGAACGCGTGCGCCATCATCAGCTTCAGGCGCTGGCGCTGCTGCGAATGGACAATATAAACGAAGAGGCGCTGCATCAAATCTGGACACGCTGCCGCGCTAACTATTTCGTGCGCCATAGCCCGAATCAGCTGGCCTGGCATGCGCGTCATCTGTTACAGCACGATCTGACCCGACCGCTGATTCTGGTCAGCCCGCAGGCCACGCGCGGCGGAACGGAGATCTTCATCTGGAGTCCTGACCGCCCTTATCTGTTTGCCGCCGTTTGCGCAGAGCTGGACAGGCGCAATCTGAGCGTTCATGACGCGCAAATCTTCACCACCCGCGACGGCATGGCGATGGATACCTTTATTGTGCTGGAGCCGGACGGCAGCCCTCTCTCCGCCGACCGTCACGAAGCCATCCGTTTTGGACTGGAGCAGGCGATTACCCAGAGCAGCTGGCAGCCTCCGCAGCCGCGTCGCCAGCCGGCCAAACTGCGCCACTTTACCGTCGATACCGAGGTCACTTTTCTGCCTACTCACACCGACAGAAAATCGTTCCTTGAACTTATCGCTCTCGATCAGCCGGGCCTGCTGGCGCGGGTCGGGCAAATTTTTGCCGATCTGGGAATTTCGCTTCATGGCGCCCGAATTACAACCATTGGCGAGCGAGTAGAAGATTTATTCATAATCGCGACAGCCGACCGGCGTGCCCTTAATAATGAGCTACAGCAGGAAGTGCATCAACGGTTGACAGCGGCCCTCAATCCAAACGATAAAGGGTAGTGTGTTTATTCATATGGAAAGAGTTTAACAATGCAGCAGTTACAGAACGTTATTGAGTCCGCTTTCGAGCGCCGTGCCGACATCACTCCGGCGAATGTAGATACCGTGACCCGTGAAGCGGTTAACCAGGTCATTTCTCTGCTGGATTCCGGTGCGCTGCGTGTGGCAGAAAAGATTGATGGTCAGTGGGTGACTCACCAGTGGCTGAAGAAAGCGGTTCTGCTCTCTTTCCGTATTAACGATAACCAGGTTATCGACGGTGCGGAAAGCCGCTACTTCGATAAAGTGCCGATGAAATTCGCCGACTATGACGAAGCGCGCTTCCAGAAAGAAGGCTTCCGCGTAGTGCCGCCTGCCGCTGTGCGTCAGGGCGCGTTTATCGCACGCAACACCGTGCTGATGCCATCCTATGTAAACATCGGCGCATTCGTTGATGAAGGCACGATGGTAGATACCTGGGCGACCGTAGGTTCCTGCGCGCAGATTGGTAAAAACGTACACCTGTCCGGCGGCGTCGGCATCGGCGGCGTACTGGAACCGCTACAGGCGAACCCGACAATCATCGAAGATAACTGCTTCATCGGCGCGCGTTCGGAAGTAGTTGAAGGGGTGATCGTTGAGGAAGGCTCCGTGATCTCTATGGGCGTGTACATCGGTCAAAGCACCCGTATTTACGATCGCGAAACGGGCGAAATCCATTATGGCCGCGTACCGGCAGGCTCCGTTGTGGTTTCCGGCAACCTGCCGTCGAAAGACGGTAAATACAGCCTGTACTGTGCGGTCATCGTGAAAAAAGTCGACGCGAAGACGCGCGGCAAAGTCGGGATCAACGAGTTGTTACGTACCATCGACTAACAATGATTTGAAAAAGCGGGCTGAGCCCGCTTTTTTTACATCTGTGGCTGGCGGAAAGAGAACTTTTCGTTAATTATTCATAGGTTATGTTGAGATGAAGGGTACCGCTATGTATGACAATCTGAAAAGTCTGGGCATTACCAATCCTGAAGAAATCGATCGTTACAGCCTGCGGCAAGAAGCCAACAACGATATCCTGAAAATCTATTTCCAGAAGGATAGAGGCGAGTTCTTTGCCAAAAGCGTAAAGTTCAAATATCCCCGCCAGCGTAAAACCGTCGTCGCCGATGGTATCGGACAAGGTTACAAAGAGGTGCAGGAGATCAGTCCTAACCTGCGCTATGTGATCGATGAACTGGATCAGATCTGCCAGCGCGATCGCACGGAAGTCGATCTCAAACGTAAGATCCTGGATGATTTACGTCATCTGGAAAGCGTGGTCGCCAACAAGATCAACGAAATCGAAGCGGATCTGGAAAAACTAACGCGTAAGTAAGCTGTGTGTTGCCGGATGGCGGCGTGTTACGCCTTATCCGGCCTACAGGTAACTCCCGGTAGGCCTGATAAGCGTCGCGCCATCAGGCAATCACCGCTGCTCGTCCAGTTGCAACGCGACATACAGCAACAGCCGATCGTCAAAATTGCCCAAATCCAGCCCCGTCAACTCAGAGATGCGGTTCAGACGGTATTCCAGCGTATTACGGTGAATAAAGAGCGCCTTCGACGTTGCCAGCGGCTGCACGTTATGGCGAAACCACGCGGCCAGCGTCCGGCGTAACAGCCCGTTATTATCCATCGCCTTCAGCTTTGAGAGCGGGCGCGCCAGCTCATTGGCCTGCCAGCCGCCACGCAGGCTGTCCAGCAGCACTGGCAACATCAAATCCTGGTAAAAGTAGCTACGTTGCTCCGGCATACGCTGCTTGCCCACCATCATGGTAGTACGCGCAGTGCGCCAGGAACGGGCGATACTGCCCGGGCCGGTAAAATAGTTCCCCAGTGCGACCCGAAAGCGCAATTGCCCGTTCTCTTTCATCCGGGCAATCAACTGCTCAATACGCTTGCGATGGTCGTCCGCATCCCAGCGCCCAAACTGATTCAGCGCCGGTTTCAGCACAACCATTTCCGTCAAAGAAACGATAGCAATCAAATTGTTGCGTTCAGGCGTCGTTAACGCATTTTGCAGTTGCTGCAACTCCTCCATCGCGCTGTCAACGCCAAGCTGCCCGCTGTCCACTTCAACCACGGCAGCCACACGCGGTTGGTTCAGGTCGATACCCAGCCGCTGCGCCCACTCCGTCAACGCTGGCGTATTTTCCTCAGCCTGAATCAGGTTCATCACCAGTTCTTCACGCAGACGGCTGTCCTGAGCCAACAGATGCATCAGCCGCGACTGCTCCAGCATCATTTCGGCCGTCATACAGACCAGCTCACCGTATTTTCGCAGGTGTTGCGGCTCACCGGTTAAACCAATAACGCCGACGATCTCCCCTTCCAGGCGCAACGGCAGGTTGATCCCCTGGCGCACGCCGTGGAGATGCCGTGCCACCGCATCATCAATATCGACCACGCGCCCCTGCGACAGCACCAACAGCGCGCCTTCGTGCAATTCACCAATGCGCTCCCGATCGCCGCTACCGATAATACGCCCACGGGCATCCATTACGTTGATATTGGTATCGATGATGCGCATTGTGCGCGCCACAATATCCTGTGCCATTTTGGTATCAAGATGCCAGCCAGCCATAATCCCCTCCTGTGAGCAGAGCTCAAGCATAGGGAAGATGCTAACCTGCATCATTGTGCATCTGCACAAACTAAAGCAGAGAAGTATGGAGTTGTGGGAGGCCTCACAGAATGTGAGAAATGCCCTTTTCCCGGACAGGAAAAGGGCAAGAGAGGAAATTACTGCATCAGCAGATAGATGGTGCTATCGCCGCGCTGAATATTCAGCGCCAGAACAGAAGGTTTGCTGTCGAGGATTTTACGCAGCTCAGCGATGTTCTTAATCGCCTGCTGGTTGGCCCCCACAATCACATCCCCTTTCTTCAGGCCAATCTGCGCAGCCGGCGTATTCGGCTTCACGTTGCTGACGACAACGCCTTTATCCTGGCCTTTGTTGCTCATTTCCGCGCCTTCAATACCATTGAAGATGGAGCTGGAATCAACCTGATTCTGGCTGCTCTGTTGCAGTTCCAGGTTGACGGTCACCGGCTTGCCATCACGCAGCAGACCAAGGCTGATTTTGCTGCCTACCGGCATCGTACCCACCTGGGCGCGCAGCGCGGCAAAGCTGCTGATCGGCTTACCGTTCAGGGACGTGATCACATCCCCGGCTTTAATACCGGCTTTCGCCGCAGAAGAGTTCGCCATCACCTGGCTGACAAACGCGCCGCGCTGGGCATCGACTTTCATCGCTTTCGCCAGTTCAGAGTTTAGCTCCGTCCCCATGATACCCAGCTCACCGCGTTTAACCTGGCCATACTCCACCATCTGGGAGGTCAGGTTTTTCACCATGTTGCTGGGGATAGCAAAACCAATACCGATGTTGCCGCCGTCCGGCGCAAGAATCGCGGTGTTAATCCCGATCAGTTCGCCGTTCAGGTTCACCAGCGCGCCACCGGAGTTACCACGGTTGATGGCGGCATCCGTCTGGATAAAGTTTTCGTAGTTTTCCGCGTTCAGACCGCTACGGCCCAGTGCGGAGACGATACCGGAAGTCACCGTTTCGCCCAGACCAAACGGGTTGCCGATAGCGACGGTATAATCCCCCACGCGCAGCGCATCGGAATCCGCCAGCTTAATGGCCGTCAGATTTTTCGGGTCCTGAATTTGAACCAGCGCGATATCAGAGCGCGGATCTTTACCGACGACCTTAGCGTCAAATTTACGGCCATCGCTCAGTTGAACTTTGATGACCGTCGCGTTATCCACCACATGGTTGTTGGTGACGACATAACCTTTTGCGGCATCAATAATGACGCCGGAGCCCAGCGCCATAAATTTCTGTTGCTGACCGCCGCCCTGACCCCCGCCCTGGCAGAACGGAGAACTCTGGAACGGCGAACCGTCCTGGCAGAATGGCGAATCATCGCCAAAGAACTGCTGGAAATTACGCGGCATACGCGGCGTGTTGACGGTTGTGCTACCTTCCACGTTGATACTCACCACCGATGGCATCACTTTTTCGAGCATCGGTGCCAGACTTGGCATCTGCTGGGCAGTCGTTGCCGAAGACGCCGTCTCAGCCGCCGTTGCAGACAGGGGGGACAGCGCCAAACCTAAACTCAGAGCCAGTGCACTCATTGCTAATGTGGTTTTTTTCATGTGTTTCAATCTCGATTAACAGATAACGCAAAATTGCTGTGTACGTCAGATTCGTTTTATAGCGCGAAGTTCCAGAATAAAGTTTCTGGAAAAAGTAAAAATTTATTGTCCATCTTTACAAAAGCGTATTTATTATTCAACCGCCATCAGACGCCGGTATTCATCCCAGGCGTACAGATCCGTCATCCCGCTGATATAATCCTGGATCAAACGGCAGCGATAATAATATTCCAGCGTGGGATACTCCGGCGCCTCCGGCGATAATTTACTGACGGCCTCCACGTAAGCCAGGCGATGGCGCGTAGAGAGCTTCTGGAATAAACGAGATTCTATTGGAAAACGCTTCACCCGCTCTTTTTCAACCAGTTCCCTGAAATCGACCAGGGACATACGTAATAACGGTTGGTAAATTTCTAATAACCCGCTGATGACGCGGTAGCCCTGTAATTCCAGTTGTTCAACATCCGGGTGGCTAAACACATGTTTTATCGCCACATTTTTATATAACTCAAGCAACTGGCTGAAGCTGCTGGCGTCTTCCAGCAGCGCATGATTGAAACTGCCGTCAAAGATTTGCGGCAGATTATCAATAAAACGCTGAGCGGCGTAGGGCACCAGTTTATTTAGCGTATTCACGCGCAAATACATAAAGAACTGATCTTCCGTACTGCGGCTTAGCGAATTTGAGCGAGATTTTTCCCAGGCATTCTCAACAACCTGAGTAAACAGCGATCCTTTTTCATGGTGGCCCCATGCTTCGTAAAGATGGTGATATAACTGTTCAACGCTGAAGATTCTTTTCTCGACGGCATCTTCCAGATCGGCCACGCAATAAGAGATATCATCGGCGGCCTCCATAATCCATGTTAATGGGAAACGGCTGTAAGGCGCTAACGCAAGTTCTTTACGTAACCTCTCAATATACGGCGCTTCAGAGAGATAATACCCCGGCTTTTTCATTAAATAACGGTGCGTCGCGGGCGTTTCTCCTCGCCACCATGCCGGGCGAGTGTATTTTAAAATGCCGCCCACCTGCGCCCAGGTCAGATTCATGCGCATTAATGTATGCACCAGGCGGATGCCCTGCGCGTTGCCCTCGAAATGACATAAATCCTGACGCACTTTGCGACGAATATCATTCAAAGACTCCTCGCCTTCACGCAGACGCAGCGCCGCCACCGCGCAGCGATCGTCGCTAAGCGGCTGGCTTTCCGCATCCGACGGGTGCAGGCGCTGGCGAAACCAGTCATTGATCGCCGCCTCGCCGAAATGACCAAACGGCGGATTGCCAATGTCATGCATCAGGCAGGACATTTCCACAATGCTCTCAAAGGGGCCGGTCAGTTCATCCAGACCGTATTGTTCCAGCAGCTTTAACTCTTTTAACCGGCTCAGGATCTCTTTCGCGATATAACGCCCGACCTGCTGCACCTCCATAGAATGCGTCAACCGCGTCCGAACGGCGGCGTTACGCTCCAGTGGAAAGACCTGCGTTTTTTGCTGAAGCCGACGGATCGCCGGGGAATTGATGATGCGTCCACGATCGCTTTCAAAGATCCGCAGGATCTCATGTTCGGTCTTCACACCCTGCGGTGAACGATAACGACGATGCCAGTTAATTTTATTTCGGAAATCGATCTGTGCCATGTCCTCTCCCGCCTGAGAAATGCGCTTCCCCTTAAGCGCATGATAGACTATGCCCTCAAATCTGGCTTATCGCGAGTAAATCTATGAAAATCGGCATCATTGGTGCAATGGAAGAAGAAGTTACGCTGCTGCGTGACAAAATCGAAAACCGTCAGACGATCACCCTGGG
The DNA here is from genome assembly GCF_030333435.1 of Citrobacter sp. CK191. NCBI lineage: Bacteria > Pseudomonadati > Pseudomonadota > Gammaproteobacteria > Enterobacterales > Enterobacteriaceae > Citrobacter > Citrobacter sp. CK191. The sequence goes on along the minus strand of NZ_JAOWFX010000034.1, from coordinate 636,766 downwards.
CGGTTGTGAAATTTACACCGGCCAACTGAACGGGACCGAGATTGCGCTGCTGAAATCCGGCATCGGTAAAGTCGCGGCGGCGCTGGGCGCAACGTTGCTGCTGGAACGTTGCAAGCCGGATGTCATTATTAATACCGGTTCCGCTGGCGGTCTGGCCCCGACGCTGACAGTCGGCGATATCGTCGTTTCCGATGAAGCGCGTTATCACGACGCCGACGTTACCGCGTTTGGTTATGAATTTGGTCAGCTTCCTGGCTGCCCGGCAGGTTTTAAAGCCGACGACGCGCTGATCGCGGCGGCGGAATCCTGCATCGCAAAACTCAACCTGAATGCGGTTCGCGGACTGATCGTCAGCGGCGACGCTTTTATTAACGGCTCCGTGGGCCTGGCGAAAATCCGCCACAATTTCCCGCAGGCGATTGCCGTGGAAATGGAAGCGACCGCGATCGCGCATGTCTGCCATAACTTCAACGTGCCTTTCGTGGTGGTTCGCGCCATCTCTGATGTGGCCGATCAGCAATCCCACCTCAGCTTTGACGAATTCCTGGCCGTAGCCGCGAAGCAGTCCAGTCTGATGGTTGAAACGCTGGTGCAGAAACTGGCGCATGGCTAAATTATTCTCCAGGGCGCTGGCCGCCCTGCTTTTAGCCCTTCCGCTGTGGCTTTGCGCCGCACCGCGCGTCGTTTCCCTCTCCCCTTCCAACACCGAACTTGCCTTTGCCGCAGGGATCACGCCCGTTGGCGTCAGCAGTTATTCCGACTATCCCCCGCAAGCGAAAAACATCGAAGAAGTCTCCACCTGGCAAGGGATGAATCTGGAACGTATTGTGGCGCTCAAACCCGACCTGGTCATCGCCTGGCGAGGGGGCAATGCTGAACGGCAGGTTAACCAGCTGGCGTCCCTGGGCATTAAAATCATGTGGGTGGATGCCGTAACCATTGAGCAGGTCGCCGACGCACTGCGCCAGCTTGCCGCATGGAGTCCTGAGCCAGAAAAAGCCAGACGCGCGGCGCAAACGCTGCTGGACGAGTATGCCGCGCTAAAGTCGCAGTACGCTGATAAACCGAAAAAACGCGTTTTTCTCCAGTTTGGCGCGAATCCGTTATTCACCAGCGGAAAAGGCTCCATCCAGCACCAGGTTCTTGAGGTCTGCGGCGGAGAAAATATTTTTGCGGGCAGTCGCGTCCCCTGGCCGCAGGTCAGCCGCGAGCAGGTGCTGGCCCGACATCCGCAGGCGATTGTCGTTACCGGCGATGCGGGCGAAATTCCTAAAATCGAACAATACTGGCAAAACCAGCTAAAAATCCCGGTTATACCGCTGAATGGTGACTGGTTTGAACGCGCGAGCCCGCGTATCATCCTCGCCGCAAAACAACTCTGTAATGCGCTTTCACAAGTAGAATAGAACCTGCGCAGTCAGGTTCTCAGTGGGGATTCGATAATGCTCGTCTATTGTCTGGATATTGTAGGCACAGCTGTCTTTGCTATCTCTGGCGTATTGCTGGCCGGAAAGTTGCGTATGGACCCGTTTGGCGTACTGGTATTGGGCGTCGTGACCGCAGTGGGCGGCGGGACGATCCGCGATATGGCGCTGGATAACGGACCCGTCTTTTGGGTCAAAGATCCGACCGACCTGGTGGTGGCGATGGTCACCAGCATGCTCACCATTTTGCTGGTGCGCCAGCCGAGACGATTGCCTAAATGGATGCTTCCCGTGCTGGATGCCGTCGGCCTCGCGGTGTTCGTCGGTATTGGCGTCAATAAGGCGTTCCTTGCCGAAACAGGCCCGCTGGTCGCCATCTGTATGGGCGTGATTACCGGCGTCGGCGGCGGGATTATCCGCGACGTGCTGGCGCGTGAAGTGCCGATGATCTTACGCACGGAGATTTATGCCACGGCCTGTATTATCGGCGGCATCGTGCATGCGACGGCGTTTTATACCTTTTCCGTGCCGCTGGAAAGCGCCAGTATGATGGGGATGGTTGTGACGTTGATGATTCGTCTGGCCGCAATTCGTTGGCATTTAAAATTACCGACGTTTGCTCTGGATGAGAACGGGCGTTGATTTCACTGCCCGATGGCGCTGACGCTTATCGGGCCTACATTCAGGAACGCAGCAACACGCACCGTAGGCCGGATAAGACGCCCTGCGTCGCCATCCGGCAATACATCAGATACTAAAGGACGAACCACACCCGCAGGTGCTTTTCGCATTCGGGTTGGTGACCACAAAGCGGGAACCTTCCAGACCTTCGGTGTAATCGACAGCGCCGCCTACCAGATATTGCAGGCTCATCGGGTCAACCACCAGGCCAACACCCTGCTTCTCGATGGTCATATCACCTTCGTTTACCTGATCATCAAAGGTAAAACCGTACTGGAAACCGCTGCAACCACCGCCGGTGATATACACGCGCAGTTTCAGATTCGGGTTATCTTCGTCAGCGATCAGGCTTTTTACTTTCTTGGCTGCTGCTTCAGTAAATTGCAGTGGCAGCGCTACGTCATCACTCATTTTTTGCTCCAAACGACATTGGCAATTGGGCAAATTATAACCCAATCGTTATGGCATTATCTAATACCCTGGTATTTCATTCAAGTATTCTCACCAGCGACCGACCGCTGGCTTTTTGCCGCCTGCTCCGCATCCTGTTTCGCCAGCGTGCGCGCAAGGATGGTGGAGTATAGCGGTTTTCCGCCCATAAATTGTGCTAATAGTGTTGCGCCAAGACAGGTAATAATCATTGGCAAAATGAGCTGATAGTTATCGGTCATCTCCAGCACTAACACGATTCCCGTTAAAGGCGCACGCACCGACGCCGCCAGCAACGCGCCCATTCCGGCAATCGCGAATGTTCCGGCTTCCAGATGGTACTGCGGAAAACACGCCGCAGCCGCCATACCAAATGCGGTGCCGAGCAACGTCCCCAGCGCCAGCATTGGCGCAAAAATTCCGCCCGGCGCGCCGGATGAGAAACAAAGCAGCGTGGTAAGGACGCGGGCGATAAAAATAAACAGCAGCAGGCCTACGCTGTAATTTCCCGCCGCCGCAATGGGGATCAAATTAAATCCACCGCCCGCCGCTTCCGGCTCAATTAAGCCGAGAATGCCGCACAGGCCACCGATCACGCCGCCCATCAGAACCCACTTTTTGATTTCGCCGCCGTGAAAACGCTGGAACATATCCTGAGTGCGCAATACCAGGTGATTGAACAGCGGCCCGACGCAGCCAAAAATCATACCGAGGATTAAATATAACCATAGCGTATTAACCGGTGCGTTTGAGAGCTTCCCGACCTCAATAATCGGCGCTTCACCGTTAAAAATACGAAACACAATGCTCGACATGATCACGCCCGTAAACACGGCTTTGATCGAAATTAAATTGTAGCGAAACTGCGGGCGCATCTCTTCGATGATAAATAAGATCCCCGCCAGCGGCGCGTTAAAGGCTGCCGATAACCCTGCGGCCGCACCGGTTGCCAGTAAGGTGTGACGCGCCTCGGCGCTACGCATACGGAAGAGATCCAGCACCATCCGCCCGATATTACCCCCGATTTGTACCGTCGGCCCTTCCCGCCCCAGCACCATGCCAGCGCCCAGCGTTCCCATACCGCCCACAAATTTCACCGGCAGCACGCGCCACCAGCGAACAGGACGCAACTCTTCCAGCGCGCCTTCTATTTCCGGGATGCCCGACCCACCGGCTTCCGGCGCAAACTTACGCACCAGAAAATAACCGACCATCGCCAGCAGCGCAGAGAGAATAAAGGCCAGCGGCCAGACCAGAATCGCGTAATCGGCCGTCTGAACGAGCGCGCCGATGCGTAAGTTCTGCACCCAGGTCACGGCTTTCTCAAACGCGACGCCAATAAGACCCGTGACGGTGCCGACCACCGCCGCCGTGAATAAGATGGCCAGCGGCGTTTTATCCCGCTGAAGTAGTCTGCGGATCAGATCCCCGCGCCGTAAGCGCACAACTTGCTGTGCTTCGAAAGTGGGAGTGTCTGTGTTCATCAGATGATCATTAATTGGTAATACAAATACAGAAGCGGCATTGTACCCGCCTGTTTCGGGAAAATCCCCTGTAAATCGTCATGTTTCAAATGCGCAAAATGTTCATAACCTTCTGTGAATAACTTAGAATAAAGGGCATTCACTTTTTCTACGAACCAGGAACCCCATCCATGAGCAAGTCTGAAAACCTCTACAGCGCAGCGCGCGAGCTTATCCCCGGCGGCGTCAACTCCCCTGTTCGCGCCTTCACTGGCGTGGGTGGCACCCCGCTGTTTATCGAAAAAGCAGACGGCGCGTATCTGTATGATGTCGATGGCAAAGCGTACATCGATTACGTCGGCTCCTGGGGTCCGATGGTGCTGGGCCATAACCACCCCGCCATCCGTAATGCAGTGATTGAAGCCGCTGCGCGCGGGCTGAGCTTCGGCGCGCCGACCGAGATGGAAGTTAAAATGGCGGAGCTGGTCACCGAACTGGTGCCGACTATGGACATGGTGCGGATGGTGAACTCCGGCACCGAAGCCACAATGAGTGCGATTCGCCTGGCGCGCGGCTTCACCGGTCGCGACAAGATCATCAAATTTGAAGGCTGCTACCACGGCCACGCCGACTGCCTGCTGGTGAAAGCGGGTTCCGGCGCACTGACGCTGGGCCAGCCGAACTCACCGGGCGTTCCGGCTGATTTCGCCAGACATACCCTGACCTGCACCTATAACGATCTGGCTTCTGTACGCGCGGCGTTCGAACAATATCCGCAAGAGATTGCCTGTATTATCGTCGAGCCGGTGGCGGGCAATATGAACTGCATCCCTCCGCAGCCGGAATTCCTGCCGGGCCTGCGCGCCCTGTGCGACGAATTCGGCGCGCTGCTGATCATCGACGAAGTGATGACCGGTTTCCGCGTGGCGCTGGCGGGCGCACAGGATTATTACGGCGTAGTGCCGGATCTGACCTGTCTGGGAAAAATCATCGGCGGCGGCATGCCGGTAGGCGCATTTGGCGGACGCCGCGATGTGATGGACGCACTGGCGCCGACTGGCCCGGTTTACCAGGCGGGAACGCTTTCCGGCAACCCGATTGCTATGGCGGCGGGTTTCGCCTGCCTGACCGAAGTCGCCCAGCCGGGGATTCACGAGACGCTGGACGAACTGACGACCCGCCTGGCAGAAGGCCTGCTGGACGCCGCGCAGGAAGCCAATATTCCACTGGTGGTGAATCACGTCGGCGGTATGTTCGGCATCTTCTTTACCGATGCGGAATCCGTAAACTGCTATCAGGATGTAATGGCATGCGACGTTGAGCGCTTCAAACGTTTCTTCCACATGATGCTGGATGAAGGCGTTTACCTGGCGCCGTCCGCCTTCGAGGCAGGCTTTATGTCCGTGGCGCACAGCATGGACGATATCAACAACACCATCGATGCCGCGCGTCGGGTATTTGCGAAGCTGTAAATTGTCATTGCCGGGTGGCGCTTACGCTTACCCGGCCTACATATGGCGCCGTAGGCCGGATAAAGCACCATTACCGGCTCTGCTTGCGTAACAGATAAATAAAATACGGCGCGCCGATAAACGTCGAGAGCAATCCCGCCGGGATCTGATACGGGAACAACACCATTCTGCCGCACCAGTCGGCGAAAACCAGCAGTATTCCCCCCGCCAGCGCCGACATAATCATATGCGGCATCGTGCGGCGAAAACCGAGCATCCGCGCGATATGCGGCGCCATCAGCCCGACGAAGCTCAGCGGCCCAATGGTCATCGTCGCGGTTGCCGTCAGACAGGCCGCCAGCAACAACAGCCCAACACGCGATGGCGTCAACGCGATACCCACCGCCCGCGCCGTCTCGCCGCCCAGCGGTAAAATGGTTAACCAGCGACGACACAGCGGCGTAATCGCCAGCAGAATCACCATCACAATGCCGGTGCGTACCACCTGTTCTTCCGACGCGTTGTAGGTCGAACCGGAAATCCAGGTCAGCACTCCCGCCATGCGCGGATCGCCGCTCGCCTGTAACATCATCAACAGCATCGTAAACGCCGTACTGAGCGCCATCCCCGCCAGCAGCATACGGTGCGGAGAAAAGCCCCCGCGTCCTGCCGCGACCATGATGATCAGCAACGTCGCCGCCGCGCCGATGCTCCCGGCAGGCAGCAGCCAGCCAAAAGCGTTACCCGGCACCAGGAACAGCATCAGCACCACGCCGAACGCCGCGCCGGAGCTGATACCCAGCACTTCCGGGCTGGCCATCGGGTTTCCGGTCAGGCGTTGAATAATGCACCCCGCCACCGCCAGCATCACGCCCGCAATCAATGCCGCCAGAATACGCGGCCAGCGCCAGGGCATCAGTTCATCCAGCAGCGCGCCGCTCGCCCAGTTCCAGCCGTGCGCGTCACGGCCAAAAGAGAGCGCCACGAACACCGCCAGCAGCAGCATGACACCGCCTGCCAGCGCAAAACTCAACACATGCTGGCGTTCCGCCGCTACGCGGTCATTGGCATTCATTGCCGGCGCGCTCATGCTGCGCAGACGCGGCAGCAGCCACAGCAACAGCGGCGCGCCAATCAGCGCGGTCACGGAACCCGTGGAGACCTCCATCCAGACGCGGGTCAGCCACAAAATAGTCTGATCGGAAAGCCAGAGGATCAGCGCGCCAATCAGCGGCGCCAGCATCAGGCGCGCCAGTAAGCGACGCGCCCCAAGCATTTTCGCCAGCAGCGGGGCGAACAGGCCGATAAAGCCGATAATCCCAACGGCGTTAACCAGCATCGCGCTGAGCACGATCGCCAGCGATAAAGCCGCCAGACGCGCCAGCGACAAGGCCAGCCCCAGATTGCGCGCTACGCCGTCATCCAGCCCCATCAGTGTCATCGGACGCAGCAATAGCAAGGTGAGCATCACGCCGCCCAGCAGTTGCGGCCATAGCCTCTGCACCCCGCTCCAGTCGGTTTGCGTCAGCGTTCCGGTGCTCCACAGGAACATACTTTGCAACTGGTCGTGGTGGAAAATCACCATCAGCTGGTTAATCGCCCCGCAATACAGGCTCACCACCAGACCGGCGAGAATCAGCGTAACCGGTGACAGGCGTTTTCCCCAGGCGACGCCAAACACCAGCGCGCCTACCACGCACGCGCCTGCCAGCGCCGCAAATTGCGTGGCCATCGCGCCGGGAATCGCCCACAGCGTCGTTAGCGTAATCCCGAGCTGCGCCCCCGTCGCCACGCCGAGCGTCGTTGGCTCCGCCAGCGGGTTACGCAGCACCTGCTGGAACAATACGCCCACCAGCCCAAGCCCGGCCCCGACCAGCAAGGCGATCGCCAGACGCGGCAATAGGCTATAGTGGAAAATCATCTGCTCAATGCTGTCGATATCCGGCGACCAGAACGCTTGCTGCCACTGGCTGCGCGGCAATGCGATGGAGAAGTTAAACCAGGTCAGCCAGGCGGCGGCGATAAATAACACCGCCAGCAGCAACGCCGGAAATAGCGCAATACGTCGACTCACGCTTTACCTCCCAGCGCATTATCCAGAATGCGCACGAAACGCATGCTCGACAGCGTCGCGCCATAAAACCAGACGGCAGGCACGCGCTGAAAACGTCCGGCGCGAACAAACGGCATCGCCTGCCACAGCGGCGTCGCCATCAGCGCAGCCATATCCGGGTTATTGCCGTGATCAAAACAGAGGACGTCAGCGTCTTTATAGGCCGCCAGCCGGTCGATACCAACCGCAGTGCTGCCCCAGAAATTGGTTTCCCCCTGCCAGGCATTGCGAATGCCGAACGCGTCCAGCGTCTCCTGGAATAAGCAGTTCGGGCCGAAAACCAGCATATGGCGCGGATCGAGCAACGTCATCAGCAGCAGGGGCCGGTCGCCACGCCGGGCAAAGCGCGGTTTCTGGCTGTCGATAAAGCTATCGTATTCCGCCAGATGGCGGCTGGCCGCAGACTCAAGATTAAGCAGTTGCGCCATTTCAATTAACGACTGACGCGCTACCGCTAACGGTTTTTTGCCGTCGCTGAAGCTAAAGCCGCGCCCCGGCGCGATACGCGCCAGCTTTTCAGGCGAAGGGCCATAGCCTGCCGACCAGACCATAAATGAGGGCTTCATTTCGGTCAGCAGTTCCAGATTAGGTTCGGTACGCAGCCCAACGTCAATGACCGACTCCGGCAATGCCGGCTCGTTAACCCACAGGCGATAATTGGGAATATCCGCCACGCCGTAAGGCATGATGCCGAGCGCTAACAGCAGCTCTACCGGCAACCACTCCAGGGCGACAATACGATGAGGATCGACGGTTGCGGCCCGGGCTTGCCCCATTTGCCAGAGCAGAGGAGAAAGCGCCATCGCCGTTAACAATCGACGTCGGGTAATAGAATGTAAACCGCTCATTAATAGACAAAACTCACGGGTGCGGCGCCAGCCGGATGCGGCAAAATTCCCATCGGGATGCCATAAATCAGCTCCAGCGTTTCACCACGCATCAACTCTGCTGGCGTTCCCTGGGCAATCATTTCGCCACCGCGCAGCGCCACCAGATAATCACAGTAGCGGGCCGCCATGTTGATGTCGTGCAGAACGGTAATCACCGTCAGCCCACGCTGCTGGCTTAAGCGGTGCACCAGCGCCAGCACATCAACCTGATGCGCGATATCCAGCGCGGAGGTGGGTTCGTCGAGTAGCAGACAGCGGCTATCCTGGGCCACCAGCATGGCGATCCACGCCCGCTGACGTTCCCCGCCGGAGAGGCTGTCCACCAGACGGTGCGCCAGTGGTTTTAGTCCCACCAGCGTAATCGCCTCTTCCACTTTTTCTCTGTCGGTTACGCCAAAACGACCCAACGCGCCGTGCCACGGATAACGCCCAATCGCCACCAGCTCGCGCACCGTCATCCCTTCCGCCTGCGGAAGCTGCTGCGGCAGATAGGCGACCTTGCGGGCAAACGCTTTACTGTTCCAGCTGTTCAACGGCTGATCGTCGAGCAACACGTCGCCTTCCGACGGCGGTTGATGCCGCCCCAGCATTTTCAGTAAGGTTGATTTACCTGAACCGTTGTGACCAATAAGCCCGGTAACTTTACCCACCGGAAAGGTCAGCGAAAGAGGATGCAGAAGCGTGCGGCCAGGCACACGAAAGGAGACATTACGTAGGGCGAAAGTCGTGTCGGGACGGGTTATGTTTTCCTGCATAGCGGCCAACTTGTAAAGCGGGCACGGCGAACCGTGCCCAAAGAGAAATTAGAAACGGAAGGTTGCGGTTGCAACGACCTGACGCTCCGCGCCCCAGAAGCAGCCATAGGTCTGGAAGCAACTGGCAACGTATTCACGATCAAGCAGGTTGTTGACGTTAACCGCGACGCTGGAACCCGCCATACCAAAGCGAGCCAGATCGTATTTTACGACCGCATCCATCACTGCCGCGCTACCAACTTTGAAGCTGTTCGCCGGATCGCCGTAGCTGGAGCCGATAAAGCGACCACCAGTACCTAATGTCAGACCAGACAGCGGGCCTTCGTTAAAGGTGTAGTCACCCCACAAAGACGCCATATGCTCTGGCACCTGCTCAGGTGTATTGCCTTTAAGCGTAGTGTCCTTCGTGTATTCAGCATCAGTATAGGTATACGATGCCGTCATGTTAATGTTGGCGGTAAGCGCGGCTTTGGCTTCCAGTTCAACGCCACGAGCACGAATTTCACCTGCTGGCACCTGTGCCAATGGGTTGTTTGGATCAGCTGTCAGGTTATTGGTCTTAGTGAGCTGATAAACCGCGCCAGTAATGACGATCGGCATATCTTTCGGTACATATTTCACACCGGCTTCATACTGCTCGCCTTTCGACGGCTCGTAAGAAACACGCGGATTGCTCCACAGGTCAAATGAGCTAGGCTCAAAGGACTGACTATAGCTGAAGTATGGCGTAATACCGTTATCAAACAGATAGTTCACACCACCGCGCCAGGTGAATTTATGGTCATTACGCTCAATATACCCTTCAGTTGGCGTATAAGAGTTCTGACGTACCGTCGTCGCTTGTTTAGACCAGTCATAACGACCACCGAGGGTAAATACCCACTTATCCCATTCAGCCTGATCCTGAACATAGATACCGGTCTGTTTGCTTTCATTCATCTGATATGGCTCTGTGCCACCAAAAGCAAAATATTCCGGGTGATAATTGTTATACAGATCAATTGACGGCGCGCTACCAAAGGCCGCGTTAATATCGTTGCGCATACGCATGAAGTCCACACCTGTCAGCAAGGTGTGATCAACCGCGCCTGTAGCAAATTTGCTTTCCAGTTGCGTATCTACGCTGAAGTTTTGCAGACGCTCATCATCAACAACGGTGCCACGGTTCAGGGTATGACCATCCGCAGCAATCCCTGTACCATAAACGCTCTTCTGCGAAGTTTTCATTTCTGTAAAACGCAGGTTCTGACGGACAGTAAAGGTATCATTAAAGCCGTGTTCAAAACTGTATCCCACCATTTTCTGGTTACGGGAATACGTATTATTCGATGCGCCTTCATTAAAATCAGTGGGTAAACGCTTACCGTTTGGTAATGGCTCAACAGTCCCTTCTTTCGGCAGCCAGCCGTAATAACCTGTTTCTGGTTCATTCTGGAAATAGGACAAGAAGGTAAAGTTGGTTTTATCATCCGGGCGCCAGCTGAAAGATGGCGCGATAGTATAACGCTGGGACTCAGAACTCTTCTGCTGTTCGTTCGTAGAACGCGCCAGCCCCGTTAAACGATAAGAAAACTCACCGTTGTCATCCAGCGAATCGCTAAAATCAAACCCTGTCTGGAACAGATTATCTGTTCCCATTTTAAACTGAATTTCTTTCAGCGGTTCCGTGGTCGGGCGTTTACTGACCATGGAGATAATACCACCAGGGTTGCTCTTACCGTAGAGAACCGAAGTTGGGCCACGCATCAGTTCAACACGCTCAAGCATGTAAGGATCGATGACCGCATCGTTATAAAAGTTACCCTGGAGCTTCAGGCCATCCAGATAGTTATTCTGGTTCAGGCCAACAGATGAAAAACCACGGATAATCACAAAATCATAGGTATTAGACGCACCACGGCTGCTTACCGTTACGCCAGGCGTATAACCCAATGCTTCTTTTACCGACTGGAATTGATGCATCTGCATCTCTTCGTTAGTCACCACCGAAACAGACTGTGGTGTTTTCTCAATCGGGGTATCAGTCTTGGTGGTGGTTGCGGATCGTTTGGCCGCAATCGTTGGTGATGGTCCCCAGGCACTTTCCTGCTGGGCAGGTGCAGCGGTTACGGTGATAGTTTCTTCTTTCGGTTCAACCGCCGCCTGTGCATAGACAGACATGCCGCTAACCGCTGTGGCTACTACGACTGCGATTTTACGCAGCGAAGAGTTTGGCTGAGCAGTTTTAAGACGCGCCATTGGTATATCTCTAATGAAAAGTGAATGATAACGTAAACGAGAATTATTCTTATGACCGCAGCATAATATTCGAAACGTTGGCGCGATAGCAAGCAATACGCGCCCCTATCAAAACTAAGGGGTTAAGAAATAACCAGATGAAAAGGAAGGGTTAATGATTTAGGCTGGAACGTTATTCTGCGGAAATTTGCCGGATGGCGGCGCTAGCGCGCCTTATCCGGCCTACGGTTCGCGCCTGTTTTTGCCATCTTGCCGGATGGCGGCGCTGGCGCGCCTTATCAGGCCTACAAGATCCAATGCGTTTATTGGTTCTGTAGGCCTGATAAGCGCAGCGCCATCAGGCGCAACGGTTAGTTACTACCAAACATATCCTTGATCCACCCCGCCACGCCGTCGCTGTCTTTCTTCTCCTGCTGCGCCGGTTGCTGCTGTTGAGGCTGCTGTTGCTGCGAAGAAGACTGATCGAACGGATTCCCGGTCGGCTGCTGCTGTTGCATCATTTCGCCCTGCTGGCACAGCGCGTCCGGGTCGGTCGTCCAGACCGGCAGCGCACGCATTCCACCGCTACAGACGAAATTACCGTCGTAATCAACGCCCATATCCACCACATCTTCCGGCGGCGTCAGCGTCAGCGGCGTTGGCGTTTGGTTCGCCAGATAACGCTGATAAATCGACATCGCGCCGCTGGCACCGTACAGTTTCGTCGGCTGGTTATTATCGCGACCCACCCAGGTAATCGTCACCTGGCTGCCATCAATCCCTGCAAACCAGGTATCGACGTTGTTGTTGGTGGTTCCGGTTTTACCCGCCAGATGCAGGCCCGGATATTTCGCGCCCAGCTGACGCCCGGTGCCGCGCTGCACAACCTGCTGCATCGTCCACAACGTCATATACGCCGCCTGCGCCGGAACCGCGCGCTCAGCCTGCGGGAAGCTCTGGTACAACACCGTACCGTCTTCCGCAATCACCGAACGCAATGCTGACAACGGCGCCCGGTTGCCGCCGCTGGCGATGGTCTGGAACGCTTGCGCCACTTCGATTGGCGTCAGGTTCAGCGCCCCCAGCAGCATGGCCGGAACCGGATGCAGCTGATCTTTCGGCACGCCCAGCTTCATCCAGGTATCGGTGACGGCAGGAAGCCCCAGCGCCATCCCCAGATTCACCGTCGGCACGTTCATGGAGCGCGTCAGCGCGTCCACCAGCATCACTTTGCCACTTTCGCTGTAACGACGGTCATCGTTCTGCGGAGACCAGACCTGCCCGTTCGGCTGACGAAGCGCGATCGGCGCGTCGGCAATCCAGGTGTTCAGGCGATACAGCTTCGGCTGGCTTAACGCCGTCAGATAGGTCGCCGGTTTTGCCAGAGAGCCGATAGAACGGCGCGCCTGCATCGCACGGTTGTACCCGGCGAATTGCGGCTCCGCCCCGCCGACCATCGCACGCACCTCACCGCTGAAGCGGTCTACCACCACAATCGCGGTTTCCAGATCGCTCAGATTGCGCTGTTTCTTCAGCGCCGGAATGCCCTCAACGGCCGCTTTTTCAGCCGCATCCTGCGCCACGGAATCAAAAGTGGTGAAGATCTTCACGCCAGAAAGGTCTTTCACTTTGTCGCCGAGCTTCGCCTGCAACTCCTGACGCACCATCTGCATAAAGGCTGGCTGTGGCGAGATCACCCCGCCGCGCGGCTGCACGCCCAGCGGACGCGCGCTCAGCATGTCGTACAGCTCCTGGTCGATCACCTGCTGTTGTTGCAGCAGACGTAGCACCAGATTACGACGCTCCAGCGCCAGTTTCGGGTTACGCCACGGGTTGTAGATTGACGCCCCTTTCACCATCCCCACCAACAGCGCCTGCTGATCGAGGCTCAACTCTTCGACCGGGCGGCCAAAGTAGTACAGGCTCGCCAACGGGAAGCCGCGAATCTCGTTATCGCCGCTCTGGCCGAGATAGACTTCGTTCATGTACAACTCAAGGATCCTGTCCTTGCTGTAGCGCGCATCCATCAGCAGCGCCATGTAAGCTTCGTTCGCTTTACGCCAGTAGGAGCGTTCGCTGGTGAGGAACAGGTTTTTCACCAGCTGTTGCGTCAGCGTACTCGCCCCCTGAACCGTGCGCCCGGCGGTAAGGTTCGCCAGCACCGCACGACCGATGGAATACAGGCTAACGCCATCGTGCTCATAGAAATGACGGTCTTCCGTCGCCAGCAGCGTATCCACCAGCAGATCCGGGAAACCGTTGCGCGGCACGAACAGGCGCTGTTCGCCATTCGGCGAAGAGAGCATGGTGATCAGGCGCGGATCGAGACGGAAGAAACCAAACTGACGGTTGTTATCCATATTCACGATCGTATCCAGATGGCCGCCGTCAAAGGTCAGACGCGCACGCACCTGCCCTTCTTTGCTGTCCGGGAAGTCAAACGGACGGCGGATCATCTCGATGCTGTTCGCCTGCACGGTAAACTCGCCGGGACGCGTCATTTTCGTCACCTGACGGTACTGGGTGGCCTCCAGCAATTTCACCATTTCATTCTTGCTGACGGGCATTTCCGGCTCAAGGTTAACCATCCGGCCATATACCGCCGCAGGAAGCTGCCAGACTTTGCCATCAATACGGCTACGGATTTTTTGATCCAGATAGACACCGTAGATCGCAATCAGCACGACAAAAACAATCGACAGTTTTAGCAGTAGCCAGAGCCAGCCACGCTTGCCACGAGGCTTACGCCCTTTGCCCTTACCGTTACGCGGCATCGGTTCTTCATCCTCATAGTCATCATCATAATCGTCGTCGTACTCTTCATCTCTGAGTCGACGACGGCTTACCTTTTGTTTCACCGGACGCGGTGGTTTCCCTTTGCGTCCAATTGGCTCGCGGTCATTCCCGGCCATGCTTTTTCTCCGCAACATACAGGCGCAAAGGCCCGATTCTCTGTTCTTCCGTCAGTCGACAGAAGAAGAAATCTCTCAATTTTCTGCCATGTTTATGCCGGATGGCGGCTTCGCCTTATCCGGCCTACATTTGAGCGAGCAGGCCTGATAAGCACAGCGCCATCCGGCAGTCATGAATACTTCTTTGTGCGCCGCGTTGGCGCGGTATTCGCCGGATCGTCCGGCCAGACATGTTTGGGATAACGCCCTTTCATCTCTTTTTGTACCTCGCGGTACGCTCCCTGCCAGAACGCGCTTAAATCGCGCGTAATCTGTAGCGGGCGTTGAGCTGGTGAGAGCAACTCCAGCACCAGCGGCACGCGCCCCTGCGCGATAGCAGGCGTATTCGCTTCGCCAAACATCTCCTGCATTCTGACCGCCAGCGCTGGCGGGTTATCTTCGTGATAACGAATGGCTATCCGGCTTCCCGTCGGCACAGTGTAATGCGCGGGCAGCTCACTATCCAGACGTTGCAGCATAGACCAGTCCAGCAGGCCACGTAACGCCTGGGTAATATTCAGGGCTTTCAGGGCGCGCAGCGTATGAACGCCCGTCATGTGCGGCAGCAGCCAGCTTTCCAGCGTCGCCAGAAGAGAAGCGTCATCAACGGCGGGCCAGTCGTACTCCGGCAACCATTGCGCCGCGCACAGCAGACGCAGGCGGAACTGTTCAGCCTCCGGCGTCCAGTTGAGCACACTTAGCCCTTTATCGCGAATGCCATTGAGCATCGCCTGGTGCAGTTCCTCTTCCGAAGGCTTAGCCAGCGGCTGAACTTTTACCGTCAGTTGCCCGATGCGCATTCGGCGCAGCGCCTTTAACGTTCCCTGCGCGTCGTCCCACTCTACCGTGTCGGACTGCTGCAACAGCGCCGGACATGCCTGAATAAGCGCCTCAATATCCAGCGGTAAAGCCAGCAGAATACGGGCATCCGGCGACGCGCTCCCCTGCAACAGCAACGGTGCGATAAGCCACTCATGGCGACCCAGCGCGTCATCGGCGTCAAGCACCGCGCCCATGCCATTCGCCAGTTGATAGCGCCCTTCCTGACCGCGTCGACGCGCGATACGATCGGCAAACGCCTGCGCAAGCAGCGGCGCCAGCATCGTGCCGTCCACTTCGCCGCCTCGCCCGTTGAGCCGTTTCAGGAGCTGCTGGCTACGCTGCTGCCAGCCCGGTTGCTGGCGCGAAAACGCCACGCTGAGGTCGGTATTGCCCGCGCGCGGCGGTTCCTCCAGAATCGCCGCCAGTTTCGCCGCTGTCGCCTTTTCGCTGTCATTACCGGCGCTGACCAGCATCGCCGCCAGACGGGGGTCGTTGCCAAGCCGCGCCATTTTCTGCCCCGTCGCGCTCAGCCGCTCGCCATCCAGCGCATTCAGCATCTGCAACAGCCGCCGGGCTGCCTGCACGTTGGCAGACGGGGGAAGGTCCAGCCAGTTTAGCTGCGCGGGATCGCTGCATCCCCATTGCAGCAGCTCCAGCAATAAACCGGACAGATCGCTTTGTAAAATCTCCGGCTCGCTTTGCGCCGCCGCCCTTTCCGCCTGCTCTTTCGCCAGCAGGTGAACACACACGCCCGGTTCCAGACGCCCGGCGCGTCCGGCTCGCTGCGTCATGGAGGCCTGACTGACGCGCTGGGTAATCAGCCGCGTCAGGCCGGTTCGCACGTCATAGCGCGCCACGCGCTCCTGCGCGCTGTCCACCACCAGACGGATACCCTCGATGGTTAAACTGGTTTCGGCAATATTGGTCGCCAGCACGACTTTGCGCATCCCGCGCGGCGCAGGCAGTATCGCTTTACGCTGCGCCTCCAGAGACAACGCGCCATACAGCGGGCATAACAGCACATCATCCGCCACGCGCGCGGCCAGGTGTTCCTGTACGCGCAGGATTTCCCCAACGCCCGGTAAAAACAGCAGCAGAGAGCCGGTTTCGTGACGCAGCAAATCTGCCGTGGCGATGGCCACCGCCTCATCAAAACGCAGTTGGGCCGGAAGTGACTGGTAGCGACGCTCAACGGGCCAGGCACGCCCCTCAGACACCACCTGCGGCGCATCAGGAAGCCGCTGTTGCAGCTTCCCGTTGTCCAGCGTCGCAGACATGATCAGCAGTTTCAGATCGTCACGCAGCCCTTGCTGCACGTCCAGCAGCAGGGCCAGCGCCAGATCCGCCTGCAAACTACGCTCATGAAATTCATCGAGGATCACCAGCCCGACGCCGCTCAGCTCGGGATCGCGCTGGATCATTCTTGTCAACACCCCTTCCGTCACCACTTCAAGCCGCGTCTGCGGGCCAACACAGCTTTGCGCGCGCATCCGATAACCGACCGTTTCGCCAGGCTTCTCGTTCAGGAGTTCCGCCAGCCGCTGCGCCACATTGCGTGCCGCCAGGCGGCGCGGCTCCAGCAGGATAATTCGCCCCTGAATGCCTTTATGCGTCAGAAACTGCAACGGCAGCCAGGTCGATTTCCCCGCGCCGGTTGGGGCGGTGAGCAAAACCTGGGGCGCGCTTTCAAGCGCGGCAAGTAATTCGGGCAGTACGGCGGCAACGGGCAACGACGTCACAAATGGCTCCAGAGGGTTAACATTCTTCGCGCTGCATTGTAGCATCGCGTTAATTCATAACCGAGTACCCATCATGTCTGAGCCGAAAAGGCTGTTCTTTGCCATTGAATTGCCCGACGAGGTTCGTGAGCAGATCATCGCCTGGCGCGCCGGTCATTTTTCCCCGGACGACGGCAGGCCGGTCGCCGCAGCGAATTTGCACCTGACGCTGGCGTTTTTAGGCGAGGTGAGCGCGAGCAAGCAACAGGCGTTATCACAGCTTGCCGGACGCATCCGTCAGCCGGGCTTTACGCTCAGGCTGGATGACGCGGGCCAGTGGCTACGTTCGCGGGTCGTCTGGCTGGGGATGCGACAGCCGCCGCGCGGGCTGCTGCAACTGGCAAACATGTTACGCGCCCAGGCGGCGCGCAGCGGTTGTTATCAAAGCCCGCAGCCTTTTCATCCGCATATTACGCTGCTGCGCGACGCCAGCCATGCGGTCGCCATTCCAGCGCCGGGTTTTTGCTGGTCGTTTCCGGTCAATGAATTTGCGCTTTATGCCTCGTCGTTCGAACGCGGCCGCACACGTTACACACAGCTACAGCGCTGGACGCTTGCCGAATAAAATAGTCTGCAAAAGCAGGCTTTAAGGAAATCACATGCAGTTCTCTCCGCCATTACAGCGCGCCACCTTAATTCAGCGCTACAAACGTTTTTTAGCTGATGTCATTACGCCGGACGGCACGGAATTAACGTTACACTGCCCAAATACCGGTGCGATGACCGGATGCGCCACGCCGGGCGATACCGTCTGGTATTCGACATCAGAAAATACTAAACGCAAATATCCGCACACCTGGGAATTAACGCAAACCCGGACAGGCGCACTTATCTGCGTTAACACCCTGTGGGCAAACAGATTAACGAAGGAAGCGATTCAGAATGAGCAGCTTTCAGAACTTTCAGGCTACAGCCTGTTAAAAAGCGAAGTAAAATACGGCGCGGAACGCAGCCGTATTGATTTCATGTTACAGGCAGATTCCCGACCCGACTGCTATATTGAAGTGAAATCGGTCACATTAGCGGAACAAGAGTATGGTTATTTTCCCGATGCCGTCACCTTACGGGGACAAAAACACCTTCGGGAACTGATGAGCGTAGCGGCTGAAGGCCATCGCGCCGTGGTGTTATTCGCGGTGCTGCATTCAGCCATTACACGGTTTTCACCCGCGCGGCATATCGATGCAAAATATGCGCAACTATTGATTGAAGCACAGCTAAAGGGGGTAGAAATTCTGGTTTATAAAGCCGAACTTTCTGCCGAAGGTATGACTCTAAAAGAACCGTTACCCATGACTTTATAATGGCGTAAACAATCGGTTAATTAGTATTCTGGTCGCGTACGCAAATACGCTTTTCCTCACAGGGTTGTCAAGTGTTACGTTTAGATAATTGCTATCCTGAAAAGCATCTGCTATTTATAGCGACCTGATTTTTCCCCCGACAATGGGGATCGATAGTGCGTGTTAAGGAGAAGCAACATGCAAGAAGGGCAAAACCGTAAAACATCGTCCCTGAGTATTCTCGCCATCGCTGGGGTGGAGCCGTACCAGGAGAAACCGGGCGAAGAGTATATGAACGAAGCCCAGCTGTCGCACTTCAAGCGTATTCTTGAAGCATGGCGTAATCAACTCAGGGATGAAGTCGATCGCACTGTGACTCATATGCAGGACGAAGCGGCTAACTTCCCTGATCCGGTTGACCGTGCCGCGCAGGAAGAAGAATTTAGCCTTGAGCTGCGTAACCGCGACCGTGAGCGCAAACTGATCAAAAAGATCGAGAAAACGCTGAAGAAAGTGGAAGACGAAGATTTTGGCTACTGCGAATCCTGCGGTGTCGAAATTGGTATTCGCCGTCTGGAAGCGCGTCCAACAGCCGATCTGTGCATCGACTGCAAAACGCTGGCTGAGATCCGCGAAAAACAAATGGCGGGCTAATCCCGTCAGACCGTAGAACGCCGGATGGCGCTACGCTTATCCTGCCTGGCAACAATTCATAGGCCGGATGAAGGGTTTGCGCCGCCATCCGGCAAAATCCGGGCGGGGTTATCTCCCGCCTTATTCTTTTATATTGTCCACCGGTATGACCAACGCACACTATATTGGCCGCTTCGCCCCGTCCCCCTCTGGCGAGCTGCACTTTGGTTCACTGATCGCCGCCCTCGGTAGTTACCTGCGAGCCCGCTCTCAGCATGGGATCTGGCGAGTACGCATTGAAGATATCGATCCCCCTCGTGAAGTTCCCGGTGCCGCAGAGACAATTCTGCGTCAGCTGGAACATTACGGCCTGCACTGGGATGGCGATATATTGTGGCAGTCCCAACGCCATGACGCCTACCGCGACGCGCTCGCCTGGCTGCGCCAGCAGAATTTAAGCTACTACTGCACCTGCCCGCGCGCGCGTATTCAACGCATTGGCGGCGTTTACGACGGCCATTGCCGAACCTTGCAGCATGGGCCGGAAAATGCCGCCGTGCGGATTAAACAGTTCAGTCCGGTGATGCAATTTCATGACGTGCTGCGCGGTGATATCCAGGCCGACCCGCTGCTGGCGCGCGAGGATTTTATTATTCATCGCCGCGATGGTCTGTTCGCCTATAACCTGGCGGTGGTCGTGGACGATCATTTTCAGGGCGTCACGGAAATCGTGCGCGGCGCGGATTTAATCGAACCCACGGTACGGCAAATTTCGTTGTACCAGCAGTTCGGCTGGCGCGCGCCGGACTATATTCATCTGCCGTTGGCGCTCAACGAACAAGGCGCTAAACTTTCCAAACAGAATCATGCCCCAGCCTTGCCGGAGGGCGATCCACGCCCCGTACTCATTGCCGCGCTGCGCTTTCTGGGCCAGAACGCCACGGCGCAATGGCAGGATATGCATACCGACGAATTATTGCAGTACGCAGTGGATAACTGGACGCTTACGACGGTGCCGGAATCGGCAAGTGTAAATCCAGCATTCTCAAATGCGTCTTGCTGAGCTATGATTAGCCGCTATTTTTACGCAGTAACTTGTCCTGATTGATGTTTGACACTACCGAGGTGCACTATTTTTACCCGAGTCGCTAATTTTTGCCGCAAGGTGCTAAACCGCGAGGAGAGCGAGGCCGAGCTTGCCGTCGCCCGTCCACATATGACGGTAATCCCGCGTGAGCAGCACGCTATTTCCCGCAAAGATATCAGTGAAAATGCTCTGAAAGTAATGTACAGGCTCAATAAAGCGGGATATGAGGCCTGGCTGGTTGGCGGCGGCGTGCGCGATCTTCTGCTCGGCAAAAAACCGAAAGATTTCGATGTCACCACCAACGCAACGCCGGATCAGGTGCGGAAGTTGTTCCGTAACTGTCGTCTGGTGGGTCGCCGTTTCCGTCTGGCGCACGTCATGTTCGGCCCGGAGATTATCGAAGTGGCGACATTTCGTGGCCACCATGAAGGCAACGACAGCGACCGCGCCACCTCCCAGCGCGGGCAAAACGGCATGCTGTTGCGCGATAACATCTTCGGCTCCATTGAAGAAGACGCCCAGCGTCGCGACTTCACCATTAACAGCCTCTATTACAGCGTGGCGGATTTCACCGTGCGCGATTACGTCGGCGGTATGCAGGATCTGAAAGACGGCGTGATTCGCCTGATCGGCAACCCTGAAACGCGTTACCGCGAAGATCCGGTGCGAATGCTGCGTGCAGTCCGTTTCGCCGCAAAACTCGATATGCGCATCAGCCCGGAAACCGCAGAGCCGATTCCGCGCCTGGCGACCTTACTCAACGATATTCCGCCCGCGCGTCTGTTTGAAGAGTCCCTGAAGCTTCTGCAAGCGGGATATGGTTTCGAAACCTACAAAAAGCTGCGTGAATACAGCCTGTTCCAGCCCCTGTTCCCCACCATTACGCGTTATTTCACCGAAAACGGCGACAGCGCGATGGAGCGCATCATTGCGCAGGTGCTGAAAAATACCGATAACCGCATCCATAACGACATGCGCGTTAACCCGGCGTTCTTGTTTGCCGCCATGTTCTGGTATCCGTTGCTGGAAATGGCGCAGAAAATCGCTCAGGAGAGCGGCCTGGCCTATTACGACGCCTTTGCGCTGGCCATGAACGAGGTGCTGGACGAAGCGTGCCGTTCGCTGGCGATCCCGAAACGCCTCACCACGTTAACCCGTGATATCTGGCAACTCCAGTTGCGGATGTCCCGCCGCCAGGGCAAACGCGCCTGGAAGCTGCTGGAGCACCCGAAATTCCGCGCCGCATACGATCTGCTGGCGTTGCGCGCCGAGGTGGAAAACAACGCTGAACTGCAACGTCTGGCGCAGTGGTGGGGCGAGTTCCAGGTTTCAGCGCCGCCCGATCAGAAAGGCATGCTGAATGAGCTGGATGAAGACCCCGCGCCGCGCCGCCGCCATCGTCGTCCGCGCAAACGCGCGCCACGCCGCGAGGGAACCGCGTGACGGTTGCCTATATCGCGCTCGGCAGCAACTTAGCCTCTCCGCTGGAGCAGGTTAATGCTGCCGTGAAGGCTATCGGCGACATCCCGGACAGCCGTATTGTTGCCGTTTCCTCGTTTTACCGCACTCCCCCGCTAGGCCCGCAGGATCAGCCCGACTACCTGAACGCCGCCGTTGCGCTGGAAACCCAACTGGCGCCGGAAGAACTGCTCAACCACACGCAGCGTATTGAGTTACAACAGGGTCGCGTTCGCAAAGCCGAACGCTGGGGGCCGCGCACACTCGATCTCGACATCATGCTGTTTGGTGATGACGTAATAAACACGCCCCGCCTGACGATACCGCACTACGACATGAAAAATCGCGGTTTTATGCTGTGGCCACTCTTTGAAATCGCCCCCGACCTGGTGTTCCCAGACGGCGTCACGCTGCATCATTACCTCACGCGCCTCGCAGCAGAAAAACCTGCCCACTGGTAAATTGCCCGCCCCTCTTTAGCGTTTACTGCTTTCGGGTTAATCGATTGCTTAAATCCATTGCCCCCATCAATGCTGCTGTTAAAATGCCGGTTAATATGACCTCCACCATCAGGAAACGTTATGAAACCGACGACTATCGCCTTGCTGCAAAAATGTAAGCAAGAGAAAAAGCGCTTCGCAACTATCACCGCCTACGATTACAGCTTTGCCAGACTCTTCGCTGACGAGGGTATCAACGTGATGCTGGTAGGCGACTCGCTGGGCATGACGGTTCAGGGACACGATTCCACCCTGCCTGTTACCGTAGAAGATATCGCTTACCACACGCGTGCGGTGCGCCGTGGCGCGCCTAACTGTCTCCTGCTCTCCGACCTGCCGTTTATGGCCTATGCCACCCCGGAGCAGGCGTTTGAAAACGCCGCCGTGGTGATGCGCGCGGGGGCGAATATGGTCAAAATCGAAGGCGGCGCCTGGCTGGTCGATACGGTAAAAATGCTCACCGAACGCGCGGTGCCGGTGTGCGGCCATCTGGGACTGACGCCGCAATCCGTCAACATCTTTGGCGGCTATAAGATCCAGGGGCGCGGCGATGCGGGGCAGATACTGCTGGATGATGCGCTGGCGCTGGAAGCGGCAGGCGCGCAGTTGCTGGTGCTGGAATGCGTACCGGTTGAGCTTGCTAAACGCGTCACCGAAGCGCTCTCCATTCCGGTCATCGGCATTGGCGCAGGCAACGTAACCGACGGTCAGATCCTGGTGATGCACGACGCCTTCGGCATTACCGGCGGCCACATTCCGAAATTTGCTAAAAATTTCCTGGCGGAAGCAGGCGACATGCGCGCCGCCGTGCGGCAGTATATTGCCGAGGTTGAGTCCAGCGTCTATCCGGGCGAAGAACACAGCTTCCATTAATGGGGTGCTTGTAGGCCGGATAAAACGCCCTGCGTCGCCATCCGGCAAAATGCCTGATGGCGCTACGCTTATCAGGCCTACAAACCACGGTCCATCAGGCAACTTAAGGAGTCTTGTTGTGCTAATTATTGAAACCCTGCCGCTGCTGCGACAGCATATTCGCCGCCTGCGCCAGGACGGTAAACGCATTGCGCTGGTGCCAACGATGGGCAACCTGCACGATGGTCATATGAAACTGGTTGAGGAAGCGAAAGCGCGCGCTGACGTCGTGGTGGTCAGTATTTTCGTTAACCCAATGCAGTTTGACCGCCCGGACGATCTGGTACGCTACCCACGAACGTTGCAGGAAGATTGCGAAAAGCTGAACAAACGCAAAGTGGATTTCGTGTTCGCGCCGGCGCCAGCGGAAATTTACCCGCAAGGCACCGACGGCCAGACTTACGTTGATGTTCCCGGGCTGTCCACCATGCTGGAAGGCGCCAGCCGTCCGGGCCATTTCCGTGGTGTTTCCACCATCGTCAGCAAACTCTTCAATCTCGTCCAGCCGGACATCGCCTGCTTTGGCGAAAAGGACTTCCAGCAACTGGCTTTAATCCGCAAGATGGTGGCCGATATGGGCTACGACATCGAGATCGTCGGCGTACCGATTATTCGCGCCAAAGATGGTTTAGCGCTGAGTTCGCGTAACGGTTACCTGACCGCCGAACAGCGCAAAATTGCTCCTGGCTTAAATAAGGTGATGAACAGCGTCGCCGAGAAATTGCTGGCGGGTAATCGCGATCTGGAAGAGATGATCGCCGTCGCCGAGCAGGAGCTGAATGAAAAAGGCTTCCGCGCGGATGACATTCAGATTCGCGACGCGGACACGCTGCTGGAACTCACCGATAGCAGCAAACGCGCGGTGATCCTGATGGCGGCATGGCTGGGTCAGGCTCGCCTGATCGACAATCAGTCCGTTACATTAACCCAGTAGACAGGGGTTAAAAATCAGGCAATACTGCCTGAGAATTTCCTCAAAGCAGGCGACGCCTGCTTCGTTATCGCTAAGATTTAAAGGTAGAAGTTATGATTCGCACTATGCTGCAGGGCAAACTCCACCGCGTGAAAGTGACTCAGGCGGACCTGCACTACGAAGGTTCCTGCGCCATTGATCAGGATTTTCTGGACGCAGCCGGTATTCTTGAAAACGAAGCCATTGATATCTGGAACGTGACTAACGGCAAGCGCTTCTCAACCTATGCGATTGCCGCCGAACGTGGTTCCAGAATCATCTCCGTGAACGGCGCAGCGGCGCACTGCGCTGCGGTGGGCGATATCGTGATCATCGCAAGTTTCGTTACCATGTCAGACGAAGAAGCGCGTCGCTGGCAGCCCAACGTCGCCTATTTTGAAGGCGATAATGAAATGAAGCGCACCGCGAAAGCGATCCCGGTACAGGTTGCCTGATATTTCCCAAATATATTATTATATTAATAAAAGGAGCCGAAAAACTTCAGCTCCTTTTATTTTAAATAATTCCGGTCTTTCTTATCAGGACAACTAATAATATTAGCGGAGGCGTTATCAGAAAATTTAAACAAACGTTTAACAATCCATCGTTATATTTATTTATATCATTAAATTCTTTTCCTCACAAATTCATCAGGTGAATAACCAAAAATAAAAACACTTACCTTTCAATGAAATAACCATCAGTTAAGTTTACTTAAACACCATTTAAGTAAAGATAATTACAATTATCAATAAATATTTTCCTATACTCCGCAAAGTTAATGTAATTCCCCGGCCGGCCTTTACGCTTAACAGACGAAGTACTTTTTCTAAAAACGTAAAGTACACTTATTATCTAATACGGATGTTTATCAAAATGGCATTGAAAAAATACGCATTAGCTGCGGCAGTTCTGGCAACTATTTCCAGTTCAGCATTCGCAGCAGACGCGGATCGTGGCACCATCACCTTCCACGGCCTGGTCACCCCGAATACCTGTAACATCACGCTGAAAGATGATCCACTGAGCTCCCAGACAACTAAAGACTTCAACGTCACTCTGCCGACCGTGTCAGTAGAAGACTTCACCCCAGGTACTGCTGCCGACGTTAACAGCACCCTGGGCCAGGCTAAGTTCGCGCTGTCTATTTCCTGTGCGGATACTGAGTTGCAGTCTGCTGATGCGCAGTTTGATTCCTGGGGCGGTTCTTCCGCAAACAACGAAGGCGCACTGGTTCCACCAACTGGCCTGCAAGGTTCAGCAACCAACGTAAGCCTGGTTCTGCACAACGATGGCAACACGAAGACCGATCTGATCAAAATCGATCATCCTAACAACACTCAGTCAACCACGCTGACTGATGGCAAAGGCGAACTGAACTACACCGTCGCTTATATGGGCCCGGCTACTGGCGTAACCAGCGGTTCCGTGCAGGCACAGGTTGCCTTCACCATGAACTACCAATAAGCAACAGGACTGTTGTTCTTCATCCTCTGGCTTAAGCCAGAGGATGTTTTCGTTACATCCAACAGGGAGTGGGTAGCATTATGTTCAGCCTGACGTTAAAAACCGGATTAAAAACCCTCACCGCCGCCATGATCGGCATCGCCTCGTTTCAGGCATGCGCCGACGTGGTTATCTCCGGCACACGCATCGTATATCAACAATCCATGAAAGATGTGATTGTGAACCTGGATAACCGAGGCAAAAACCCGCTGTTACTTCAGATCTGGCTGGATGACGGGAGCCCGAACGTTAACCCGCAGGAATTAAAACTGCCTTTTGTCATTACCCCGCCCATTTCACGCATCGATCCAGGGAAAGGCCAGTCTGTGCGTGTGACATATTTACAGCAGCCGCTGCCGCAGGATCGGGAATCCTTATTCTGGTTTAACGTGCTGGAAATTCCCAAAAAAGCAACGGCGAAAGACGGCGAAAGCCAGAACCAACTGCAACTCGCTTTCCGTACCCGTATTAAGCTATTTTTCCGCCCGGACGGCTTAAAAGGCACCCCAGGTGAGGCGATGAAGCAGGTTAAATGGTCGCAAATGCGCCAGGGCAACACCCTGTCTTTAGTTGGCCGTAACGACTCGCCCTATAACGTTTCACTCTCCAGCGCAACGTTTAAGGTCGGCGCCAAAGAGTATGAAATTGACAGTAAGTCGATTAAGCCGTTCTCCAGCGAAACCATGACGGTTAAAGGATTAACGAATAACGCCAGCGGAGAAGTGGTGTATATCGCTATCAATGATTTTGGCGGAACGGAAAAACTCACCGCCAACGTTAATTAATAAATTAAAAATATATTTTTTCTTCTTATATAACGGCAACCCGCTTTAATCGACTGGACTTGTTATGATTTTTCGACGATCTCTATTATGTCTCGCCATTAGTGCGGCATTGCCGTTCTCTGTTCATGCGGCGGGAAATACGCCTGCACAGTCCTCTGCTCCCGACTCAGAGGAAATGGTAGAGTTTAACGATCAATTCCTGCTGAATATGGGGAGTGCAGTCGATGTAAGCCGTTATGCTCAGGGTAATCCAATATTACCGGGAACCTACCGGGCGAAAATAAGCCTGAACGGTGAAAATAAATCGACGCAAAACATCGAATTTAAAGATAACGGAACGCCACGCGCCACGCCGTGTATTACCGCATTGTTGCTGAAACAAGCGGGCGTTGATAGTAGCGTGCTGGGGAATACTATTTCCGACGATGATACAACCTGTATTGATATCAAAAAATATTACCCCCACTCGTCGGTGAATTTCGATACCTCAAAACTCACCCTGGAATTGACGATGCCGCAGCTTTACGTTCTCAAACGCCCGGCGGGATATGTCGATCCATCATTATGGGATGCAGGTATTCCGGCGGCGTTGCTGTCGTACAATCTCAACGCCTGGCATAGCGAAAGCGATGGCAATAATTCCGACACGGCTTACGCCGGTCTGCAATATGGGCTGAATTTGGGCGCATGGCGGCTGCGCTCCCGCGGCACCTACAACTGGGATAAAGACAACGGTTCGGATTACTCCAGCCAGGACATTTACCTCCAGCGCGACATTCCGGCGTTAACCGCGCAGGTTGTGGCGGGCGAAACCTACACCAACGGCGACACCTTCGACTCCGTCAGCCTGCGCGGGATGCGCCTGTACAGCGACGATCGCATGCGCCCGGAAGGCCGTACCAACTACTCACCGGTCATTCGTGGCGTCGCCAACAGCAACGCCAAAGTCACCGTCATGCAAAGCGGCAGCAAAATTTATGAAACCACCGTACCGCCAGGCCCGTTTGAACTGAGCGATCTCAGCACCACCGGCTACGGTAACGATCTACAGGTGACTGTAGAAGAGTCTGACGGCAGCAAGAGAACCTTCACGGTTCCTTTTTCCTCGGTTACGCAGATGATGCGTCCGGGAACCTCACGCTGGGAGTTTGGCGCGGGCGAACTGAACGACGATTCGCTGCATGACAGACCGAACATTGGTTACGCCACCTGGTATTACGGTCTCAACAACACCTTTACCGGCTACGCGGGCGTGCAGTACAGCGACATGGATTTTTACGCCGGTTTGCTTGGCGTGGCGATGAACACCGCGATCGGCGCCTTCGCGTTAGACGTCACGCAGTCACATGCACAAATTGACGAGCTGGGGACGCTGACCGGCCAAAGCTATCGCCTGACGTACAGCAAGGTCATCGAAACCACCGACACCTCATTCAATGTGGCGGCATACCGTTTCTCGACGGAAGACTACCTCAGCTTGCGGGACGCCGCCGCGCTACAGGACGACGTGAAATACGGCAGCTATAAGAATCAGTCATATGAGTCCAGCGACGAACTCTATTCTGACTATCAGCGTATGAAAAACCAGTTTCAGATTAGCGTCAGTCAACCGCTGGCGTTCAATGGTGAAAACTACGGCTCGCTCTATGTCACCGGTACCTGGGAAGACTACTGGAATGAGAGTGGTTCCACCTCAAACTACAGCGCAGGTTACAGCAATGACTTCCGCTATGGCAGCTACAGCATCTCGCTCCAGCGTACCTATGATGAAGATGGCGAAAAAGATGACAGCGTTTATCTCAACGTCAGCATTCCGTTAAGCACGTTCTCCAGTGAACGTAAAAATATTGCCGGTTTTAACAACGTCAATATGAGCGCGCGTACGGATATGGAAGGCAGCGCCAACTTTAACAACACCGCCAGCGGTAATACTGAAGACGGTAAGATTAACTACTCCATCAGTACGGCAAGCAATACCGGTGATTATGGCGATTTGAATCAGATCAGCGGTTACGGCTCGTGGAGCAGTCCGTATGGCCCCCTGTCAGTCTCTACCTCTTTTAGCGATGACAGCAGCAAACAATATTCCGCCAACTATAGCGGCGGCATGGTGGTTCACACTGGCGGCCTGACGATGGCGCCAGGAACATTAAGTGACACCGGCCCCATCATTCTGGTTCATGCCAGCGGCGCAAAAGGCGCGCAGCTCGGTTACGGCAAAGGTGAAATAGGTCGTTCAGGATACGCGATTATGCCGTATGCCTCGGCTTACCGTGAGAACCGCGTTGGGCTGAATATCAGTTCTCTGGACGCCGACGTCGAGGTCAAAAACACCAGTGAAACCATCGTCCCGCGTGATGGCGCCGTGGTGCTGGTCAACTTCGAAACCGACGAAGGTCGTTCTCTCATCCTTGAACTTCTACGCAACGATAAAGGCTTTATTCCACTCGGCGCAGACGTCCTGACCGATAAAGGCGAGCTGGTCGGCGCCGTCGGTCAGGCCGGGCAGGCTTATGTGCGCGGCGTAGAAGATCAGGGCACCCTGCGAGTTGTCTGGGGTAAAGAAGCAGGTAGCGCCTGTACGGTGAATTATCACATTACCGACAGCGCACAAAAGGCAGGATTAACCACAATCCTGAACAATCAACTCTGTCATATGCAATAAGTTATTTTTCTACAGGGAGTTCCCTTAATGACTTTAAAAAGTAATAAATATCTCCGCAGTTTACCTGTCGCTATGTTAGCGCTGGCGGTGTGTTCATCCGTTCATGCAGACAACGGCGACAGCATCGACATTACCTTCCGAGCCAATATCCGGGACACAACCTGTGATATGACGATTAATGACTCGGACAGTAGCTCCACCATCATCATCGGCGCCGACGGCAAAGTGTCGCTGGGCGATATCATTAAATACCAGACCAGCGAGGCAGCGTCAGGGCCAACGATGGCGCAATTCGCCCTGAAAATTAAAAACTGCCCGGAATCCGTAACCGGAATTAAAGCCTCCATCAGCGGCACGACCTCCGGTTACGACGGCGGTACGCCGAAAACCATCCTCCTCCCCGGTACGGGTGAGACAGGCCCCACCGGGGTTGGCCTGAAATTCTCTCGTGTCAGTGCGCCAACCAGCTATTTTGCTATTTTTGCCAACGAAACGGAGACCTCAGATAACGATGCCGAGGTAATTAAATGGAGTCCTGCTGAAATAGACAGCAAACAGGTCGACCTTGTGGCGCGTCTGGTGACGACAAGGATCTCCGGTACAACCCCGGCGGTTGGCGCCTTCCAGGCAACAGCAACCTTTAACTTTAGCTATGAATAATTCCTGCGATATAACGGAGCATCATAATGAAATCTAATTCTCTTTTTCTCGCGCTGGCGGTAGCTGGTGGATTATTCAGCGGCCTGACCCACGCCGCCCCGGTGACAGGCACCAATCAGTTGCAGGCTATCTTTACCACTGAGATCCTCCCCGGCACCTGTAACACCCAGGTGACGGATGCAGATGGCCCGACCAGCACGATTGACTTCGGCGATCTGTATAAGAACGAAGTCGGTACGCGTACCGAATCCTTTAATATCGCACTGACCGAATGCGCGGGCGTGTTAACCACAACCGTGGCGGCTCAGCCAGGGGCAGGCAATACCTGTTCCGGCGACTCCTACGCGACAACAGGCGCCACGAATACCGCCGTTGAGATCTGGGAAACCGCCGCAGACTCAGGCACCCAGTTAGCCTGCCAGACGGGCAACCCTTCGAATGTACTGACGCATTCGTTTGGTTCGAAGAATATGAACCAAAGCTACACCTATCCTCTGGTGGCTCGCTGGGTCGTTGCGAATGGTAAAACAGCCGCTGATATCACAACAGGTGAAGCGACGTCGCTTATCACCTTTTTAGTCACCTACCAGTAATGTAGCCAGCGGGCAACTATGCGACAGACACTATTTTTTATGCGATTTACTTTCGCCCTGCTGGTGGGCCTGGCAGGACTGTGGCCTGTCGTCAGTCAGGCTGACGACAGCGGAATGGACGTCAATTTTAAGGCGAAGATTCTGGCCAATACCTGCCAAGTAAGCCTGGAAAATGGCGGTAATGTCGAGTTGCCAACCGTCACGCGCAGTTGGTTTTACAATACGGACAACAGCGATCGCCTGCGGCCGGAAACGGACGCTGGCGGTACAACGTTTACCATTCAGGTTGTCAACTGCGACGTGCCGCCAGCAGGAAGCGAAGGAAGCCAGCAGCTTCATTTTCGATTTGAACCGCAATTCGGTATAAACCCCGACAACAGCCAGGTATTTATCAATAACGCGGTCAGCGATCAGGCCAGAAATGTCGGTGTGGTTGTTTTTTCCGCCACACACCACACGAACGTATTGAATAGCGATGGCAGTTCCGACGTAGCGTATGACCTTAGCGGGCAAGCGGCACCGCTCTTTCCAGCAGATTATGTGTTTTACGCCCGTTACCAGAACACGGGCGATGTCGGCAACGGACTGGTGACCAGCAATGTGGTGGTCAATGTAACCTATCAGTAAAGGGATTTATGATGAAATTACGCTATTTACTGCCGCTATTATTTTGCGTGCTCTCCATTTTCGCCAGGCAAGCGTTAGCAGACACCGCATGTCATTTTACGACACAGCAGGCCGATATACCGTCTTTCTGGACTGCCAGAACGCTCATTGGCCCCATCGGAGGCATTGATACGCCGCTCATCATTATGAACCCTCAGTCTATGGAGGGTGATTTCCCTTTATTCCAGGGAGCGGCGCCCATCACATGCGGAGGTAATGGGAGCAATGCCGTAACGTTGACCGGCCCTACCGATGCCAATTTGTGGGATCACTATACCACTCAGGGGTCAAATGGCCCTACCGGGCTGCTCAAAACCTCGATTCCCGGCATTGTTTACACCTATTCCGTGAGGTGTATCGGGAACTGCCACAACGGCAACAACACTAACGATCTGGATTTAAACCTGCCGCTGCCCGGAGGAACGTCAACCTTCCCAAGCCATGGCGATGCCCCCTGGACGGGGCCTAGCGCAACACGCAACTGGGATATCTTCGTCACGATGTATCAGACGCCAGACTACCACCCCCGAAATGGTCAGACGGACGGGAACGCGCTGCCAGGGAAAATCGGTACTCTGCACATAGGAGATGCCGGGCAAAACGATCTCGACCTTATGATGAGTGGAGCATCGATGGCGTTTTCCGTCATGGAGCCGACCTGCCAGGGGATGGGGATAAATAATGACGAATACGATCGGGACGTGGATTTTGGCGACTTTTACCGTTCCGATTTCGAAAAAACGGGCGAGTCGGTAGAAAAGCCGTTTACGTTTAACTTATTCCGCTGCTCATTGACGACCGTTACCGTCACCCTGACCGGCAATCATGGCGCAGACAATACGATTCTCACCAACTCTTCAGGGAGCGCCGAGGGCGTGGGCGTAAAAATTCGTTCCATTATCAATAACAACACACAAACAATGAAGGTAGACGGTTCGGAGCGTGTCGGTATCACCTACAGCGGAAATCGTGAGTGGTATCATGAATCTATTGGTCTGGATTTCACCGGGCAGTTAATCAAAATCGGTACAATTAAAGCCGGCACTTTTGAAACCGTCGGTACTTTCACCCTCAGCTACGAATAACGTTCCCTGCGGCTGACTGCCTGTCAGCCGCATCATCGCCTCCACGAATTGACCGTCAGTACGCGTACAAATCATGCTTCAGCACAAAAGGCGGATTTTTTTGCTGTTGATGCCAGAGACTGGTGACATCGGGCGCGCCGAGAGAAACAATGGTGTCACGGAACGCCGCGCTGCTCATGGATTCCCGCGCGGCAAGCATTTCTTCAAGCAATGAATACGTCACACCGGCAATCACTTCGCAGCCGGAATGTTTATGGCTCATCAGCGACGCCACACGATAAGGCGCGGCGCCGGACGTGTCCGTTAAAAAGATCACCCCATCGCCGGAATCCGCCTGGTGTAATGCTTCACACATCATACGGCTGAGCATATTGGTACTCAGACCGCGCCAGAAGTTCACCGCCCGGCACTGCGCCAGCGGGCCATGTTTTTCTTCCAGACGATCCTGTAGCTCCTGCGCGCGATCGTCATGACAGGTAATCACCCAACCCAACATAGCCTACCTCCTTAGCAAGCAAGTAGTTTATCAGTGTGATAAATGAGTAAGGGTGATAAACGTCAAAGTCTGCCTCTCCCCCCGGCGGAGGAGAGGAAAAACATTACGTGCGCAAGCCGCGTCCGCGCTGAATTAAGTACCAGCACAGCAGGTAAAACGCCAGGATAAACACGGCCAGCACGCCGAACGTAGTGACCAGAGGTACGTCGTGAATGCCCAGGAAACCATAGCGGAAGCCGCTGATCATGTAGACAATCGGGTTCAGATGCGACAATCCTTGCCAGAACGGCGGTAGCAGCGTCAGGGAATAAAACACCCCGCCCAGGTAAGTGAGCGGCGTCAGCACGAACGTCGGGATCAGGCTGATATCATCAAAGGTCTTCGCAAAGACCGAGTTCAGCAGCCCTGCCAGCGAAAACAGCACCGCCGTCAGCACCAGCGTTAACGCCACGAACACCCAGGAGTGTACCTGGAACGGCACAAAGAACAGCGAAATCACCGTAACCAGAACCCCTACGCACAGCCCGCGCGCCACGCCGCCGCCAATATATCCGACGATAATGACGTGCGTCGGGACAGGCGCCACCAGCAGTTCTTCAATGTTGCGCTGGAATTTGGCGCTAAAGAAGGATGAGGCCACATTGGCATACGCGTTGGTGATCACCGCCATCATGATTAAGCCCGGCACGATAAACTGCATATAGCTAAAACCGTGCATCTCGCCAATGCGTGAGCCAATCAGATTACCGAAGATAATAAAATAGAGCGTCATGGTGATGACCGGCGGCACCAGCGTCTGCACCCAGATACGCATAAAGCGGTTAATCTCTTTCGCCCAGATGCTTTTCAGCGCGACCCAATACAGCTGCATCATCCGCGATCTCCTTTTTTATCATGCACCAGAGAGACAAACAGTTCTTCCAGGCGGTTTGCCTTGTTACGCATACTGAGAACCTGAACGCCCTGGCTGCTCAGTTGCGAAAAGACGCTATTGATGCCCTGTTCCCGCAATACTTCGACCTCCAGCGTCGAGGTATCCACCAGACGGTACTGATAGCCTTCCAGCCTCGGCAGCGGGCTTTTCGCCGCCAGATCGAGAATAAACGTCTCGGATTTCAGCTTAGAGAGCAGATTTTTCATCGAGGTGTTTTCCACCAGCGCGCCGTGCTGAATGATACCGATGTTGCGACACAGCATTTCCGCTTCTTCAAGATAGTGCGTCGTCAGGATAATCGTGGTGCCTTTGTCGTTTAAATCCTTCAAAAAGCCCCACATTGAGCGGCGAAGTTCAATATCCACCCCTGCGGTGGGTTCATCCAGAATCAACAGTTTCGGCTCATGCATCAGTGCCCGGGCGATCATCAAACGACGCTTCATCCCGCCGGAGAGCATACGCGCACGTTCGTTACGTTTTTCCCACAGATCGAGTTGTTTCAGGTACTTTTCGCTGCGCGCAACGGCTTCTTTACGCTCAACGCCGTAGTACCCCGCCTGATTGACGACGATCTGCTGGACGGTTTCAAACGGGTTGAAGTTAAATTCCTGCGGCACCAGGCCAAGCTGGCGTTTGGCGTTGACCACATCTTTTTCAAGGTCGTAACCAAAGACGCAGACGCGCCCGGAGGTTTTGTTAACCAGCGAGCTGATAATGCCAATGGTGGTTGATTTCCCCGCCCCGTTTGGCCCCAGAAGCGCATAAAAATCACCCGCCTCAACCTGCAAATCGATCCCACGGAGCGCCTGAACGCCGCCCGGATACGTTTTTTTAAGTTGCTGAAGTTCCAGTGCAATGGTCATGAATTTTTACTTACCTTACGTTCTTACACTTTATTTACACTCTAAATAATTCGAGTTGCAGGAAGGCGGCAACGCAGTGAATCCCCGGAAGCTTACACCAGTAAGTGACCGGGGTGAGCGAGGAAGCCAACGCACCTGCAACGTGAAGAATGACGAGTATATGGTTTAAATAATCCCGGAGTTGCCCTATATTAGCCCAACGCACTTATTTGGTTACAGGTCGTTAACCTCCATGAAAGACATAGATACACTCATCAGCAACAATGCACTATGGTCAAAAATGCTGGTGGAAGAGGATCCCGGATTTTTTGAGAAACTGGCGCAAGCGCAGAAACCGCGCTTTCTATGGATTGGATGTTCCGACAGCCGCGTTCCCGCAGAACGTTTAACCGGCCTTGAGCCGGGCGAATTATTTGTTCACCGCAATGTTGCCAACCTGGTTATTCATACCGATCTCAACTGCCTCTCCGTGGTGCAGTATGCCGTCGATGTACTGGAAGTTGAACACATTATTATTTGTGGTCACTACGGTTGTGGCGGCGTCCAGGCGGCTGTTGAAAACCCGGAACTGGGGTTAATTAACAACTGGTTGCTGCACATTCGCGATATCTGGTTCAAACATAGCTCATTACTCGGAGAAATGCCGCAGGAGCGTCGAATCGATACCCTGTGCGAGCTGAACGTGATGGAACAGGTATATAACCTGGGCCACTCAACCATCATGCAGTCCGCGTGGAAACGCGGTCAGAAAGTGACGATTCACGGCTGGGCCTACGGTATTCACGACGGCCTGCTGCGCGATCTGGAAGTCACGGCGACCAACCGTGAAACGCTGGAACAGCGCTATCGTCGGGGGGTTTCAAACCTCAGCAAAAAGCATATTAACCACAAGTAAACGTGTATTGCCGGGTGGCGGCTACGCCTTACCCGGCCTACATTTCTACGGACATAGCACCTGTAGCGCCATCCGGCACAACGTTCTTACTCGTCCAGCAGCACCACTTTACCAACATACGGCAGATGGCGATAACGCTGAGCATAGTCAATGCCGTAACCCACAACGAACTCATCCGGGATCGAGAAACCGATAAACTCAACCGGGACGTCAACCTCACGGCGAGACGGCTTATCCAGCAGCGTACAAATCGCCAGAGACTTTGGCTCACGCAGGCTCAGGATTTCCCGCACTTTCGACAGCGTATTCCCGGAATCGATAATATCTTCGACAATCAGCACATCCTTGCCACGGATATCTTCATCCAGGTCCTTGAGAATTTTCACATCGCGAGTGGTGGACATGCCGCTACCGTAGCTGGAGGCGGTCATAAAATCGACTTCATGAGACACCTGTACCTCGCGGCACAGATCCGCCATAAACATAAATGAGCCACGCAGCAGACCTACCAGCACCATGTCACTGCCGCTGTCTTTATAACGTTCAGTAATTTGACGACCCAGTTCGGCAATGCGCGCTTTGATCTCCGCTTCGGGGATCATTACTTCTACAGTATGTTTCATATCTCTAACCATATGATTTAAAAACAAATCACTTCATGCCTGCTCTTGATAAGACAGCATCGAAGCGCAAGGCACGCAGTATACCAGCAAAAGTATTTATTCGCGGCATCTGTTAATAAAGCTCATTTTGTGATGACGATCACACTTGTTAAATCCTATAATTAATTGCTACTAAAAAATTAACAAATTGAGATGGTATCTTTTTATGGCAAATAACAACGCAAAAGCGCCACGGCTTCTCGTGACGCTGACAGCCCTCTTCGCTGCACTCTGCGGGCTGTATCTGCTGATCGGCGGCGGCTGGCTGGTCGCCATCGGCGGCTCCTGGTACTACCCGATTGCGGGCATCGTCATGCTTGGCGTCGCCGGGCTATTATGGCGCAGCAAGCGTTCCGCGCTGTGGCTGTATGCCGCCCTGCTCCTCGCCACTATGATCTGGGGCGTGTGGGAAGTCGGCTTCGACTTCTGGGCGCTGACCCCGCGTAGCGACATTCTGGTCTTCTTCGGCATCTGGCTGATTTTACCGTTTGTCTGGCATCGCCTGAGCGTCCCTTCCAGCGGCGCTGTCAGTGCGCTGGTGGTTGCCCTGCTGATAAGCGGCGGCATCCTCACCTGGGCTGGCTTCAACGACCCGCAAGAGATCAACGGTACGCTAAGCGCGGACGCGGTGCCTGCCGAACCGATCTCTCCGGTTGCGGACCAGGACTGGCCTGCCTATGGCCGCAATCAGGAAGGGCAGCGCTACTCTCCGCTGAAGCAGATCACGGCTGATAACGTCCACAACCTGAAAGAAGCGTGGGTGTTCCGTACCGGCGATCTGAAGCAGCCGAACGATCCGGGTGAAATCACCAACGAAGTGACCCCGATTAAAGTCGGCGATACGCTGTATCTGTGTACCGCCCACCAACGTCTGTTCGCGCTGGACGCGGCGAGCGGGAAAGAGAAGTGGCATTTCGACCCGCAGCTCAATACCGATCCCAGCTTCCAGCATGTCACCTGCCGTGGCGTCTCCTATCATGAAGCCACGGCCGATAACGCCTCGCCGGATGTCGTTTCAGACTGCCCACGCCGCATTATTCTGCCGGTGAACGATGGCCGTATTTTCGCCCTCAACGCAGACAACGGCAAGTTGTGCAAATCCTTTGCCAACAACGGCATTCTGAACCTGCAAACCAATATGCCGGTCACTACGCCGGGCATGTATGAACCCACGTCACCGCCGGTCGTAACCGACAAGGTGATCGTCATTGCAGGCGCCGTCACCGATAACTTCTCTACCCGCGAGCCGTCCGGGGTTATTCGCGGCTTTGACGTGAACAGCGGTAAACTGCTGTGGGCATTCGATCCCGGTGCGAAAGACCCGAACGCGATCCCGTCGGATGAGCACCACTTCACGCCAAACTCGCCAAACTCCTGGGCGCCAGCCGCGTATGACGCGAAGCTGGATCTGGTCTATCTGCCGATGGGCGTCACCACCCCGGATATCTGGGGCGGCAACCGTACGCCAGAGCAGGAGCGCTATGCCAGCTCGATCCTGGCGCTCAATGCAACGACCGGTAAACTGGCCTGGAGCTATCAGACCGTTCATCACGATCTGTGGGATATGGATATGCCGTCTCAGCCGACGCTGGCGGATATCACCGTGAAAGGGCAAACCGTTCCGGTCATCTACGCCCCGGCAAAAACCGGTAATATTTTCGTGCTGGACCGTCGCAATGGTCAGCTTGTGGTGCCTGCCCCGGAAAAACCGGTGCCACAGGGCGCGGCCAAAGGGGATTACGTCACCAAAACGCAGCCGTTCTCTGATTTGAGCTTCCGTCCGACGAAAGACCTGACCGGTGCGGATATGTGGGGCGCCACCATGTTCGATCAGCTGGTGTGCCGCGTGATGTTCCATCAGATGCGTTATGAAGGGATCTTTACCCCGCCATCAGAAAAAGGCACGCTGGTCTTCCCGGGCAACCTCGGTATGTTCGAATGGGGCGGCATTTCCGTCGATCCGAACCGTCAGGTGGCGATTGCCAACCCGATGGCGCTGCCGTTTGTCTCTAAACTGATCCCACGCGGCCCAGGTAATCCGATGGAGCCGCCGGAAGATGCCAAAGGCACCGGTTCGGAATCGGGTATTCAGCCGCAGTATGGCGTACCGTATGGCGTGACGCTGAACCCGTTCCTGTCGCCGTTTGGTCTGCCGTGTAAACAGCCTGCCTGGGGTTACA
Organism: Citrobacter sp. CK191; assembly: GCF_030333435.1. Taxonomy (NCBI): domain Bacteria; kingdom Pseudomonadati; phylum Pseudomonadota; class Gammaproteobacteria; order Enterobacterales; family Enterobacteriaceae; genus Citrobacter; species Citrobacter sp. CK191. The sequence goes on along the minus strand of NZ_JAOWFX010000034.1, from coordinate 598,977 downwards.
TCTCCGCGCTGGATCTGAAAACCAACGAAGTTGTCTGGAAAAAACGTATTGGTACGCCGCAGGACAGCATGCCGTTCCCGATGCCGTTTAAGGTGCCGTTCAATATGGGAATGCCAATGCTGGGCGGCCCAATATCTACCGCTGGCAACGTGCTGTTTATTGCCGCGACCGCAGATAACTACCTGCGCGCTTACAACATGAGCAATGGTGAAAAACTGTGGGAAGGCCGTCTGCCCGCAGGCGGTCAGGCAACGCCGATGACGTATGAAGTCAACGGTAAGCAGTATGTCGTGATTTCCGCCGGGGGTCACGGTTCGTTCGGGACGAAGATGGGCGACTATATTGTCGCGTACGCTCTGCCTGACGACGCGCAGTAACGTTTATGCCGGATGGCGGCTTCGCCTTATCCGGCCTACAGGATGCTCACTTTACTGTAGGCCGGATAAGCGTCAGCGCCATCCGGCATGTTTATACCGTAAAACCGAGACTGTAGGCCGGATAAGCACCAGCGCCATCCGGCATGTTTATACCGTAAAGCCAAGCATCATGCCTGTATCTTCATGCTCCAGCAGATGGCAGTGCGCCATGTAAGCATGTTCTTGCGATGCCTCGTGATCAAACTTCACCAGCACCTCGCTGATCCCGCCTTCAACCCGCACCGTATCCTTCCAGCCTGCGCGATGCGCCGCCGGAGCGTTGCCGTTTTCCGACAGGATGCGGAACTGCGTACCATGAATATGGAACGGATGCAGCATCATGTCGCCTTCGCCGGAAATAACCCAGCGCTCATACTGCCCTTTGGCGGCGGCAAACATCGGTGTCGTCATATCAAACGCCTGGCCGTTGATCTTATTGGCATTGTGGAAATCGAACTTCCCGCCGTGATCCATTGAGCCATGATTCATATGCCCCATCATCTGCCCATGATCCATTCCCGCCATCGCCCGATCGCCATACTTTTGCATCAGCATCTGCATACCCATCATGTCGAGCATCGGGTCCATCGACAGTTGCAGTTTTCGCTGCTTCAGGCCATCAAGAGAAGGCAATGCAGGCATCGTGGTCAGCGTATCCGGCAAAGTGCCGGAGGCCGTGACCGCCAGCGGCTGGATATGCATAACCGGGTGCGGTTTATCAAACGGCGCGATCGTCATCCCCATCTGGCTGACGGGCAACGTCATCAACTCAAACGCTTTGCCGTCGCTGATGTCGATAAGCACTTCGAAACGCTCCCCCATTAACATGGGCAGTGCGTTTACCTTCACCGGCTCCGCCAGCAGGCCGCCATCGCTGGCGATAACATACAGCGGGCGGTTGTCGCTGGTAGCGATGTTCAATGAACGCGCGTTGCAGCCATTCAGCAGGCGCAGACGCAGCCAGCCTTTTGGCGCAGCATGCTGCGGATAAATCGCCCCGTTGGTCAGCAGCGTGTCGCCAAACCACCCGACGGCGGCGGTCATCATATCCAGCTGATAATTGATTTGTCCGTCAGGAGAAAACTGTTTGTCCTGAATAATCACCGGCACATCGTCTATCCCCCACTGTTTCGGCAGGAGCAGTTTGCCAATGTCTTCATCTTCAATCAGTACCAGGCCCGCCAGTCCCATCGCCACCTGACGACCGGTTTTCCCATGCTGATGAGGGTGGAACCAGCAGGTTGCCGCACGCTGTTCAGGCGTGAAGGTGACGGAGCGCTTGCCGCCCGCCGCAATCACCCCCTGCGGGCCGCCGTCCACCTCGCCGGGGACTTCCAGCCCATGCCAGTGCAGCGTCGTCTCCTCGGCAAGCTGGTTATGAATATCCACGGTAATACGCTGACCTTTGCGCAGTTTTAGCGCCGGCCCGAGTAGCGTGCCGTTGTAACCCCAGGTCGTTGCCGTTTTACCCGCGAAGGTCGACTGTCCGGCTTTGACAATCAGCGAAATGTGATTGCGCGCGTCGGCGGTTAAAAGATCGGGAATGGGTAACGCGGGATGTTCCGCAGCAAACGCGGCGCGGCTCCACAACGGCAGTGCCGATGCGACCCCAAGCGCCACAGAATATTTTAAGAAATCACGACGTTGCATAATCACTTCCTTATTTTCAACCGGCGGGACGCAGTCTGACCTTTGAGCATAGACCCTCCCCTTACGGGAAGGTCAAGTCACAGACGCCCGTCGGATACAATAATAAATGTCGTCGCCTCGCCCGCAGTGTGCTAACGTTTAATTTCCGTGATGCAGTGGTAGAAGCAATGAAGACGTTTTTCAGAACAGTGTTGTTCGGCAGCCTGATGGCCGTATGCGCAAACAGCTATGCGCTCAGTGAATCCGAAGCCGAAGATATGGCAGATTTAACGGCGGTGTTCGTCTTTCTGAAAAATGACTGCGGCTACCAGAATCTCCCGAACGGTCAGATTCGTCGCGCACTGGTCTTTTTTGCCCAGCAAAACCAGTGGGACCTCAGCAATTACGACTCCTTCGACATGAAATCCCTCGGTGAAGACAGCTACCGCGATCTGAGCGGCATCGGTATTCCCGTCGCCAAAAAATGCAAAGCGCTGGCGCGCGATTCCCTGAGTTTGCTGGCCTACGTAAAATAACTCGCGTTATACCCAACGGATACCTTATTGCTGAAATAATGACCGTGCATCATCGGTCATTGTTAGCTATTATGTTGCGCCCATTTTTTACGGGTGTTAACAATGGAGGTATCAGCCAATGGCCGAAAATACGAAGTGGCATGAAACGCTACACGACCAGTTTGGTCAGTACTTTGCCGTGGACAACGTGCTGTATCACGAGAAAACCGATCACCAGGATCTGATTATTTTCGAGAACGCCGCGTTTGGCCGCGTAATGGCGCTGGACGGCGTGGTGCAAACCACCGAGCGCGATGAGTTTATCTATCACGAGATGATGACCCACGTTCCGCTGCTGGCACACGGCCACGCGAAACATGTGCTGATCATCGGCGGCGGCGACGGCGCAATGCTGCGTGAAGTGACACGGCATAAAAATGTCGAAACCATCACGATGGTGGAGATCGACGCAGGCGTGGTCTCTTTCTGCCGTCAGTATCTGCCGAATCACAACGCAGGCAGCTATGACGATCCGCGTTTTAATCTGGTGATCGACGATGGCGTTAACTTCGTGAATCAGACCAGCCAGACCTTTGATGTGATCATCTCCGACTGTACCGATCCGATCGGCCCCGGCGAGAGTCTGTTCACCTCAACCTTCTATGAAGGTTGCAAGCGCTGTCTGAATCCTGGCGGGATCTTTGTCGCACAGAACGGCGTCTGCTTCCTGCAACAGGATGAAGCCATTGACAGCCACCGCAAGCTCAGCCATTACTTTGGCGATGTCAGCTTCTACCAGGCAGCCATTCCGACCTACTACGGCGGCATTATGACCTTCGCGTGGGCGACGGACAATGACGCGCTGCGCCACCTGTCAACCGAGATTATTCAGGCGCGTTTCCATACCTCCGGCCTGAAATGCCGTTACTACAATCCGTCTGTTCACACGGCAGCTTTTGCCTTACCTCAGTATTTGCAAGACGCGCTCGCAACACCGTCGTCCTAAGGAGAAGATAAGAAATTGAAAAAACTGAAACTGCATGGCTTTAATAATCTGACCAAAAGTCTGAGTTTTTGTATTTACGATATCTGCTACGCCAAAACCGCAGAAGAGCGCGATGGTTACATTGCCTATATCGATGAACTCTATAACGCCAATCGCCTGACGGAAATTCTGTCAGAGACGTGCTCCATCATCGGCGCGAATATCCTGAATATCGCCCGCCAGGATTATGAACCCCAGGGCGCCAGCGTCACTATTCTGGTAAGCGAAGAGCTGGTCGACCCACAGCTTATCGACAAAACAGAGCATCCCGGCCCGCTGCCCGAGGCCGTCGTCGCCCATCTGGATAAGAGCCATATCTGCGTGCATACCTACCCGGAAAGCCACCCGGAAGGCGGATTGTGCACCTTCCGCGCCGACATTGAAGTTTCGACCTGCGGCGTGATTTCCCCGCTGAAGGCGCTGAATTACCTGATCCACCAGTTAGAGTCCGATATCGTCACCATCGACTACCGCGTGCGTGGGTTTACCCGCGACGTCAACGGCATGAAACACTTTATCGATCATGAGATTAATTCCATTCAGAACTTTATGTCCGACGACATGAAGTCGCTGTATGACATGGTGGATGTGAACGTGTATCAGGAAAATATCTTCCATACCAAGATGCTGCTTAAAGAGTTCGATCTTAAGCACTACATGTTCCACACTAAACCGGAAGATCTGACGGAAACCGAGCGCAAAGAGATTACCGCTGCGCTGTGGAAAGAGATGCGCGAGATTTACTACGGCCGCAATATCCCTGCGGTATAAGCGTAACGGCGGAGCACGGAGGCTCCACCGTATTTAGCGTTGTTGAATGAAATGACGGTAAGCCGCAACAACCTGAAGAAAGTCCTCCACGCCGCAGAGCGATAAGCTCTCTTCGTCGTAGTAGTTCATCCCCTCTTCCATTTCGTCGCCGGTAAACTCCAGTTGATTAGCGCGAACCATCACCTCTTCGCCATCCATCCAGAGCGTATATTCATGTCCCGCCCGTTGCCAGGAACGCTCACTGCCCTTTAGCGCACGCGCCGCTTGTTCCACTTCATCAAGCAAGGCCAGGTTCTCTTTCACTTCTTCGTTAAACCAGTGCCCCACCACCTCGTGGCCCATGGACATTCGCACTTTTACCACTCCGGTAATATCGCGCAGAAATTCGTAATCCATAATGTGTTCCTCTGCTCCCGGCAATGCGCCATTACCGCATTGCGCCCATGCTGTAATTATCGCAGCACAACGGAAGAAAAAAAGCGGAACGGGCGGAAGGAATAGAAATAAAAATGCCCGGTGACGCAAGGTTCACCGGGCATTGATGCGTTTTTACGCAGAACAGGTCGGAGCCGTTACACCGCGGTCTGGAAAATCACGCCGTCGGCTTTCTCGGTGTACTGGGAAAGCTGATCGAAGTTCAGATAACGGTAGGTATCCACGGCGGTTTTATCCACCTGCGCAACGTAGGTCTGGTACTCTTCCGGCGTCGGCAGTTTGCCGATCAGCGCCGCAACCGCCGCCAGTTCCGCAGAAGCCAGATAGACGTTCGCCCCGGTTCCCAGACGGTTCGGGAAGTTACGGGTTGAGGTAGAAACAACCGTCGCCCCGTCAGCCACACGCGCCTGGTTCCCCATGCACAGTGAACAGCCTGGAATTTCAATCCGCGCGCCGCTCTTACCAAAGACGCTATAGTAGCCCTCTTCGGTCAACTGCGCGGCATCCATACGGGTTGGCGGCGCCACCCACAGGCGGGTCGGCAACTGGCCTTTGTGCGCATCCAGCAGTTTACCTGCCGCACGGAAGTGACCGATGTTGGTCATACAGGAACCGATAAAGACTTCGTCAATCTTCTCGCCCTGCACATCAGACAGCAGACGCGCATCGTCAGGATCGTTCGGCGCGCAGAGGATCGGCTCTTTGATATCAGCCAGATCGATCTCGATCACCGCCGCATAATCGGCATCCGCGTCCGCTTCCAGCAACTGCGGGTCCGCCAGCCATTTTTCCATGCCCTGAATACGGCGCTCCAGGGTGCGGCGATCACCGTAACCTTCCGCAATCATCCACTTCAGCAGAACGATGTTGGAGTTCAGGTACTCGATAATCGGCTCTTTGTTGAGCTTAATGGTACAGCCTGCCGCAGAACGCTCCGCAGAGGCATCGGTCAGCTCAAACGCCTGTTCCACTTTCAGGTCCGGCAGCCCTTCGATTTCCAGAATACGGCCAGAGAAGATGTTTTTCTTACCCTTCTTCTCAACGGTCAGCAGACCCTGTTTGATCGCGTACAGCGGGATCGCGTGTACCAGATCGCGCAGGGTGATACCCGGCTGCATTTTGCCTTTGAAGCGCACCAGCACTGATTCCGGCATATCCAGCGGCATGACGCCAGTCGCCGCCGCAAATGCCACCAGGCCAGAACCCGCCGGGAAGGAGATGCCAATCGGGAAACGGGTATGGGAGTCGCCGCCCGTACCAACGGTATCCGGCAGCAGCATACGGTTCAGCCAGGAGTGGATTACGCCATCGCCCGGACGCAGAGAGACGCCGCCACGGTTCATGATGAAATCCGGCAGCGTGTGGTGCGTAGTTACGTCAACCGGCTTCGGATACGCCGCAGTATGGCAGAAAGACTGCATCACCAGGTCAGACGAGAAGCCCAGGCACGCCAGGTCTTTCAGTTCGTCACGGGTCATTGGGCCAGTGGTATCCTGAGAGCCTACGGAGGTCATTTTCGGTTCGCAGTAAGCGCCCGGACGGATACCGGCAACGCCGCAGGCGCGGCCCACCATCTTCTGCGCCAGCGAGTAGCCGCGAGCGCTTTCCGCCACGTCTTTCGCCTGACGGAACACATCGCTGTGCGGCAGACCCAGCGCTTCACGCGCTTTGGTGGTCAGGCCGCGACCGATGATCAACGGAATACGACCGCCCGCGCGCACTTCGTCGATCAGCACGTCGGTTTTCAGTTCAAAGCTCGCCAGCAGTTCGCCGGTTTCGTGATGGCGGACTTCACCTTTGTACGGGTAAACGTCAATCACATCGCCCATGTTCAGGTTATTCACGTCCACTTCAATGGGCAGCGCGCCCGCATCTTCCATCGTGTTAAAGAAGATAGGCGCAATTTTGCCGCCAAGACACAGACCGCCGCCGCGTTTGTTCGGCACATTCGGGATGTCATCGCCCATGAACCACAACACGGAGTTGGTGGCAGATTTACGCGAAGAACCGGTGCCGACAACGTCGCCCACGTAGGCTAACGGATAGCCTTTTTGCTGCAACGCTTCGATCTGTTTGATCGGCCCCACCACGCCAGGCTGATCCGGCTCAATGCCTTCACGGGCGTTTTTCAGCATCGCCAGCGCGTGCAGCGGAATGTCCGGGCGGGACCAGGCATCTGGCGCCGGAGAGAGGTCGTCGGTGTTGGTTTCACCGGTCACTTTAAAGACGGTAACAGTGATTTTTTCAGCCAGAGCAGGACGGTTCAGGAACCATTCGGCATCGGCCCAGGACTGCATCACCTGCTTCGCATATTCGTTGCCCGCTTTGGCTTTTTCTTCTACATCGTAGAAGTTGTCGAACATCAGCAGGGTATGGGACAGCGCTTTAGCGGCAATCGGCGCCAGTTTGGCATCGTCCAGCGCGTCAATCAGCGGATGAATGTTGTAACCACCCTGCATGGTGCCCAGCAGTTCAATGGCTTTTTCTGGAGTAACCAGCGGGGAGGTGGTGTCGCCTTTCGCGACGGCAGCGAGAAAGCCCGCTTTTACATAGGCGGCTTCATCGACGCCAGGGGGAACGCGGTTGATTAACAGGTCTAACAGGAATTCTTCTTCGCCCACAGGCGGGGTCTTCAGCAGCTCGACAAGTGCGGCCATTTGGGTTGCATCTAAGGGTTTGGGCACAATCCCAAGGGCGGCACGCTCAGCTACGTGCTTACGGTATTCTTCTAGCACGACGGTTCTCCTCGCTCTCATTGTCATAGTGCGGCGCTTTTGTATATGGGCGATTCTCTTCACGCTCCTGTGAGACAGCAGTTTGTAGGGTAAATGCCCGATACCGCAACGGGCAGAATAGCAGGATTTTAGTGGGGTGTTAATCTGTTTACAAAAAAGCAACATAAAAAAGTGGCTGAATCGTTACGCATGGTCTATTGCCCTTCGCCTTTTCAGGAAAGAGACATTTTCCCCTGCAACGTTTGCTCACATTATTTCGAACGCTAATCATCACCTGACGGTAGCGATCCCAATATTAGTCAAAAATTAAACTCCCGCCGCCCTATACTCACGCAACACCGCACCCGCTGGCGGCAGGCATAATGACCATGACGATTCTTCAGGAATCGGGAGAGATAAAATGACGTTGCCCTTTAAGCCCCATGTAATTGCGCTGGTATGCAGCGCAGGGTTATTTGCCGCTTCGGGTGTGTTGTATGTAAAAAGCCGCACGCCCGAAGCCCCGCTTCAACCCGCTCCCGTTGCCGTGCAGCCGCAGCCGACCGCCGCCGCGGAACCTGAAGCAAAAGCCGCGTTTACCGCAGCGCAAATCGATCAATGGGTCGCCCCGATAGCGCTCTACCCTGACTCACTGCTTTCTCAGGTGCTGATGGCCGCCACCTATCCGGCGAACGTGGTTCAGGCGGTGCAGTGGTCGCATGACAACCCAACCCTGCAAGGCGATGCGGCAATACAGGCCGTCTCCGGTCAGCCCTGGGACCCGAGCGTGAAATCACTGGTGGCGTTTCCCCAGTTGATGGCGCTGATGGGCGAAAACCCAACGTGGGTGCAAAACCTTGGCGACGCTTTTCTGGCCCAGCCGCAGGACGTCATGGACGCGGTGCAACGGTTGCGTTTACTGGCTCAGCAAACCGGCTCGCTGAAATCCACGCCGCAGCAAACGGTTAGCAGCACACCGAAGCAGAGCGCCGACGCTAACGTACAAAGCACGACGCCGACGGTGATCAAAATTGAGCCCGCCGATCCACAGGTCGTCTATGTTCCCAACTATAATCCCGCGACCGTTTACGGCGCCTGGCCGAATACCGCTTACCCGCCCGTGTATGTGCCGCCGCCTCCCGGACAGCAATTCGCCGACAGTTTCGTGAAAGGCTTTGGTTATAGCCTCGGCGTCGCCACCACCTACGCGTTGTTCAGCAGCATCGACTGGGACGACGATCATCATCACCACGACGATGACCATCACCACCACGATGATAACGACCATCACGGCGGCAATGGCTACCAGCACAACGGGGATAACATCAATATCAATGTGAATAACTTCAATCACATTACCGGGCAAAATCTCAAAGGGCAGACAATGGCCTGGCAGCACAACCCGGCGTATCGCAACGGCGTGCCCTATCAGAACAACGCAGTGTCCCAACGTTTTCATCAAACCGATGTCAGCGGCGGGTTAAGCGCCACTCAACAGACGCCAGCCTCCCGTGACAGCCAGCGCCAGGCTGCGATGGCGCAATTCCAGCAGCACAGCCACGCATCTCCCGCCACGCAAACCCAACCGCCTGGCGCGACGTCCCGCGATGCCCAGCGCAAAGCGGCCTCGCAGCAGCTAAACCAGATTGCCCAGCGGAATAACTATCGCGGCTACGACACCCGGCAAGACAGCGTTCACAGGGAGTCGGTTCAGTCACATTCACTGTCACAGCAGCAACGGGAGACCGTTCACCAGCGCGTCGCATCCGCCACGCCGCAGCAGCGTCAGACCTTCCGGCAGAACCATGCCAATGTGTTCAGCGGTAACGACAGCCGTTCGCCCTCCTGGCAATCTCAGCAGCAGCGCGGCCAGCAGAGTCGTCACGTCGGCAATCTCAATACTGAACAGCGTGCCGCTGCGCGTGAACACCTTTCCGAGCGCCATGAATTTCGCCGTCGTTAACCGGAGTCGATGATGAAAAAAATCCTGTTAAGCACCCTGCTGCTGTCGCTGCCGTTGTTGAGCTACGCGCAACAACGCTTCCCTTCGCCTGACGACGCGGCAACGGCGTTCGCGACCGCAGTCGTCACGCAAAACGAGGCGCAGTTGACTGCGCTATTGGGAGATAACTGGCGACAGTTTCTGCCGCAGGAAGGCGCCGATCCCGAAGCCGTTGCTCGCTTTAACCGCGACTGGAAAATCAGCCACCGTATCGTGCAGCAAGGCGATACCGCGCACCTGAACGTCGGGCGCGACGAGTGGCAACTGCCTGTACCGATGATGAAAGATGCTGATGGCTGGCATTTTGATATGGCGGCCGCTCAGGATGAGATCCTCACCCGCGCCATCGGCCGCAATGAACTGTCGGCGATAGAAGCGATGCGCGCCTATGTGGATGCCCAATACGATTACTGGCAACGCAAACAGAGGTTCGCGACAAAACTCATCAGTAGCAAAGGTCAGCAGGATGGACTGTACTGGCCGGTACAACCCGGCGAGATGCCCAGCCCGTTAGGCCCGGCATTCAGTCCTTCGGCACCCGGTGAGGGTTATCACGGCTACCATTTCCGCATTATTCCTGATAGCGAAAAGGACGGTTTCGCCCTGCTGGCCTGGCCGGTAATTTGGGGGAAGACGGGCGTCATGAGCTTTATGGTGAATCAGGACGATAAGGTGTATCAGGCGAACCTGGGAAGAGAGACGGAAAAGAACGTCGCGACAATCAATAAATTCAATGCCGATGCCCACTGGCAGACCGTTGAGTAAAAGCGGTTATCAAAGATTACAGGCCGGATAAGGCGTTGATGCCGCCATCCGGCAAAACCCGGGTCAGGATTTGCCCCAATAAAAAAGCGGCCGCTAAGCCGCTTTTTCTTTATCTACTCAGAAGATTATTTCTTCTTCGCTTTCGGGTTCGGCAGGTCGGTGATGCTGCCTTCGAACACTTCGGCTGCCAGGCCAACGGACTCGTGCAGAGTCGGGTGAGCGTGGATAGTCAGCGCGATGTCTTCAGCATCACAGCCCATCTCGATCGCCAGACCGATTTCGCCCAGCAGCTCGCCGCCGTTGGTGCCGACAATCGCACCACCGATAACACGGTGAGATTCTTTGTCGAAAATCAGCTTGGTCATACCGTCTGCGCAGTCAGAAGCGATAGCACGGCCAGACGCAGCCCACGGGAAGGTGGCGGTTTCGTAGCTGATGCCTTTCTCTTTCGCTTCTTTCTCCGTCAGACCTACCCATGCAACTTCTGGCTCAGTGTAGGCGATGGACGGAATAACTTTCGGATCGAAGTAGTGTTTCTTACCGGCGATAACTTCAGCGGCAACGTGACCTTCGTGAACACCTTTGTGCGCCAGCATCGGCTGACCGACGATATCGCCGATAGCAAAGATGTGCGGTACGTTAGTGCGCAGCTGTTTGTCTACGCGGATGAAGCCACGGTCGTCAACTTCTACGCCAGCCTTACCAGCATCGAGGTTTTTACCGTTCGGCACACGGCCGATAGCCACCAGCACCGCATCGTAACGCTGTGCTTCTGCTGGCGCTTTTTTGCCTTCCATGGAAACGTAAATACCGTCTTCTTTCGCTTCAACGGCAGTCACTTTGGTTTCCAGCATCAGGTTGAATTTCTTGCCGATGCGTTTGGTGAAGACTTTAACGATGTCTTTGTCAGCCGCCGGGATAACCTGGTCGAACATTTCAACCACGTCGATCTCTGAACCCAGCGCATGGTACACCGTACCCATTTCCAGACCGATGATACCGCCGCCCATAACCAGCAGACGTTTCGGTACGGATTTCAGTTCCAGTGCGTCGGTGGAGTCCCAGACGCGCGGATCTTCGTGCGGAATAAACGGCAGTTGGATCGGACGGGAACCTGCTGCGATAATCGCGTTGTCGAAGTTGATCACGGTTTTGCCGTTCTCGCCTTCCACTTCCAGGGTGTTGGCCCCGGTGAATTTACCCAGACCGTTTACCACTTTCACTTTACGGCCTTTCGCCATGCCAGCCAGACCGCCGGTCAGCTGAGTGATAACTTTCTCTTTCCAGGTACGAATTTTGTCGATATCGGTTTTCGGCTCGCCAAAAACGATACCGTGTTCAGCCAGTGCTTTGGCTTCTTCGATAACTTTTGCTACGTGCAGAAGAGCTTTAGAAGGGATACAGCCGACGTTCAGACAAACACCGCCGAGGGTGTTGTAACGTTCTACGATTACGGTTTCCAGACCTAAATCAGCGCAACGGAAGGCAGCAGAGTAACCTGCCGGGCCTGCCCCAAGTACCACGACCTGAGTTTTGATTTCAGTACTCATCATGACCTCTTAATTTATTCCCGGCGATCCCTGGTCTTGTCGCCCATCATCCACCGGGTCGTTCTATCCGCCCGTATTTTACAAAATTGTTAACAATTTTGAAACAACAAACGGCAACCGATTTGTCTTTCGCACGATAACCTCACTCACTTCATGAGATTACCAGAAAAAAGCCGGCCGTCAGGCCGACTTTTTTGCTTGCTTACATCACCAGACGGCGAATGTCAGACAGCGTGTTGTTGATGATGGTGATAAAGCGAGCACCATCAGCACCGTCAATCACGCGGTGGTCGAAGGAGAGAGAAATCGGCATCATCAGACGCGGAGTAAACTCTTTACCATTCCACACCGGTTCCATTGCGGACTTAGAAACGCCGAGGATAGCCACTTCTGGCGCGTTCACAATCGGCGCGAAGTGGGTGGTGCCCAGGCCGCCGATGCTGGAGATAGTGAAGCAACCGCCCTGCATTTCGCCAGCGGTCAGCTTACCATCACGCGCTTTCTTAGAGATGGTCGTCAGTTCACGGGACAGCTCAGTAATGCTCTTCTTGTTCACATCTTTGAACACCGGAACAACCAGACCGTTCGGCGTGTCAACCGCAACACCAATGTTGATGTACTTCTTCAACGTCAGGCGCTGACCGTCTTCAGACAGAGAGCTGTTGAAGCGCGGCATCTGTTCCAGAGCAGCGGCAACGGCTTTCATGATGAAGACCACTGGCGTGAATTTCACGTCCAGCTTACGTTTTTCAGCTTCCGCATTCTGCTGCTTACGGAACGCTTCCAGATCGGTGATATCCGTTTTGTCGAAGTGCGTAACGTGCGGGATCATCACCCAGTTACGGCTCAGGTTAGCACCAGAGATTTTCTGGATGCGGCCCAGTTCAACTTCTTCCACTTCACCAAACTTGCTGAAGTCCACTTTCGGCCACGGCAGCAGACCTGGCAGAGAACCGCCGGTTGCGCCCGCTGGCGCGGATTCAGCGCGCTTGATAGCGTCTTTCACGTAAGCCTGAACGTCTTCGCGCAGGATACGACCTTTACGGCCAGTGCCCTTCACTTTCGCCAGGTTAACGCCGAACTCGCGCGCCAGGCGGCGAATCAGCGGGGTCGCGTGAACGTAAGCGTCGTTTTCAGCAAACTCAGATTTGCCTTCCGCTTTTGCCGCAGGCGCAGCAGCCGGTTTAGCGGCCTGAGCAGGTGCAGCGGCAGGTGCCGGAGCAGCAGCCGGAGCCGCGGCAGGGGCAGCGCCTTCCACTTCGAAGACCATAATCAGAGAGCCGGTAGACACTTTGTCGCCAACGTTAACTTTCAGCTCTTTAACCACGCCCGCGAACGGCGCCGGCACTTCCATAGAGGCTTTGTCGCCTTCTACGGTGATCAGCGACTGTTCAGCTTCAACTTTATCGCCGACTTTAACCATCACTTCGGTGACTTCAACTTCGTCGCCGCCGATGTCCGGTACGTTAACGTCTTTCGCGCCAGCCGCTGCTGCCGGAGCCGCCGCTGCTGGTGCTGCCGCCTGAGCGGGCGCAGTAGCAGGCGCAGCGCCCGCTACTTCGAATACCATGATCAGAGAGCCGGTAGACACTTTATCGCCAGCGTTGACTTTGATCTCTTTAACCGTACCCGCGAACGGCGCCGGCACTTCCATAGAGGCCTTGTCGCCTTCTACGGTGATCAGCGACTGCTCAGCCGCAACGGTGTCGCCCACTTTCACCAGGATCTCGGTGACTTCAACTTCGTCGCCGCCGATATCCGGTACGTGTACGTCTTTCGCTGCCGCAGCAGCAGGAGCGGCTGCCGGAGCGGCTTCTTTCTTCTCTTCTGCCGGAGCTGGCGCAGCGTCAGCTGCACCGTCGGCGGAATCGAAAACCATGATAAGTGCGCCCGTCGCGGTTTTGTCGCCAACAGAGACTTTAATCTCTTTAACGACGCCCGCCTGCGGCGATGGAACTTCCATAGAGGCCTTGTCGCCTTCTACGGTGATCAGCGACTGTTCAGCTTCAACTTTGTCGCCCACTTTGACCAGGATCTCGGTGATTTCAACTTCATCAGCCCCGATGTCCGGTACGTTGATTTCGATAGCCATTATTCTTTTACCTCTTACGCCAGACGCGGGTTAACTTTATCTGCATCGATGTTGAATTTGGTGATGGCTTCCGCTACCACTTTCTTATCGATTTCGCCACGTTTAGCCAGCTCGCCCAGAGCCGCAACAACCACATAAGATGCATCCACTTCGAAGTGGTGACGCAGGTTCTCACGGCTGTCAGAGCGGCCGAAACCGTCAGTACCCAGTACGCGGTAATCATCAGCCGGTACATAAGTACGAACCTGCTCGGCGAACAGTTTCATATAGTCAGTCGATGCCACTGCCGGCGCGTCGTTCATTACCTGAGCAATGTACGGAACGCGTGGAGTTTCCAGCGGGTGCAGCATGTTCCAGCGCTCACAATCCTGGCCATCACGCGCCAGTTCAGTGAAGGAGGTGACGCTGTAAACGTCAGAACCTACGCCGTAATCTTTCGCCAGGATCTCTGCTGCTTCGCGAACGTGACGCAGGATAGAACCGGAGCCCAGCAGCTGAACTTTACCTTTCTTACCTTCGAGGGTTTCGAGTTTGTAGATACCTTTACGGATACCTTCCTCAGCACCTTCCGGCATGGCTGGCATGTGGTAGTTTTCATTCAGCGTGGTGATGTAGTAGTAAACGTTCTCTTGTTTCTCACCGTACATACGCTCCAGACCATCGTGCATGATGACCGCAACTTCGTACGCGTAAGACGGATCGTAAGAGATACAGTTCGGGATAGTCAGAGACTGAATGTGGCTGTGACCATCTTCGTGCTGCAAACCTTCGCCGTTCAGCGTCGTACGACCGGAAGTACCACCGATCAGGAAGCCGCGCGCCTGTTGGTCACCTGCTGCCCAGCACAGGTCGCCAATACGCTGGAACCCGAACATGGAGTAGTAGATGTAGAACGGGATCATCGGCAGGTTGTTGGTGCTGTAAGAGGTCGCAGCGGCCAGCCAGGAAGAACCTGCGCCCAGCTCGTTGATGCCTTCCTGCAAAATCTGACCTTTCTCGTCTTCTTTGTAGTAAGCAACCTGCTCACGGTCCTGCGGGGTGTACTGCTGGCCGTTCGGGCTGTAAATACCGATCTGACGGAACAGACCTTCCATACCGAAAGTACGCGCTTCGTCAGCGATGATCGGAACCAGACGATCTTTGATCGACTTGTTTTTCAGCATCACGTTCAGGGCACGAACGAAAGCGATAGTGGTGGAGATTTCTTTGTTCTGCTCTTCCAGCAGCGCGCCGAAATCTTCCAGGGTCGGCAGTTCCAGCTTCTCAGTGAAGTTCGGCTGGCGGCTCGGCAGGTAGCCGTGCAGTTTCTGACGCTGTGCGTGCAGATAAGTGTGCTCTTCAGAGCCTTCCGGGAAGGTAATGTACGGCAGTTTTTCGATGTCAGCATCGGATACCGGCACGTTGAAACGATCGCGGACGTAACGAACGCCGTCCATGTTCATTTTCTTAACCTGGTGCGCGATGTTTTTACCTTCGGCAGTGTCACCCATGCCATAACCTTTGATGGTATGGGCCAGGATTACTGTTGCTTTGCCTTTGGTTTCCTGCGCTTTTTTCAGTGCAGCGTAGACTTTCTTCGGATCGTGACCACCACGGTTCAGTGCCCAGATCTGCTCATCAGTCCAGTCAGCAACCAGGGCTGCGGTTTCTGGATATTTACCGAAGAAGTGCTCACGTACGTAAGCGCCATCTTTGGATTTGAAGGTCTGGTAGTCACCGTCAACGGTTTCGTTCATCAGTTGGATCAGTTTACCGCTGGTGTCTTTACGCAGCAGCTCATCCCAACGACCGCCCCACATCACTTTGATCACGTTCCAGCCAGCGCCGTCAAAGATGCCTTCCAGTTCGTTAACGATTTTGCCGTTACCGGTTACCGGGCCGTCCAGACGTTGCAGGTTACAGTTGATGATGAAGACCAGGTTGTCCAGTTTCTCACGGGTGGCGATGGTGATAGCCCCTTTGGATTCCGGCTCGTCCATCTCGCCGTCGCCCAGGAAAGCGTAAACGGTCTGTTTGGACGTGTCTTTCAGACCACGGTGTTCCAGATATTTCAGGAATTTAGCCTGGTAGATCGCGCCGATTGGGCCCAGACCCATAGATACGGTCGGGAACTGCCAGAATTCCGGCATCAGTTTCGGGTGCGGGTAGGAAGAGAGGCCTTTGCCATGAACTTCCTGACGGAAGTTGTCCATCTGCTCTTCAGTCAGACGGCCTTCCAGGAATGCGCGTGCATACACGCCCGGGGAGATGTGGCCCTGGAAGTATACCAGGTCGCCGCCATCCTGCTCATTGCGTGCGCGGAAGAAGTGGTTGAAGCAAACATCATAAACGGTTGCGGAAGACTGGAAGGAAGCCATGTGGCCACCCAGTTCGAGGTCTTTTTTAGACGCACGCAGTACGGTCATGATGGCGTTCCAGCGGATAGCTGAACGGATACGACGCTCCAGTTCCAGATTGCCCGGGTATTCCGGTTCATCTTCAACGGCAATAGTGTTTACATAGTTGCTAGCCCCTGCACCTGCCGCTACTTTCACGCCGCCTTTGCGGGCTTCAGAAAGAAGCTGGTCAATCAGATACTGAGCACGCTCAACACCTTCTTCACGGATGACCGATTCGATCGCCTGTAGCCAGTCGCGAGTTTCGATCGGATCCACGTCATTTGGGAAACGTTCTGACATGGGGGTATTCCTTATCTATCTAATACGTTGATTTGTCTGGAACCTGTCCCATTGAGCTTTCGCCAGAAAGCGCAATAAGACAGGTTCTGCGTTTAGTTGCCGCGCGCTATAATTTGCGCTTGATTTACAACATCTTCTGGTTAACGTTCTGCCAGAAAAATCACTAATTCTTTCGTTGCTCCAGACGGCGTAAGGCGCGTTCACGACGGCTTTCCTCACGGCTTCTGTCCAGGAGAATCTCTTCGATAAACGCCAGGTGACGATGCGACGCTTCACGCGCATCGATCGGGTTACCGGCGATGATCGCTTCAAAAATACGGGTACGATGACTGCTCACCAGCGGAAGCATCTCCCGGCGCGCATACAGCAATTCAAAGTTCTGACGAACGTTTTGCGCCAGCATCGGCTCCATACACCTTAGCAGATGGAGCAACACCACATTGTGCGCCGCTTCGGTGACAGCGATTTGATACTGGAGAACCGCGTCGGATTCGGCATCCAGATCGCCGGACTGTTGAGCAAGCTCGATGGCATGATGGAGTTCACGAATGCGGGTTTTGTCTTCATCCGTGCTACGCAATGCCGCGTAATAAGCGGCAATGCCTTCCAGCGCATGGCGCGTCTCAAGCAGGTCAAATTGGGATTCAGGATGATCGGAGAGCAGTTCTACCAGTGGGTCGCTAAAGCTCTGCCACAGACTGCTCTGCACAAAAGTTCCGCCGCCCTGGCGACGAAGCAGCAAACCCTTCGCTTCGAGACGTTGGATCGCCTCGCGTAAAGAGGGGCGGGAGACGTCGAACTGTTTAGCCAGTTCACGTTCCGGTGGGAGTTTTTCGCCGGGGCGCAAAGTCCCCTCAAGAATTAAAAACTCCAGCTGCTGCTCAATCACATCGGATAGTTTTGGTTGGCGGATTTTGCTGTAGGCCATGATTTCCTGTCTTAAGCCATTTGCCCGGAGTCAATTGGTCTTACCAATTTCACGTTCGTGACGCTAAAGTAACAAAGTATTCACCTTCTGTCCATACAGGTTTTGATTGAAATCAGTAAACCACGCACATTTTAACAAGATTACAGAAATAACGTTTCAAAGATGTAACTATGCACAAATGTTAAATTTACTCCCCCGGGAGTAGATTTAACGTAATTGAAACGAGGAAAAATTTTATCTGAACCGATTCAACCGCTTATTTAATGACTTTATATTCACAAATAATGAATAAATATTTATCAGCTAAAATTTGAGGTGGGAGAGGTGGTATTTACAAATGGTTTCTTTTTATTCAACTCGTCATCGTCCCTTCATAAAGCAGGTGCATTAACGCCCGCATACCATTATTCTTTAGCCGACGAAAGACTTTCGGTAACAATTAAGATTTCATCAGCGTAAACATATTAATACAACAAATGGAATTGCAAACTTACACACGCGTCACTGCGTAGTTCAAAAATAACCACACACGAGGTTTCATGATGGAAGGTCAACAGCATGGCGAGCAGCTAAAGCGCGGTCTTAAAAACCGCCATATCCAGCTAATCGCCCTGGGGGGCGCAATCGGTACCGGGCTGTTTCTGGGCAGCGCATCCGTTATCCAGTCAGCAGGGCCAGGGATTATTCTGGGTTATGCCATCGCGGGCTTTATCGCTTTTCTGATCATGCGTCAGTTAGGTGAAATGGTGGTTGAAGAGCCGGTTGCCGGTTCGTTCAGCCACTTCGCCTATAAATACTGGGGCGGATTTGCAGGCTTCGCTTCCGGCTGGAACTATTGGGTGCTGTATGTGCTGGTTGCGATGGCGGAACTGACGGCGGTCGGGAAATACATTCAGTTCTGGTGGCCTGAAATCCCCACCTGGGTCTCCGCTGCGGCCTTCTTTGTGCTCATCAACGCCATCAACCTGACCAACGTGAAAGTGTTTGGTGAGATGGAGTTCTGGTTTGCCATCATTAAAGTTATCGCAGTGGTGGCGATGATCCTCTTCGGCGGCTGGCTGCTGTTTAGCGGCAACGGCGGCCCGCAGGCGACCGTGCGTAACCTGTGGGAACAGGGCGGCTTTCTGCCGCATGGCTTCACCGGGCTGGTCATGATGATGGCGATTATCATGTTCTCCTTCGGCGGACTGGAGCTGGTCGGGATCACGGCGGCGGAAGCGGACAACCCGGAGCAAAGCATTCCGAAAGCGACGAACCAGGTTATCTACCGTATTTTGATTTTCTATATTGGTTCGCTGGCGGTGCTGCTTTCTCTGCTGCCGTGGACGCGCGTAACAGCGGATACCAGCCCGTTCGTTCTGATCTTCCACGAACTGGGCGATACCCTCGTAGCCAACGCGCTGAATATCGTGGTACTGACTGCGGCGCTGTCCGTCTATAACAGCTGCGTATACTGCAACAGCCGTATGCTGTTCGGCCTGGCTCAGCAGGGCAACGCGCCGAAAGTGTTTTTAAGCGTGGATAAACGCGGCGTACCGGTGAACACCATTCTGGTTTCCGCACTGGTTACCGCGCTCTGCGTGCTGATTAACTATATGGCGCCGGACTCGGCATTCGGCTTGCTGATGGCGCTGGTGGTCTCTGCTCTGGTGATCAACTGGGCAATGATCAGCCTCGCGCACATAAAGTTCCGTCGCGCCAAACAGCAGCAGGGAGTGAAAACTCGCTTCCCGGCGCTGTTCTACCCGCTGGGTAACTGGGTCTGCCTGCTGTTTATGGCGGCGGTGCTGGTCATTATGCTGATGACGCCAGGCATGGCCATCTCGGTCTACCTGATTCCGGTGTGGATTGTCATTCTGGGCGTAGGCTATCTGTGTAAACAGAAAACCGCAAAAACCGTTAAAGCGCATTAATCCCCACGGCCCTCACTTGCAAGAGTGAGGGTTGCAACCTGCCTCACATTTTCCTCTGTATAGCCATTTTATCCATATCAGCGGCGTTATCCTGCAACGCAATTACTTCGCTTGCGCAGAATAATTCTCTACATCATCTGATGGGAGACGTTTCAATGGAAAAGGGTAAGCTGTCGATAAAAGAAAAAATCGGCTATGGCATGGGTGACGCCGGATGCAACATCATCTTTGGCGCCATAATGCTGTTTGTTAACTATTTTTATACAGATATTTTTGGGCTGGCTCCCGCTCTGGTCGGCGTATTACTCCTCTCCGTTCGCGTGATTGATGCCGTTACCGACCCGATTATGGGCGCAATCGCCGATCGTACCCAAAGCAAATACGGGCGATTTCGTCCCTGGCTGCTGTGGATTGCCTTCCCTTATGCGCTGTTCAGCATCCTGATGTTCACCACCCCGGAATGGACATATAACAGCAAGGTTATCTATGCGTTTGTCACTTATTTTCTGCTGTCGATTACCTACACCGCCATCAATATTCCCTACTGCTCATTAGGCGGCGTCATCACCAACGATCCGCAAGAGCGCGTGGCCTGTCAGTCATACCGTTTTGTGCTGGTCGGGATTGCCACTCTGCTGTTGTCATTAACGCTGCTGCCGATGGTGGAGTGGTTTGGCGGCGACAATAAAGCCAAAGGCTACCAGATGGCGATGACCGTACTGGCGATTATCGGCATGTGCATGTTCCTGTTCTGCTTCGCCACCGTTCGTGAACGCATTCGTCCTGCCGTTCCTACCCATGATGACATGAAGAACGATTTCAAAGACGTATGGAAAAACGATCAATGGGTGCGCATCCTGCTGCTGACGTTGTGTAACGTCTGTCCGGGTTTTATCCGCATGGCGGCAACCATGTATTACGTGACCTGGGTAATGGGGCAAAGCACTCACTTCGCCACCCTTTTCATTAGCCTTGGCGTGGTGGGAATGATGATCGGCAGTATGCTGGCGAAAGTGCTGACCGACCGCTGGTGCAAACTGAAGGTCTTCTTCTGGACCAATATCGCGCTGGCGCTGTTCTCCTGCGCTTTTTACTTCTTCGATCCAAAAGCCACTACGCTTATCGTGGTGCTTTACTTCCTGCTTAACATCCTGCATCAGATCCCTTCCCCGCTGCACTGGTCGCTGATGGCAGACGTCGATGACTACGGCGAATGGAAAACCGGCAAGCGCATCACCGGCATCAGCTTTTCCGGCAACCTGTTCTTCCTGAAACTGGGTCTGGCGATTGCCGGAGCAATGGTCGGTTTCCTGTTATCCTGGTATGGCTACGACGCTGGCGCCAAAGCGCAGAGCGACACGGCAATCGGCGGTATTGTTCTGCTCTTCACGGTGATCCCCGGCGTCGGCTATCTGATCACCGCCGGCGTGGTTCGCCTGCTGAAAGTGGATCGCGAACTGATGAAACAGATTCAGAAGGACCTGGAAAAACGCCGCGCCAGCTACCGCGAGCTCAACGATGACCCGCAATTTAACGTCGCTGAAACAGTAAGGAAAGCCTGATGCAAAACTGGCCCAACCCGTTTATTGAACAACGCGCCGATCCGTTTATTCTTCGCGACGGCAACCATTATTACTTTATCGCCTCGGTGCCGGAGTATGACCGGCTGGAGATCCGTCGGGCAAACTCGCTGGAAAACTTACGCACCGCCTCCCCTGTCGTTGTCTGGCGTAAACCTGAAAGCGGCACGATGTGCGAGCTTATCTGGGCGCCAGAGATTCACCGCATCGACGGCAAGTGGTACATCTATTTCGCCGCCGCGCATACCCAGGCGCTCGACAAACTGGGAATGTTCCAGCACCGCATGTTTGTCCTGGAGTGTACAGATGCCGACCCACTCAGCGGCGTCTGGGAAGAAAAAGGTCAGATCAAAACACCATTTGATACCTTCGCGCTGGATGCCACGACTTTTAGCCATCAGGGAAAACAGTGGTATTTGTGGGCGCAGAAAGCGCCGGATATCGCCGGAAACTCCAATATCTATCTTGCCGGGCTGGAAAATCCGTGGACGATCAAAGGCGCGCCGGTGATGCTCAGCAAGCCGGAATATGACTGGGAGTGTCGGGGTTTTCGCGTCAATGAAGGGCCTGCGGTTATAACGCACGACGATAAGCTGTTTATCAGCTATTCCGCCAGCGCCACCGACGAAAACTACTGTATGGGTCTGCTGTGGATTGATATACATGCCGATCCGCAAAATCCGGCAAACTGGCACAAATCACCGCGTCCGGTCTTTACCACCAGCAATGAAAACCGCCAGTATGGGCCAGGGCACAACAGCTTTACCCAAACGCCGGAAGGCGATGATGTACTGGTCTACCATGCGCGAAATTATACGGAGATTGAAGGCGATCCGCTGTACGATCCGAACCGTCATACCCGCCTGAAGCTGATTCGCTGGGACGAAAACGGAATGCCAGATTTTGGCATCCCGCCTGCGGATACCGTCTGAGCACGTTGCCCGGCGGCGCTGCGCTTACCGGGCCTATAAACCTATAAATGAGTGATGCCGTAGGCCGGATAAGCGCAGCGCCATCCGGCAAAACGACATTACACCAGCGCTCCGTAAATGGTCAGAAATGCGATCGCCACCACCACCGCCAGAGACGTTTTCTTCGCCATTGAGACAGCGGCTTTCGGCGTTTCGACCTTATCCGTGTGCGGCTCGCGGGCCAGCGAGAACTGTGCCAGACGCGTCAACACCTGGTACTGAGACGTGCGCAGATCCGCCAGCGAAACAAACCAGGCGGGCAGCGCCTTCTCGCCATGCCCCAGCAGCGCATAAACCACGCCAGCCAGACGCACCGGAATCCAGTCCAGAACATGAAGAATCGCGTCAATGCCAGACTGCAAACGTTGATGCGGCGTTTGATAACGCGCCAGCCAGGACTGCCAGGCGCGCAGAAACGCATAGCCGACCAGCGTCACCGGCCCCCACGGGCCGCCGACAATAAACCAGAACAGCGGCGCCAGATAGAAGCGGAAATTTATCCAGAGCAGCGCATTTTGCAGCTCGCGCAAAAACTCCCGTTCGTTGCAGTCTGGCGGCACGCCGTGGATCAGCGTCAGTTCGTTAGCCATCGCTTCACGCGCATGGGCATCATTACGGGAAGCCGCGTTCAGGTACGCGTGATAATGCAGACGAACTTTCCCTGCGCCAATACACAACACACCAATCAGTATCCAGACCACCAGCGTGGGAGCGTTAAACAGTAAACCTTCCAGCGCACGCAGCAGCAGGAACGTCACCGCCATCGCAACAATCGTCATCCCCAGCGTACGCACCATCGAAAAATGCGTCGTCCGGCGGAACAGCACCTCCAGTCGGTGGTCGAGGTGCCAGTGCTCACCCAGCTTGAACAGGCGCTCAACAATCAGCACCAGTAATGTCGTAAACAGCGTCATGTCATCTCCTTGTGTGACGAGGCGGTGACCAGCGCGCGAAACTTCGCCCAGTCGAAAGACGGACCGGGATCGGTTTTACGCTCAGGCGCAATATTGCAGTGTCCGGTCATGTTGTCGGCTATCGCCGGGTAAAGCGCAATCAGCGTGCGCGTCACGGCGGCCAGTTGCTGATACTGCGCATCGGTATAAGCCAGCGTGTCCGTTCCCTCCAGCTCGATACCAATGGAAAAATCATTACAGCGCTCACGCCCCTGATAGTTCGACACGCCCGCATGCCAGGCACGTTTATCGAAAGGGACATACTGCACAATTTCGCCATCACGGCGAATCAGACAATGTGCCGAAACGCGCAAATGGGCAATCTCGGCAAAAAAAGGATGGGCAGCGGAATCGAGTGTTCCGGTGAATAGCGCATCAATCCACGGACCGCCAAACTCGCCCGGCGGCAGGCTGATATTGTGCACCACCAGCAAAGAAGGGGTTTCGTCATCCGGGCGGCAGTCAAAATGAGGAGAGGGGACGCGTCGCGCCTCCGCCAGCCAACCCTTGTCTAACAGCATACAGAACCTCCTTTTATATGGTGCAGTTATCCGGTTCAGAGTAGCATGTTTCTACCTTATGATTCGTTACCAATTTGGAGTTTTATCATGCCGCCTCGCCGCTACAACCCTGACTACCGACGTGACGCGCTGTTGGAACGCATAAATCTGGATATCCCCACCGCTGTCGCCCAGGCACTGCGTGAAGATTTAGGCGGAGAAGTTGACGCAAATAACGATATTACCGCGCAGCTTTTACCGGAGAACACCCGTTCTCACGCCACGGTGATTACCCGTGAAGATGGCGTATTCTGCGGAAAACGTTGGGTAGAAGAGGTCTTTATTCAACTGGCCGGCGATGATGTCAGCATCACCTGGCGCGTACAGGACGGCGACAGCATTAAAGCCAACCAGCCGCTGTTTGAACTGGACGGCCCGTCTCGCATCCTGCTGACCGGCGAGCGCACCGCGTTGAACTTTGTTCAGACGCTTTCCGGCGTCGCAAGCGAAGTCCGTAAATACGTTGATTTGCTGGCGGGGACAAAAACGCAACTGCTGGACACCCGCAAAACCCTGCCGGGTCTGCGAACCGCATTAAAATACGCCGTATTGTGCGGCGGCGGCGCGAATCACCGCCTGGGGCTTTCCGACGCCTTTCTGATTAAAGAGAACCACATCATCGCTTCCGGCTCAGTGCGCCAGGCGGTCGAGAAAGCCTTCTGGTTGCATCCTGATGTGCCGGTTGAAGTTGAAGTTGAGAATCTGGATGAGCTGGACGACGCGCTGAAAGCGGGCGCAGACATCATCATGCTGGATAACTTCGAAACGGATCAGATGCGTGAAGCGGTGAAACGCACCAACGGACAGGCGCGGCTGGAAGTTTCCGGCAATGTCACTGATGAAACCCTGCGCGAATTTGCCGAAACCGGTGTGGATTTTATCTCCGTTGGCGCGCTGACCAAACATGTGAGAGCGCTCGATCTCTCCATGCGTTTTCGCTAACGCCGGATTGTCATGCCCGATGGCACTTCGCTTATCGGGCCTACAAACGATGCAAATCCCTGCCGATAATGCCCGATGGCGCTTTGCTTATCGAGCCTACAAATGATGCAACGCCCTGCCGATAATGCCCGATAGCGCTTCGCTTATCGGGCCTACAAACGATGCAACACCCTGCCGATAATGCCCGGTGGCGCTCCGCTTATCGGGCCTACAAATGATGCAAATCCCGGCTGATAATGCCCGGTGGCGCTCCGCTTATCGGGCCTACAAACGATGTAAATCCGTAGGCCGGATAAGGCGTTTACGCCGCCATCCGGCACATTTTTTCGGGCGGCCTCGCAAACCTGCTGCCTTGCTATGCAACCCGCTAACAATCTTCTGAATCCCCTTTCCCGTTTCGATTTTTGCCGCTCGCGGATCATATCCTGCGTTTGCCAAAGTAGCGCCTGTTAACTCAAGGAGCAGACAATGGACAAACAACGCGGATTTACGCTTATCGAACTGATGGTGGTGATCGGCATTATCGCCATCCTGAGCGCCATCGGCATTCCGGCCTACCAGAACTACCTGCGCAAAGCCGCACTGACGGATATGTTGCAGACATTCGTTCCTTACCGCACCGCCGTCGAACTCTGCGCGCTGGAACACGGCGGCATTGCAACCTGCGACGCCAGCAGCAACGGCATCCCCTCTCCGACCACCACCCGCTACGTCTCTGGCATGAGCATAGAAAAAGGCGTGGTAATGCTCACCGGGCAGGAGAGCCTCAACGGTCTGAGCATCACCATGACGCCCAACTGGGATAACGCCAACGGCATCACCGGCTGGACGCGCAGTTGCAACATCCAGAGCGACAGCGCGCTGCAACAGGCTTGTGAAGATGTTTTCCGCTTTGACGCCAGCTAAGGAGAAAGCAATGAACATCACGCAACTTACGGCGCTGTGCCTGCGTCATCAGGGAATATTGCTCGATGCCGATAACGAGGTGGTTCACGTCGCGGTCGTAGATTCACCGTCCCATGAACTACTGGACGCCCTGCACTTTGCCACAACAAAGCGGATCGACATTGTCTGCTGGACTCGTCAGCAGATGGAAGGCCATATGCATAAGCCCCGGAAAATGCTCCCGGCCGTCATCGCCGACGATAGCCGCACGGCGGCGGAACTTTTGCAGCAGACGCTGGAATCCGCGCTGGCAAAACGCGCTTCCGACATCCACATTGAACCTGCGGAAAACCACTACCGAATCAGGCTGCGCGTGGATGGCGTACTTCATGCCTTGCCCGGCGTGTCATCCGTCACCGGCGCGACACTGACGGCAAGGTTAAAGGTACTGGGCAATCTGGATATTGCCGAACATCGACTCCCGCAAGACGGGCAATTTACCGTGACGCTTGCGGGCAATGCGGTTTCATTTCGTGTCGCGGTCATCCCCTGCCGGGACGGTGAGAAAGTGGTACTGCGGTTACTTCACCAGGTCGAGCAGGCGCTTGATCTCAACGCGTTAGGCATGCCTGATACGCAACTCGCCCTGTTCATGCAGGCGCTACGGCAACCGCAGGGACTGGTTCTGGTGACTGGCCCTACCGGCAGTGGAAAAACCGTAACGCTCTACAGCGCGCTACAGGCGCGCAACACCCAGGATGTGAATCTCTGTAGCGTAGAGGACCCGGTCGAAATCCCTGTCGAGGGCCTTAATCAGACACAAATTCATCCGCGCGCCGGACTTACCTTTCAGAGCGTATTACGCGCGCTGCTGCGTCAGGACCCCGACATTATAATGGTGGGCGAAATCCGTGATGGCGAAACGGCAGAAATTGCGATTAAAGCCGCGCAAACCGGCCACCTGGTGCTGTCTACGCTGCATACTAACTCCACCAGTGAAACGCTGATACGTTTACAGCAGATGGGCGTCGCGCGTTGGATGATCTCATCCGCCCTGACGCTGGTCGTCGCCCAGCGACTGGTCAGAAAATTATGTCCGTACTGCCGTCATATTGCCGCAGAGTCTGTCTCGCTTCCCGCCGCGCTATGGCCTACCACGCTTCCCCGCTGGCAAGCGCCCGGTTGCGAACGTTGCTACCACGGATTTTATGGGCGTACCGCGCTCTTCGAGGTTTTGCCTGTTACGCCCGCATTGCGACAGTTGCTTATCAACAATGCAACCGTTGAGGCGCTGGAGTCCTGCGCCCGACAGGAAGGGATGAGTACGCTTTTTGAGAACGGCTGTCATGCGGTTGAACAAGGATTGACGACCTTTGAAGAACTCCTGCGCGTTCTGGGGCTACCCCATGTCAGCTAAACAGCTTTGGCGCTGGCAAGGGATTAATGCCACGGGCCATTCGGAAGAGGGGGCATTATGGGCTGACGATCGTGCCGCACTACTCGTTGCTCTGGAACATCAGCACATCATGCCGATACGCGCAAAACGTTTGAGCGTTAAAGCGGCACACTGGCGCGCAGAGCAAAGCGCGGAGATCGTCCACCAACTGGCGACGCTTCTCAAAGCGGGGCTTACGCTTTCCGAAGGACTGACATTGCTTGCCGGGCAGCATCCCAGTCGACAATGGCAGGCGCTGCTGCAAACGCTGGCCCATAACCTGGAGCAAGGCGCCCCGCTTTCTTCCGCGCTGGCGCAATGGCCGCAGGTCTTTCCTCCACTCTATCAGGCGATGATCCGTACCGGGGAACTTACCGGAAAACTCGATGAATGCTGCTTTGAGCTGGCGCGTCAGCAAAATGCCCAAAAACAGCTTGCTGACAAAGTCAAAAAAGCGCTGCGTTATCCCATCATAATTCTGACGATGGCCGTGATGGTTGTTTTCGCCATGCTGCACTTTGTCCTGCCAGAGTTTGCCGCTATCTACCGGACATTCAATACGCCGTTACCGGCACTGACGCAGGGCATCATCACACTGGCGCAGTGGAGTGCCCAATGGGGCTGGCTGATGGCGCTGCTCGGTATCGCAACGGGGGTAATCTACGGTTTAATAATAAAAAAACCGTACTGGCAGATTCAACGCCAGCGTCTTCTGCTGCGCTGTCCCGTTATTGCACGCCTGGTCAGAGGCCAAAAACTTACGCAGATTTTCACCATCCTGGCATTAACGCAACGCGCCGGAATTCCCTTTTCACAAGGGCTGGAAAGTGTCGCAGAAACCCTGAATTGCCCTTACTGGTCTCAGCGTTTAGCTCAGGTTCATCGCGATATTCATGCCGGAAAACCGGTCTGGCAGGCGCTTAAAAATGCCGGTGAGTTCAGCCCATTGTGCATACAGTTGGTCATGACCGGTGAAACTTCCGGCGCGCTGGATGCAATGTTGCATAACCTTGCCCGACACCACGGCGAGAATACGCTATCACTGGCGGATAACCTGGCGGCGCTACTGGAACCCGCCTTGCTTGTTATCACAGGGGTCATTATTGGTACGTTGGTCGTGGCAATGTATTTGCCCGTTTTCCATTTGGGGGATGCGATGAGCGGTATGGGATAATGCTGGCGCATTGTGCTGCGCCAGCGCAAGGGATTACAGGCTATTGAAAACGCGGTTTTCTTGTTCCTGTACCCGAATAAACGTCGTGCGTTTCGTCAGCTCTTTCAGACGGGAGGCGCCGACGTAAGTACAGGCTGAACGCAGGCCACCGAGGATATCACGCGCGGTGTATTCCACCGGGCCACGCAGCGGCAGCTTAACGGTTTTCCCTTCTGCTGCACGATATTGCGCAACGCCGCCAACGTGACGGGTCATAGCAGATTCAGAACTCATGCCATAGAACAGCATAAATTTCTCGCCATTCTCTTCAACAATTTTACCGCCGCTTTCTTCATGGCCTGCCAGCATACCGCCCAGCATCACGAAATCCGCGCCGCCGCCGAACGCTTTTGCGACATCGCCAGGCATGGTGCAACCGCCATCGCTGACAATCATACCGCCCAGACCATGCGCGGCATCGGCGCATTCAATCACCGCAGAAAGCTGCGGATAGCCCACGCCAGTTTTCACACGCGTGGTACATACGGAGCCAGGACCAATCCCGACTTTTACAATATCCGCGCCGGAGAGAACCAACTCTTCACACATTTCACCGGTCACCACGTTACCGGCACAAATGGTTTTTGTCGGCCATGCTTCACGCGCCTTTGAAACAAACTGCACGAAGTGTTCGGAGTAACCATTTGCCACATCAATACAAACAAAGTTCAGTGCCGGGCTCTGCGCCAGAATCTGTTTGGTTTTTTCGAAATCAGCATCGGAGGTGCCTGTTGAAACCATCACATGCCTGAGAACATCCTCAGAGGCGGTACTGGTGAAGGCGTTCCAGTCCTCAACGGAATAGTGCTTATGTACGGCAGTCAGAATGTCGAACGATGCCAGAGCGCTTGCCATCTCGAAAGTCCCGACGGTGTCCATATTGGCCGCGATAATCGGCACGCCGGACCAGGTCTGACCTGAATGTTTAAAGGTGAATTGACGTTCCAGTTCAACATCAGAACGACTTTTGAGGGTAGAGCGTTTAGGGCGGATAAGAACGTCTTTGAAACCTAATTTCAGATCTTCTTCGATACGCATGTGCGGATTCCTGGGGTTAATGGCAAAAAAGCGAAACTCACAACTCCAGTGACGTTATCATACGCACTAATCAGGCTTGCGCAAGACTGCGAAATTCTCTTTTTTTACGCTACAATCCCATAAATTTACCTGGCGAATAGTAGATAATGCCTACAGTAATATCGCCTTCGCGCGCTCAACTTTTAACCATTTGATTATCAAACCTAAATCCCAGGATCTGGACTTATGAGGTATACAGTAGCCTTAACCGGCGGCATTGGCAGTGGTAAAAGCACCGTTGCGAATGCATTCGCTGACCTCGGAATAAACGTTATCGACGCCGATATTATTGCGCGTCAGGTGGTTGAACCCGGTCAACCCGCCCTTATGGCGATCGCTGAACATTTTGGTTCTGCACTTATCGCGCCAGACGGTTCGCTACAACGCCGGATGTTGCGCGAACGTATCTTTGCCAGTCCTGAAGAGAAATCCTGGCTGAATGCCCTGCTCCATCCGTTAATTCAGCAGGAAACCCGGCGTCAGTTTCAGCAGGCAACGTCCCCTTACGTGCTATGGGTTGTGCCCCTGCTCGTCGAAAATGCGCTGTATAAACAAGCCAATCGCGTTCTGGTGGTCGACGTGACGCCCGAAACGCAGCTCTTGCGAACCATGCAGCGCGATGATGTGACGCGTGAACATGTTGAACAAATTCTGGCTGCCCAGGCAACGCGTGAAGCACGCCTTGCCGTGGCAGATGATGTTATTGATAATAATGGCGCACCGGACGCTATCGCGTCGGATGTCGCCCGCCTGCACGCGCGCTATTTACAGCTTGCGTCGCAGTTTGTCTCACAGGAAAAACCGTAATGCACACCCAGGTCCTTTTTGAACACCCTCTCAATGAGAAGATGCGTACATGGCTGCGCATTGAGTTTCTGATTCAGCAACTCTCCGTCAATTTGCCCCTTGCAGATCATGCGGACGCCCTGCATTTTTTCCGTAACATCGGTGATTTGCTGGATGTGTTCGAACGTGGTGAAGTGCGGACCGAGTTGCTAAAAGAGCTTGAGCGTCAGCAGCGCAAACTTCAGGCCTGGGTTGAAGTGCCGGGGGTTGACCAGAGTCGAATTGAGGCTCTGCGCCAGCAATTGAAGACGGCGGGCAGCATTCTGATTTCTGCTCCGCGTATCGGACAGCAGCTACGTGAAGATCGCCTGATTGCTCTGGTTCGTCAGCGCCTGAGTATTCCGGGCGGTTGTTGTAGTTTTGATTTGCCGACCCTGCATATCTGGCTGCATTTGCCGCAGGAACAGCGTGATGCGCAAGTTGAAACCTGGATCGCCAGCCTGAATCCGCTCAATCAGGCATTAACGCTGATCCTGGATTTGATTCGTAATTCCTCGCCGTTCCGTAAGCAAACCAGCCTGAATGGTTTTTATCAGGACAATGGCGATGATGCCGACCTGCTGCGTTTGCAACTGGCGCTTGATTCACAGCTCTATCCGCAAATTTCCGGGCATAAGAGCCGCTTTGCGATTCGCTTTATGCCGCTGGATAGCGAAAATGGGCTGGTGCCTGAGCGCCTCGATTTCGAACTGGCATGTTGTTAAGGAGTAAAGATGTCAGAAACTATCACCGTTAGCTGCCCAACCTGCGGGAAAACCGTTGTCTGGGGCGAAGTGAGTCCGTTCCGTCCATTTTGTTCCAAACGCTGCCAGTTGATCGATCTCGGCGAGTGGGCCGCTGAAGAGAAGCGTATTCCAAGCTCTGGCGACTTGTCAGAAAGCGACGACTGGAGTGAAGAGCAGAAGTAATTCCACTAAAACGTAGGGCGGGCAAGCGTAGCGCCCCCGCCATAATTTGCCGGATGGCGGCGTTGCCTTATCCGGCCTACAAACACCATTAGCCAGCAATCAGCTTTTCAATTACTGGCGCATTCGCGGGCGGGAAATCTTTCGCATTCAGAGCATCTTGCGCAATCCACCGCCCCGGTTGCCCCTCTTTTCCCCACGGCTCCCCTTCCCAGTGATCAACTAACCAGAACCACAGTGTGATGTGCCTGTCCGGGAACTGATATTCCAGCTTTTCAAATAGCGTTGCTTCACGCGGGGTGATCCCCACTTCTTCCTGCAACTCCCGGATCAGCGCCTGCTCCGGCGTTTCGCCCGCTTCGATTTTCCCGCCGGGAAACTCCAGTTTATTGGCCATATGAGCATCGGCCGCACGTTGGGTAATAAAAATTTCGTGGTTCGGGTTGCGAATAATCCCGACAGCGATTTGCAGTTTTTTCATACGGTTACATCCATAAAAAAGGCGCAGTCACCTGCGCCTCATTGTCTTTATTCAGACCTTAGCTCAGACGGCCGTGGCACTGTTTGTATTTTTTACCGGAACCGCAAGGGCAAGGATCGTTACGACCCACTTTACGATCGCCCGTTTGCGCTGCCAGAGCAGCCGCCGCTGCGCTGTCGTCATCCTGATGACTAAGCTGCTGCATCTGCGCTAAACGTTCGGCTTCTTCGCGGCGCTGTTGTTCCATCGCCTCCACTTCTTCAGGCATACGAACCTGAACTTTGCTCAGCGTACTGACCACTTCATACTTCAGCGATTCCAGCATTGCTGCAAACATGGAGAAGGACTCGCGTTTGTATTCCTGCTTCGGATCTTTCTGCGCATAGCCACGCAGGTGGATACCCTGACGCAGGTAATCCATCGCCGCCAGGTGCTCTTTCCACAGCGAATCAAGAGTTTGCAGCATGACGCCTTTTTCGAAGTGACGCATCATCTCTGCGCCAACCACTTCTTCTTTACGCTGATACACTTCGATTGAGTGCGCCAGAATACGCTCACGCAGCGTCTCTTCGTGCAGCTCCGGCTCTTTATCCAGCCACTCGGCAATTGGCATATCCAGATCGAAGTCGTTTTTCAGACGTTCCTGCAAACCCGGAATATCCCACATCTCTTCCAGCGACTGCGGCGGAATGTACGCATCGATCGTCACTTTAAAGACGTCTTCACGAATGCTGTTGATGGTTTCGCTGACGTCGCTGACATCCAGCAGTTCGTTACGCTGGGTGTAAATGGCGCGACGCTGATCGTTCGCGACATCGTCGTATTCCAGCAGCTGCTTACGAATATCGAAGTTGCGGCTTTCAACTTTACGCTGTGCATTAGCAATCGCTTTAGTCACCCACGGGTGCTCAATGGCTTCACCTGGTTTCATACCCAGTTTACGCATCATGCCCGATACACGGTCAGAGGCAAAAATACGCATCAGCGCATCTTCCATTGACAGGTAGAAACGGGAAGAACCCGCATCGCCCTGACGACCGGAACGACCACGCAACTGGTTGTCGATACGGCGAGATTCGTGGCGCTCAGTACCGATGATGTGCAGACCGCCAGACGCCAGCACCGCCTCATGACGAACCTGCCAGTCCGCTTTGATCTGCGCGATCTGCTCTGGCGTTGGGTTTTCCAGCTCCGCCACTTCAGCCTGCCAGCTACCGCCCAGCACGATGTCCGTACCACGACCGGCCATGTTGGTGGCGATAGTGACCGCAGCCGGGTAGCCCGCCTGCGCGACAATCGCCGCTTCGTTGGCGTGGAATTTGGCGTTCAGAACGTTATGCTTGATGCCCGCTTTGGTCAGCTCATTAGAGACCACTTCAGACTTCTCGATCGAGATCGTACCCACCAGCACCGGCTGGCCGTTCGCGGTACGCTCTTTGATGTCTTCAATGATCGCCTGAATTTTTTCCGCTTCGGTCATGTAGACCAGATCCGGCATATCCTTACGGATCATCGGACGGTTGGTCGGAACCACAACGGTATCCAGCTTATAGATGGAGCTGAATTCGAACGCTTCGGTATCTGCGGTACCGGTCATACCGGCCAGTTTCTCATACAGACGGAAGTAGTTCTGGAAGGTGATGGATGCCAGCGTCTGGTTCTCGTTCTGGATTTCCACGCCTTCTTTCGCTTCCACAGCCTGGTGCAGACCGTCGGACCAGCGGCGACCCTGCATGGTACGACCGGTGTGTTCGTCAACGATGATCACTTCGCCATCTTTAACGATGTAATCCACGTCGCGGGTAAACAGCGCGTGCGCGCGCAGCGCGGCGGTTACGTGATGCATCAGCATGATGTTGCCCGGAGAGTACAGGGACTCGCCTTCATCCATAATGCCTTCTTTCACCAGCAGTTCTTCGATCAGCACCAGACCGCGTTCCGTCAGGTTGACCTGACGCGCTTTCTCATCAACGGAGAAGTGGCCTTCGCCCTGGAAGGTATCAGAGTCTTCTTTCTCCTGGCGAATCAGGTGCGGGATGATCTTGTTTACTTTCTTGTACATTTCCGAGCTGTCTTCAGCCGGGCCGGAAATGATCAGCGGCGTACGCGCTTCATCGATCAGGATGGAGTCGACCTCATCCACCAGCGCATAGTGCAGCTTACGCTGTACGCGCTCTTCCGGGCTGAACGCCATGTTATCGCGCAGGTAGTCAAAGCCGTATTCGTTGTTGGTGCCGTAAGTGATGTCGGCGGCGTAAGCTTCACGTTTTGCTGGGGCAGGCATGCCCGGCAGGTTAATACCGACGCTCATCCCGAGGAATTCAAACAGCGGGCGGTTGTTTTCAGCATCACGTTGCGCCAGATAGTCGTTCACTGTGACGACGTGTACGCCCTTACCGCTTAATGCGTTCAGGTAAGCAGGCAGCGTTGCGGTCAGGGTTTTACCTTCACCAGTACGCATTTCCGCGATACAGCGATCGTTCAGCACCATACCGCCCAGCAACTGGACGTCAAAGTGACGCATGCCGAATACGCGCTTACTCGCTTCACGAACCACGGCGAACGCTTCCGGGATCAGGCTTTCAACGCTTTCGCCTTTCTCCAGACGCGCGCGGAACTCTGCCGTTTTCCCTTTCAGTTCGTCATCGGAGAGTTTTTCCATCTCCGGTTCCATGGCATTGATGATGCCGACCGCTTTACGCATACGACGCAAGGTACGATCGTTACGACTACCGAATACTTTGGTTAACAATTTGATTAGCATAATAAAATCTCAAACGCCCCGCGATGCGGAGTCTCTATAATTAGTTGAAGGTTTTTTGTTTTTAGCTGAGGCGTTGAGGGCCAGCGCGGATTCCCTGCGCCTGACTTATCCAGGCGGGAACGCTAAATGAGGCCTGAGGCGTAAAGTGCGCACGGGCGACGCGACGTACAATCGTTGGCGGTGTGCCTTCCTGCGTCAGCATCGCGCTGAGCGTGTTCAGTAACGCAATATGGTGCGCCTGAAGTGGCGAAGACTCTTCAACAACCGGCAGCGTTTGCGGCGCCATGGCAAAAGAGAGATGGCGGATAACCGTGCGAATCGCATGCTGATGCCAGTAGTCGACGGTAAAATTCGGGCGGCGGTTACTCGCCTCCAGCAGCGCGAGCTGGCTGAAGTTAACCTTAACGGATTGATCGTGGTTACTGGCGGTCGCTTTCGCCGGCGTATTAGGCTCGGCTGCGTTACTGAGAGCGGGCAGACCAAAGCTAGCCGCGACCATCCCCAATAAGAGATGCGGCCAGAAGTACCGTCTACCTAACTGTCGCCAGCGCGTCAGTATTCCACTCACGTCATTGCCACCCTGATATGCCCGGCATGTGGGCTTACGAATTCAAAACGTTTTTTGCGCACAAATCTTACCATTAAAGCGTACGCTCTACAGCAGTAATGACATGGCGCTGAGGATAAAAATGCTTAAGAAAGCAGCGAACGCACTGTATCTCGGTTCAGCGACAGAGAAAAAGGCGAAGGCAAACGCCGGACGGAAGAGATAAAAAAACGACTGGCTTACCTGGCCGGAGAGGGTGCCAGATTAACCAGTCGAATTTATGCGACAGGTATACACTTCATCCTTCAAGCTGCCTCTTTGTTGGCTGCCTTCTCTCACCCCAGTCACGTACTGGTCGTACGTTCCTGGGAATTCGCTCAGTTGCCGTCTTGATGCAACTTGAATGATTTTGTGTATAGCTATTATGCCAGTACAGTCGAAGGCGCTTTGAAAGCCAACGGCAGTTCTGCGTCGTCCTGGAAGGTCACATATTCCCAGGCTTCCTGTTTCGCCAGGACAGCCTGCAACAGTTTGTTATTCAATGCGTGACCGGACTTATACGCGGTAAACGCACCAATAATGTTGTGACCACACATGAACAAATCACCGATCGCGTCGAGCATTTTGTGACGAACAAATTCGTCTTCAAAACGCAGGCCGTCCTCGTTCAGTACGCGATAATCGTCAACAACGATGGCACAATCGAAGCTGCCGCCCAGGCACAGGCCACGGGACTGCAAATATTCGATATCACGCATGAAACCGAAGGTACGCGCACGGCTGATCTGGCGCATGAACGCATCCGCAGAGAAGTTCATCGCATAGCGCTGGCTGCTGGAATCAATCGCCGGATGGTTAAAGTCGATGGTGAAATCCAACGTAAAACCATTGTACGGCTTAAATTCAGCCCACTTATCGCCATCTTCGACGCGAACCGTCTCTTTGATGCGTACAAATTTTTTGGCGCAGTTCAGCTCATCAATACCCGCATCAAGCAGCAGGTAGACGAACGGAGCAGCACTGCCATCCATGATCGGGATTTCCGGCGCATCGACTTCGATAACGATATTATCGATACCCAGACCCGCCAGAGCAGCGTTAAGGTGCTCTACGGTTGAAATCCGTACATCATGCTCGTTGACCAGACACGTACAGAGCATGGTATCACGCACAGATTTGGCATCGGCCGGGAAATCTACCGGTGGATTCAAGTCGGTGCGACGATAGATGACCCCGGTGTTGGCCGGCGCAGGGCGTAAGGTCAGGGTGACTTTCTTGCCGGTATGTAAACCGACACCTGTCGCCTGAACGATACGTTTAAGTGTCCTTTGTTTGATCATCGTATAATCTCGCCAAATTACCTATCCAACCGAAGTGTACTATACATTCGGTGGGCCAGTTTAGCACAAAGAGCCGTGAATCCCAAATTCCAGCCAATTCTTAATCGGCTTGCTTACGCAGGAACGCAGGGATATCCAGATAATCCGGTTCTTTTGCCGTTTGCGGCGTATTGTCGTTCACCACTTTTGCGACCGGCTTCTGCTCTTGCGTCAGCGGCGCCATGCCGTGCTGCTGGTAACGATCCATCACCGGCTGCTGTACCTGTTTGTTGGTCACCAGGGTGATTTCAGGACGCTTGTCCATACCAATACCGGTTGCCACAACGGTGACGCGCAGTTCGTCGTTCATATCCGGGTCCAGAGAAGTACCGATAACCACGGTCGCGTTATCCGACGCAAAAGCACGGATGGTGTTACCGACGGTTTCGAACTCATCCAGACGCAGGTCGAAGCCCGCAGTGATGTTAACCAGCACGCCGCGCGCGCCAGACAGATCGATATCTTCCAGCAGTGGAGAAGAGATCGCCATTTCTGCCGCTTCTTCCGCACGATCTTCACCGCTTGCCACGCCGGAGCCCATCATCGCGTAGCCCATTTCGGACATCACGGTGCGCACGTCTGCAAAGTCGACGTTCATCAGACCCGGGCGGGTAATCAGCTCAGCGATACCCTGAACCGCGCCTTTCAGCACGTCGTTCGCCGCGCCAAACGCATCCAGCAGGGAGATACCGCGCCCCAGCACTTTCAGCAGTTTGTCGTTCGGGATGGTGATCAGCGAGTCCACATGTTTGGACAGCTCAGTAATACCCTGCTCCGCGAATGCCATGCGCTTCTTGCCTTCGAAGTTGAAAGGCTTCGTCACCACGGCAACGGTCAGGATACCTAAATCTTTTGCCACTTCCGCAACCACTGGCGCTGCACCGGTACCGGTACCGCCGCCCATGCCTGCTGCGATAAACACCATGTCTGCGCCGTCAAGCGCTGCACGCAGTGCTTCACGATCTTCGTCCGCCGCATTGCGACCGACTTCCGGGTTTGCACCCGCGCCCAGACCTTTGGTGATGCCGCTACCAATCTGAATGGTCTGCCCAACCGCAGTCTTACGCAACGCCTGAGCGTCGGTATTCACCGCGAAGAATTCAACACCTTCGATGCGCTCGCGCACCATGTGTTCAACGGCATTACCGCCGCCGCCACCGACGCCGATGACTTTAATCACCGCGTCGTTGGTCAGTTCCATAGGTTCAAACATAGTTTCTCTCCGTTTTGTGCCTGTCGCCTGAGACCGTTAATAGTCGCCGGTCTCATAAAAATTAAAACTCTTTTCGCAGCCAGCTATTAAGTCGCTTGATCCACGAGCCAACTGATGCCGTAACACGTTTTTCCACTTCCGCTTCGCCACTTAAGTGGGACTCTTTCCCGTAGTGAAGCAGCCCCACCGCCGTTGAGTAGTACGGCTCCTGGGCATAATCCGTCAGTCCGGTAATATTCAGCGGCGCGCCAATACGCACTTGCGTATGGAACACGCGCTGAGCACAGGCAGCAAGACCTTCAATTTGCGCCGCGCCGCCGGTTAATACAATCCCCGCCGCCAGATGATGTTTCACACCCTGCTGGCGAAGCTGTTCCTGTAATTGCAAAATCTCTTCGTTGACCAAGTTGAGCAGCTCGGTGTAACGCGGCTCAATCACCTCCGCAAGCGTCTGACGTTGCAGACTACGCGGCGGACGACCGCCCACGCTCGGCACTTCAACGCTTTCGTCTTTGCCGACGATAGAACCCAGCGCGCAGCCGTGACGCACTTTGATGGCTTCAGCATCGCTCGGCGGCGTACCGAAGGCATACGCGATATCGCTGGTCACGACATTCCCTGCGTAAGGGATTACCTTGGTATGGCGCAACGCCCCGCCAGTATAAACGGCGATATCCATTGTACCACCACCGATATCAACCACGCAGACGCCCAGTTCACGTTCATCTTCCGTTAAAACGGAGTAACTGGCCGCTAACCCGGCAAATATGAGTTGGTCAACTTTCAGGCCACAACGTTCCACCGCTTTAACGATGTTTTTCGCCATGTCGTTGTGGCATGTGATCAAGTGCACTTTTGCCTGCATACGCACGCCGGAAAGGCCAACCGGATTCTTAATGCCTTCCTGGTAATCGATCGCATATTCCTGCGGAATGACATGCAGTACACGATGCTCATCACGCACGCGCACCGACTTCGCGGTATGCACGACGTTTTCCACATCTTCCTGCGTCACTTCTTCTTCGGAGATCGGCACCATACCAATTTCATTCTGACAGCTAATGTGCTTGCCAGAAAGCGCCAGATACACCGAGGAGATCTGGCAATCCGCCATCAGCTCCGCCTGGTCAATGGCGCGCTGTACGCATTTCACCACTGACTCGAGGTCGTTCACCCCGCCTTTATCCATACCTCGCGACGGGCAACTGCCCACGCCAATGATATTGACCATACCGTCGGGCAGAACTTCCCCTACTAAAGCGGCAACCTTCGCGGTGCCAATCTCCAGTCCTACTACCAGTTTTCTGTCCGTCGCCTTGATCATTGTTGTTCTGCCTGTGCCTGATTCTGTTGCTGATTAGATTCCTCTGGAGGTAAGGGTGCCCACCCTACTGCCGCCCCCGAGTCATAACGCAAATCAACGTAGCTTATCCGTTTGCCATCGGTTTGCGCCTGCTGCTGTAAAACCGGATAAAGTTCTACAAAGCGAGCCAAACGTTTCATCGTATCGCCCCTGCCGAGGTTGAGCTTAATATCGTTATTCAGCGTCAACTGCCAGGAACGACGCGCGGTCATTGCCGCTTCCTTCAGGGTGAATCTGTCCTTAGCCAGCACCTGCCCCATATCGCGATACCCCTGCAACACTTCACTCGCGCTGCCTTCCGGGCCATACAACATGGGTAATACCTGTTTACTGGTTCGCTCTGCCGGTACGCTGAAGGTATTGCCTTCGGCATCAACCATATGCTGATCATTCCAACGCGCAATCGGCACATATTCAACCAGATGAATCTTCAATTCATCAGGCCATTGCTTTCTGACGCTGGCCTGTTTAATCCACGGTAAACGCTCTATCTGGCTCTGGATAATGTTCACATCCTGAGTCATAAACGTACCCGGCGCGCCCAACGCCAGAATCGACTGGCGGATGTCATCATTGCGCGTGTAATGCCGCTCGCCGGTCAACACCAGTTTCGACAACGGCAAACGCTGCGCGTCTTCCATCCAGCCCAACACAACCCAGCCGCTGACAAACACGGTGCAGAGCACCGTCAGCAGGAACAGTATTCCTGCAAGACGCGTTCCATTATTGCGCCGTGAAGAAGACACCTCTTCATCACTGTTTCGCGTGTTCAGCGCAGCCTGCGACATATCAGTCCGCCAACTCCAGAATTCGTACCACCAACTGCGAGAAGCTCATGCCCGCCTGACGCGCCGCCATCGGCACCAGACTGTGGCTGGTCATACCCGGCGAGGTATTCGCTTCCAGCAGATAAAACTGGCCATCGCTGTCCAGCATGACGTCGATGCGGCCCCATCCTTTGCAACCCAACGCGGTCCACGCTTTCAGGACCAATGTCTGCAAAATAGCCTCTTGTTCCTCTTCCAGACCTGCCGGGCAGAAATATTGTGTCTCATCAGAGAGATACTTCGCCTCATAATCATAGAAGGTTCCGGCGGGTTGGATACGAATTGACGGTAAAATTTCTTCACCGAGTATCGCAACCGTAAATTCCGGGCCACTGAGCCATTTCTCAATCAGTACTTCTTCATCATGCTGAAAAGCCAATGCTAATGCTGCCTGCAAAGCATTTTCTTCTACCACTTTCGACATGCCGACGCTGGAACCTTCACGGCTCGGCTTCACAATCAGCGGCAAACCCAGCGCAGAAATTCGCGTTAGCGCGTCGTCGCTAAGCCCTTTTTCAAACTCAGCGCGCGTCAATGCCACCCACGGCGCAACCGGTAATCCGGCGCCCTGCCACAGCAATTTGCTGCGCAGTTTATCCATTGAGATTGCTGAAGCCATCACCCCGCTGCCGGTATAGGGCAGGCCAATCAGATCCAGCATCCCTTGCAGCGTGCCATCTTCACCGCCGCGACCATGCAACGCAATAAACACCTTCTGAAAACCCATTGATTTCAGCAAGGTGACATCAACCTCTTTCGGGTCGATCGGATGCGCATCCACGCCGCCTTCGCGTAACCCGGCCAGCACCGCCGTGCCGGAATTCAGCGAAACATCACGTTCGGCGGAGGTTCCACCCAACAGGACCGCGATTTTATCAGCCATGTTGCTCCTCCTCCTGGGTTTGCGGCTTCAGTTTAATTTCAGCTAAGGTGCGCGCAATTTTGCCGATATTTCCCGCGCCTTGCACCAAAATCAAATCATTACCGGTTAATACCGGCGCCAGCATTTGCGCAACCTGCGCCGGATCGGAGACCAGAATCGGGTCAATTTTACCGCGACCGCGAATCGTACGGCACAGCGAACGGCTGTCCGCTCCCGGAATTGGCGCTTCGCCTGCGGCGTAAACATCCAGCATTAACAGCGCGTCAACCTGCGTCAGCACGTTGGCGAAATCGTCGTACAGATCGCGCGTACGCGTGAAGCGGTGCGGCTGGAAAACCATCACCAGATTTTTATCCGGCCAGCCTGCACGCGCGGCTTTAATGGTGGCGTCGACTTCCGTTGGATGATGGCCGTAATCATCGACCAGCATCGCCGTCCCTGCTTTACCGTTTACCGGCTCAAGCGGGAATTCGCCGAGGAAATCGAAGCGACGCCCGGTACCCTGGAAGCTTTCCAGCGCGCGCAGAATCGCCTCGTCGTCAATCCCCTCTTCGGTCGCCACCGCCACGGCAGCCGCCGCATTCAGCGCATTGTGGCGGCCCGGCGCATTCAGCGTCACCTGCATTGCAGGTTTATCCTGACGCAGCAGCGTAAAATGCCCCTGCGGCCCAACCTGCTGGTACTCTTCCACACGCACGTCAGCGTCGTCGCTAAAACCATAAGTTGTGGTCTGACGGCCCACGCGCGGCAGCAGCTCGCGGATCACCGGATCGTCAACACACATCACTGCACGACCATAAAACGGCAAATTGTGCAGGAAATTAATAAAGGTCTGCTTCAAATTTTCGAAGTCGCCCTGGTAAGTATCCATATGGTCGGCTTCAATATTGGTGACAATCGCCACCATCGGTTGCAGATGCAGGAACGACGCATCGCTCTCATCCGCTTCCGCAATCAGATAACGGCTGTGGCCTAAACGCGCATGCACGCCAGCCGCTTTCACCAGCCCACCGTTGACGAAGGTCGGGTCCAGCCCCGCTTCCGCGTAAATGCTGGAGACCATCGCGGTGGTCGTTGTTTTACCGTGCGTCCCAGCAATGGCGATGCCGTGACGAAAACGCATTAACTCCGCCAGCATCTCCGCGCGGCGGATCACCGGAATACGCGCTTCATGCGCCGCGACAATCTCCGGGTTATCCGCAGAGATCGCGCTGGAAACCACCACCACGCTCGCATCGCGCACGTTTTCCGGGCGATGATTAAAGAAAATGGTGGCGCCGAGGTTCGCCAGTTGCTGCGTAACCGGATTCGGCGCTAAATCAGAACCACTGATCTGATACCCTTCATTGGCCAGAACTTCGGCAATACCGCCCATACCGGCACCACCGATGCCGACAAAGTGGATGTGCCGAACGCGACGCATTTCGGGCACGATAGAACGCAGTTTTGCCAGTTGTTGTGTATTCATTCTTTACGCCATTCACTTCTCAATTCATGCGGTGCAAAAGGCACCGCCACAATTACGCCCGGGCAGCCCGGCTCACTTCATTTGCAACACGCTCGGTGGCATCTGGAATAGATGCAGCGCGGGCACGTTCTGCCATGGTTAATAACGTTTCTCGCGACCACCCGGCCAGGGTGCTGGCGACGGCATCCACAGTAAACTGCGGCTGCTCAAAAATTTTGGCGGCCCCCGCTTTCTCCAGCGGCAGGGCATTCCAGTACTGCTGCCGGTCTTTATGCTGAAACGGCACAAACAGCGCGGGCAAACCGGCGGCGGCGATTTCACTCACCGTTAACGCGCCAGAGCGGCAAACGACAACATCCGCCCACGCATAGGCTGCGGCCATGTCATCAATAAATTCCGTCACCTTATGCTGCGGTTGCCCCGCCCCGGCATAAGCCTGCTCTACGGTCTGCTGCGCGCCTTTACCGCTTTGATGCCAGATAGTGACCGTATCGCCCAGTTTTGCCGCAACCTGCGGCAGCGTCTGGTTCAATACCCGCGCCCCCTGAGAGCCGCCCACCACCAGCACGCGAATCGGCCCTTCACGTCCGGCCAGGCGTTCTTGCGGCAAGGGAAGCGCCAGTACGTCAGTACGTACCGGGTTTCCGACCACGTCCGCTTTCGGAAACGCGCCGGGAAAAGCCTGCATCACCGTCGTGGCGATTTTCGCCAGCCACTTATTGGTCAACCCTGCAATGCCGTTTTGCTCATGCAGCACAACCGGAATACCCAGCGACCACGCCGCCAGACCGCCGGGGCCAGAGACATAGCCGCCCATGCCGAGCACCACATCAGGCTTAAACCGCTTCATGAT
The DNA here is from genome assembly GCF_030333435.1 of Citrobacter sp. CK191. Lineage (NCBI taxonomy): Bacteria > Pseudomonadati > Pseudomonadota > Gammaproteobacteria > Enterobacterales > Enterobacteriaceae > Citrobacter > Citrobacter sp. CK191. The sequence goes on along the minus strand of NZ_JAOWFX010000034.1, from coordinate 556,379 downwards.
CGCCCGCGCCTGACGCCAGGCGTTAAAAATACGCAGCGGTGCCGCCAGCAGCGCTTTCACGCCTTTTCCGCGCAAACCGGAAATGCGAATAAAATCAATCTCAATGCCATGCTTCGGCACTAAATCCGCTTCCATACGATCGGCGGTTCCGAGCCAGCGTACTTGCCAGCCCTGGTCCATTAAATGGTGCGCGACGGCCAGTCCCGGGAACACATGTCCGCCAGTACCGCCCGCCATCACCATTAACCGCTTCGGTTGACCACTCATCGTGAACCTCGTGTAAACGCCTGCGCTTTTTCCAGACGCGTTTCATAATCAATACGTAACAAAAACATGATGGCCGTCGACATGATCAGCAAACTGGAACCACCATAACTGATCAGCGGCAGCGTCAGCCCCTTCGTTGGCAGCATGCCTGCCGCCGCGCCGACGTTGACCAGCGCCTGGAAACTGAACCAGATTCCAATCGAGCAGGCCAGGAACCCTGAAAAACGGTGATCAATCTCCAGCGCCTTACGGCCAATCGACATCGCGCGAAAAGCGACGAAGAATACCATTAAAAGCGCCAGTACCACACCGATATAACCCAGTTCTTCCCCAATAATGGCGAAGATGAAGTCAGTATGCGCTTCCGGCAGATACTCCAGTTTTTGTACCGAGTTCCCCAGCCCCTGCCCCCACATCTCACCACGGCCAAATGCCATCAGGGATTGCGTCAGCTGGTAGCCGCTGCCAAACGGATCTTCCCAGGGGTTCCAGAAAGAGGTCACACGGCGAATACGATACGGTTCGGCGAGGATCAGCAGGATCACCGCCGATATCCCCATGCCGATGATGGCAATGAACTGCCATAACTTCGCCCCGGCGAGAAACAGCATCGCCAGCGTGGTAACGAACAGCACCACCACCGTCCCGAGATCGGGCTGCGCCAGCAGCAAAATCGCCAGCACCAGAATCACGCCCATCGGTTTTAAGAAGCCGCGCAGGTTATTACGCACTTCATCAACTTTGCGCACCAGATAGTTGGCGAGGTAGCAGAACAGCGACAGTTTGGTAAATTCCGCAGGCTGAATACGCAGCGGCCCCAGCGCAATCCAACGCGATGCCCCGTTAACTGAGCTACCCACCACCAGCACGATCAACAACATGATGATCGACGCGATCAGCATCGTGGTGCTGTACTTTTGCCAGAACTCCATCGGTAAACGCAGCGTGATCATCGCCAGGCAAAACGCCAGGAGTATGTACAGCGCGTCACGCTTGGCAAACAGGAAAGGATCGTTCGCCAGACGTTGTCCGACAGGCATTGACGCCGACGTCACCATGATGAAACCGATCGCCGCCAGGCCAAATGTCAGCCAGAGCAACGTGCGGTCGTACATGATCAGGCTATCGTCGTCTTTATCGCGCGACGCCATCACCCAGCCTTTAAGCGCCGTAAAGACCCATACCAGGATTCCAAATCCCGGCAGGCGCGGCATTCTCAGGCGAGGGAGAGATAAACGCATCAACCTAACTCCTTCGCCAGACGGGTAAAGACATCGCCCCGTTGCTCAAAATTCTTAAACTGATCGAGGCTGGCGCAGGCCGGAGACAGCAGGACCATATCGCCCGGTTGCAAACGCGGCGCCAGCAGACGCATCGCCTCTTCCATCGTCTCAGTTTGTTCTGCGATTTCTGGGCGCAGCGCCGCCAGCTGCGCGCCATCACGACCAAAGCAGTACAGGCGAACGCGATCGCCGCCCAGGTAACGGGTGAGCGAAGAGAAATCCGCCGATTTACTATCGCCGCCGAGCAGCAGGTGCAGCGTACCGTCTACGTGCAGGCCATTCAGCGCCGCTTCCGTGCTGCCTACGTTGGTGGCTTTGGAGTCGTTAATCCAGCGCACGCCGTTATGCTCCAGCGCCAGCTGGAAGCGATGCGCCAGGCCGGTAAAGGTCGTCAACGCTTTCAGGCTGCTGGCGTGCGGTAAACCCGCCGCATCGGCCAGCGCCAGCGCCGCCAGCGCATTGGTGTAGTTGTGCTGGCCGGAAAGCTTCATCTCTTTCACGTTCAACACTTTTTCACCCTTCACCCGCAGCCAGGTCTCGCCCTGCTGGCGATTGAGGTGATAATCCCCCATGTTGACGCCAAAACTGACGCAACGCGCATCCGCGCCGCGTACCGGCATGGTCAGCGCGTCATCGGCATTCACCACGCAAACTTTCGCATTCTCATACACGCGCAGTTTTGCCGCGCGATACTGTTGCAGACCAAACGGATATCGGTCCATATGGTCTTCGGTAACGTTCAGGATGGTTGCGGCAACGGCCTGTAGGCTGGATGTCGTTTCCAGCTGGAAGCTGGAAAGCTCCAGTACGTACAGCTCGCGAGCGGCGTCCAGCAGCATCAACGCAGGCAGACCGATGTTACCGCCAATGCCCACGTTCACGCCCGCCGCTTTCGCCATCTCGCCTACCAGCGTGGTCACGGTGCTTTTACCGTTCGATCCGGTGATCGCCACGATCGGCGCCTGCGCTTCGCGACAGAACAGTTCGATATCGCCGACAATCTCAATACCTGCATCGGCGGCAGCGCTCAGTGAAGGATGCGCCAGAGCAATACCAGGGCTGGCGACGATCAGATCCGCCGCCAGTAGCCAGTCATCATTCAGGCTGCCGACGTGACGCTCTACCGCTTCCGGTAATTTGTCCAGACCCGGCGGCGTCGCACGGGTATCCATTACGCGCGGCGTTACGCCGCGCGCCAGGAAAAAGTCCACGCAGGAAAGCCCGGTCAATCCCAGACCAATAATGACGACTTTTTTACCCTGGTAATCAGCCATGATTAACGTACCTTCAGCGTTGCCAGGCCAATCAGGACCAGCATCAGCGAAATAATCCAGAAGCGCACGATAACGCGCGGTTCCGGCCAGCCTTTCAGTTCATAGTGATGATGAATCGGCGCCATGCGGAAGATGCGCTGTCCGCGCAATTTAAAGGAACCGACCTGCAAAATGACTGACAGGGTTTCCACCACAAACACGCCGCCCATAATCACCAGCAAAAACTCCTGACGCAGCAGCACCGCGATGATGCCCAGCGCGCCGCCCAGCGCCAGCGACCCGACGTCTCCCATAAAGACCTGCGCCGGATAGGTGTTAAACCACAGGAAACCTAAGCCCGCGCCGACAATCGCCGTACAGACAATCACCAGTTCACCGGCATGACGTAAGTACGGAATATGCAGGTAGTTGGCGAAATTCATGTTGCCGGTTGCCCACGCCACCAGCGCAAAACCAGCGGCGACGAATACGGTCGGCATAATCGCCAGGCCGTCCAGGCCATCGGTCAGGTTAACCGCGTTGCCCGTTCCGACGATCACGAAGTACGCCAGCAGCACGTAGAACAGACCCAGTTGCGGCATCACGTCTTTAAAGAACGGCACCACCAGTTCGGTGGCCGGCGTGTCTTTCCCCGCCAGATACAGCGCGAACGCCACGCCCAGCGCAATCACCGACATCCAGAAATATTTCCAGCGAGCAATCAGCCCTTTGGTGTCTTTACGCACCACTTTGCGGTAATCATCGACAAAACCAATAATGCCGTAGCCCACCAGCACCACCAGCACGCACCAGACGTACGGGTTAGACGGGTAAGCCCACAGCAGGACGGAGACCACAATCGCCGTCAGAATCATAATGCCGCCCATTGTCGGCGTACCGCGCTTGCTAAAGTGCGATTCCGGGCCGTCATTACGCACGACCTGGCCAAAAGACAATTTTTGTAAGCGGGCAATCATACGCGGGCCCATCCACAAGGAGATGAACAGCGCGGTCAGCAGGCTGACGATGGCGCGAAACGTCAGATAGGAAAAGACGTTAAAGCCGGAATAATATTTGACCAAATGTTCGGCCAGCCAAACTAACATGTTCCATTCTCCTGTAATGCGCGTACTACCTCTTCCATGGCGGCACTACGTGAACCCTTCACTAAAATGGTAATAATCTGATGCTCCGCAATCAGCGTGTTAAGACGCGCGACCAGAGCCGATTTATCCGCAAAATGCTCGCCAACGCCGCTGGCATTGCCGATCGCCTGACTCAGTTTTCCTGTACTCAGCACGCTGTCGATACCCGCCGCTTTTGCCGCGTCACCGACCTGAACATGGCATGCTTCGCTTTCCGCGCCCAGCTCCGCCATATCGCCGACCACCAGCACCCGGTAGCCCGGCATTTCAGACAGCACCTGCACAGCGGCGGTCATCGAACCGACGTTGGCGTTATAGGAGTCATCAAGTAACAGCTGGTTGTCATTCAACTGGATGGGGAACAGGCGCCCCGGCACGGCTTTCAGGTTCGCCAGACCGGTTTTAATGGCGTCAAGGGTCGCCCCTACCGCCATCGACAGCGCAGCCGCCGCCAGCGCGTTTGCAATATTGTGACGACCAGGAAGCGGCAGCAGGACGTCAATGTCGCCCGTCGGCGTTTGCAGCGTGAATTCCGTACCGTGCGAGGTCACATGGATATTGGTCGCGGTAAAATCGCTGTTGGCGGCATTCGGTGAAAAACGCCACACTTTGCGATCGCCAATAATGCCCTGCCAGTTCAGCCAGTCGTTGTTATCGGCGTTCATAATGGCGATCCCATTCACCGGCAAGCCGGTATAGATTTCGCCTTTCGCTTTCGCCACGCCCGCCAGCGAACCGAATCCTTCCAGGTGCGCTGCCGCCAGATTATTAACCAGTGCCGCTTCAGGACGCGTCAGGCCGACGGTCCAGGCAATTTCGCCCTGGTGATTGGCGCCTAACTCAATGACGGCATAGTCATAATCGTTGTTTAACCGCAGCAACGTCATCGGTACGCCGATATCGTTATTCAGGTTGCCCGCGGTGTATAAGGTGTTGCCACACTGACTCAGAATGGCGGCGGTCATCTCTTTAACGGATGTTTTGCCGGAGGAGCCGGTTAACGCCACGACGCGAGCGGGAACCTGCGCCCGAACCCATGCGGCCAGTTCGCCGAAGGCCAGCCGCGTATCTTTGACGATCAGCTGCGGCAGGTCGCAATCCAGCGGGCGACTCACCAGCAGCGCACCGGCGCCGCCCTCTTTCGCGTTATCCGCAAAATCATGGGCGTCGAAACGCTCGCCTTTCAGCGCCACAAACAGGCAGCCCGGCGTCACTTTACGCGTATCGGTCGTGACTGCGTCAATCGTCAGGTCGGCGCCCTGTAATTCGCCGTGCAGAATACCGGCCAGTTGGCTGAGCGTTACGCTAATCATGCGATCACCCCCAGCAGACGCGCAGCCGTCACGCGGTCGGAGTAATCAAGGCGCTGAGTACCGACAATCTGGTAATCCTCATGCCCTTTACCCGCGACCAGAACCACGTCGTTTTCTTTCGCCTGCATAATGGCGCAGGTCACCGCCTCCGCGCGGCCTTCCATCACTTTCGCGTGCCCGGCATCCAGCATACCCGTCAGAATGTCGTTGATGATCGCGCGCGGCTCTTCGGTGCGTGGGTTATCGTCCGTCACGACCACCACGTCCGCGAACTCTTCGGCAATCGCCCCCATCAGCGGACGTTTACCTTTATCGCGATCGCCGCCGCAGCCAAAGACGCACCACAGTTGACCAGTACAGTGCAACCGCGCAGCCTGCAACGCTTTTTCCAGCGCATCCGGCGTGTGGGCGTAATCGACCACCACCGTGGTTTTGCCCGGCGCGCTGAACACCTCCATCCGCCCGCAAACCGGTTGCAGTCGGGGGGCGGTTTTCAGCAGATCCGCCAGGGGATAGCCAAGCGCCAGCAACGTTGCCAGCGCCAGCAGCAGGTTGCTGACGTTAAACGCGCCCATCAGACGGCTTTCAACCTCGCCTTCGCCCCAACTGGAGTCGAAACGGATCGTCGCGCCGCTATCGTGGTACTTCACCTCAACCGCTTTCAGCCAACGTCCGTGGCAGTTCGGGTTGATATGATCCTCCATCGAGACCGCAACGGCATCCGGCAACCTCACCAGCCATCGGCGTCCGACTTCATCATCGGCATTGACGATAGCCTCGCCGTAATGGTGCGTTGAATAGAGCATCCATTTCGCCGCTTCGTAATGTTCCATGTCACCGTGATAATCAAGGTGATCGCGGCTTAAATTCGTGAAAACAGAGGCGGCAAATTTCAGCGCGGCGACCCGGTGCTGCACCAGGCCGTGGGAAGAGACTTCCATTGCGCCAAATGTTGCGCCCTGCTCAACCAGACCGGCCAGCACATGCTGTACGTCAACGGCGGAACCGGTTGTGTTCTCCGTCGGGATCACTTTGCCCAACAGGCCATTACCCACCGTTCCCATTACCGCGCTGGTTTCGCCAAGCAGTTGGCTCCACTGCGCCAGCAGTTGCGTGGTGGTGGTTTTTCCGTTCGTTCCGGTCACGCCGACCAGACGCATATGTTCAGATGGCTCGTGGTAGAAGCGGCCCGCCAGTGCAGATAAACGCTCGTTGAGCTGGCTCAGATAGATAACCGGCACACCGTGCATTTCACGGATTTCCCCGTCGGTCGCCTCATCTTTGGCCTCTGCAATAATGGCAGCCACACCTTGCGCTATCGCCTGCGGGATATATCGACGCCCGTCCGCCTGATGACCCACCACTGCCACAAAGAGATCGCCCGATGCAGCCACACGGCTGTCGAGTGTCATCTCCCGCAGTGCTCGCTCCGGTGCGCCAGGCACCCACGGAGCGAGAAGGTCGCGCAAATTACGATCTGCCACCTGTTCCCTCGCCTTGGTTAATTACAAATTCACTTTTTTCGCCCGTTGCCAGCGCATCCGGTTCGATGTTCATGGTGCGCAGTACGCCGCCCATAATGGCACCGAATACCGGCGCGGAAACGGCGCCGCCGTAGTATTTACCCGCCTGCGGATCGTTGATAACAACCACCAGCGCGAAGCGCGGCTGACTCGCAGGCGCAACGCCTGCGGTATAAGCAATGTATTTGTTGATGTAGCGGCCATCCGGCCCCACTTTTTTCGCCGTACCGGTTTTAATGGCGATGCGATAACCTTTGATCGCCGCCTTCACGCCGCCGCCGCCCGGCAGCGCCACGCTTTCCATCATGTGGACGACGGTACGAACGGTCGCTTCCGGGAAGACGCGCTCGCCCGGTACAGGAGGATCAACTTTGGTAATCGACAGCGGACGATAAACGCCGTAGCTGCCAATCGTTGCGTAGACTCGCGCTAACTGTAACGGGGTTACCATTAGCCCATAGCCGAAAGAGAAGGTGGCCCTCTCTATGTCAGACCACCGTTGTTTTTGAGGATATAAGCCACTGCGTTCTCCGACCAACCCCAAATTGGTCGCCTTTCCTAGCCCAAAACGTGAGTAAGTATCTACTAACGCTGAGGACGGCATCGCTAACGCCAGCTTAGAAACGCCGACGTTACTCGACTTCTGTAAAACCCCGGTCAGGGTCAATTCGCTGTAACGCGCCACGTCTTTGATTTCGTGACCATTAATTCGATATGGCACCGTGTTCAGCACGGTATTTTCACGCACGACCCCGCGCTGTAACGCGGTCATCACCACCATCGGTTTGACGGTTGAACCGGGTTCAAACACGTCCGTGATGGTACGGTTACGCATAGCGTCTTTCGGCGTACCGGTCAGATTATTCGGGTTGTAGGACGGGCTGTTCGCCATTGCCAGCACTTCGCCAGTATTGACATCCACCAGCACGGCGCTGCCTGACTCCGCTTTGTTGAAGGCCACGGCGTTGTTCAGTTCGCGATAGACCAACGCTTGCAGGCGCTCATCAATGCTCAGCGCCAGATTGTGCGCGGCCTGGCTGTCGGTAGAAGAGATATCTTCAATAACCCGGCCATAACGGTCTTTACGTACAATACGTTCGCCTGGCTGGCCGGTCAGCCACTTATCGAAGCTCTTCTCAACTCCTTCAATCCCCTGGCTATCGACGTTAGTGAAGCCAATGAGGTGAGCGGTCACTTCCCCGGAAGGATAGTAACGGCGGGACTCTTCGCGCAGATGAATGCCTGGCAGCTTCAGTTTTTTGATGTAGTCGCCGAGATCCGGGTTAACCTGACGCGCCAGATAGATAAAGCGGCCTTTCGGGTTCGCATTGACGCGAGCCGCCAGTTGGTCGAGCGGCATTTTCAGCGCGTCCGCCAGCGCTTTCCAGCGGTTGTCCAGCGTGATCCCGCCTGCATCATGCAGTTCTTTCGGGTCCGCCCAGATGGCTTTTACCGGCACGCTCACCGCCAGTGGGCGACCAGAGCGGTCGGTGATCATGCCACGAGAGGTGGAGACTTCCTGTACACGCAAAGAGCGCATGTCGCCCTGACGCACTAACATGTCAGGCGCAATAATTTGCAGCCAGGCCACACGCCCCAGCAGGAAACCCAGCGCCAGCAGAATACAGCCGCACAGCAACGCAAAACGCCAACTGACAAAGTTGGCTTGTTCTTCCTGGCGTTTTGGTTTGAGCGTCTTTGCCGCTGCTTTCATGCGTCGCGTTTATCCTTATTTTTGCACTACGATATTTTCTTGTGAGGGATCGACATGCTGCATCTGCAACTTTTCCGTTGCGATCCGTTCTACCCGGCTATGATCGCCGAGCGCGTTTTCTTCAAGAATCAGGTTGCGCCATTCGATATCCAGCGCATCACGCTCCAGCACCAGTTGCTCGCGCTGCGCGGTTAACAGGCGCGTATGGTGCGCCGTTGTCACGACGGTGACCGCCGTTAAAATAATGCAAATGAACAGGCAGAGTGGCAGCTTCCCAAATCGCAAAAGATCGTCACCGATCACGCCAGGCAAAGCATGGCGATTGGTGATTCCCGTCGATCCCTTCACTTTGCTCAGGGCTTCTGTCACTCTGCTGATCATGCGTTCGTCCTCTCTGCAATACGCAGAACTGAACTACGGGCGCGTGGATTTTCCGCCACTTCTTCTTCGCCCGGCATCAACTTGCCTAATGCTCTTAGCTCACGACCGCCCAGTTTTTTGAGCTGCTCTTCCGTCATCGGCAACCCTGCTGGAACCTGTGGACCGCGGCTTTGCTCACGCATAAAGCGCTTCACAATACGGTCTTCCAGCGAGTGGAAACTGATAATGGAAAGCCGCCCACCCGGGGCCAGCACACTGAGCGAGCTTTTTAGCGCCTGCTCTATCTCCTCCAGTTCACTGTTCACCCAAATGCGCACCGCCTGGAAGGTACGGGTCGCGGGATGTTTGAATTTGTCCTTCACCGGCGTCGCCGCTGCGACCACTTCCGCCAGTTCTTTGGTGCGGGTCATGGGCTGTTCGCGGTTGCGCTCCACAATGGCGCGGGCAATACGTTTCGCAAAACGCTCTTCGCCAAAGGTTTTCAGCACCCAGGCAATATCGGCTTCTTCCGCGGTTTGCAGCCATTCTGCGGCAGACTGACCGCGCGTTGGGTCCATACGCATATCCAGCGGGCCATCGCGCATAAAAGAAAAACCGCGTTCAGCATCATCGAGTTGCGGTGAAGAGACGCCAAGATCAAGGAGAATCCCGTCGATCTTGCCGATAAGTTCGCGCTCACTTACATAATCAGCAAGCGCAGAGAAAGGTCCATGAATGATGGAGAAGCGAGGATCATTGATGGCCTGGGCTTCGGCAATAGCCTGCGGATCGCGATCGATCGCCAGCAAACGTCCCTCTTCGCCAAGCCGGGAGAGGATCAGACGTGAGTGGCCGCCGCGACCAAATGTCCCATCAATGTAGATGCCGTCAGGGCGAATGTTCAGACCGTTTACGGCCTCGTCCAACAGCACCGTAGTGTGTTTAAAATTTTCCATCATCATTATAGAGACAAGTCCTGCAGTCGTTCCGACAAGGTTTCGGTTACTGACTGCTCAGCGTCGATATCTTCCTTGACCTGTTGATACCAGGTCGTTTCATCCCACAGTTCAAACTTATTGAACTGTCCAACCAGCATCACTTCTTTCGTCAGCCCGGCATGTTGCCGCAGAATCGGCGCGATCAATAAGCGACCCGCGCTATCCATCTGACATTCGCTGGCATGCCCCAACAGTAAACGCTGCACGCGGCGCTCAACCGGGTTCATGCTCGACAGACGCGATAATTTTTGCTCGATAATTTCCCATTCAGGCAGGGGGTAAAGCAGCAGGCACGGGTGATGGATGTCAATGGTACAAACCATTTGACCGGTAGCGTTCTCGATCAGTTGATCCCGGTAACGGGTGGGCACAGATAAGCGCCCCTTACTGTCGAGATTGACTAACGTTGCTCCCCGGAACATGCCAGCCTCACCCCTTATTACCACTTTGCCCCACAAATTCCCACTTAAAGGAGTTTACGGAGCGGAGGAAAAGCTTGTCAAGCAAGTCAGGACGCTTACCGGAGTAAAAAACCCAATGTATACGGCTAATATCAGCGTTGATTAAATTCCGTCCAACGAGCGAAGCAAATTAACGTTATGAATATTTGTAAGAAAAAAGATCCAAAAACTCATCACCGTTTAAAACGACTCAATATCATCTGATAAAAATATAAAGTGTCAGTTTGCGACGCGAGCGGCATTTTAGGACAATATGCAGCGAGATAACAGTACCTGTTTATCGCTCTCTACGCCCCGCACCGACAAGCCAGCCGCGACGTAGAGGCCACATCGAAAAAAAGTGTTTGTTAATTCGGCAATTCGTCGCCCGCATGTAACAAAATAATACAAAACGGGTTCAATACGACGTCTCAATAAACCTGAAGTCGGTATCGACAGGTTTAAAATCAGCATATTTGAAAGATAAGTCGGATAATTCTAAGGAATAATCTTAATTATGGTGTGAGTATTGTTGGCAGGTGAATATTTGCCCGGTCAGCGACAACGCGCCGGGCGATTTGCCAGATGGCGGCATAACCGCCTTATCCGGCATACAGAAATGGACTAACTGCGGCTAAGAATACCGCGACGGTACAAATTACGTTTGATTCGCGTTAAACCTGGCTTCGGTTTACGCGGCTCATCCAGGCTGGCCAGGACGATCTCCAGGACGCGTTCAGCAACATCACGATGACGCTGTGCGACCGCCAGAACCGGACACTGCAAGAAGTCGAGCAGTTCATTATCGCCAAAGGTGGCGATCGCCAGGTTGGAAGGCAGCTTCCCGTCACGACGTAACGTCACATCCATCACGCCCTGCAAGAGCGCAAACGACGTGGTAAACAGCGCCTGCGGCATCGGGTGAGTTTCCAGCCATTTTTCGAACAGCTGCGCCGCCGCTTCCCGCTCGTAGCTGTTGGCGTACAGATAGTGTACTTCGCGCGGATCGTCTTTCCATGCGGTACGGAACCCCTGCTCGCGCAGGAAACTGACGGACAACTCCGGCAACGCGCCCAGGTAAAGCACCGTTTCCGCCGGGAATTTACGTAACTCTGCCGCCAGCATTTCCGCATCATCCTGATCCGCCCCGACAACGCTGGTGAAATGTTCGCGATCCAGCGCGCGATCCAGCGCCACGATGGGGAATGAACCATTGGCCCAGCGCTGGTAGAACGGATGCTCCGGCGGTAACGAGGTTGATACAATGATCGCATCCACCTGGCGTTGTAGAAGATGTTCGATGCACCGCATTTCGTTATCCGGCTGATCTTCTGAGCAGGCAATCAGCAGTTGATAACCGCGCTGGCGCGCCTGGCGCTCCAGGTAGTTTGCGATACGGGTATAACTCGTGTTCTCCAGATCGGGAATGACCAGTCCGATAGAACGTGTGCGTCCAGCACGCAGCCCGGCGGCCACAGCATTCGGGTGGTAATTATGCTCACGCACCACCGCCATGACTTTCTCGACGGTCTTGTCGCTCACGCGGTATTGCTTTGCTTTTCCGTTAATAACGTAGCTTGCAGTCGTTCGCGATACACCGGCCAGCCGAGCGATTTCATCCAGTTTCACAATTGCCCCTTGCGTAAAATGTACAAACCATAACCATTGTGACGGCATGGGTTAAATTTCTTAACATCTAAGCGCAGAATAGTGACTGCGGCAACCGCTTTTATTCCGGGTTACCACTGATTTCGCAAAAAAAAGCCAACGGGTAGCGTCGGCGGAGGTTGAGACGTCGCCTGTAGGCCGGATAAGCATTAGCGCCATCCGGCAGGGTAAATGGCCTGATGGCGGCGCTACCGCGTCTTATCAGGCCTACAATTGAAAGACAACACAATGATTAACGCATGATCTTGTCGCCGCGCGAAAGCCCGACGACGCCGGAACGGGCAACTTCAACAATTTTCGCCACTTCACGCAGCGTCGCCAGAAACGCGTCCAGCTTATCGCTGGTGCCTGCCAGCTGGACGGTATAAATAGAAGGCGTGACATCAATAATCTGCCCACGGAAAATCTCCGTGTTACGCTTCACCTCTTCCCTTCCGTATCCGCTGGCCTGAATCTTCACCAGCATGATTTCTCGCTCAACGTGCGCGCCCTGCCCAAGTTCGCTTACGCGCAGAACATCCACCAGCTTGTGCAGTTGCTTTTCAATTTGCTCCAGAACTTTCTCATCGCCAACTGTCTGGATGGTCATACGCGATAACGTCGGATCGTCGGTCGGCGCGACGGTAAGGCTTTCAATGTTGTATCCACGCTGGGCGAAGAGGCCAATCACACGCGACAATGCACCCGACTCGTTTTCCAGCAATACTGATAATATCCGGCGCATAATCAGGTCCTCTCCGTTTTGCTTAACCACATTTCATCCATCCCGCCCCCACGAATCTGCATCGGGTAGACATGCTCACTGCCATCGACAGTGACATCGACAAACACCAGACGATGGTTACGCACATGTTCCAGCGCTTCGCCCAGCTTGCTCTCCAGTTCATCTGAATGATTAATCTGGATACCGATATGCCCATAAGCCTCGGCAAGGCGTACAAAATCCGGCAGCGACTGCATGTAAGACTGGGAGTGGCGCCCGGAGTAGATCATGTCCTGCCATTGTTTGACCATGCCGAGATAGCGGTTGTTAAGGTTGAGCACCAGCACCGGCAGTTCATATTGCAGCGCCGTCGACAGCTCCTGGATGTTCATCTGAATGCTGCCATCTCCCGTGACGCACACTACCGTTTCATCCGGCAGCGCCATCTTCACGCCCAGAGCCGCTGGCAGGCCAAAGCCCATCGTGCCGAGACCGCCGGAGTTAATCCAGCGACGCGGCTTATCAAAGGGGTAGTAGAGCGCGGCGAACATCTGGTGCTGGCCGACATCAGAAGTGACATACGCATCGCCTTTCGTCAGACGCCAGATAGCTTCGATCACCGCCTGCGGTTTAATGCTCTCGCTTTGGGTGTCATATTTCAGGCACTGACGAGCGCGCCAGCGTTCAATGTGTTGCCACCAGTCGCGAATATCATCCAGCGGCTGCTGCGCGACTTCCTGCGGCAGTAATTCCAGCATTTGCTCCAGAACCAGGCGCGCATCGCCCACAATGGGAATATCCGCCGTCACGGTTTTAGAGATAGACGTCGGATCGATATCAATATGCAGCACGGTCGCATTCGGGCAGTATTTCGCCAGATTATTGGTCGTGCGATCGTCAAAACGCACCCCGACGGCAAAAATCACATCGGAATGATGCATGGTCATGTTGGCTTCATAGGTGCCGTGCATCCCCAGCATCCCTAACGACTGACGATGCGTGGCCGGGAATGCGCCCAGCCCCATCAGCGACGAGACGACCGGCAGGTTGAGCGCTTCAATGGTTTGCCGCAGTTGTTCATGACAACCCGCATTCACTGCACCGCCGCCGACGTAGACCACCGGTTTCTTTGCCGCCGCCAGCGTTTGCAGCGCGCGCTTAATCTGCCCTTTATGCCCTGTCGTGGTCGGGTTATAAGAGCGCATACTGACCGACTCCGGCCAGACGTAAGGCAACTTTTTCGCCGGATTCAGAATATCTTTCGGGAGGTCCACGACCACGGGTCCAGGACGCCCGCTTGCCGCCAGCCAGAACGCTTTTTTCAGCACCTGCGGGATGTCTTCCGTCTGTTTAACGAGGAAGCTGTGTTTCACCACCGGACGTGATATCCCCACCATGTCGCATTCCTGAAAGGCGTCATAGCCAATCAACGACGTCGCCACCTGCCCGGAAAGGATGACCAGAGGAATGGAGTCCATATAGGCCGTGGCAATACCGGTGATCGCATTCGTGGCGCCTGGCCCGGAAGTGACCAGAACGACCCCGACTTCACCTGTTGCCCGCGCCAGGCCATCCGCCATATGCACAGCCGCTTGTTCATGACGGACAAGCACATGATCGATACCACCGACCGTGTGCAGCGCATCATAAATATCGAGGACCGCGCCCCCGGGATAACCGAATACCTGCTTCACGCCCTGATCGATGAGCGATCGGACGACCATCTCGGCTCCAGACAACATCTCCATGGCTTGCTCCACTATTATGATGATTTACCTTTTGCTAACACATTAACTGCTCGCCATGACGCAGGCAATTCAGGCTGATGTCGTCGTTCGAAGATAAATAAGAATAAATGAGATGAAAGCGCAGAAGAAACGGCGAATTACACCAGGATAAGCAGATGTAATGATAAATAATCGCTTAAAAATGGGGACTTACAGCAATATCGCCATTTTTTGCGATATGCGTAAAGCGCCTGGATGCACAATTCAGTATAAAATTTCACACACAGACGAAAAAGCAGAATAAACCAGATATTTCACTCTGATTTATTCCGCCCGTATTCACTTTTGACAGACAGAAACCAATAACTCTTCCATCCATTGATGACCCTTATCCCGACCCGCGGCATCATGCCAGGAAAGATAACAGGTCCGGCTATTCAGTTTTAAAGGCAACGGTAATATCTGTAACGCTAATGACTCGGCAAATTCATCGGCTAACCAACGCGGCGCAACTGCCACCAGTTGCGTTTGAGAGACAACATTAAGCACGCTGATCAATGCCATTCCCTGATAAGCGATGCAGCTTTGTCTGTCTGGCGTGTCATACCACGGCTGGCTAAATGAGGCATAACGATCGAGTGAAACGACCGCATGTTGTTCATTATAAACATCGCTCTCCAGCAACGGACCGCTGATACGCGGATGTTTTCTGCTGGCGACCAGCACCATTTCATCTTTAAATAACGATACGCTGGTAAACTCAGGACGGCGGAACTCTTCATACCCAATAACAAATTCCGTTTCCTGATAACGCAGCTGATGTTCCGTATTTTGATTTAACGATGATTTAAAAACGACATGAATATTCGGCGCAATCTTTTCAACGCGATTATAAATAAGCGACGTCAGAATATTATCCAGCGGGCTGCACACGCAAAGATGGAATACACGCTCGCTGCTGGCGGGTTCAAAACCTGAACCGGGCAACTCATTTTGCACCAACTGTAACGCCTGGCGAACGGAGCCAAATAGCTGATAAGCGCGCGCCGTTGGCTGGATACCGCGTCCGTACCGGACAAACAACTCGTCATTAAACATGACTTTCAGACGCGCCACCGCATTACTGACGGCAGGCTGCGACATCCCCAGGGAGTGGGCAGCCCGCGTGATATTCTGCTCTTGCATCACGGCGTCAAAGACGGTCAGTAAATTCAGATCAACCATACGAAGCTGAGGCTTAACCATTTCTATCGGATGCGGTTTATCTATTTCTATCTCTGGCATAGTTAACTCCACTGTCACACTAAACTCCCTTTTTCTTGACGAAATGCAGAAATAATCTCAGGAAATATGATTTATCATGCATATAAAATAAGAAAAAGAGAAAACATAAAAATTAGGAAAACATAAAGGCATCGTTCAGGAAAAGGCGAAAGCCCATGCCAGTACAATACGGCAGAGGCCACAGCACGATGATTCATAATGTTTAAATTACAAAAGCAATATAAACATAAGCGTGGCGAATACACAATCATGCTTTTGGTGAATAATAAATTAAGTTTTAATTAATTGTTTATATTAGTTGTGCTTTTACTCTTAACAATAATTTATCAATAATGTGTGCAACGGATTCATTAATTTATTCACGAAAGATATAAAAATAAATAAAATCAAAAAGATAAGTACGACCTTTGCAATACCTTTACCCCCCTTTCAGCTTGCTGTAGTTGCAAATAAACATGCTCAAATATGTCAAACAGTGAAAAGTATGTACGCACCTCCTGTCGATTTATTTTGCATTCGCCTGAAAGTTCAGCACAATTAGCTAAAGTACAGAACGCAAGATCCCCTCTGCATGGGAGGGTTTATCTGCAACAGGGTTGACATCGCGCAGCGTATCCAGTACCACTAAAAGCATATCGCATTCATCTGGAGTTGATTTAATGATTCGTATCGCTCGCTTTAACGGTCTACTACTACTAAACGCATCTTCGTTGCGCGGTAGACTGGTGAGCGACATTCAGCATTAAGTCAGCATCAGTAAGATTAAAAACCCGCGCCGTTGCGCGGGTTTTTTTATGCTCGAAGCAAGGCGCCCTAAAGAGACAAGGACCTAAACCATGAGCCAGCAAGTCATTATTTTCGATACCACTTTACGCGACGGTGAACAGGCGTTACAGGCTAGCCTGAGTGTGAAAGAAAAGCTGCAAATTGCCCTGGCCCTTGAACGTATGGGCGTCGATGTGATGGAAGTGGGTTTTCCCGTCTCTTCACCTGGCGATTTTGAGTCGGTACAGACTATCGCCCGCCAGGTCAAAAACAGCCGCGTTTGCGCGTTAGCCCGCTGCGTGGAAAAAGATATCGACGTCGCGGCAGAATCACTGAAGGTCGCGGACGCTTTCCGCATCCATACCTTTATCGCCACCTCGCCGATGCATATCGCCACCAAGCTGCGCAGCACGCTGGATGAAGTGATTGAGCGTGCTATCTATATGGTTAAGCGTGCGCGTAATTACACTGATGACGTGGAGTTCTCATGCGAAGACGCAGGTCGTACCCCGATTGACGATCTCGCTCGCGTCGTGGAAGCGGCGATCAATGCGGGCGCGAAAACAATCAACATTCCCGATACCGTGGGCTACACCATGCCCTTCGAGTTCGGCGGTATTATTTCCGGGCTGTATGAGCGCGTACCGAATATCGACAAGGCCATCATCTCCGTACATACCCATGATGATTTAGGTCTGGGCGTCGGCAACGCGCTGGCGGCCGTCCACGCGGGCGCGCGTCAGGTTGAAGGTGCCATGAACGGTATCGGCGAACGTGCCGGTAACTGCTCGCTGGAAGAAGTCATCATGGCGATCAAGGTACGCCAGGACATTCTGAATGTGCATACCCGCATCAATCACCAGGAGATCTGGCGCACCAGCCAGTTGGTCAGTCAGATCTGCAACATGCCGATCCCGGCGAACAAAGCTATTGTCGGCAGCGGCGCGTTCGCCCACTCCTCCGGCATTCACCAGGACGGCGTGCTGAAAAACCGTGAAAACTACGAAATCATGACGCCAGAGTCTATCGGCCTGAACCAGATCCAGTTGAACCTGACCTCTCGCTCCGGGCGTGCTGCCGTAAAACACCGTATGGACGAGATGGGCTATAAAGAGAGTGAATACAATCTGGATAACCTGTACGACGCTTTCCTGAAGCTGGCGGATAAAAAAGGTCAGGTATTCGATTACGACCTGGAGGCGCTGGCCTTCATCAATAAACAACAGGAAGAGCCAGAGCATTTCCGTCTGGACTATTTCAGCGTGCAGTCCGGCTCTAACGATATCGCCACGGCCTCCGTCAAACTGGCCTGCGGCGACGACATCAAAGCGGAAGCCGCGAACGGCAACGGCCCGGTCGATGCCATTTACCAGGCCATCAACCGCATCACCGATTACAACATTGAACTGGTGAAATACAGCCTGTCGGCGAAAGGCCACGGCAAAGATGCGCTGGGCCAGGTGGATATCGTCGCCAACTATAACGGCCGTCGTTTCCACGGGGTCGGTCTGGCGACCGATATCGTCGAATCCTCCGCGAAAGCGATGGTGCATGTCCTGAACAACATCTGGCGCGCCGCCGAAGTCGAAAAAGAATTGCAACGCAAAGCTCAGAATAAAGAGAACAATAAGGAAACCGTGTGATGTCGAAGAATTACCATATTGCTGTTTTGCCGGGTGACGGTATTGGCCCGGAAGTGATGGCGCAAGCCCTGAAAGTCCTGGAAGCCGTTCGCAGTCGTTTTGCCATGCGCATTACCACCAGCCATTACGATGTCGGCGGCGCCGCTATCGACAACCACGGTCAACCGCTGCCGAAAGCGACCGTTGAAGGCTGTGAACAGGCGGATGCCATTCTGTTTGGCTCCGTCGGCGGCCCGAAATGGGAAAATCTGCCGCCGGACAGCCAACCGGAACGCGGCGCACTGCTGCCGCTGCGTAAACACTTCAAATTGTTCAGCAACCTGCGTCCGGCAAAGCTGTACCAGGGGCTGGAAGCCTTCTGCCCGCTGCGCGCCGACATCGCGGCCAACGGTTTCGACATCCTGTGCGTGCGTGAATTAACCGGCGGGATCTATTTTGGTCAGCCGAAAGGCCGCGAAGGCAGCGGGCAACATGAAAAAGCCTTCGATACCGAGGTGTATCACCGTTTTGAAATCGAACGTATTGCGCGCATCGCCTTCGAATCGGCGCGTAAACGTCGCCGTAAGGTTACGTCAATCGACAAAGCCAACGTCCTGCAAACGTCCATTTTGTGGCGCGAGATCGTCAATGAGGTCGCCAAAGCGTACCCGGATGTCGAACTGGCGCACATGTACATCGACAATGCCACGATGCAGTTGATTAAAGATCCCTCTCAGTTTGACGTGCTGCTGTGCTCCAACCTGTTTGGCGACATTCTGTCTGACGAATGCGCGATGATCACCGGCTCAATGGGGATGTTGCCTTCTGCCAGCCTGAACGAACAGGGTTTCGGCCTGTATGAACCGGCGGGCGGTTCTGCGCCGGATATCGCCGGGAAAAACATCGCCAACCCGATCGCGCAGATCCTGTCGCTGGCGTTACTGCTGCGTTACAGCCTGGATGCCGACGATGCGGCAACGGCCATTGAAAGCGCCATTAACCGCGCATTAGAAGAAGGTATTCGCACCGGTGATTTAGCCCGTGGCGCTGCCGCTGTCAGTACCGATGAGATGGGCGACATCATTGCCCGTTATGTCGCCGAAGGGGTGTAATCATGGCTAAAACGTTGTATGAAAAATTGTTCGATGCGCATGTGGTCTATGAGGCGCAGAACGAAACCCCGCTGCTGTACATCGACAGGCATCTGGTGCATGAAGTGACCTCCCCGCAGGCGTTTGACGGCCTGCGCGCCCACGGTCGCCCGGTTCGCCAGCCGGGTAAAACCTTCGCGACGATGGATCATAACGTCTCTACGCAAACCAAAGACATCAACGCCTCTGGCGAGATGGCGCGGATTCAGATGCAGGAGTTGATCAAAAACTGCAAAGCGTTCGGCGTGGAGCTGTATGACCTGAACCACCCGTATCAGGGGATCGTCCACGTAATGGGGCCGGAACAGGGCGTGACCTTACCGGGGATGACCATTGTTTGCGGCGATTCCCATACCGCCACGCACGGCGCATTCGGCGCGCTGGCGTTTGGCATCGGCACCTCCGAAGTTGAACACGTTCTGGCGACGCAGACCCTGAAACAGGGCCGCGCAAAAACCATGAAGATTGAGGTGAAAGGCACGGCTGCGCCGGGTATTACGGCGAAAGATATCGTGCTGGCGATTATCGGTAAAACCGGCAGCGCGGGCGGTACGGGCCATGTGGTCGAGTTCTGCGGCGAAGCCATTCGCAATCTGAGCATGGAAGGTCGTATGACCCTGTGCAACATGGCGATCGAGATGGGCGCCAAAGCCGGTCTGGTCGCGCCGGATGACACCACCT
Organism: Citrobacter sp. CK191; assembly: GCF_030333435.1. NCBI lineage: Bacteria > Pseudomonadati > Pseudomonadota > Gammaproteobacteria > Enterobacterales > Enterobacteriaceae > Citrobacter > Citrobacter sp. CK191. The sequence continues at coordinate 536,482 of NZ_JAOWFX010000034.1, read as the reverse complement.
TCAACTACGTAAAAGGGCGTCTGCACGCCCCGAAAGGCAGCGATTTTGACGATGCCGTCGCATACTGGAAAACCCTGAAAACCGACGACGGCGCAACGTTCGATACCGTCGTGACCCTGCAAGCGGAAGACATTGCGCCGCAGGTTACCTGGGGAACCAACCCGGGTCAGGTTATCTCCGTCAACGACAACATCCCCGATCCAGCCTCGTTTGCCGATCCTGTCGAGCGCGCAAGCGCCGAAAAAGCGCTGGCCTATATGGGGCTGAAACCGGGCATTCCGTTAACCGACGTGGCGATCGACAAAGTGTTTATCGGTTCCTGCACCAACTCGCGTATTGAAGATTTACGCGCGGCGGCGGAAATCGCCAAAGGGCGTAAAGTTGCACCGGGCGTTCAGGCTCTGGTGGTTCCCGGCTCCGGCCCGGTAAAAGCGCAGGCAGAGGCGGAAGGTCTGGATAAGATCTTTATCGAAGCCGGTTTTGAATGGCGTTTACCAGGCTGTTCCATGTGCCTGGCGATGAACAACGACCGTCTGAATCCGGGCGAGCGCTGCGCCTCCACCAGCAACCGTAACTTTGAAGGTCGTCAGGGGCGCGGCGGACGCACGCATCTGGTTAGCCCGGCGATGGCTGCCGCTGCCGCCGTCACCGGTCATTTCGCCGATATTCGCAGCATCAAATAAGGAGCACACCATGGCAGAGAAATTTACCCAACACACCGGCCTGGTCGTCCCGCTGGATGCTGCTAACGTCGATACCGACGCGATTATACCGAAACAGTTTTTACAGAAAGTCACCCGCACCGGTTTTGGCGCGCATCTGTTCAATGACTGGCGTTTTCTGGATGAAAAGGGTCAGCAGCCGAACCCGGAGTTCGTGCTGAACTTCCCGGAATATAAAGGCGCGTCGATTCTGCTGGCGCGGGAAAACTTCGGCTGCGGTTCATCGCGCGAGCACGCGCCGTGGGCGCTGACTGATTACGGCTTTAAAGTGGTCATCGCGCCGAGCTTCGCGGATATCTTCTATGGCAACAGCTTTAACAACCAGCTGCTGCCGGTAAAACTGAGCGATGAAGAGGTCGATGAACTGTTCGCCCTGGTGAAAGCCAATCCGGGGATTAAATTTGAAGTGGATCTGGAAGCGCAGGTAGTAAAAGCGGGCGATAAGACCTACAGCTTTAAAATCGACGACTTCCGCCGCCACTGCATGTTGAACGGTCTGGACAGCATCGGCCTGACGTTGCAACACGAAAGCGCAATTGCGGCATACGAAGAGAAACAACCGTCGTTTATGCGCTGATTCTCAGCATACCTGCCGGATAGCACTTCGTTTATCCGGCCTGCCACTCTGTGTAGGCCGGATAAGGCGAAGCCGTCATCCGGCATTTTTTACACATCCTTCACCCGCCCGGTCATCACCAGCGCCACCAGCGAAATCGCCGCTATCACCCAGTAAACAGCGAAATGCCCGTAGCTTTGCGCGACCGCGCCCTGAATCACCCCGGCCAGAATCACTCCCGTGGAGATACTGTTGGTAAACAGCGTGGTGGCTGAACCGGCGCGGCCAGGCATTAAATCCTGAAACCACAGCATACCAATCCCCGCCACAATGCCGATAAACACCGCGTTAAACAGTTGCAGGATAAGCAACGCCGTCTGGCTGTGAAAGAAAATCAGGCCGAGATAAAACAGTACCCCCGCAGCCACGGCGATAACCATCATCCGCCGCTTACCGAAGCGCTTCACCGAGTAGCCAGCCAGAATCATCGCCGGGATCTCCAGACCTGCCGCAGTCCCCATCAATATTCCAGCCAGTTTATCCGGTAAACCCAGCTCAAGGCTTATCCATAGCGGCATATCAATGATGTACATGGTGTTGCAGGTCCACATCAGCGTGGAGGCGATAAACAGCATACGGACGTTTTTATCCTGCCAGCCGCCCGCTTCCGTGACCGGAACATCGGCAGGCTGCTCAACGCGCGCCACCGAGGGCAGAATAAAAGCAATCAACGCCAGGCTGATGGCGAATATGCCGGCGGCAATGGAAAACATCGCCGTGAAGCCATAGTTCAGCGCCAGCATAAAAGCCAGCGGCGGGCCAATCACCCATGCCAGTGAAAGCTGCGCACGCATTACCGAGCTGAACATCACCACTTCACGCGCGGAGTTATCGGCATATTCCCGCGCCAACGCAAATAGCTGCGGCATGGCGGTATTGGCCAGCGACGCGAATAACACGCCGCAGGTGATCAGGGTGAGATAATGGCGATTGAAGGCGAACAGTAGCGCGTTGCCAATCGCCATCAGGCAGCAGAACATAATCAGCTTACGGCGATCGCCTTTACTGTCCGAGCGTTTTGCTAATGCAAGGCTGACCAGAATCCCGGCAATCGCGTTGACCGTGTAAAAAAGGCCGACCCAGAACGGCTGCGCACCGACTTCACGACTCAAAAACAGGCTCAGCGTCGGTGCCTGCAACGCTCCCGCCACGCCCATCATAAAGGCAACCAGCATAAAAGCGGCATAAACACCGTTGAGGCGCCGTCCCATCGTCATTAACCAGAGCATACTTTCCCTTTTTATGGCTAAACGCAGCCGAAACGAAAAAAGCCAGCAGGAATTATCTGCTGGCGCGGCGATAAACACCAATACTCAGTCACACATGATGTCTGCAATTCGGAAATCCGAGGTCAGGCAGTCACCTCCCACTGCATCAGTTCTTCAAGCATCTTTAAGCGCTGCGGCGCGCTCGGACAAGCCAACCAGGACAACCCTTCTGTCGCGGTAAAGTACTTCAAATAAAACTGACGCATCGAAGACCTCTCCATATTGCTTCATCAGAATCCATTATTGACCTAATATGGGGATAGTAAAATTGCTGAGTTTTGCGCAGGAGTTCCCCTTTTATGTCTTCAGGTCGTCTGCAACAACAGTTCATCCGTCTGTGGCAATGCTGCGACGGCAAAACGCAAGACACCACGCTCAACGAGCTGGCGGACCTGCTGAGCTGCTCCCGCCGCCATATGCGTACGCTGCTGAATACCATGCAGGAACGTGGCTGGTTGACGTGGGAGGCGGAGGTCGGACGCGGGAAACGCTCCCGTCTGACCTTCCTCTATACCGGGCTGGCGCTACAGCAGCAGCGGGCGGAAGACCTGCTGGAGCAAGATCGCATCGACCAGCTGGTACAACTGGTGGGCGACAAAACCGCCGTGCGGCAAATGCTGGTGTCCCACCTGGGGCGCAGCTTTCGCCAGGGGCGGCATATTCTGCGCGTGCTCTACTATCGTCCAATGCACAACCTGCTGCCTGGCACCGCATTGCGTCGTTCAGAAACCCATATCGCCCGGCAAATTTTCAGCGCACTGACGCGCGTAAATGAGGAAAATGGGGAACTGGAAGCCGATATTGCCCACCACTGGCAACAGATTTCCCCTTTGCAGTGGCGTTTTTTTCTTCGTCCGGGGATTCACTTCCATCACGGACGCGAGCTGGAGATAGAGGATGTCATAACCTCACTGACGCGCATCAACGCCCTGCCGCTCTACTCGCACATTACCGAGATAGTCTCCCCCACCGCCTGGACGCTGGATATTCACCTGTCGCAGCCGGATCGCTGGCTGCCGTGGCTGCTGGGTCAGGTTCCGGCGATGATCCTGCCGCGGGAGTGGGAAACGCTGAATAATTTCTCCAGCCATCCGATCGGCACCGGCCCTTACGCGGTGATGCGTAATACGCGCAACCAGCTAAAAATCCACGCCTTTGATGATTTCTTCGGCTATCGGGCGCTGATTGATGAAGTGAACGTCTGGGTATTGCCGGACATTGGTGACGAGCCGAACGGCGGTCTGACGTTAAAAGGGCCGACCGAAGATGAAAAAGCCATCGAAAGCCGGCTGGAAGAGGGCTGCTACTATATGCTGTTCGACGCCCGGACGAATCGCGGCGCGAATCAGGAAGTCAGAGAGTGGATAAGCCGCGTGCTCTCCCCCAGCAATTTGCTCTTCTATGCCGACGAGCAATACCAGCGCCACTGGTTCCCGGCTTACGGATTACTGCCCCGCTGGCACCATGCCCGCCCGGGACACGGCGAAAAACCCGCCGGGCTGGAGACAATCACGCTGACCTACTACCACGACCACATTGAACATCGGGTGATCGCGCAGATCATGAGCCAGCTGCTGGCTGAACATCAGGTCCATCTGGATATCCATGAGATCGACTACGATCAATGGCATGCGGGGGAGGTCACAAGCGACATCTGGCTCAACAGCGCCAACTTTACGCTACCGCTCGATTTTTCCCTGTTTGCGCACCTGTGCGAAGTCCCGCTGTTGCAGCATTGCATCCCGCTGGACTGGGAGGGCGACGCCGCGCAGTGGCGAAACGGCGAGATGAACCTGGCTGTGTGGTGCCAGCAATTGCTCGCCAGTAAAGCGATCGTCCCGCTGATCCACCACTGGCTGATCATCCAGGGGCAGCGCAGTATGCGCGGGCTACGTATGAACACCCTCGGCTGGTTTGACTTTAAATCGGCATGGTTTGCGCCACCCGACCCATGATTGCCGCTTAGCAACAAAATCACTACACTAACGCCGTCCTCAACGGGGTGCTGATAAACATACGCAAAACCATTCGTGAAGTGTATGGGCTGAGAAAATACCCGTCGAACCTGATCCGGATAACGCCGGCGAAGGGATTTGAGACTGCTTCTCAAGTCCTTTGCCACCCACTTTATGAGGTGCAAAGTGTTAAAAAAATGTCTTCCCTTGCTACTCCTGTGCGCAGCGCCTGCCTTCGCCAAACCTGTTCTGACCGTCTATACCTATGACTCCTTCGCGGCCGACTGGGGGCCTGGCCCGACAATCAAAAAAGCCTTTGAAGCTGACTGTGATTGCGAACTGAAGCTGGTGGCGCTGGAAGATGGCGTTTCGCTGCTCAACCGCCTGCGAATGGAAGGGAAAAACAGCAAAGCCGATGTGGTGCTTGGCCTGGACAACAACCTGCTGGAAGCCGCCACGCAAACCCGCCTGTTCGCGAAAAGCGGCATTGCGCCTGATGCGGTTAACGTGCCAGGCGGCTGGCATAACGACACATTCGTGCCGTTTGATTATGGCTACTTCGCCTTCATCTATGACAAAAACAAACTGAAAAATCCGCCGAAAAGCCTGAAAGAACTGGTAGAGAGCGATCGGAAATGGCGCGTGATTTATCAGGACCCGCGCACCAGTACACCAGGGCTGGGTCTGCTGCTGTGGATGCAGAAAGTCTACGGCGATAACGCACCGGAAGCCTGGCAAAAACTGGCGGCCAAAACGGTCACCGTCACCAAAGGCTGGAGCGAATCCTACGGCCTGTTCCTGAAAGGCGAAAGCGATCTGGTGCTGAGCTACACCACCTCTCCGGCGTATCACATCATCGAAGAGAAGAAAGATAACTACGCCGCCGCCAGCTTCAGCGAAGGTCATTACCTGCAAGTGGAAGTGGCTGCGCGCACTGCCGCCAGCAAACAGCCGGAACTGGCAGAAAAATTCCTCAAGTTTATGGTTTCACCGGCATTCCAGAACGCCATTCCCACCGGCAACTGGATGTATCCGGTCGCTGACGTCGCCCTGCCCGCAGGATTTGAACAACTGACGAAGCCATCCACCACGCTGGAATTTACGCCTGCGGAAGTGGCATCCCAGCGTCAGGCATGGATTAGCGAATGGCAACGCGCCGTCAGCCGCTAATTCCCGGCTGGCTGATACCCGGGCTTTCTGCCGCCGCGCTGATGGTGGCAGTAGCTCTGGCGGCATTTCTGGCGCTATGGCTTAACGCGCCGCAGGGTGAATGGTCGTCGCTGTGGCAGGACAGCTACCTGTGGCACGTCGTGCGTTTCTCGTTCTGGCAGGCGTTCCTGTCGGCGCTGCTCTCCGTCATCCCGGCGATTTTCCTCGCCAGAGCGCTCTATCGTCGCCGTTTTCCCGGACGTCTGGCGTTATTGCGCCTGTGCGCCATGACGCTGATTTTACCGGTGCTGGTCGCCGTTTTCGGTATCCTCAGCGTCTACGGTCGTCAGGGCTGGCTGGCCTCGCTGTGGCATACGCTGGGGCTGGAGTGGCATTTCTCGCCCTACGGCTTGCAGGGGATTTTACTGGCGCACGTCTTTTTTAACCTGCCGATGGCAAGCCGCCTGCTGCTTCAGGCGCTGGAAAACATTCCCGGCGAACAGCGACAGCTCGCCGCACAGCTAGGCATGCGCGGCTGGCACTTCTTCCGCTTTGTTGAATGGCCGTGGCTGCGTCGTCAAATCCCGCCGGTGGCGGCGCTGATTTTTATGCTCTGTTTCGCCAGTTTCGCCACCGTGTTGTCACTTGGCGGCGGCCCGCAGGCTACCACTATCGAGCTGGCCATCTATCAGGCGCTGAGCTACGACTACGATCCTGCCCGTGCGGCCATGCTGGCGCTGATCCAGATGATATGTTGTCTGGCGCTGGTGCTGCTGAGCCAGCGGCTGAGTAAAGCCATTGCCCCCGGCGTCACGCTGGTGCAAGGCTGGCGCGACCCTGACGATCGGCTCCACAGCCGCCTGACGGACAGCCTGCTGATCGCCCTGGCGCTCCTGTTGCTTCTCCCGCCGCTGCTGGCGGTTATTATTGATGGCGTCAATCGCAGCCTGTTGGACGTGCTGGCGCAACCCATTTTGTGGCAGGCGCTGTGGACCTCTCTGCGCATTGCGCTGGCGGCGGGAGTGCTGTGCGTCATCCTGACGATGATGCTTTTATGGAGCAGCCGCGAACTGCGCGCCCGCCAGCAGGTGCTGGCAGGTCAGGCGCTGGAACTGAGCGGGATGTTGATCCTTGCCATGCCCGGCATCGTGCTGGCGACCGGCTTCTTTTTACTGCTCAACAACAGCATTGGACTACCGGAGTCGGCTGACGGTATTGTGATTTTCACCAACGCGCTAATGGCGATTCCCTATGCGCTAAAAGTGCTGGAAAACCCCATGCGCGACGTGACCGCACGCTACAGTATGCTGTGTCAGTCATTGGGCATTGAGGGATGGTCGCGACTGAAGGTGGTGGAACTGCGCGCCCTGAAACGCCCTCTGGCGCAGGCGCTGGCCTTTGCCTGCGTGCTCTCCATCGGTGATTTTGGCGTGGTGGCGCTGTTTGGCAACGACGATTTCCGCACGCTGCCGTTTTATCTGTATCAGCAAATTGGCTCCTATCGCAGCCAGGATGGCGCAGTTACCGCATTATTACTGCTGATGCTCTGCTTTATGCTGTTTACCGTTATCGAAAAATTACCGGGGCGAAATGTTAAAACTGACTGATATCACCTGGCTTTATCACCATTTGCCCATGCGCTTCACACTGTCGGTGGCGCGCGGTGAACAGGTGGCGGTTCTCGGGCCAAGCGGCGCCGGGAAAAGTACGTTGCTGAATTTAATCGCCGGGTTTCTGACACCGGCCAGCGGCACAATAATGATTGAAGGTCAGGATCACACCACGACACCGCCCTCCCGCCGTCCCGTTTCCATGCTGTTTCAGGAAAATAATCTGTTCAGCCACCTGAACGTGCAGCAGAACATCGGGCTGGGGTTAAACCCTGGGCTAAAGCTGAACGCGGCTCAGCGGGAGAAGCTGCATCATATTGCACGCCAGATGGGGATCGAAAATCTGCTGGAGCGCCTGCCGGGCGAGCTTTCCGGCGGGCAACGTCAACGCGTGGCGCTTGCGCGCTGCCTGGTGCGCGAGCAGCCGGTATTGCTGCTCGACGAGCCGTTTTCCGCTCTCGATCCCGCCCTGCGTCAGGAGATGCTGACGCTGGTCAGCGACGTCTGCCGCGACCAGCAATTAACCCTGCTGATGGTGTCACATAGCGTGGAGGATGCCGCGCGCATTGCGTCACGCTCGATTGTCGTGGCCGACGGGCGTATCGCATGGCAGGGCAAAACGGATGAGTTATTAAGCGGCAATACCAGCGCTTCGGCATTACTGGGCATTAAAGCGTAATAGGATGCCCGGCGGCGCTACGCTTACCGGGCCTACGGACAGGCATCCGTTGTAGGCCGGATAAGCGTCAGCGCCATCCGGCAAAAGATTCCTCAGTAACCCACGACTTTACGCAGAATATCGATATACACCGGCATCAGCGGATGACGAAGCAGCATCACCAGCGCGACAATGCCCGCGCCGAGCATCACCGGCGCCAGCCATAACAGGCGGCCTCGCGGTAAAAACGGCGTTAAGCGATCGGCGGCGGCCTTACCGCTACGCCATAACCGCCAGCACAGCCAGGCCGCCAGCCACAGCAGCAGCGCCGTTGCCAACAACAGCCATTTGAAATAGCCGCTCTGCATATCGGCCGGAATGTCGATCGCAGCGCCCGCCAGAATCCCCGGCAAGAAATAGAACGGCGGCCACAGCACGCAGCCAATAATATTCGGCACGATAAATTTCGCGACGGGCAGATCCAGCATCCCCGCCACCATCGGCACCAGCGGCCGCGTCGGGCCGACAAAACGCCCGACCAGAATGGTGAACATGCTGTGTTGATGCAGCGCGTGTTCGGTTTTGTCCAGCAGCGCTTTGTTCTTTTTCATAAAAGACCAGCGGTGCAGCGGCTTTTTGAAGCGCCAGCCCAACCAGAAGGAGATCCAGTCCCCCAGCAGGCAACCGATAATGCCCGCCAGCCACGCATGCCAGAAATTCAGCTCACCGCTGCCGATAAGCGCCCCCAGCCCCGCCATCATCACCGTACCGGGCAGAATCAGACCGACCAACGCCAGCGACTCCAGAAAGGCCACCAGCGCCACCGCAATTAGCGAGTACAGAGCGGATTGGAGAATAAAGTGTTCCAGCAATGCTTGCATAATGTGTCCGTCAGATTTACGAAGCAGCGATTCTGCTAACCCTCACCCGCTTCGTCAAGTCGCCAATTGTCTGAATAGATTACGCGTTATGACATCTTTGCAGACACATCATTCACTTTTTATTCACAACCAGCGCGGAACTCGCTCGGGCTGGCCCCGGTACATTTTTTAAAGACGCGAGAGAAATAAAGCTGATCGTCAAACCCGACATTGCGCCCGACGGTGGCTATCGGCATCCGCGTCGTGCTGAGCAGCAGCTTCGCCTGGCTGATGCGCTGATCCTCGCGCCAGCTCAGTACGCTAATGCCTAACTGTTGGCGGAACAGGTGCGACAGGCGGGACGGCGACAGGCAGACGTGCTGCGCCACGCTGGCAATATCAAACTGGCTGTCCGCCAGATGATCGCTGATGTACTGACAGGCGTCGCGCACCCGGCTGTCCATCGGCGGATGCAACGATTCATTGATCGCCTCCATACGTCGCAGCAGAAGCTGCTCCAGCAGGTTAATCGCCAGCAGTTCAGAGTAGCGCCCTTCCCCCTGCCCGGCATTGATGATTTGACCAAAAAGCTCATTAAAGCGCGGCTGGTGCGCTTCGTCAGGGCGGAAAAAACCGGTCTGCGCAAAAATCGTCGGCCAGGTGAGCCACTCCTGCCAGTAGGCGCGCGGTCGGAAGTACACCCACTGGTGATACCATTCGCTCGCATTGGGATGGCGACCGTAGTGGTGTACCTCGCCAGGCGGAAAAAGCAAAATATCCCCCGGACGGCAGACAAACTGTTTGCCGTGGTTATTGATCACCCCTTCCCCGCGAATCGTAAGATTAAGGATATATCCCTTCATCCCCAGCGGGCGGTCGATAAAAAAATCCAGATAGCCGTTCGCCTCAATGGGCGTCAGCCCGGCAACCAGATGCGCATTAAACGAATAACCCGGCAGCAGGGGATCATTTTGCGTTTCAGCCATAAATTCAATACTCCCGGCGTTCTGAGAAGAAACCAATTGTCCATATTGAGTGAGACATCTTCACCTTCCCCTCTGCGCCCCGCCGTCATTGCGGTTACGGACCATCAACCCCGCTTGCGAAAAGAGATTTGTAACAAAGGCCGATTGCGAAGGCGATAAAAACGGGTAACAAAAGTGTCTATAACTACGGCAGAAATGTCCACATTGAATATTTGCACGGCGTCACACTTTGCAATGCCATAGCATTTTAATCCATAAGATTAGCGGATCCTGCCTGACGGTTTTTATCCCCGCTATCTACTGTTTCTCCATACCTGTTTTTTTCGATTGGAGTAAGACGATGGCGATTGCAATTGGCCTCGATTTTGGCAGTGATTCAGTTCGTGCTCTGGCGGTGGATTGCGCCACCGGGGAAGAGATCGCCACCTGCGTAGAGTGGTATCCCCGCTGGCAGGAAGGGCGCTATTGCGACGCCCCGAACAACCAGTTCCGCCATCATCCACGCGACTACATAGAGTCAATGGAAGCCGCGTTGAAAAACGTCCTCGCGACCCTGAGCGCGTCACAGCGTGGCGAGGTGGTCGGCATCGGCGTCGACAGCACCGGCTCCACCCCTGCCCCCATTGATGTCGACGGCCACGTACTGGCGCTGCGTCCTGAGTTCGCCGAAAACCCGAATGCGATGTTCGTCCTGTGGAAAGATCACACCTCGGTCGAAGAAGCGGAAGCCATCACCCGCCTGTGCCATACGCCGGGCAAAACCGATTATTCCCGCTACATCGGCGGCATTTACTCCAGCGAATGGTTCTGGGCGAAAATTCTGCACGTTACGCGTCAGGACAGCGCCGTCGCGCAGGCTGCCGCCTCCTGGATTGAGCTGTGCGACTGGGTGCCTGCCCTGCTCTCCGGCACCACGCGCCCGCAGGATATTCGCCGTGGTCGCTGTAGCGCCGGACATAAATCGCTGTGGCATGAGAGCTGGGGCGGTTTGCCGCCCGCCAGTTTCTTCGATGACCTCGATCCCATCATCAACCGCCACCTCGCCTGGCCGCTGTTTACCGACACCTTCACTGCCGATCTGCCGGTTGGCACGCTGTGCGCGGAGTGGGCGCAACGCCTCGGCCTGCCGGAAAGCGTGGTCATTTCTGGCGGCGCGTTTGACTGCCATATGGGCGCGGTTGGCGCGGGCGCGCAGCCGAATGCGCTGGTGAAAGTGATCGGCACATCGACCTGCGACATTCTGATTGCCGACAAGCAGAGCGTCGGCGACCGTGCGGTGAAAGGCATTTGCGGCCAGGTAGACGGCAGCGTCGTGCCTGATTTTATTGGCCTGGAAGCGGGACAATCGGCGTTCGGCGATATCTATGCCTGGTTTGGCCGCATTCTCGGCTGGCCGCTGGAGCAGCTTGCGGCGCAGCATCCTGAACTGAAAGACCAAATCGCCATCAGCCAAAAGCAGCTACTCCCGGCGCTGACCGAGGCGTGGGCGAAGAATCCATCGCTGGATCATCTGCCCGTGGTACTCGACTGGTTTAACGGTCGCCGCACGCCGAACGCTAACCAGCGTCTGAAAGGGGTGATTAGCGATCTGAATCTCGCCACCGATGCGCCAGCGCTGTTTGGCGGGCTGATCGCCGCCACCGCCTTCGGCGCACGCGCCATTCAGGAATGCTTTACCGAACAGGGCATTGCCGTCAACAACGTGATGGCGCTGGGCGGCATCGCCCGTAAGAATCAGGTGATCATGCAGGCCTGCTGCGACGTGCTCAACCGCCCGCTACAGATTGTCGCCTCAGACCAGTGCTGCGCGTTAGGCGCCGCCATTTTTGCCGCCGTCGCCGCAAAAGCGCATGTCGATATCCCTGCCGCACAACAAAAAATGGCCAGCGCCGTAGAGAACACCCTGCAACCGCGCCCGGAACAGGCTCAACGCTTCGAACAGCTTTATCAGCGCTACCGGCAGTGGGCGGTCAGCGCTGAACAACACTATCTTCCGACTGCCGCCCCGGCGCCAAAAACCCCGGTCAGCTAGGCAACCCTGACCCATTAAGGACACGACAATGACGATTTTTGACAACTATGAAGTGTGGTTTGTGATTGGCAGCCAGCATTTGTATGGCTCTGAAACGCTGCGCCAGGTTACTCAGCATGCCGAACATGTGGTAAAGGCGCTGAATACCGAAGCAAAACTGCCCTGCAAACTGGTGCTGAAGCCGCTGGGGACGTCGCCTGACGAGATCACCGCGATTTGTCGTGACGCCAGTTATGACGATCGCTGTGCGGGCCTGGTGGTCTGGCTGCACACCTTCTCGCCCGCGAAAATGTGGATTAACGGGCTGAGTATTCTCAACAAGCCGCTGTTGCAGTTCCACACCCAGTTCAATGCCGCCCTGCCGTGGGACAGCATCGACATGGACTTTATGAACCTGAATCAGACCGCGCACGGCGGACGCGAGTTTGGTTTTATCGGCGCGCGTATGCGTCAGCAGCACGCGGTAGTGACCGGTCACTGGCAGGATAAACACGCGCACGCGCGTATCGGCTCATGGATGCGCCAGGCGGTCTCCAGGCAGGACACCCGCCACCTGAAAGTGTGCCGCTTTGGCGACAACATGCGTGAAGTGGCCGTGACCGACGGCGATAAAGTGGCGGCGCAGATCAAGTTCGGCTTCTCGGTGAATACCTGGGCGGTGGGCGACCTGGTGCAGGTCGTGAATGCGGTTAGCGACGGCGACATTAACGCGCTGGTGGATGAATACGAAAGCCGCTATACCCTGACGCCCGCGACGCAAATTCACGGCGACAAGCGGCAGAACGTGCTGGAAGCCGCGCGTATTGAACTGGGCATGAAGCGCTTTCTGGAACAGGGCGGCTTCCACGCGTTCACCACGACGTTTGAAGATTTGCACGGCCTGAAGCAGCTCCCAGGACTGGCCGTACAGCGCCTGATGCAACAGGGCTACGGTTTCGCTGGCGAAGGTGACTGGAAAACCGCCGCGCTGCTTCGCATCATGAAAGTGATGTCTGGCGGTTTGCCGGGCGGCACCTCATTTATGGAGGATTACACCTACCACTTTGAGAAGGGCAACGATCTGGTGCTCGGCTCGCACATGCTGGAAGTATGCCCGTCTATCGCGGTGGAAGAAAAACCGATCCTCGACGTGCAGCACCTCGGCATCGGGGGTAAAGACGCGCCCGCCCGTCTGATCTTCAACACCCAAACCGGCCCGGCGATCGTCGCCAGCCTGATCGACCTCGGTGATCGCTATCGTCTGCTGGTCAACTGCATCGACACCGTAAAAACGCCGCATGACCTGCCGAAGCTGCCGGTCGCCAACGCGCTGTGGAAAGCCCAGCCGGATCTGACCACCGCATCCGAAGCGTGGATTCTCGCCGGTGGCGCGCATCACACCGTCTTCAGCCATGCGCTGGATCTGAACGATATGCGCCAGTTCGCAGAGATGCACGATATCGAAATCACCGTCATCGATAACGATACCCGTCTGCCCGCCTTTAAAGACGCGCTGCGCTGGAACGAAGTTTATTACGGTTTCAAACGTTAACAGTTGCCGGATAGCGGCGTAAATGCCTTATCCGGCCTACAGGTCGCACCAACCTCGTAGGCCGGATAAGCGCAGCGCCATCCGGCGTGGAGACAGCTATGTTAGAAGACCTCAAACGTCAGGTACTGGAAGCCAATCTGGCGCTGCCAAAACACAATCTGGTGACTCTCACCTGGGGGAACGTCAGCGCCGTCGATCGCGAGCGCGGCGTCTTCATCATCAAACCTTCCGGCGTCGACTACAGCGTGATGAGCGCAGAGGATATGGTGGTGGTCAGCATTGCCACGGGTGAAGTGGTGGAAGGAACGAAAAAGCCCTCCTCCGATACGCCGACCCACCGTCTGTTGTATCAGTCTTTCCCGTCGATTGGCAGCATCGTCCACACCCATTCGCGCCACGCGACCATCTGGGCGCAGGCCGGGCAATCCATCCCGGCGACGGGGACGACCCATGCGGACTATTTTTACGGCACGATCCCCTGCACACGCAAAATGACCGATGCGGAGATCAACGGCGAATATGAATGGGAAACGGGCAACGTCATCGTTGAAACCTTTGCAAAACAGGGTATCGATGCCGCGCAGATGCCCGGCGTGCTGGTGCATTCACACGGTCCGTTCACCTGGGGCAAAAACGCCGAAGACGCGGTGCATAACGCCATTGTGCTGGAGGAGGTCGCCTGTATGGGCATCTTTTGCCGCCAGCTTGCGCCACAGTTGCCGGATATGCAGCAAACGTTGCTGGATAAGCACTACCTGCGCAAACACGGGGCGAAGGCCTATTACGGGCAGTAATGGATAGCCCGACGGCGCAACCACACCTGTATAAAACCACAGCAAAACGTTCCAAACCAGGCTATAATCATGCCTGGTTTTTTAATGAGTACGCAGCGTGGCGCAGGCAGGTTTTATTTTAACCCGGCACTGGCGGGATACCCCGCAAGGAACGGAGGTCTCATTCTGGCTGGCAACGGACACCGGTCCTTTGCAGGTCACGCTCGCGCCGCAGGAGTCGGTCGCGTTTATCCCTACGCATCAGGCCGCCCGCGTCACCTCGCTGCTGCGCACAGAAAACGGCTATCGCCTGACGCCGCTCAATTTGCAGGATTTTCATCGCCAGCCCGTCTCGGGGTTGTACTGCCGCTCTCACCGACAGCTGATGCGTCTGGAAAAACAGCTGAAAGAACAGGGCGTAACGGTCTATGAAGCCGATGTGCGCCCGCCGGAACGTTACCTGATGGAGCGGTTTATCACCGCTCCCGTTTGGCTGGAGGGCGACACAAAAGACGGCGCGATCGTCAATGCCCGCCTGAAACCGCACCCAGACTACCGTCCCCCGCTGAAATGGGTATCGCTGGATATTGAAACCACCCGACACGGCGAGCTGTACTGCATTGGTCTGCAAGGCTGCGGGCAACGCGTCGTTTTTATGCTCGGCCCGGCGAATGGCGATGCCTCGGCGCTGGATTTCCAGCTTGAGTATGCGGCGAGTCGCCCGCTGCTGCTGGAAAAACTCAACGACTGGTTTGCCCGGCACGATCCCGATGTGATCATCGGCTGGAACGTGGTGCAGTTTGATTTACGCATCCTGCAAAAACATGCCGAGCGCTATCGTATCCCTCTACGTCTGGGGCGCGACAACACCGAGCTGGAATGGCGCGAGCACGGTTTCAAGAACGGCGTGTTTTTCGCCCAGGCCAAAGGGCGGTTGATTATTGACGGCATTGAGGCGCTCAAATCCGCGTTCTGGAATTTCTCATCATTTTCACTGGAAACCGTGGCCCAGGAGCTGCTTGGCGAAGGGAAATCGATCGATAATCCCTGGGACAGAATGGACGAAATTGACCGCCGTTTCGCCGAAGATAAGCCCGCGCTCGCCACGTATAACCTCAAGGACTGCGAGCTGGTGACGCAGATTTTTCATAAGACGGAGATCATGCCGTTTTTACTGGAGCGCGCCACCGTTAACGGTCTGCCCGCTGACCGCCACGGCGGTTCTGTCGCCGCCTTCGGTCATCTCTATTTTCCCCGTATGCATCGCGCCGGTTACGTTGCGCCGAATCTCGGTGAAGTCCCGCCGCATGCCAGTCCTGGCGGTTACGTGATGGACTCGCGCCCTGGCCTGTATGACTCCGTACTGGTGCTGGATTATAAGAGCCTGTACCCGTCGATCATCCGCACATTCCTGATCGACCCGGTTGGGCTGGTGGAAGGGATGGCGCAACCGGACCCGACACACAGTACCGAAGGCTTTCTTGACGCCTGGTTCTCGCGAGAAACGCACTGTCTCCCGGAGATCGTCACGCAGATCTGGCACGGGCGCGATGAGGCCAAACGCCACGGCAATAAACCGCTGTCCCAGGCGCTGAAGATCATCATGAATGCGTTTTACGGCGTGCTCGGGACGACGGCCTGCCGCTTTTTCGATCCCCGACTGGCCTCGTCGATCACCATGCGCGGCCACGCGATCATGCGTCAGACCAAAGCGCTGATCGAGGCGCAGGGCTATGACGTGATCTACGGCGATACGGATTCCACTTTCGTCTGGCTGAAAGGCGCGCATTCTGAAGACGAGGCGGCAAGGATTGGCCGCGAGTTGGTGCGTCATGTGAATGACTGGTGGACGCAATCCCTGCAACAGCAAAAGCTGACCAGCGCGCTGGAATTAGAGTTTGAAACCCACTTCCGCCGCTTTCTGATGCCGACCATTCGCGGGGCGGACACCGGTAGCAAAAAGCGCTATGCCGGGCTGATTCAGGAAGGCGAGAAGCAGCGAATGGTATTTAAAGGGCTGGAGACCGTGCGCACCGACTGGACGCCGCTGGCGCAGCAATTCCAGCAGGAGCTTTACCTGCGTATCTTCCGCCAGGAACCCTATCAGGAGTATGTCCGGGAAACCATCGATAACCTGATGACGGGCAAGCTGGATGAACAGCTGGTTTACCGCAAGCGACTGCGCCGCCCGTTGAGCGAATATCAGCGTAACGTTCCGCCGCACGTTCGCGCCGCCCGGCTCGCCGATGAACAAAACATCAAGCTGGGGCGCCCGGCGCAGTATCAGAACCGCGGCACGATCAAATACGTGTGGACGACTAACGGCCCTGAGCCGCTGGATTACCGGCATTCACCGCTGGATTACGAGCACTATTTAACCCGCCAGCTACAGCCGGTCGCAGAGGGAATACTTCCCTTCATCGATGATAATTTTGCTACACTACTCACAGGACAACTGGGGTTATTTTGACGCGTGACGAATGCGCCGCCATCCATTACCATAGCGCCCTTTCCATTCCTGGACCCAATTAACACTGCTGCCATTCTATTTTGGTAGCGGGTGATTATTGCCTGCAATTAAAGATATAGAGCCGAACATATATGCCTTTTACACTTGGTCAACGCTGGATCAGCGATACAGAAAGCGAACTGGGACTTGGAACCGTCGTCGCGATGGATGCGCGAACTGTCACCTTACTTTTCCCGGCGACAGGTGAAAACCGTCTGTATGCGCGCAGTGACTCCCCCGTGACCCGCGTGATGTTTAACCCTGGTGATACGATTACAAGCCATGAAGGCTGGCAGCTACAAATCGATGAAGTAAAAGAAGAAAACGGTCTGCTTGCCTATACTGGCACCCGCCTTGATACCGAAGAAACCGCCGTCACGCTGCGTGAAGTCCTGCTCGACAGCAAGCTGGTTTTCAGTAAACCGCAGGATCGCCTGTTCGCCGGGCAAATCGACCGGATGGACCGATTCGCTCTGCGCTACCGCGCACGTAAATTTCAGAGCGAGCAGTACCGCATGCCGTGGAGCGGCCTGCGCGGTCAGCGCACCAGCCTGATTCCCCACCAGCTCAACATTGCCCATGATGTCGGTCGCCGCCACGCGCCGCGCGTCCTGCTGGCGGATGAAGTGGGCTTAGGAAAAACCATCGAAGCCGGGATGATCCTGCACCAACAGCTGCTGTCTGGCGCGGCGGAACGCGTGCTGATCATCGTCCCGGAAACTTTGCAGCATCAGTGGCTGGTTGAAATGCTGCGCCGCTTCAACCTGCGCTTCGCGCTGTTCGACGACGAGCGTTACACCGAAGCCCAGCACGATGCCTACAACCCGTTTGAAACCGAGCAACTGGTTATCTGCTCGCTGGACTTCGCGCGTCGCAACAAACAGCGTCTGGAACATCTGTGCGACGCACAATGGGACCTGCTGGTCGTCGATGAAGCTCACCACCTGGTGTGGAGCGAAGACGCGCCAAGCCGCGAATATATGGCGATTGAACAACTGGCGGAACGCGTGCCTGGCGTCCTGCTGCTGACCGCAACGCCGGAACAGCTGGGAATGGAAAGCCACTTCGCCCGTCTGCGTCTGCTCGACCCGAGCCGTTTCCACGACTTCGAACAATTTGTCGAAGAGCAAAAAAATTATCGCCCGGTCGCCGACGCCGTCGCCATGCTGCTGGCAGGCAACAAGCTGAGCAACGAAGAGCTGAACATGCTCGGCGACCTGATTGGCGAGCAGGACATCGAACCGCTGCTGCAAACGGCGAACAGCGACCGCGATGGCGCGCAGAATGCCCGCCAGGAGCTGGTCTCCATGCTGATGGACAGACACGGCACCAGCCGCGTACTGTTCCGCAACACCCGTAACGGCGTCAAAGGCTTCCCGAAACGCGAGCTGCACACCATCAAGCTGCCGCTGCCAACGCAATATCAGACGGCGATTAAAGTCTCCGGCATTATGGGCGCGCGTAAAAGCGCGGAGGACAGAGCGCGCGATATGCTCTACCCGGAGCAGATTTATCAGGAATTCGAAGGGGATAGCGGCACCTGGTGGAACTTCGACCCGCGCGTGGAGTGGCTGATGGGGCATCTGACCAGCCACCGCTCGCAGAAAGTGCTGGTGATCTGCGCGAAAGCCGCCACCGCGCTGCAACTGGAGCAGGTGCTGCGCGAGCGCGAAGGCATCCGCGCCGCCGTATTCCATGAAGGCATGTCCATTATTGAACGTGACCGCGCCGCCGCGTGGTTTAGCGAAGAAGACAGCGGCGCGCAGGTTCTGCTGTGCTCGGAAATCGGTTCTGAAGGCCGTAACTTCCAGTTCGCCAGCAACCTGGTGATGTTTGACCTGCCGTTTAACCCGGATTTGCTGGAGCAGCGTATTGGCCGTCTGGACCGTATCGGCCAGGCGCACGATATTCAGATCCACGTTCCGTATCTGGAAAAAACCGCGCAGTCCGTGCTGGTTCGCTGGTATCACGAAGGGCTGGATGCCTTTGAGCACACCTGCCCGACCGGTCGCGCCATCTACGATACGGTGTGTCACGATCTGATCGCTTACCTGGCGACGCCTGAAAACACCGACGGTTTTGACGCGCTGATCAAAACCTGCCGCGAGCAGCACGAAGCGCTGAAGGCGCAGCTGGAGCAAGGGCGCGACCGTCTGCTGGAGATCCACTCTAACGGCGGCGAGAAAGCGCAGGCGCTGGCAGAGAGCATTGAAGAACAGGATGACGACACCAGCCTGATCGCCTTCGCCATGAACCTGTTTGATATCGTCGGGATTAACCAGGATGACCGTGGTGAGAACCTGATTGTGCTGACGCCTTCCGATCATATGCTGGTGCCGGACTTCCCTGGCCTGCCGGAAGATGGCTGCACCATTACGTTCGAGCGTGATGTGGCGCTGTCGCGTGAAGATGCGCAGTTTGTTACCTGGGAACATCCGCTGATTCGCAACGGACTGGATCTGATTCTGTCTGGCGATACCGGCAGCAGCACGATTTCGCTGTTGAAAAACAAAGCGTTGCCGGTGGGAACGCTGCTGGTGGAACTGGTGTATGTCGTTGAAGCGCAGGCACCGAAACATTTACAGCTTAACCGTTTCCTGCCGCCGACGCCGGTGCGCATGCTGCTGGATAAAAACGGCAATAACCTGGCCGCGCAGGTGGAGTTTGAAACCTTCAACCGCCAGCTGAGCGCCGTTAACCGTCATACCGGCAGCAAGCTGGTCAACGCGGTGCAACAGGACGTACACGCGATTCTGCAACTGGGCGAAGCGCAGGCGGAGAAATCGGCCCGGGCGCTGATCGACGCCGCGCGTAGCGAAGCGGATGAAAAACTGTCTGCCGAACTGTCGCGTCTGGAAGCGCTGCGCGCCGTTAACCCGAACATCCGTGATGATGAACTTGCGGCGATCGACAGCAACCGTCAGCAGGTAATGGAAAGCCTGGATCAGGCCAACTGGCGTCTGGATGCCTTACGTCTTATCGTCGTCACGCATCAGTAACGGAGCAAAAAATGGGGATGGAAAACTACAATCCGCCGCAGGAGCCCTGGCTGATTATCCTGTATCAGGATGAGCATATTATGGTGGTCAACAAGCCCAGCGGCTTGTTGTCCGTGCCGGGCCGCCTTGAGGAGCACAAAGATAGCGTGATGACGCGTATTCAACGCGATTATCCGCAGGCGGAGTCGGTGCATCGTCTGGATATGGCGACCAGCGGCGTGATTGTAGTGGCGCTGACCAAAGCGGCGGAACGGGAGCTGAAACGCCAGTTCCGCGAGCGTGAACCGAAAAAACAGTACGTTGCGCGCGTGTGGGGGCATCCAGCCCCTGCCGAAGGGCTGGTTGATTTACCGCTGATCTGCGACTGGCCGAACAGGCCAAAACAGAAAGTGTGTTATGAGACGGGTAAACCTGCGCAAACCGGGTATGAGGTGGTGGACTTCGCTGCGGATAACACCGCACGGGTGGTGCTTAAACCGATTACCGGGCGTTCTCATCAGCTACGTGTGCATATGCTGGCGTTGGGACACCCCATTCTCGGCGATCGCTTCTACGCGTCGCCAGAAGCGCTGGCGATGGCACCGCGTCTGTTGCTGCATGCCGAAACGCTAACCATCACCCATCCCGCGTATGGCAACAGTATGACCTTTAAAGCCCCGGTAGATTTTTAAATTCTGTGCCCATTTGTGCCGGGGGCGCTTCGCTTACCCGGCCTACCGTTCTCAACGTAAGCCGGATAAGACGCTTTACGTCGCCATCCGGCAAAAGCATTATTTAAAACCTTTCTGCTCTTTAATCATTTCATACGCTTTCTGAATTTCCTGCGCTTTTTGCTTCGCCATCTCCATCATCTCCGGCGGCAACCCTTTTGCGACCAGTTTGTCCGGGTGGTGCTCGCTCATCAGTCTGCGGTACGCGCGTTTAATGGTTGTCGCATCATCTGTCGGCTTAACCCCCAGCACGTTGCAGGCATCTTCCAGCGTAGGGCCACGCTGCGCCTGCTGCCAGCCGCCGCCGGACTGCTGTTGCTGATAACCGCCGCCAAACTGCGCCCCGCCCTGCATCATGCGTAAGAACTGATCGAACTGAGCGCGGGAAATCCCCAGCTCCTCGGCGATAACGTACAGCACTTCCCGCTCGTTCGGATGGAGCGTTCCATCCGCAAACGCCGCCTGAATCTGAATTTCCAGAAACATCCGTATCAGATCAAACCGCCCAAAGCAGACGCTGCGAAACTGGCGCATTTTTTCACGTAACGGGTAATTATCCGATTTTCCCACGCGAAACGCGTGTTGGGCGGCGGTACGTGATTCGCCGTGTAAGTTCATCCGGTCCATCAACTGGCTGGCAATATGGATATCCGCTTCCGTCACGCGCCCTTTCGATTTGGTTAAATGCCCCATGACCTCAAAAGTGGTGGCGAAAAACAGTGCCTGCCGTTCACGCTGATTGGCGAACCATGCCATTTTGCGGCTGCGGGCTTTGTCGAACATGTGGCCTATCAGCAGACCTAATACCACGCCCCAGAAGCCGCCTCCCATCATCAGCGCCACTGCGACACCTACAATCTTTCCCCAGTACTGCATAGACTCCCCAAATCTTTACGCTGACAGTGAGGCTATGTCCCACAATATAGAGTGCTTTTCCTGGAATGAAGGCTGCGGTCAATTGTGGGACATCGCCTATAATTTGCATTATCATACCTGTCATTCAATGCCGTGCCTAACACCACAGACACATACCCATTGGATTTCACGTTGCAGCAAGACCGCCGCACAGCCGCCAGACGCTTATCCAGGCAAGTCGCCGGGGGCATGCGAATAACGTCCACGAAAGCGCAACCTGAAAGACGACGGGTAGAAAAGGGACAGGATTAACACTAGCGTAGTGAAGATGAGTACGTTAGTCTCTGACCGTTTGTCACGCGCAACGCTACTGATGATGGAACAATAAATACAACGTATGAAAAAACGTATTCCCACTTTCCTGGCCACCATGATCGCCAGCGCCCTTTATAGTCAGCAGGGCCTGGCCGCCGACCTTGCCTCGCAGTGCATGTTGGGTGTGCCAAGCTACGACCGTCCTCTGGTGAAAGGCGAGACGAACGAATTACCCGTGACGATCAACGCCGATCACGCGAAAGGGAACTACCCGGACGACGCGGTATTCACCGGTAATGTCGATATCAACCAGGGTAACAGTCGCCTGCAAGCTGATGAGGTGCAACTCCATCAAAAAGAGGCGCCAGACCAGCCGGAACCGGTTCGTACCGTCGATGCGCTCGGCAACGTCCATTATGACGACAATCAGGTTATTCTGAAGGGGCCGAAAGGCTGGGCGAACCTGAACACCAAAGACACAAACGTGTGGGAAGGCGACTACCAGATGGTCGGCCGTCAGGGGCGCGGGAAAGCGGATCTGATGAAGCAGCGTGGCGAAAACCGCTATACCATTCTGGAAAATGGCAGCTTTACCTCCTGTCTGCCAGGCTCCGATACCTGGAGCGTTGTGGGCAGCGAAGTGATTCACGATCGTGAAGAGCAGGTAGCGGAAATCTGGAACGCCCGTTTTAAACTGGGTCCGGTTCCCGTCTTTTACAGCCCTTATTTACAGCTGCCGGTCGGTGACAAACGCCGCTCCGGTTTCCTGATCCCGAACGCGAAGTATACCACCAAGAACTATTTTGAGTTCTACCTGCCGTATTACTGGAACATCGCGCCCAATATGGACGCCACCATTACGCCGCATTATATGCACCGTCGTGGCGGTATCATGTGGGAGAATGAGTTCCGCTACCTCAGCCAGGCGGGCGCGGGTTTAATGGAATTCGACTATCTGAATTCCGATCGCGTTTACGACGATGAGCATCCGAACGACAGCAACTCCCGTCGCTGGTTGTTCTACTGGCGTCATGGCGGCGTGATGGATCAGGTATGGCGCTTTAATGTCGACTATACCAAGGTCAGCGACTCCAGCTACTTCAATGACTTTGACAATAAGTACGGTTCCAGTACCGACGGTTACGCCACGCAGAAATTCAGCGTCGGCTATGCCGTGCAGAACTTTGATGCCACGGTGTCAACCAAACAGTTCCAGGTATTCAGCGATCAGAATACCAGCAGTTACTCCGCTGAGCCGCAGTTAGACGTTAACTTCTACCAGAATGACGTTGGTCCATTCGATACGCGTATTTACGGCCAGGCCGTGAAGTTTGTGAACACCCGAGACAACATGCCGGAAGCGACTCGCGTTCACCTGGAGCCAACCATCAATCTGCCGTTATCGAATCAGTGGGGCAGCATCAATACTGAAGCGAAGCTGCTGGCGACGCACTACCAGCAAACCAATCTGGACTCGTACAACAACAATTCGCGAAACGTCAATAAACTCGATGAGTCGGTTAACCGCGTAATGCCGCAGTTCAAAGTCGACGGCAGGATGGTGTTTGAACGCGATATGACGACGTTGGCGCCGGGTTACACCCAGACGCTGGAGCCGCGCGCGCAGTATCTGTACGTTCCCTATCGTAACCAGAGCAGCATCAATAACTACGACTCCTCATTATTGCAGTCCGACTACAGCGGTCTGTTCCGCGACCGCACATATGGCGGTCTGGATCGTATCGCCTCCGCAAACCAGGTCACGACCGGCGTCACATCGCGTATTTATGATGATGCCGCAATTGAACGTTTTAATGTTTCCGTGGGTCAAATCTACTATTTCACGGAGTCTCGCACCGGCGATGACAACATAACCTGGGAGAATGACGACAAAACGGGCTCACTGGTTTGGGCGGGCGACACCTACTGGCGTATCTCCGACCGCTGGGGACTGCGTAGCGGCATTCAGTACGACACGCGTCTGGACAGCGTCGCGACCAGCAGCAGTACGATCGAATACCGTCGCGATGAAAATCGTCTCTTGCAGTTGAACTACCGTTATGCCAGCGCGGAATATATTCAGGCTACGCTGCCGTCTTATTCCACTGCGGAGCAGTATAAAAACGGGATTTCCCAGGTCGGGGGCGTTGCCAGTTGGCCGATTGCCGATCGTTGGTCTATCGTAGGCGCTTACTACTTTGATACCAATGTGAATAAGCCTGCCGACCA
The DNA here is from genome assembly GCF_030333435.1 of Citrobacter sp. CK191. Lineage (NCBI taxonomy): Bacteria > Pseudomonadati > Pseudomonadota > Gammaproteobacteria > Enterobacterales > Enterobacteriaceae > Citrobacter > Citrobacter sp. CK191. The sequence goes on along the minus strand of NZ_JAOWFX010000034.1, from coordinate 512,705 downwards.
GATGCTCGGCGTGCAGTACAACTCCTGCTGCTATGCGATTCGCTTCGGTTATGAGCGTAAGCTGAACGGTTGGGATAACGATAAAGAACACGCTGTTTATGACAACGTGATCGGCTTTAACATTGAATTGCGTGGTCTGAGCTCCAACTACGGTCTCGGCACCAAAGAGATGTTGCGTTCGAACATTTTGCCGTATCAAAGCTCTCTGTGATTTGATTGATTTACCACGTAATCCGCATTGCGGTTAATTGAAATGGAAAAAGTATGAAGAACTGGAAAACGCTGCTTCTCGGTATCGCCATGATCGCGAATACCAGTTTCGCTGCCCCGCAGGTGGTCGATAAAGTCGCAGCCGTCGTCAATAACGGCGTCGTGCTGGAAAGCGACGTTGATGGCTTAATGCAATCAGTAAAACTTAATGCGGGTCAGGCTGGTCAGCAGCTTCCTGATGATGCCACGCTACGTCATCAGATCCTGGAACGTTTGATCATGGATCAAATCGTTCTCCAGATGGGTCAGAAGATGGGGGTGAAAATCTCTGATGAACAGCTGGATCAGGCTATCGCCAATATCGCTAAACAGAACAACATGACGCTGGACCAGATGCGCAGCCGTCTGGCTTACGATGGTCTGAGCTACTCAACCTACCGTAGCCAGATCCGCAAAGAGATGATCATCTCCGAAGTGCGTAACAACGAAGTGCGTCGTCGCGTCACCATCCTGCCGCAGGAAGTGGATGCGCTGGCCCAACAGGTCGGTAACCAGAACGATGCCAGCACAGAGCTGAACCTGAGCCACATTCTGATCCCGCTGCCGGAAAACCCGACGTCGGATCAGGTAAGCGAAGCGGAAGCCCAGGCGCGCTCGATTGTTGATGAAGCGCGTAACGGCAGCGATTTCGGCAAACTGGCGATCACCTACTCCGCCGACCAACAGGCGCTGAAAGGCGGCCAGATGGGCTGGGGACGTATTCAGGAGCTGCCGGGCATTTTCGCGCAGGCGCTGAGCACGGCGAAAAAAGGCGACATCGTTGGCCCGATTCGTTCCGGCGTTGGCTTCCACATTCTGAAAGTGAACGATCTGCGCGGCCAGAGCCAGAGCATCTCCGTCACTGAAGTTCATGCCCGCCATATTCTGCTGAAACCCTCGCCGATCATGACCGATCAACAGGCGCGCCTGAAACTGGAAGAGATCGCAGCAGACATTAAGAGCGGCAAAACGACCTTTGCTGCCGCAGCGAAAGAGTTTTCACAGGACCCAGGTTCTGCCAACCAGGGCGGAGATCTGGGCTGGGCGGCAGCGGATATTTTCGATCCTGCCTTCCGCGACGCGCTGACCCGCCTCAACAAAGGCCAGATGAGCGCCCCGGTGCACTCCTCATTTGGCTGGCACCTGATCGAACTGCTGGATACGCGTAACGTTGATAAAACCGACGCGGCGCAGAAAGACAGAGCTTACCGTATGCTGATGAACCGTAAGTTCTCGGAAGAAGCGGCGACCTGGATGCAGGAACAACGCGCCAGCGCTTACGTCAAAATCCTGAGCAATTAATGGCTACTGTTCAACGCGTTGTTATCACTCCCGGCGAACCCGCCGGGATTGGTCCTGACTTAGTCGTTCAGCTCGCACAGCGTGAGTGGCCGGTCGAACTCGTCGTCTGCGCAGATGCCCGTCTGTTAACCGACCGGGCCGCGTTGCTCGGTTTGCCCCTCTCGCTTCTTCCCTACTCGCCAAATCACCCTGCAAAACCGCAATCCGCCGGCACGCTGACCCTGTTGCCGACAGCGCTTCGCGCTCCTGTCACCCCAGGTCAACTCAGCGTTGAGAATGGGCAGTATGTGGTGGATACGCTGGCGCGCGCCTGCGACGGTTGTCTGCAAGGGGAATTTGCGGCGCTGATCACCGGGCCGGTTCACAAAGGCGTCATCAATGACGCAGGCGTACCGTTTACTGGGCACACGGAGTTTTTTGAAGCGCGTTCGCAGGCGAAGAAAGTGGTGATGATGCTGGCCACCGAGGAGCTGCGGGTCGCGCTGGCGACAACGCACCTGCCGTTAAGAGCGGTTGCCGACGCCATTACGCCCGCTTTGCTGCATGAGGTGATCGGCATTCTGCATCATGATTTACGCACGAAATTCGGCCTTGCCGATCCGCATATTCTGGTGTGCGGGCTAAATCCCCATGCGGGTGAAGGCGGCCATATGGGAACCGAAGAGATCGACACGATCGTTCCGGTACTGGATGATCTGCGCGCTCAGGGGATGCGCTTAAGCGGCCCCTTGCCCGCCGACACGCTTTTCCAGCCTAAATATCTCGATCATGCCGATGCCGTGCTGGCGATGTACCACGATCAGGGTCTCCCCGTGCTAAAATACCAGGGATTTGGTCGCGGCGTGAATATCACGCTGGGCCTGCCTTTTATTCGAACATCCGTAGACCACGGCACCGCGCTTGAACTGGCGGGTCGGGGGCAAGCGGATGTCGGCAGTTTTATTACGGCGCTTAATCTCGCCATCAAAATGATTGTTAATACCCAATGAATAATCGAGTCCATCAGGGCCACTTAGCCCGTAAACGCTTCGGGCAAAACTTTCTCAACGATCAGTTTGTGATCGACAGTATTGTCTCCGCCATTAACCCGCAAAAGGGTCAGGCAATGGTCGAAATCGGCCCCGGTCTGGCGGCGCTGACGGAGCCTGTCGGCGAACGTCTGGACCAGCTCACGGTGATCGAACTTGACCGCGATCTGGCCGCGCGTCTGCAAACGCACCCGTTTTTGGGGCCGAAACTGACGATTTATCAGCAAGATGCCATGACCATGAACTTCGGTGAGCTGTCTGAGAAGATAGGTCAGCCGCTGCGCGTATTCGGCAACTTGCCCTACAACATCTCCACCCCGTTGATGTTCCACCTCTTTAGCTATACTGATGCCATTGCCGACATGCACTTTATGTTGCAAAAAGAAGTGGTCAATCGTCTGGTTGCAGGGCCGAACAGTAAGGCGTATGGTCGATTAAGCGTCATGGCGCAATATTATTGCCAGGTGATCCCGGTGCTGGAAGTGCCACCATCCGCCTTCACGCCGCCGCCTAAAGTCGATTCCGCCGTTGTGCGTCTGGTGCCTCACACGACGATGCCGTATCCGGTGAAAGACATACGCGTGTTGAGCCGCATCACCACCGAGGCGTTTAACCAGCGTCGTAAAACGATTCGCAACAGCCTCGGCAATCTGTTCAGCGTCGAGGTGCTGACGGAACTGGGCATTGACCCGGCATTGCGAGCGGAAAATATCTCTGTCGCGCAATATTGCCAGATGGCGAACTATCTGTCAGAAAACGCGCCTTCGAAGGAGAGTTAAGCATGATCAATTCGCCCCGAGTGTGTATTCAGGTTCAGAGCGTCTACATTGAAGCGCAATCTTCACCTGATGATGAACGTTACGTATTCGCATACACGGTAACCATCCGCAATTTGGGGCGAGCGCCAGTGCAGTTGTTGGGGCGTTATTGGCTGATAACCAATGGTCATGGCCGCGAAACCGAAGTACAGGGCGAAGGTGTGGTTGGCGTGCAGCCGCACATCGCGCCCGGAGAAGAGTACCAGTACACCAGCGGCGCCGTTATTGAAACGCCGCTGGGCACCATGCAGGGTCACTACGAAATGATCGATGAAAAAGGCGTCGCCTTTACTATCGATATTCCCGTGTTCCGACTCGCCGTTCCAACACTTATTCATTAAAACTAAAGCAATGGCAACATACCTCATTGGCGACGTTCACGGTTGCTACGACGAACTGATCGCATTGTTACACCAGGTGGAATTTACCCCCGGTTCAGATGCCCTGTGGCTTACCGGCGATCTGGTCGCTCGCGGCCCTGGTTCTCTGGAAGTGCTCCGCTACGTGAAATCACTGGGCGACTGCGTGCGTCTGGTGCTTGGCAATCACGATTTACATCTGTTGGCCGTCTTTGCGGGCATTAGCCGCAATAAGCCGAAAGACAGGCTGACTCCGCTGCTGGAAGCGCCAGACGCCGACGAACTGCTCAACTGGCTGCGCCGTCAGCCGCTGTTGCAGGTAGACGAAGAGAAGAAGCTGGTGATGGCGCATGCGGGCATTACGCCGCAGTGGGATTTACAGACAGCGAAAGACTGCGCGCGCGATGTTGAAGCCGTGCTGTCGAGCGACTCCTACCCCTTTTTCCTCGACGCGATGTACGGCGATATGCCGAACAACTGGACGCCGGAGCTAACGGGTCTGGCGCGGCTGCGTTTTATCACGAATGCCTTCACCCGTATGCGTTACTGTTTCCCGAACGGCCAACTGGATATGTACAGCAAAGAGTCGCCGGAAAACGCCCCTGCGCCGCTGAAACCCTGGTTCGCCATTCCGGGACCGGTTAGCGAAGCATACAGCATTGTCTTTGGTCACTGGGCGTCGCTGGAAGGTAAAGGGACGCCGGAAGGCATTTATGGTCTGGATACCGGCTGCTGCTGGGGCGGGGATTTAACCTGCCTGCGTTGGGAAGATAAGCGCTACTTCGTGCAGCCGTCGAATCGTCATCTTGATTCAGGCAAAGGCGAGGCGGTAAACGCCTGAGCGTTATTTTGTAGGCCGGATAAGGCATTTACGCCGCTATCCGGCATTCACGCCACATTATTGCCTGATGGCGCTTCGCTTATCAGGCCTACAAATCCGCATTACAACATGCCGGATTAACGACGTTCCAGAATCTCGAAGCAGTAGCTGTGAGAATTCTGCTCATCGGCGTCGTGGAACTCGCTGAAGACCGATTCCCAGTCATCCGGTTCGTAGTCCGGGAAATGGGTGTCCCCTTCCACTTCGGCATCAATATGCGTCAGATACAGTTTCTGCGCTTTCGGCAAGAACTGTTCGTACACGCGTCCGCCGCCAATCACCATAATCTCTGGCGCATCGCCGCAGGCGGCAATCGCTTCATCGACCGATTTCACCCACTGCACGCGATCGTCAGTGCCAGGCTGGCTGCTGATGACGATGTTTTTACGCCCTGGCAGCGGTCGCCCGATGGATTCCCAGGTATGGCGCCCCATAACCACAGGCTTGTTTAAGGTGTTACGTTTAAACCAGGCGAGATCGGCAGGCAGGTTCCACGGCATGGCGTTTTCCATGCCGATAACGCGATCTACCGCTAACGCCGCAATCAGACTGATCATTGAATATTTCCTGGATACAAAAAATTGTCGCCACTATACGGAAAGAGCAATCTTTCGTCGACTAACGAAAAGAGGAATAGCACGAAAATTTTCCGTTCTGCTGGCAACCCGACTTATTTAAAGCGGTGTCAGCTCGCAGGCCGCCATCAGGCAATCAGACGCGCCATCCGGCCTACGATGGTTTGTAGGCCCGGTAAGCTTAGCGCCACCGGGCAAATTGCCGGATGGCGGCGTAAACGCCTTACCTGGCCTACGTTGACGGTTTCACTTCCGGCTCATCAGCTGCATCACCCGTATGTTTACCTTCATCCGTGCCTTGCCAGCCGTGGCGTTGAATTAACGATAAATGTTCACGGTCTTCAGTAATAATCTCGCTCAACATAGCGCTGGTGCGTTTATAGACAGCCGCGCGGGACGTTGGATCGTTTTCCCCTTTCGCCATCTCTTCCACCATCTGCGTATTAAAACGACGGAACAGATCGGCACGCTCGCGCGCCTCGTAGCGTCCCAGCCCTAATTTCTCCAGCGCCTGACGCCCTGTTTTTAACGCGCCTTCAAACGTTTCACGCTCCGGCATATCAACACCGGCCTGTCGCAAACGAATGTAGTGATCGACATCGCGGGCGCGGGCAATAATTTGCAGGTCGGGGAAATGGGCTTTTACCATTTCTGTCAGTTGTAAACTGGTTTGCGGATCGTCAATCGCGTTGATCAGCACTTCCGCTTTCGCCGCACCGGCAGACTCCAGCAGATCCATACGCGTCGCGTCCCCGTAAAAGACCTTCATGCCAAATTTGCGCAGCGTTTCAATATGATCCGGGTCATGGTCGAGAACCACCATTTTTACCCCGCTCGACAGCAGCAGACGTCCCGTAATCTGCCCAAAACGGCCAAATCCGGCGATGATCACGCGCGGTTGCTCCGCATCGATCTCATCCGCTTCACGCGCTTCGCCGATTGCGGATTTTTCCAGACGGCTCAGGAGCACCAGAAAAATGGGCGTCGCCGCCATTGAGAGCGCAACGGTGAGCGTCAAGGCCTTCGCCCATTCCGGGTCGAGTACACTGGACATTTGCGCCGCGCCGAATACCACAAAGGCAAACTCACTCCCCTGTCCTAATAATACGGCAAACCAGAGACGTTGCTTATTTGGCACCCGTAGCGGCCTGGCGACCAGCCACAGCATTACCGTTTTAATTACCAGGAAACCGACCAGCAAGATAAGAATGCGTAACGGATTATCGATCAGCGTGCCAAAGTCGATAGACATGCCGACGCCGATAAAGAACAGCCCCAGCAGCAGCCCTTTAAACGGTTCTATGTCGCTTTCCAGCGCATGCCGGTATTCCGAGCTTGCCAGCAATACGCCCGCCAGAAACGCCCCCATCGCCATCGACAGCCCCACTTCTTCCAGCAGCAAGCCGAAGCCAAAGACCAGAAATAGAGCCACGGCGCTGAACACTTCACGCAAACCGGAACGCGCGACAAAACGCAACACCGGGCGCGTGACATAGCGCCCTAACAGCACCACCAGCGCCAGCGCTCCCGCCACTTTTAACGCAGACAGCGCAAAGACGCCCAGCGTCGTTGAGGCGCTGCTGGCGGCCAGCAAGGGGATCATCGCCACCAGCGGAATAGCGGCAATATCCTGAAACAGCAGCACGGCGAATATGCTACGGCCCATTTGCGAGACGGTCAGGTTACGCTCATCCATCGCCTGCATCGCAATAGCCGTGGAAGAGAGCGCCAGCGTCATGCCGATCAGCTCCGCCACCTGCCAGCGCAGACCGAGGAACATACAGAACAGGCCAATCAACCCACCGCATACCACCATCTGCAACGCGCCGCCGCCAAAAACCGACGCACGCAGTTTCCACAAACGCTGCGGGTCCAGCTCCAGCCCAATCACAAACAGCATCAGCACCACGCCAATTTCGGCGAAATGAAGAATAGCTTCAGCGTCCGTCACCAGACGCAGCCCCCACGGGCCGATAATACACCCGGCAATGAGGTAGCCCAGCACCGACCCTAAGCCCAGCCGGACGGCAATCGGCACAATCAGCGCGGCCGACCCCAGGTAAATCAGCGCCTGTATCAGCGTATGGCTATCCATGATTTGCCTCCTGCCACGCCAGCAAACGTTGCTTGTAGTGGCGCGCCTGCGCCTGGAGCGTTTCGTCATCACAGACAAACGTACAGTGCATCGCAAAAGGCGGCAGCCAGTTGAGCCCACAATAGAGCGCGGTAGCCTGTAACGGCTGCGAGAGCACATCAAAGCCCGGATAGGCGCCAATAGCGAAGTGGCTTTCGCCTCCGCCGGTCGTCACGGCCCACATCAGATCTTTACCCCGGAGCGCCGTGCCGCCATGCCCGTAGGCCCAGCCATGCGCGAGGACTTTGTCCATCCAGAGTTTGAGTAAAGGGGGAACGCTGTACCACTGCATTGGATGCTGCCAGATGATAAGACGCGCGCGCGCCAGCGCCTGCTGCTCGGCGGCAACATCAATATTGAAGTCAGGGTAAAGTTGATAGAGCGAGCGAATTTCGACGCCATCCAGCGTCCTTGCCTGTTCCAGCATCCGTTTATTCGCATGCGAGTGCTGCGGATACGGATGGGCATAAATAATGAGGATCATGAAGTAGCCTGTTATTTTACATCTCTGTTTTACCACAGAGTGTAGTCAGTAATTTAACAGGCTAATAGTGAATATTATTGAGCAGCTAAATGGATAAAACTGAATTAATTATCCAGTTCGCTCATGTTCTTCACCTGATCGCGGTTGATCTGTTCCGTTTTACCGGTTTCTGCATTTTTGTAGGACACCAGTCCGGTATCATCATCGACCTGTGGTTTACCATCAGTGACGATCGTCTTGCCGTCGGTGGTTTTTATGGCCTGGTTTGATGAACAGCCCGCTACGGTAAATACCGTCGCAGCGGCAAAAAGAGACGCAATAAGAAGTTGTTTTTGCATGGTGTTCTCCCTGCTTTTCAGTCATTTTCAGTGGTATACCCATTAACTATAGACTAACTGACTGACCTTAAAAGAAAATACAGAACACTCTGAAGATATCCCCTAGCACAGAGGCTTGTTGCGAATCGTCATACTGCTCGTCTGGGCAAGCGTCAGTCCACGCGTCTCCGGCGCAAAGGCGATGGAAATAAGCAGACCGATAAGTGAAATTCCCGCCCCCATCAGCATGACGTAGCTGATCCCATATCTGGTGATGAAGATCGGCAGCGCCCACGTTGAAAGGATGGTGCCAATTCGACTCAGGGACATAATGACGCCCACGGCAGACGCGCGAATATCCGTCGGGAACAGCTCATTCGGATAGAGCCACTGAAGGTTCCCCGGGCCGCCGGAGAAAAAGGCGTACACCGCAAAGGCCGCAACCACCAGCCAGATCCCCATTTCTGGGATCAGCCCCAGCACAGCCAGCGCCAGCGTCATCATGACAAAGCTGCCGATCAGCAATGGCCGTCGCCCTATGCTGTTCAGCCAGTACATCGGCGGAATACAGCCCAGCATAAAGAACAAACTGATCACCACATTGCCCAGCGCCGCGCTTTTCCCGACGCCCAGCCCCAGCAGGCCGACAATCTGCGGGCCAAAGGTATAGATGGCGAACATCGGGATGACCTGGCAGGTCCAGATGGCGGCGACAAACAAAACAAACGGGAAGTGACGGCGATTAAACAGCTGTAAGAAGCGCGTCTCCTGGGGCGGTTCTTCATCAAACGCCACCGGTTCGCCAAACAGTTTAATCATCATCTCCTCGCACTCTTTCACCCGCCCCTTACGCAACAGCCAGCGCGGTGATTCGGGAAGATCGAAGCGTCCGATCAGGATCATAATGCAGGGAATTGCCGCGCTCCCCAGCATCCAGCGCCATCCGCCCGCCACATCGTACAACCAGTAGCCGACCAGGTCGGCGCAGGTGGCGCCGACGTACCACATCGCGGCAATAAAACTGATCGAGAAGGCGCGCTGGCGGGTGTTGGAAAACTCGGTAATCATCGAGGTGGCGATAGGATAATCCGCGCCAATCACCACCCCAATCAGCACGCGCATGACGAGCAACTCCATCGGCGATGAGACAAACATCGTCGCTACCGATATCACCCCAATGGCGATGATATCGATGAGGAACATTTTACGTCGCCCCACTTTGTCTGAGATATAGCCGAACAGCGACGTACCGACAAACAGCCCGGCCAGCGTGCCTGCCCCCAGTAACCCCAGCCACTGCGCATCCAGCTTCAGCGCAGGCGTGAGCTGCTCCAGCGCCACGCCAATCATGACCAGTACGTAACCGTCCAGGAACGGCCCGCCGCTTCCCCACAGCATAATTCTGCGGTGAATAGAGGAGAATTTAATGTCGTCAAAGTTCCTGGGCTGCTGCATAGCCGCGTCCTGTTTTGTTTTCACTTGATGCCTGATGGCACGACGCTTATCAGGCCTACGAATCACGTATTTTGTAGGCCGGATAAGACGCGTCAGCGACGCCATCCGGCATCAACCTCAGCCGTAGCGAAATTCCACGCCAAAGGTGCCGCGCGGGTATTCCCATTTCTCCAGCGCCGTCCCCAACCCGAGAATTCGACAGGTGCCGCACTCCAGGCACCCGGCGTAATCAAAACGCACGCTGCCGTCGTCCTGCTTTTTATACAACCCGGCCGGACACGCCTTGATCAGCACCTCCAGCGCCTGCTTATCCGGTTCGGTTTTCAGGATGATGTGCGGATTGTCTTCATCCACATTGAATTTATTGACGCCCAGTTTGACGTCCACATTGACGGGAGAAGTCATAATACGGTCACTCCTTTGATGCCATCCTTCATCAGGTTGATGAAGCCCACTTTCTTCGCGTGGCGCAGGATTTTTTTACGCACAGGGACGGGAGCGCTGCCATCGACGGTAAACAGATCGCGGGCAATGCCCACCGCCATTTCAGGGTAGCGCGTGAACATACGCGGGTTGTCCAGAAACGCCGGTAAGCGCTGGTACATACGCATATCCCGCATCGGCCCGTTGTCGAGATGCTGTCGATATTCCGCCAGCCCCTGTCGGCTGAAATCGTTGCTCTGCATGGCCGAAAGTACGGTCTTCGCCGCCGCTTCCCCTGCCGCGACGGCCAGGTCCATACCGCGAATCGTAAAACCGAGGTTCATACACATACCGGCGGCGTCACCGGCAATCAGCACGCCGTCGCCCACCAGCTCCGGCTGCATATTCATTCCCGCTTCCGGGACGACGTGCGCGGCGTACTCCAGCAGTTTTCCGCCCGCAATCAGCGGCGCCACCGCCGGATGCTGTTTAAAATCTTCCAGCATTTGTGGAACCGACTTTTTCGCCTCTTTCAGATGATGCAGACCGCAAACCAGCCCCAAAGAGAGGGTCGTTTTATTGGTATAGAGGAAGCCGCCGCCCATCAGACCGTCGGTCGGAGAACCGGCAAACAGACAGGCCGCACCTTCATCTCCCTGTAATCCGAAGCGATCCACAATGACCGATTCAGGCAACTCAATTAACTCTTTTACGCCTACCGCGACATGGGCGGCATCTACACGTTTCGCCATTCCCAGATTTTCCGCCAACAGCGAGTTCACGCCATCAGCAAGAATGACCGTTTTCGCTTCAATAACGTCGCCATCCGCCTCAACGCCCACCACTTTGCCGTCGCGCTGAACAAGATTATCCACGCGGATGCCGGTTATCAGCTGCGCGCCCGCCTCTTCAGCCTGTTCCATCAGCCAGGCGTCAAATTTGCTGCGTAAGACGGAATAAGAAACCTGCGAAGGCGCGGCATCCTCGCCATTGACGTAATCCACCGCCATCGCCCCTTTTTCGGTCATAAAAGCGAGTTTTTCATGGGTGATCACGCGTTCAACCGGGGCATGTTCAGCAAAACCGGGGATAATGCGCTCCAGACTGTGCGCGTAGATGCGCCCGCCGGTGACATTCTTCGCGCCGGCGGAATTGCCGCGCTCAATAACCAGCACCTGCGCCCCTTCGCGGGCGAGCACCAGCGCCGCGACGGAACCCGCCAGTCCGGCCCCCACGATGATGGCATCAAAGATATCTTCGGACATAAGAACTCCAGATTTACCTGTCAGCGGCAGGGCCGATACCCACAGGCCCTGCCCGAGTGGATCAGCGTGCTAAAGCGCTCGTAAGCGCAGGCAGAATCTTCATCACATCGCCGACAATGCCGTAATCAGCGTATTGAAATATCGGCGCATTTTTATCTTTGTTGATGGCGCAGATGGTTTGTGAACCGTTCGCGCCCACCATGTGCTGGATCTGCCCGGAAATGCCCACCGCGAGGTAAAGCTCTGGTTTAAGCATCAGGTTGGAGATGCCGACATAACGCTCGTGCTCCATCCATTTTTCGTTTTCCGCCACCGGACGAGAACACGCCAGTTCCGCGCCAATGGCCTGACACAGCGCCTGGGCCAGCGAGATATTCTCTTTGCTGCCGATGCCGCGCCCGACGCTGACCACCAGTCGCGCTTTATCAAGATCGACCGTGTTGCTCTGGCGCGCCTGCGTTGCGGTGCGCGTTACGACGACATCTGGCGACTGCCACTGCACGTCATGCGACTCGCCGTGGCGGGACACATCCGCCTGTTGCGCCTCGAACGTGCCGCTGCCGACGGTGATCACCGCATACGGTGATGTAATGGTCTCTTCGCCAATCGCCAGCCCGCCGTAGACCATATGTCGGACGGTCGCATGGCCCTCCTGCTGCGTTACCGCACTGGCGTCGTTAGAAACGGCCGCCGCGAGACGAAATCCCAGCTTTGCCGCCAGCAGTTTGCTACGGCGGGTATTAGGCAGCAGCACCAGACCCGAATCCCCCTGCTGGCGAATCGTCTGCGCCATCACCCCGGCGTAATCTTCCACCATGCGGTCGTCCGGTTTACCGCGTAAATGCCAGATGTGATTCGCCCCCAGCTGGCGTGCCGTCTCGCCCTCGGCGTCGTGCTGCACAAACGCATGAATCTGCTCGCCTGAAGCCAGTGCGCCGCTCATCAGTTCCGGCAGACGAGAAGGGGTATCGCTGAATACCCAGACATGAGAAAACGTGTTCATAATATCCCCCGGTAATTAAATGATTTTGCGCAGATGTTCGGCGAACGCGGCGATCTGTTCTTCACCATCGCCTTCAATAACGATGCGCTGACGCTCGCGTTGTTTCGGTGCGGCGACCTTCTGAATGGAGTACGCGTCTGGCGCACTGAAACCAATATCCGCCGCAGACCAGACCTGCACCGGTTTTTTCGCCGCGCCCAGAATCGCTTTCATCGACGGGATCTGCGGAGCGTTAATGTCTGTGGAGACCGCCACCACCGCAGGCAGGGGAATACTCAGGGTTTCAATTTCATCTTCCAGTTCACGCTCAACGGTAAGCGCACTTTCCGTCAGGGAGAGGATTTTGCTCACGCCGTTGATGGCCGGAATGTTCAGCGTTTCACCCACCAGCAGGCTGACCTGCTGGGCATAAAGGTCGGAGGAACCGTCGCCGCAAACGATCAGATCAAAGCCTGATTTTTGCGCGGCGGCGGCAAGCGCTACGGCGGTGCGTTGCGGCAAAGCCTGTTCAAACTGGTCGTCTATCACCACGACCAGTTCATCTGGCCCACGGGAAAGCACATCTTTACGCCCTTTGGCGTTGGTCAGCGCCTTGCCGCCTACGCTCATGGCAATCACCTGGGCATCGCTTGTCTGCTGCTTTAACTGGCAGGCAGCTTCAATCGCATTCAGATCGTACTGACTGATTTTGGCATCCGCTTTGCTGATATCTAATGAACCATCGGCATTATTGATCGCAATATCCTGCTCATCAGGCACACACTTGTAACAAGTAATTATCTTCATTGCATCTCCAGAAATCATGAAGGAAACGTCATCCATATCGGCGGTGTTAAATACAGATATCACGCTCTTTAATTCGGAAATAAAACTTTAATCACCAATATTGAAAATGTCACACGCTGATATTTACAACTTTCAATATTGTTAAGCACCTCACTAATATTGAACAGCCCCCATAGAACATAAAAATTTTCAATATTGTTTGATGGATCACCAATATTGAATGAGAGATGCGCACAATTCGACCAAAATGCAACACATCTAATTGTTTTACATTGATTTTATTTGAAAATAAGGGTCAAAAACACCAGACAAAAAAGTGTGATCAACATAACGGATTACCGCAAAATGAATACCCATTATGAGTTACTCGCCAAAGCGACTCTGAGGTCTAACTGTCATCAGATTATTACTAAGAAAAATAAACAAAATATAACAAACGGGAACGTAACATAAATTTCGTTTTGACACTGGAATTGACTCATGAAAAATGAAAAGAGAAAGTCCGGGATTGAACCTAAGGTTTTTTTCCCGCCGTTAATAATTGTAGGGATACTTTGTTGGCTAACCGTCAGAGATCTCGACGCTGCGAATATTGTTATTAATGCCGTCTTCAGTTATGTCACAAATATCTGGGGTTGGGCATTTGAATGGTACATGGTGGTGATGCTTTTTGGCTGGTTCTGGCTGGTCTTCGGCCCTTACGCTAAAAAAAGATTAGGTGATGAACCGCCTGAATTCAGCACCGCCAGCTGGATTTTCATGATGTTCGCCTCCTGCACTTCCGCCGCCGTGCTGTTCTGGGGCTCAATCGAAATTTATTATTACATCTCGACGCCGCCCTTTGCTCTGGCACCTGGCTCCAACGGCGCCAAAGAGATCGGCCTCGCCTACAGCCTGTTTCACTGGGGGCCGTTACCGTGGGCAACTTACAGCTTCCTCTCCGTCGCGTTCGCCTACTTCTTTTTTGTTCGCAAAATGGACGTGATTCGTCCCAGCTCCACGCTGGTACCTTTAGTGGGCGAGAAACACGCGAAAGGGTTATTCGGTACTATTGTCGATAACTTCTATCTGGTGGCGCTGATCTTCGCGATGGGCACCAGCCTCGGTCTGGCGACGCCGCTGGTGACAGAGTGTATGCAGTATCTGTTCGGCATCCCTCATACGCTGGAACTGGACGCCATCATCATTACCTGCTGGATCGTTCTGAACGCCATTTGCGTGGCCTGCGGCCTGCAAAAAGGGGTGAAAATCGCCAGTGACGTGCGTAGCTATCTCAGCTTCCTGATGCTCGGCTGGGTGTTTATCGTCAGCGGCGCCAGTTTCATCATGAACTACTTCACCGATTCCGTCGGTATGCTGTTGATGTATCTGCCACGCATGTTGTTCTACACCGATGCGATCGGCAAAGGCGGCTTCCCGCAAGGCTGGACCGTTTTCTACTGGGCATGGTGGGTCATTTACGCCATCCAGATGAGTATCTTCCTCGCGCGTATTTCCCGCGGCCGTACCGTGCGCGAACTGTGCTTTGGGATGGTGCTCGGCCTGACCGCCTCCACCTGGATTCTGTGGACCGTTCTTGGCAACAACACCTTGCTGCTGATGGATAAAAATATTCTCAATATTCCACAACTTATCGAACAGCACGGCGTGGCGCGCGCCATCATCGAAACCTGGGCCGCACTGCCATTCAGCACGGCTACGATGTGGGGATTCTTCATCCTCTGCTTTATCGCTACCGTCACGCTGATTAACGCCTGCTCCTACACGCTGGCCATGTCCACCTGCCGCGAAGTGCGCGACGGTGAAGAGCCGCCGCTGCTGGTACGTATCGGCTGGTCGGTGCTGGTTGGCGTTATCGGCATCGTCCTGTTAGCACTCGGCGGGTTAAAACCCATTCAAACCGCGATTATCGCCGGAGGATGCCCGCTGTTCTTCGTCAACATCATGGTAACGCTCTCCTTTATCAAAGACGCCAAAGTGCACTGGAAAGATAAATAAACTCAATAAACTCCTTACAAATGAGGCTGGAAGATGGATTTTAATTTGAATGACGAGCAGGAACTGTTTGTCGCCGGTATTCGTGAACTGATGGCCAGTGAGAACTGGGAAGCCTACTTTGCCGAGTGCGATCGCGACAGCGTCTACCCGGAACGTTTTGTGAAAGCGCTGGCGGATATGGGCATCGACAGCCTGTTGATCCCGGAAGAACACGGCGGGCTGGAAGCCGGTTTCGTCACCGTTGCCGCCGTATGGATGGAACTGGGGCGTCTGGGCGCGCCCACTTACGTGTTGTACCAATTGCCGGGAGGTTTTAACACTTTCCTGCGTGAAGGGACCCAGGAGCAAATTGATAAAATCATGGCGTTCCAGGGAACCGGCAAGCAGATGTGGAACTCGGCGATCACCGAACCGGGAGCGGGATCGGATGTTGGCAGTTTAAAAACTACCTATACCCGTAAAAATGGTAAGGTTTATCTTAACGGCAGCAAGTGTTTCATCACCAGTAGCGCCTACACCCCCTACATCGTGGTGATGGCACGGGACGGCGCCTCCCCGGACAAACCGATTTATACCGAATGGTTTGTCGATATGAGCAAACCCGGCATCAAGGTTAACAAACTTGAGAAGCTCGGCCTGCGCATGGACAGCTGCTGTGAAATCAATTTTGACGATGTTGAGCTGGACGAAAAAGACATGTTCGGCCGGGAAGGTAATGGCTTTAACCGCGTAAAAGAAGAGTTCGACCACGAACGTTTCCTGGTGGCTTTAACCAACTACGGTACGGCGATGTGCGCGTTCGAAGACGCTGCGCGTTACGCCAATCAGCGCGTGCAGTTTGGCGAGACGATCGGCCGCTTCCAGCTGATTCAGGAGAAGTTCGCGCATATGGCGATCAAATTAAACTCCATGAAAAACATGCTGCTGGAAGCCGCGTGGAAAGCGGATAACGGCACCATCACCTCGGGCGATGCCGCGATGTGTAAATACTTCTGCGCCAACGCCGCGTTTGACGTGGTAGACAGCGCCATGCAGGTATTGGGCGGCGTCGGGATTGCGGGCAACCACCGCATTACGCGTTTCTGGCGTGACCTGCGCGTTGACCGCGTCTCCGGCGGCTCTGACGAAATGCAGATCCTGACGCTCGGCCGCGCCGTGCTGAAGCAATACCGTTAAACATTGCCCGGTCCATCGTAGGACGGATAAGGCGTTTACGCCGCCATCCGGCGATATGCCCGGTGGCGCTGCGCTTACCGGGCCTACAAACCATCGTAGGCCGGATAAGGCGTTTACGCCGCCATCCGGCAACATGCCCGGTGGCGCTGCGCTTACCAGGCCTACAAACCATCGTAGGCCGGATAAGGCGTTTATGCCGCCATCCGGCAATTTGCCCGGTGGCGCTGCGCTTGCCGGGTCTACAAAAAATGCAGGAATTTATTTATGAACCGTTTACCGATGCCCACTTTCGGGCCGCTCGCCGGATTGCGGGTCGTGTTCTCCGGGATTGAAATCGCCGGGCCGTTCGCCGGACAAATGTTCGCAGAGTGGGGCGCGGAAGTGATCTGGATTGAAAACGTCGCCTGGGCCGATACCATTCGCGTCCAGCCGAACTATCCGCAGCTTTCACGCCGAAACTTGCATGCCCTCTCCCTAAACATCTTCAAAGATGAAGGTCGGGAAGCGTTTCTGAAACTCATGGAAACCACTGACATCTTCATCGAAGCCAGCAAAGGCCCGGCGTTTGCCCGTCGCGGAATTACCGATGACGTGCTGTGGGAACACAACCCCAAACTGGTGATCGCCCACCTTTCCGGTTTCGGCCAGTACGGCACGGAGGAGTACACCAACCTCCCGGCTTACAACACCATCGCCCAGGCCTTTAGCGGCTACCTGATTCAGAACGGCGATGTCGATCAACCCATGCCCGCGTTCCCGTATACGGCGGACTATTTTTCCGGGATGACCGCCACCACCGCCGCGCTGGCGGCTTTGCACAGAGTGCGTGAAACCGGCAAAGGCGAAAGCATTGATGTGGCGATGTATGAAGTGATGCTGCGTATGGGCCAGTACTTCATGATGGATTACTTCAACGGCGGCGAAATTTGCCCGCGCATGACCAAAGGCAAAGACCCCTACTACGCCGGATGCGGGCTGTATAAATGCGCAGACGGTTACATCGTGATGGAGCTGGTCGGTATTACGCAGATCAACGAGTGCTTTAAGGATATCGGCCTGGCGCACATTCTGGGTACGCCAGAGGTGCCGGAAGGCACCCAGCTTATCCATCGCGTTGAGTGCCCTTACGGGCCGTTAGTCGAGGAAAAACTGGATGCGTGGCTGGCGACCCGTTCCATCGCCGACGTGCAGGCGCGTTTCGCCGAGCTGAATATCGCCTGCGCGAAAGTGCTGACCATTCCAGAACTGGAAAGCAACCCGCAGTACGTCGCCCGCGAATCCATTACCGAGTGGCACACGATGGATGGCCGCACCTGTAAAGGGCCAAACATCATGCCGAAATTCAAAAACAACCCAGGGAAAATCTGGCGTGGCATGCCGTCGCATGGCATGGACACCGCCGCCATTCTAAAAAACATCGGTTACAACGAAGCAGATATACAGGAACTGGTCAGCAAGGGTCTGGCCAAAGTTGAGGATTAAACGCAAAGCGCTAACCGGTTTATCCGGTTAGCGCGCATGCCTATTTTCGAACGGATAACAGTGCAATGGATATCGTTGGCGGACAAAACTTACGTCAGATGTGGGACGACCTGGCCGAGGTATACGGAAATAAAACGGCGCTTATTTTTGAATCCAGCGAAGGCGTTGTCCGGCAATTCAGCTACGCGTCGCTGAATGAGGAGATCAACCGCACGGCGAACCTTTTCCTCGCCTCAGGCATTCAGAAAGGCGATAACGTCGCGCTGCATCTGGATAACTGCCCGGAGTTCTTTTTCTGCTGGTTTGGTCTGGCCAAAATTGGCGCCATCATGGTGCCGATCAATGCCAGGCTCCTGCGCGAAGAGAGCGCCTGGATTTTACAAAACAGCCGCGCGCAGCTCATCGTCACCAGCGCTGAATTTTATCCGATGTATCGCCAGATACTGCTTGAGGACGATACCCTGCTCAATCATATCTGTCTGATTGGCGAAAATGCGCCCGTTGAAGATAACGTTAGCCATTTTTCTCAACTGAAAGACCAGCAGCCTGCCACATTGTGCTATGCGCCGCCGTTATCCACTGACGACACGGCGGAGATTCTGTTTACTTCTGGCACCACCTCGCGGCCAAAAGGCGTGGTCATTACCCATTACAACCTGCGTTTTGCGGGTTACTACTCCTCCTGGCAGTGTGCGCTGCGTGAAGATGACGTCTATCTGACGGTGATGCCCGCCTTTCATATTGACTGTCAGTGTACTGCGGCAATGGCGGCATTCTCCGCAGGCAGCACCTTTGTGCTGATCGAAAAATACAGCGCCCGCGCGTTCTGGGGACAGGTACGAAAGTATCGCGCCACCGTCACGGAATGTATTCCGATGATGATCAGGACGCTGATGGTGCAGCCCGCCTCCCCGGAAGAGAGGCAGCATTGTCTGCGCGAAGTGATGTTCTATCTCAACCTTTCCGTGCAGGAAAAAGACGCTTTTATTGCACGTTTCGGCGTCCGGCTGCTGACCTCTTACGGGATGACGGAAACCATTGTCGGCATTATTGGCGATCGTCCCGGCGATAAACGGCGCTGGCCATCTATTGGTCGCCCTGGATTTTGCTATGAGGCGGACATCCGCGATGAGCAGAACCGCTCGCTGCCCGCCGGAGAAATCGGTGAAATCTGTATTAAAGGCGTGCCGGGAAAAACCATCTTTAAAGAGTATTACGCCAGGCCGGAAGCCACCGCCAAAGCGCTGGAAGCCAACGGCTGGCTGCATACCGGTGATTCCGGCTATCGGGATGAGGAAGGATTTTTCTATTTCGTCGACAGGCGTTGCAACATGATTAAGCGCGGCGGCGAAAATGTCTCCTGCGTCGAACTGGAAAACATTATTTCGGCTCATCCCAAAATTCAGGACATCGTCGTTATTGGTATTCACGATTCGATTCGCGATGAAGCCATTAAAGCCTTTGTGGTGCTTAATGAAGGTGAAACATTAACGGAAGAGGAGTTTTTCGCTTTCTGTGAACAAAATATGGCGAAATTCAAAGTCCCCTCTTTTCTTGAGATAAGAAATGATCTGCCCCGAAACTGTTCAGGAAAAATAATTAAAAAGAACCTGAAATAAGCATTCTTACCCGTCCGATTTTAAATAATGGAGTGAAGATATGAGTGAATCATTACATTTGACCCGTCACGGCCCAATTCTGGAAATTATGCTGGATCGCCCGAAAGCGAATGCAATAGACGCAAAAACCAGTTTTGAGATGGGCGAAGTTTTTCTCAATTTCCGTGACGATCCCGAATTGCGTGTGGCGATCATCACCGGTGGCGGCGAAAAATTCTTCTCCGCAGGCTGGGATTTAAAAGCGGCGGCCGAAGGCGAAGCCCCGGACGCCGATTTTGGCCCCGGCGGGTTTGCCGGTTTAACCGAGATCTTTGACCTGGATAAACCGGTGATTGCCGCCGTTAACGGCTATGCCTTCGGCGGCGGGTTCGAACTGGCGCTGGCGGCGGATTTTATCGTCTGCGCCGATAACGCCAGTTTCGCGCTGCCTGAAGCAAAGCTCGGCATTGTGCCTGACAGCGGCGGCGTGCTGCGCCTGCCTAAGCTGTTGCCGCCTGCTGTCGTCAACGAAATGCTGATGACCGGCAGACGAATGGACGCAGAAGAAGCCTTGCGCTGGGGAATTGTGAACCGGGTTGTCAGCCAGCAAGCGTTAATGGACAGCGCCCGTGAACTGGCGCAACAGCTGGTGAACAGCGCGCCGTTGGCGATCGCCGCCCTCAAAGAGATCTACCGCGCAACCAGTGAAATGCCGGTGGAAGAAGGTTATCGCTACATTCGCAGCGGCGCATTGAAGCACTACCCGTCGGTACTGCACTCTGAAGATGCGATCGAAGGCCCGCAGGCGTTTGCCGAAAAACGCGATCCGGTCTGGAAAGGCCGCTAGCGCCGTACTGCCGGATGGCGCTAACGCTTATCCGCCTACTGCCGTAGGTCGGATAAGGCGCTGTCGCCATCCGACAACAATCACGGAGGAATAACCATGAGCTATTACGCCTTTGAAGGCCTGATTCCGGTAGTACATCCAGAGGCGTACGTGCATCCCAGCGCCGTGTTGATTGGCGATGTCATCGTCGGTGCCGGCGTCTATATCGGCCCGCTTGCATCGCTGCGCGGCGACTATGGGCGTCTGATTCTTGAGGCGGGCGCTAACCTTCAGGATAGCTGCATCATGCACGGTTATTGCGATACCGACACCATCGTGCATGAAAACGGGCATATCGGGCATGGCGCAATCCTTCACGGCTGCGTGATTGGTCGTGATGCGTTAGTGGGCATGAACAGCGTAATCATGGATGGCGCAATCATCGGCGAAGAGAGTATCGTTGCCGCCATGAGTTTTGTAAAAGCAGGTTTTGTCGGCGCGCCCAGGCAGCTGCTGGTTGGCGCGCCTGCACGCGTCAAACGTGATGTCACGGATGAAGAGCTGCACTGGAAACGGCTCAACACGCAGGAATATCAGGATCTCGCGGTACGCTGTCGGGCATCGCTATGTGAAACGCAACCCTTAACCCAGGTCGAAAAGAACCGACCGCGCCTGAAAGGCACGACGGAGGTGAAGCCAAAATCGGCGTAGCGCTTTGTGCCGGATGGCGCTGGCGCTTATCCGGCCTACGAGTCAACACACCGTTGCAGGCCGGATAAGGCATTTACGCCGACATTACCGACGCATACTTTTTGATAGCATCATCTGCCATTTCTGCTCGCGGTTTAGCTCTGCGGGCGGAACCGGCATTCGCGGGGTTCTCTCCGCTTTTACCATCTTCTCCTGCGCGCTATGACCCAAACGCGCATAGAGCTGCGCGTCAATACGCTTAATACGCACCAGACGCTGGCACTGGCATCCTCGCCCTTCCAGCTGATTAGGGATCGTCCTGGTCTCGCACTCTATTTCCCCCACTTCAGAAAGAATATACGAAACTGTATTAATCGCTTTGCAATAATCCATATTAAATTGCTTCGCGATCTCTTTGGCGCTCACCCACCGGTTTTCTGCCATTACCCAATCAGCAATTAACAAATAAAGTGGTTTCTCAACATATTTTTCACTCATAAGCACACCATTTTACAAATTAAAAATCTTGCTACGGTTCGTTATGGCCTGAATATAAATAACGCCATTAACCATAAATAAATTGTGGATATAAGGGGATAGTATGCGACTTAATTGTTGATTAGTGTGAGCGAAATCGTGCTTGTTACATTGAAAACCACATCCAGGAAGCGTATGTGACCAGGAATGACCTTATGGCGTAAAAAAAGGTTCCTTTGCAGGAACCTTTTTATATCACCAGATAAATGCGTCTGCCGCTTACTTCGTAATTTGCGCGTGCATTTCCTGTACGGAGATCACCTTTTCAGTCGCATCGGCGTTCAGCGCCATCGTCGTGGCGAAGCCGCCGTTCAGGGTCGTGTCGTAATGCACTTTATACTGCAACGCGCTGCGGCGAATCAGTTTAGAGTCCTCAATCGCCTGACGACCTGCGGTGGTGTTGATGATGTAGGTGTATTCGCCATTCTTGATACGGTCCTGAATGTGCGGACGACCTTCATGCACCTTGTTGACCAGACGCGGGTTGATGCCCGCCTCACCCAGCACAATCGCCGTACCGTGAGTCGCATCCAGTTCGAAGCCCTGTTTCAGCAACTTCGCCGCCAGGTCCACCACACGTTCTTTGTCGCCTTCACGAACGGAGAGCAGCGCACGGCCCGATTTCTTCATCGTCGAGCTGCTGCCAAGCTGTGCTTTGGCGAACGCTTCAGCGAAGGTGCGGCCGACGCCCATCACTTCCCCGGTAGAGCGCATTTCTGGCCCTAACAGCGGGTCAACGCCCGGGAATTTGTTGAACGGCAGCACCACTTCTTTCACCGAGTAGTACGGCGGGATGATTTCTTTCGTCACGCCCTGCTCGGTCAGCGATTTGCCCGCCATCACGCGCGCCGCCACTTTCGCCAGCGGTAAGCCAGTCGCTTTGGAGACGAACGGTACGGTACGCGCCGCACGCGGGTTCACTTCAATCAGGTAGACTTCGTTGTCTTTCACCGCGAACTGCACGTTCATCAGACCACGCACCTGCAACTCAAAGGCCAGCTTCTGCACCTGCTGGCGCATCACGTCCTGAATCTCTTTGCTTAACGTGTAGGCCGGCAGAGAACATGCGGAGTCACCGGAGTGCACGCCCGCCTGTTCGATGTGTTCCATGATGCCGCCAATCAGCACCATTTCACCGTCGCAGATAGCATCCACATCCACTTCCACCGCGTCATCAAGGAAGCGGTCCAGCAGTACCGGCGCATCGTTAGAGACGCTGACTGCGGTCTGGAAGTAACGACGCAGGTCAGCTTCGTCGTAAACGATTTCCATCGCGCGGCCACCCAGCACGTAGGACGGGCGAACCACCAGCGGATAGCCAATCTCTTTTGCCTTCTCAACGGCCTGTTCAATCGCCGTCACGGTGGCGTTAGCAGGCTGTTTCAGTTTCAGACGGTCAACCGCCTGCTGGAAGCGTTCACGGTCTTCCGCGCGGTCAATCGCATCCGGGCTGGTGCCGATAACCGGCACGCCTGCCGCTTCCAGCGCGCGCGCCAGTTTCAGCGGAGTCTGGCCGCCGTACTGTACGATGACGCCTTTCGGTTTCTCGACGCGCACGATTTCCAGCACATCTTCCAGCGTGACCGGCTCGAAGTACAGGCGGTCGGAGGTGTCGTAGTCGGTGGAGACCGTTTCCGGGTTACAGTTGACCATAATGGTCTCGTAACCGTCTTCGCGCAGCGCCAGCGAGGCGTGTACGCAGCAATAGTCAAATTCAATCCCCTGGCCGATACGGTTCGGGCCGCCGCCGAGCACCATGATTTTGTCGCGATCCTGGTTCGGATTCGCTTCGCACTCATCTTCATAAGTGGAGTACATGTAGGCGGTGTCGGTAGCAAATTCCGCCGCACAGGTATCCACGCGCTTGTAAACCGGGTGCAGGTTGAACTGGTCGCGCAGTTTGCGCACTTCCGCTTCGCGCACGCCCGCCAGTTTAGCCAGGCGCGCATCGGCGAAGCCTTTGCGCTTCAGCATCCGCAGGAAGTCAGCGTCGAGGCCGGTGATGCCAAGCTCCGCCACTTTCTCTTCCAGACGAACCAGTTCTTCAATCTGCACCAGGAACCAGCGGTCGATGTTGGTCAGGTTAAAGACGCCATCGACAGACAGACCCGCGCGGAACGCATCAGCGATGTACCAGATACGCTCGGCGCCCGCATCTTTCAGCTCGCGACGAATTTTGGTCAGCGCTTCCGGGTCATCCAGGCTCACTTTCGGGTCAAAACCGGCGGCGCCCACTTCCAGACCGCGCAGCGCTTTCTGTAAGGATTCCTGCTGAGTGCGACCAATCGCCATCACTTCGCCGACGGATTTCATCTGGGTGGTGAGACGGTCGTTGCTGCCCGCGAATTTTTCAAAGTTGAAGCGAGGAATTTTGGTGACAACGTAGTCGATGGACGGTTCGAACGATGCCGGAGTACGGCCGCCGGTGATGTCGTTCATCAGTTCGTCGAGGGTGTAACCCACCGCCAGTTTCGCCGCCACTTTGGCAATCGGGAAGCCGGTGGCTTTTGACGCCAGCGCCGAGGAGCGGGAGACGCGCGGGTTCATTTCGATGACAATCAGACGACCGTTTTTCGGGTTCACCGCAAACTGAACGTTGGAACCGCCGGTTTCCACGCCAATTTCACGCAGTACCGCCATCGAGGCGTTACGCATGATTTGGTACTCTTTGTCCGTCAGCGTTTGCGCCGGAGCCACCGTGATGGAATCACCGGTGTGGATGCCCATCGCGTCAAAGTTCTCAATGGAGCAGACGATAATGCAGTTGTCGTTCTTATCACGCACCACTTCCATTTCGTACTCTTTCCAGCCAATCAGCGACTCATCAATCAGCAGTTCGTTGGTTGGGGAGAGATCCAGACCGCGCGCGCAAATTTCTTCGAACTCTTCGCGGTTGTAGGCAATACCGCCGCCGGTGCCCCCCATCGTAAAGGATGGACGGATAATGCACGGATAACCGACGTCAGCGGCAACCGCCAGCGCCTCTTCCATCGTATGCGCAATACCGGAGCGGGCAGTGTCGAGGCCGATTTTCTTCATCGCCACATCGAAACGGCGGCGGTCTTCGGCTTTATCAATCGCATCGGCAGTGGCGCCAATCATGGTCACGCCGAACTCAGCCAGCACGCCCTGACGCTCCAGCTCCAGCGCGCAGTTCAGCGCCGTCTGGCCGCCCATCGTCGGCAGCACCGCATCCGGGCGCTCTTTCTCAATAATTTTACGCACCACTTCCCAGTGAATCGGCTCGATGTAGGTCGCATCGGCCATTTCCGGGTCGGTCATGATGGTCGCGGGGTTAGAGTTCACCAGGATGACGCGATAACCTTCTTCGCGCAGCGCTTTACACGCCTGGGCGCCAGAGTAGTCAAACTCACACGCCTGGCCGATAACAATCGGGCCCGCACCCAGAATCAGGATACTTTTTATGTCTGTACGTTTTGGCATGGCTCTGTTTACTCCTGATTATTTCGCGGACTGACGGTACTGCTCAATTAACTCGATAAAGTGGTCGAACAATGGCGCGGCATCATGCGGGCCAGGGCTCGCCTCAGGGTGTCCCTGGAAGCTGAACGCCGGTTTATCGGTGCGATGAATCCCTTGCAGAGTGCCGTCGAACAGCGATTTGTGCGTCACTCGCAGATTTGCAGGCATAGAAGCCTCATCCACCGCAAAACCGTGGTTCTGCGCCGTAATCATCACGGTATTGTTATCGATATCTTTTACCGGATGGTTACCGCCGTGGTGGCCGAACTTCATCTTGATGGTTTTCGCGCCGCTCGCCAGCGCCAGCAGCTGATGGCCGAGGCAGATGCCGAAAACCGGAATATCGGTTTCGAGGAATGCCTGAATCGCCTCGATAGCGTAGTCGCACGGCGCCGGATCGCCAGGGCCGTTAGAGAGGAAGATACCGTCCGGGTTCATCTTCAGCACCTCTTCGGCGGAGGTCTTCGCCGGAACCACCGTCAGGCGGCAGCCTCTGTCTACCAGCATACGCAGGATGTTGCGTTTCGCGCCGTAGTCGTAAGCCACAACGTGGAACGGCAGGTCAGTTTCTGATTTGGCTTCCGGCAGGTCGTCTGCAAGCGTCCAGCTTCCCTGCGTCCAGCTATAGGATTCAGCGGTGGTCACTTCTTTCGCCAGATCCATTCCATTGAGGCCCGGGAAGGCTTTCGCTTTCTCCAGCGCCAGTGCCGCATCCGGGTTATCACCCGCGATAATGCAGCCGTTCTGTGCGCCCTTCTCACGCAGCAGGCGCGTCAGCTTACGGGTATCAATATCGGCAATCGCCACGATGTTATGGCGTTTCAGGTAAGAAGAGAGGTCTTCAGTATTGCGGAAGTTGCTGGCAATCAGCGGCAGATCGCGAATGACCAGACCTTGCGCATGAACCTGAGAGGATTCTTCATCGGCTTCATTGGTGCCGACATTACCGATATGAGGATAAGTAAGAGTGACAATTTGGCGGGAATAGGAAGGATCAGTGAGGATTTCTTGATAACCGGTCATTGAAGTATTGAAAACGACTTCCCCAACCGCCGAACCTGTTGCCCCTATGGCCCGACCGTGAAACTGGGTTCCGTCTTCCAGAACCAATAGCGCTGACTTAATCAAAACACCCTCCAGAGAATATTCACTCACTTTATTTGCATATTAATTCATTTGTATAACCTGAATCAATGCAAATCTGCTTACCCGTGGATTTCTGGCAAACGGCGGCATTCTGAAGATAAGGCGGGTAAAAGTCAACTTAAAGGCGGTATTTTTTGTATTGTTTTACGACTCAGGGAAGGATGTTCTGATTTAACAGGCAAAAAGATCAGCTAACTTGTCCTGGAAAACGCTTGCGTGGCTGAAAGAATGCATTATGAAACCAGAGAGAAGGAAAAAGTGGACCATTTGGTCAAAATTTACATAAAAGCAACAAATAAACAGAAGAAAACAGATAAATTCACGAGTTTAAATAAAAAACAGAAAGATAATGCTAAAAATAATAGGGCAATAAATTATTGCCCTATGTAATCAACAAATTATGATTACCATAACCACATCACGAAGGGTAAAAACCAGCTATAAATTGTTTAAATTCAGTACATCACTCATATCAAAAAGACCATTTGGCTTTGATTTTAGCCAGATAGCCGATCTGACCGCGCCATTCGCAAACGTCATACGGCTGGAGGCCTTATGCGTGATTTCAATACGTTCACCGATATCAGCAAACATCGCGGTATGTTCACCCACAATGTCGCCAGCACGAACCGTCGCAAAACCGATGGTGCCCGGCACGCGTTCGCCGGTATAACCTTCACGACTGTATACCGCGCACGCTTTCAGATCTTTGTCCAGCGCGTGGGCGATCGCTTCCCCCATCGCCAGCGCGGTGCCTGACGGCGCATCCACTTTATGGCGATGGTGCGCTTCGATAATTTCAATATCGGTATAGTCGCCCATCACTTTCGCCGCTTTCTCAAGTAGCTTCAGCATGACGTTAACACCGACGCTAAAGTTGGCGGCGAACACAATGCCGATATCCTGCGCGGCATCGCGAATGGCCTGCTTGCCTGCGTCATCAAATCCCGTCGTGCCAATGACGATGCCTTTACCGTGCTGACGGCAAAACGCCAGGTGCGCCAGCGTCCCTTCCGGGCGAGTGAAATCGATAAAGATGTCAAAATCATCTTTTACCGCTTCCAGGCTACTTTGCACGGTGACGCCCGTTTTCCCTGCGCCTGCTAATTCACCGGCATCGCTGCCCAGTAATGAAGAACCTTCCCGCTCCAGCGCCGCGCCGAGTTGAACGCCGTCCATCCCCAGGGCGGCCTGAATCAGCTGACGTCCCATGCGTCCCCCGGCTCCCACGATGGCAACGCGGATTTGTGCATCATGCATAGCTATTCTCTTTTGTTAATTTTGCGTAAATCGTTTTCAGATTAACCAGCGCCACGCCGCGCCGCTAGCCAAAAACGTCGATAATTAGAATTTAATGATAAACAGGGAGAGATATCAGTAAAAGCTATATGCGGGAAAAGCGGGACACCGCAGGCAACTCTGCCTGCGATCAAGAGCAAATGGGCGCTATTCAATGGAATAGTTAATGATGAGCTGCCCTTTCTTCATTTTAATCCCACCGATCATTATACGACCAAGTTGGCCGAGCGAAGTGACATGTGTTCCTCCACAGAAGTACATCGGAAGTTCGCCAAACCCCACTTTACGTCGCTCACCGTCAAACTCAATTCGGCGGGCATAATCCTTCGCCTGCCACTGTTCAATACACGCCAGCAGATTTTCAGCATCAGGAAGACGAGCATGTTCACCTGCTGAAAAGGTAATGCGCCCCTCACCCGGCCAGTGGTGCGCTTTCACTGGCGACCAACCCCATGTTTCTCCCGCACACCCGATAAGATGGCCTGCTGAATGCAGACGAGAGTTGAGCAAACGTGTCTGTGCATCGACTTTTAGCTGCACCACTCCCGCTGCAACGGGTTGCGGCAGAATATGTATAATTTGATTATCACGTAACATGATTCCGCAAACCGGAATATCCGCAATCCAGCCTTTGTCTGCGGGTTGTCCACCTCCCTGAGGGTGGAATAATGTTT
This sequence comes from Citrobacter sp. CK191, assembly GCF_030333435.1. Taxonomy (NCBI): domain Bacteria; kingdom Pseudomonadati; phylum Pseudomonadota; class Gammaproteobacteria; order Enterobacterales; family Enterobacteriaceae; genus Citrobacter; species Citrobacter sp. CK191. The sequence goes on along the minus strand of NZ_JAOWFX010000034.1, from coordinate 484,718 downwards.
TATCGAGCGTAACGGCATACAGGCCATCCATTTGTGGAGAGCACCCCGTCACACATGCCATGCCTTCTGTATCATCGGTGTTGTAATAAAGACGTTCTGTCATATGTCCTCCTGTCGTGAAGGGCAGTATATTATTTATCCCGGAGCAGATAATCCGCCTGCCCGGCAATGAATCTTTGCCTGAGAAACACAAATGAATTTGACACTCCTTCCCGATCTGGCCACTTTTGTGTTGATTGTTGATCACGGTAGCTTTTCTGCCGCAGCGCGCGCAGCAGGTGTGACCCCATCAGCCATGAGCCGCAGCGTTTCACGCCTTGAACGCGAAACGGGCAGCCAGTTGTTGCATCGTTCAACACGTAAGCTGGCATTAAGTGAAACAGGAAAGATGGTGTATGAACACGCAAAAATGATGCTGGAAGCAGCGCGACAGGCCATTGATTCCGGGGGAAGCGTACAACACGTTCCTCAGGGAAAGATTACGCTCAGCGTACCCAAAGCCGTCGGACGCTTCGTTATTCATCCACTGATCCCGCAATTTCTTGAACGTTTTCCCCTGGTTGATGTTTGCCTGAGGCTCGAAGACCGCTATATGGATCTCATTGATGATGGTGTCGATCTGGCGCTGCAAATCACCAATACCCCCTCGCCCGGGTTGCATGGCAAGCCGTTAATGCCAATCACCCACATCCTCTGCGCCACGCCAGAGTATCTGCAAAAACAGGGGACACCGACGCACCCGGAAGATTTACGTCAGCACAGTTGCATTAGCCTCGGAGAGACGCCAACGGACTCACGCTGGAAATTTCGTAAACAAGGTAAGACAGAAGTCGTTCAAACAACGGGGCGCTATGCGGCTAATCATACGGGTGTAAGACTGGACGCAGTAAAGCGCCATCTGGGAATTGGCAGTCTCCCCGCATTCACAGCCAGAGAAGCGTTACAAGACGGCGAAATCATGCAGGTGTTGCCGGAGTGGACGTTTATCAGCAACTACTCCGGCGAGCTATGGCTTTTGTGGGCTGGAAACAAGCATATGCCTCTCAAAATACGGGCCATGATTGATTACCTTAGCCAACAACTAAAATCCTAGGGCGCCAGCGCCAGCACGTCGGCGGCCCACTGCTGGAAGCCAGCCACATCAATCTCCAGCGCCACCTGCACGTTAGGGCTTTTACCCAGCCGGCCTTCAATATCAACAACCGTTGTGCCTGCGGTGTATTCCCCCTGCGTCTCTACCGCGACAAAACAGGGTTTAACGGTGAACAGATCCGGGCGAACCAGCCAGGCGATGGCGCAGAGATCGTGCATGCGCAGCCCGGTGTTCATGCTGCCGCTGCGGTAGTGGCTAAACAACGCATGCAGCATTTTTCCCGTCCGGTTAAGTTCGGGCAGTTTTGCCAGATAATCCGGCGCCAGCAGGGCCTGGTTGGTCACATCCAGCCCGCACATCACAATCTCTATCCCACTCTGAAAAACGCGGGAAGCGGCTTCCGGGTCGACGGCAATATTGAATTCAGCGTTCGGCGTAAAGTTCCCCCGCCCCGCAGAGCCGCCCATGATCACCAGACGACGAATGTTAAAAGCGCATTCCGGGTAGTGAGTCAGCAGCAGCGCAATATTGGTTAACGGGCCGATCGCGACCAGCGTGACGGGTTCCGGGGCGCTCATCAGGGCATCCCGAATGGCGATAAAGGCCGGTTTTGCCAGTGGCTGGCAATCATGGGCAACAAAGTCATAGCCTTCCATGCCCGACTCGCCGTGGACGTAAGCAGCATCGCGCAACGGGCGCAGCAGCGGCGTGGCGGCCCCCTGCGCCAGCGGGATATCCACGTTCCAGAAATGCAGCAGTTGCAGCGCGTTGCGGGTGGTTTTCTCTACGGAGACATTCCCCGCGACGGTGGTCATCAGTTGCAGGTCAAGCTGCGGGGCAAACAGGGCGGCGGCAATGGCGGCGGCATCGTCGATACCCGGATCGGTATCCAGAATAATGGGCAGGCGCATGTTTCCTCCATAAAAAGATGACAAGCTCCAGGGTTGGCATCCGATTATTGGCAAACCTTTTGCCGGTTGGCAAGCGACCGACCGACAAAAGGAGACGAAACAAAATTTGTCATTAATCCCATACGCCAAAACGTGTTGGCTCATCGTATTAATGCGCCGCCGCAAAGGCCTGTAGCGGGGCTTCCATAATGACATTACTCAGATGGCCAATGTGCTCAATCTCCACCTCAATACGATCGCCTTCCTGCATGAATAACGGCGGATTCCTCTTTTTCCCTACGCCGCCCGGCGAGCCCGTAATGATGACGTCACCGGAATTAAGACGGGTGAAAGTGCTTATATACTCAATTAATTCAGCAACTTTATGGATCATACTGCTGGTGTTATCTTCCTGTACCATGCGGCCGTTGAGCCAGGTGCGGATCGCCAGCTGATGCGGGTCGGGAATTTCATCGGCAGTGACCATCCACGGGCCAAAAGCGCCGGTCTGCCGCCAGTTTTTCCCCGCAGTAAACCAGCTGTGCTGCCAGTCGCGTGCGGAGCCATCCATATAGCAGCTGTATCCGGCGACATGGTCAAGCGCATGGTCGCGGGAGATATTCTCGCCACCGTTACCTATGATCACCGCCAGCTCCCCCTCGTAATCAAACTCATGCGAATGACGTGGCTTGAGTACCGGCATGTTGTGCCCGGTTTGCGAATCCGCAAAACGAACAAACAGCGTCGGCGCGGGGTCATGCTGATCGAACTCCTGGCGCTTTTCGGCGTAGTTCATGCCGACACAGAGTATTTTTTCCGGTCGCTCTATTACCGGTAAAAAGGTGATTGCATCCATTTTTAGATCGACCGGCGCCTGCGCGAAGCGCCGCGCCTGCTCCAGACCATCCCCCTGCAATAGCGCCTTCAGGTCCCGATACTGGTCGCCGATGCGGTTCCCCAAATCAATAACGCCTCCGGCAGTAACGATGCCATAGCTGCGAGTGCCCTGATAAAGAAAGCTTGCGAGTTTCATAATTATCAATCCTGCATACTTCAATTAAATAAGAAAGTTACCCAGCACCAGCAGCGAAATGGAAACATTTATCGCCCCACCGATACGCGTCGCAATTTGTGCGAATGGCATCAGGCTCATGCGGTTGCCTGCGGTTAAAATCGCTACGTCGCCCGTACCGCCTTGCCCACTCTGACAGCAGGAGACAATGGCGACATCAATAGGATGCATACCGATTTTTTTACCGACAAAGAATCCTGTCGCGACCAGCGCAGCAACGGTACTGATAATGACCAGAAGATTGGTCAGGGTGAAGGCGTTCACCAGCTCCTCCCACGGCGTAATGGCTACGCCAACCGCGAACAGAATGGGATAAGTCACTGAAGTCTGGAAGAATTTGTACACCACTTGCGAGCCTTCAAGAACGCGGGGCGATACGCCGTTAACTAACTTGACCAGCACAGCCACAAACAACATGCCAACCGGTGCGGGCAAGCCAATCAGCTTGTGCCCTAACATCCCCAGCATATAGAGCAGTATCGCCAGCAGCGCGCCTGCGGCAATCGTGGTCACATCCGTTTTGCCAGAGACGCCTTCCGCCAGTGACGGCGATTGTTCATCGGCATTCGCACGGTTTGGCATCAATTGACCTTCGCCGGTCAGATGCGGGAAGCGCTTGCCCAGTTGGTTCAGGCAGCCGGAGATGATAATGGCGGTCAGACTGCCCAGCATCACCATCGGTAAGATACGACCAAGCGCCACCCCTTGATCCATGTGTAACAGGGTCGCATAGCCAATTGAAAGCGGAATGGCGCCTTCGCCAACGCCGCCGGCCATGATGGGTAAAATAATAAAGAAGAAAATCTGAAAGGGTTCGAGGCCAAGCGCCAGGCCGACGCCCATACCAACAACCATGCCGACGATTTCACCGCATAACATTGGGAAGAAAATACGCAGGAAACCCTGAATCAGCACGGTGCGATTCATACTCATAATACTGCCGACGATAATGCAGCAGATATAGAGATACAGGATGTTGGTAGATTTATAGAATTTGGTCGTCGACTCCACCACCACATCCGGCAGCAGGCCATAGTAAACTAACGCGGAAGGAATAAAGGTCGCGCAAATTGCGGCGGCCCCCAGTTTGCCGACGATGGGCAAACGCTTCCCAAACTCTCCGCAGGCAAAGCCAAAAAAAGCCAGCGTGGCGACCATCACGACAATATCGCTCGGCAGCTTCCCGCCCAGGCAATCAATCGCGATTAATGCGCCGGCCAACAAAAACATCGGTAATGGAATAATACCGATTTTCCATGTATCCATAATGTGCCACCAGCGCTCTTTAAGTGACAAGCGCTGAATGTTTAACGGTTCATGAGTAACAGAGAAAGAATCATCAGTCGTGCTCATTATTAAGCCCTCGGTTATTTTTCAGGGTTAGTTTATGGGCTTCAATATTTACTTTGTGTGAGTACTGACGAATTCAAAAAGAAGTTTTAATGGTCTCTATAGTTTTAATGGTTTCTATTATTTTATGTGATTTATCTCTTATTTAACGCCGTGGTTTTTATGGTTTCTTTTCAGCGCGTATTTAAAGCAACGTTTGGCAACACCGTTGCGCCTGCGCGCTGCCTACTGCAATATATTCTGCTGTGCAAAAGATCACAGGTTTCTGGCAAAATCGCTTCATTCAGGCCAAAAGATGATACAGTGACGTATCCCTGATGACGATGCCTGAACATTATGAAAGTTTCATTTCAGATCAAACTGTTTATATCGCTGATTGCTTTTTTCTCCATATTATTTGCCTTACTGGGTGGATACTATTATATGCACGTAGAAAAACAGCTTTATCAGGAGATGGGAGCCAGGGCGAAAATACAGGCGGAAGAAATTGCGCTTATTCCGAATTTGCGAAAAGAAGTCGTAGAAAGAGATACCACGGCGATTCATCAATTTATGCAAAAAATAGCCGCGCATAGCGACGCCAGTTTTATTGTTATCGGAGATAAAGAAGGCATCCATCTGTTTCATTCGGTTTATGCCGACAGAGTAGGAAAAAAGCTGGTTGGCGACGATAACACTGAAGTGCTTCACGGAAAGAGCACCACGACAATTCGCCGTGGCGGCCTGGGCATCTCCCTGCGCAGTAAAGCGCCCATTGTTGACGATCAGGGCGAGGTTATTGGTATCGTCTCCGTTGGATACCTCACCAGTTACCTCAACACTATTACGGTGAATAAAGCCGTCAGTATCCTGGTTGCCGCCATCCTGCTGCTGATATCCCTTTTTGTCTTTTCCTGGTTCTTCACCCGCAGTATTAAAAAACAGATTTTTTCACTGGAGCCGCGAGAGATAGGCCTGCTGGTTCGTCAGCAAAAAGCGATGATGGAATCGATTTATGAAGGGGTAATCGCCATTGATAATAATTTGCACATTGAGGTGATCAATCAGGCTGCCCGCGAGCTGCTGGGTTTAGGCCAGCCTGCGCAGGCGATACGCGGTCAACACATTACCGAAGTGATTACGCCATCCCCCTTCTTCCTTAAAGAGGTAATGCTGAAGAATGACACTCATGATGAAATCTGCCGTTTCAATGAATTGACGGTTATCGCCAGCCGGGTGCGCATCATGCTGGAGAACTCGCTTCAGGGATGGGTGATAACCTTCCGCGATCGCAATGAAATAGACAGTTTGAGCGCTCAGCTAAGCCAGGTAAAACGTTACGTAGATAATTTGCGCATCATGCGCCACGAGCAGCTCAATTGCATGACGACCCTTTCTGGTTTACTGCATATGGGTCGTTACAATGAAGCCATTGATTATATTCAGGCCCAGTCGGAACATGCCCAGGAGCTGCTGGACTTTATCTCATCGCGCTTCAGTTCACCGACGTTGTGCGGCCTGTTGTTAGGTAAAGCGGCAAGAGCGGGTGAAAAAGGGGTGGAACTGAATTTCGATCCCAGTTGCCGGATGGATAGGCCTTTTCCGCCACTTGCGGAATCAGAACTGATTTCGATCCTGGGCAATTTACTCGATAACGCGATCGAAGCAACGCAGCGATCGCCATTACCGCATGCGCCAGTGGACGTGCTGATCAGACTCAACGAGCATGAGCTGATTATCGAAGTGGCCGATCAGGGAGTCGGTATTAAACCGGAGATTCGCGAGCATATTTTCGAACGTGGCGTCACCACGAAAACCCGGGGCGATCATGGCATTGGATTGTATCTGATTGAAAGTTATGTCACTCAGGCGGGAGGGGTGATAGAAGTCGCTGATAATTCGCCGCGCGGCGCCATATTTACGTTGTTTATTCCCGCTACGGGAATTTCCCGCAGTCCCGTACAGGAACTGGAAGGTACCGATTATGCAACCTGAACTTATCGATGTCCTGATCGTTGAGGACGAGAACGAACTGGCGCAGCTGCACGCTGAACTGATCGACAAACATCCGAGACTCCGACTGGCAGGCATTGCCTCCACGCTTGCCGATGCCCGGCAAAAACTCAACCAGCTGCGGCCTCAGCTACTGCTGCTGGACAACTATCTACCGGATGGTAAGGGTATTACGCTCATCAGCGATCCGTTAGTCATGAACACGAATTGCTCAGTGATCTTTATTACTGCCGCCAGTGATATGGATACCTGTAGCCTGGCGATTCGCAACGGCGCGTTTGACTATATCCTGAAGCCAATCTCGTGGAAACGGCTCAGCCAGTCGCTGGAACGTTTTGTCCAGTTTGCCGAACAGCAGCGGGTATGGAAAATTGTCGATCAGCAAAACGTCGATTCACTCTACCTGTTACAGGCGAAGAATTACCGTCAGGAGAATAGCAGTAAGGGGATTGAAGAAATCACGCTGGCGCTGGTGCAGAAGCTTTTTACAGAAAACAGCACGCGCAGCTTCTCCGTTGACGATGTGGTTGCCGGAACGGGGTTAAGTAAAACCACGGCACGCCGCTATGTTGAACACGGTGTCGAGACGGGTTTTCTTCGCGTCGAAATGCTGTATGGCAAGCCAGGGCATCCGCGCAGGATGTATCGCCTGAGCGAAACGTAATGGCATAAAAGATGCCGGTCGGATAGCAGACCGGCGTCAAAGCGTAATTACTCTACTTCACGAACATCCACACGCAGTTCTTTCGGCACTTCGAAAACAATGTTCTCTTCGCGGCCTTCCAGCGGAATGGCTTCGCCGCCGCCAAGCTCTTGCAGGCGAGCGATCACATTCTGCACCAGAATATCCGGTGCGGAAGCGCCAGCGGTCACGCCAACGCACTTCGCCTCTTTCACCCAGGCTTCCTGGATGTCGGTGGCATCGTCGATCAGAAACGCCGCTTTCCCCATACGCTGCGCCAGTTCAGCCAGACGGTTGGAGTTGGAGGAGTTTTTCGAACCGACCACCAGCACGACATCGGCCTGTTCCGCCAGCGCGCGCACCGCTTCCTGGCGGTTCGTCGTGGCGTAGCAAATGTCATCTTTACGCGGCCCGACAATTTTCGGGAAGCGTTGACGCAGCGCGTCAATCACATCAGACGTGTCGTCGACGGAGAGCGTCGTCTGGGTCATAAAGGAGAGTTTGCCTTCGTTTTTGACATCAAGCGACAGAACGTCGTCCGGCGACTCGACCAGATACATGCCCCCTTCCGGGTTGCTGTACTGCCCCATCGTCCCTTCCACTTCCGGGTGCCCGGCGTGGCCGATCAGGATTGACTCTTCGCCGCGACGGCTGGCGCGCGCCACTTCCATATGCACTTTTGTTACCAGCGGACAGGTGGCGTCAAAAACGGTGAGATCGCGGCTTTTCGCCTCGTTACGTACCGCCTGGGAAACCCCGTGTGCGGAGAAAATCAGGATCGCGCCGTCCGGCACTTCACTGATCTGCTCGATGAAAATCGCCCCGCGCTCACGCAGGCTATCCACCACGTAGCGGTTGTGCACCACTTCGTGACGGACATAAATTGGCGCGCCGTAAATAGCCAGCGCGTTTTCTACAATGCTGATAGCGCGGTCTACACCTGCGCAAAAGCCGCGCGGGTTGGCCAACAGGATCTGCATTTTACGCCTCCAGTGCCGGATCGATTTCCAGCACTTCAATATCAAAATGAACGGTATGCCCGGCCAGCGGATGGTTGAAATCGACGGTAATCGAGTCACCGTTAATTTCGCGGATCACGCCAGGCATCTCACTGCCGTCCATTGCGGTAAAGAGCATAATTGCCCCCACTTCAGGCTCGCCCGCGTCCATAAACTCGCGGCGAGAGAAGTATTGAACCAGGTCCGGGCTCGGTACGCCAAACGCGGCATCCGGTTCCAGAGAAAACATGGTTTTGTCGCCGTCTTTCAGTCCCAGAAGATGCTGCTCCAGCCCTTCGGACAGGGAGCCGTCACCCAGGCGGAATAGCGCTGGCTTACCATTGTTATGCGTTGACTCAGCGGTAGAGCCATCGTCAAGCTTTAAGGTGAAGTGCACCAGCACCGCACTGTTACTCTGTACTGATTTAGACATGCAGGTTTGCTCACTTGTTTTGGGTCACCTGTTTGCCCGGTGGCGCTACGCTTACCGGGCCTACAAGAATCGCGCTATTTTGTAGGCCGGATAAGGCGCTTACGCCGCCATCCGGCATTTTATTACGCCTGCTTTTTCGGCAGGAAACCCTCCAGCACAATCAACGCCGCACCGATACAAATCGCGCTATCGGCCAGGTTAAAGGTGGCGAAATGCCAGTCGCCAACATAGAAGTCGATCATATCGACAACAAAGCCATGCCACAGGCGGTCGAACAGGTTGCCCAGCGCACCGCCAATGATTAACGCATAGGCGATGTTATTCAGCTTTTGCGTCGCCTTCGAGCGATACATCATCACCATCAGGATAACGCAAATACCGATGGCGATACCGGCAAAGAACCAGCGCTGCCAGCCGCCGCTGTCGGCGAGGAAGCTAAACGCCGCACCATAGTTGCGCGCGTAGTGCAGATTAAGCGACGGGAACAGCGACACCGTATCCCCCAGAGCAAAGTTCTGGAGGATCAGGTACTTGCTGCCTAAATCGATAATCAGCACGACTACCACCAGCCACAGCCAGCGCAGTCCTGTTGAACAAAGAGGCTTACTCATCAGGCAAACTTACGTTTTTCGCCGTCACCGGCGATGTTGCTGACACAGCGGCCGCAGATCTCTGCGTGTTCCGCTACCTTGCCGACATCCGTGGTGTAGTGCCAGCAGCGTGGGCACTTCTCACCTTCGGCTTTACTCAACGCGACTTTCAGCCCTTTGAGCAGTTCGCTCTGCTGCGCATCAGCAGAAGCCTCCGCATAGTCAGCGACTTTCGCGCCAGAGGTCAACAGGACAAATCGTAATTCATCGCCCAGTGCAGTCAGCTTCGCCGCCAGTTCCGGTTCAGCGTACAGGGTGACAGCCGCTTCGAGAGAACCACCGACTTTCTTATCCGCACGCGCCTGCTCGATAACCTTGTTCACTTCGCCACGCACTTTCAGCAGCTCGTCCCAGAAACTATCGTTCATCGGCTCAGTCGCGGCCAGGCCAAACAGCCCTTCATACCACTCACCGGTAAAGACGTACTTCTCACGATCGCCTGGCAGATAACCCCAGATTTCATCTGCGGTGAAGGACATGATCGGCGCCATCCAGCGCACCAGCGCTTCTGCGATATGGTACAGCGCGCTCTGGCAACTACGACGCGCCACGCTGTCGGCTTTCGCGGTGTACTGGCGGTCTTTGATGATGTCGAGGTAGAACGAGCCCATCTCAACGGAGCAGAAGCGCATCAGACGCTGTACCACTTCGTGGAAATCATAGGCTTCGTAGGCTTTCAGGATATCGTCCTGCGCCGCTTTCGCGCAGCCCACCGCCCAGCGATCCAGCACCACCATATCTTCCGGTTTCACCATATCTTTTACCGGATCAAACCCGTTCAGGTTCGCCAGCAGGAAGCGCGCGGTGTTACGGATACGACGATAGCTGTCAGCAGCGCGTTTCAGGATCTCGTCGGAAACGGCCATTTCGCCAGTGTAGTCGGTAGACGCCACCCACAGACGCAGAATATCCGCGCCCAGTTTGTTCATCACATCCTGCGGAGAAACGGTGTTACCGATGGATTTGGACATTTTGCGGCCCTGACCATCCACGGTGAAGCCGTGGGTCAGTACCTGACGGTACGGCGCTTTGCCCTTCATCGCAGTGGAGATCATCAGGGAGGACATGAACCAGCCGCGATGCTGGTCGGAACCTTCCAGATACATATCCGCCGCATGACCGGCAAACTCAGGACGCACATCGACCACAGAAGCGTGCGTCGAACCGGAGTCAAACCAGACGTCCAGCGTATCCGGCACTTTCACGTACTGGTCAGCGTCGTCGCCGAGGATCTCTTTCGGATCGAGATCCCACCATGCCTGAATGCCGTCCACTTCAACGCGCTTCGCCACTTCTTCCATCAGTTCGATGGCGCGCGGGTGCAGCTCTTCAGTGTCTTTATGTACGAACAGAGACATCGGCACGCCCCAGGTACGCTGACGAGAAATACACCAGTCAGGACGGTTCGCAACCATTGATTCAATACGCGCCTGACCCCAGTCCGGGATCCACTGTACGCCTTTGATCTCTTTCAGCGACTGCTCGCGCAGGCCTTTCTGATCCATGCTGACGAACCACTGCGGCGTCGCACGGAAGATGATCGGCGTTTTGTGACGCCAGCAGCACGGATAGCTGTGTTGCAGCTTCTCAACGTGTAGCAGCGCGCCTTTTTCACGCAGCAGCGCAACGACGATGTCGTTCGCTTTGAAAACGTTCACGCCATCGAGCGTCGGATACGTGCCTGGCAGGTAAGCGCCGTCCGGTCCGACCGGGTTAGCGGTTTCCAGACCGTATTTTTGACCGATGACATAGTCGTCCGGGCCATGACCAGGCGCGGTATGCACCGCCCCCGTACCGGCATCCAGCGTGACGTGATCGCCGAGGATCGCCGGAACGTCGAAGTCCATAAACGGATGGGTAAAGCGCAACAGCTCCAGCTCCGCGCCTTTTACGGTGCCGAGGATGGTATAGTCAGCCGCGCCAAGGCGCTGCATCACGCTTTCCACCAGGTCTTTCGCCAGAATCAGCGCCTGGCCGTCAATTTGTACCAGCGCGTAATCAAAATCCGGCGCCAGAGAGATCGCGCGGTTCGCAGGTAACGTCCACGGGGTGGTGGTCCAGATAACCAGCGAGATCGGGCCGTTGACGCTGGAAACGCCAAACTTCGCTTTCACCGCATCCTGGTCAGCGGCGTGGAACGCCACGTCGATAGACGGAGACGTTTTGTCATAATATTCAACTTCCGCTTCCGCCAGCGCGGAACGGCAGTCCACGCACCAGTGCACCGGCTTCGCGCCTTTATGCAGATGGCCGTTGCCGATGATTTTACCCAGCGCGCGAATGATGTTGGCTTCAGTTTTGAAGTCCATCGTCAAATACGGATGCGACCAGTCGCCCAGCACGCCCAGACGGATGAAGTCTTTACGCTGGCCGTCAACCTGGGTGGCGGCGTATTCGCGACACTTCGCACGGAATTCCGCAGCCGTGAATTTTTCGCCCGGCTTACCGTATTCCTGCTCGACTTTCAGCTCGATCGGCAGACCGTGGCAGTCCCAGCCCGGAACGTAAGGCGAGTCAAATCCCGCGAGTCCTTTGGACTTCACGATAATGTCTTTCAGAATCTTATTAACCGAGTGACCAATATGAATGCTGCCATTCGCATAAGGAGGGCCATCATGCAGAATGAAGGTTTTTTTGCCTTTTTTGGCCGCACGAATGATGCCGTACAGATCATCATCGGTCCAACGCGCCAGCATTCCCGGTTCACGCTTGGCGAGATCGCCGCGCATCGGGAACCCTGTTTCCGGCAAATTCAGGGTTGATTTATAGTCACTCATCAGATTCTCGGTTCCGTATTTAAAACTCGTATAGGCATTAAGCCGGTTTTGATAGCCCAAAAAAATCGCGGGCAGTTAACTCATCACGCGCAATCTGCGCTTTGAGTTCATCCAGCGATGCGAATCGCTGTTCGTTGCGTATTTTTTTACGCAGTATTACATCTATATGGCGACCATAGAGGTCCATTACAACGTCCAGCAGATGCACTTCTAACTGTTGGCGTACACCTGCCACTGTCGGACGCGTGCCGATATTGGCAACGCCAGGCATGGGTTTATCACCCAGCCCCATCACTTCCACCGCATAAACCCCTTTTACCGGGGAGACCTGACGACGCAGCGGTAAATTCGCCGTCGGGAAACCAATGGTGCGCCCTAACTCATCGCCGTGGACGACACGCCCGGAGATGGTAAATGGATGCCCCAGCAAACTTTCAGCCAGCGGCAGGTTGTCCTCCGCCAGCGCCTGACGCACGGCCGTACTGCTGATTCGTACGCCACCTTCGCAAAAGGTCTGCGTGTTGGTGATGTCAAAACCGTACTCCGCTCCGGCTTTCTGTAATAACAAGAAATCGCCTTCGCGACCAGCGCCAAAACGGAAATCATCACCGACAGCGAGGAACCGCACGCCGAGACGCTTCACCAGCAGATCGCTGATAAAGTTTTGTGCGGTCAGGGCGGCAAAGCGGCGATCGAAGCGTACGCACAGCACGTAGTCCACGCCGCATTCCGCCAGGTAACGCAGTTTTTCCCGCAGGCGGGTCAGGCGCGCAGGGGCCTTTTCCGTAGCGAAGAGTTCCAGCGGCTGCGGTTCGAAAATCATTACCATCACTGGTAAACCCCGCTTGCGCCCTTCTTCCCGCAAGCCCTGCAGCAATGCACGATGGCCACGATGCACACCGTCGAAATTACCAATAGTCAGCACACACCCATGCGGGGCCTGACTGAGATTATGTATGCCGCGTATCAGCTTCATGTCTGGCTCAAAACAGTGAAAATCGTCAGAGTATACCTTGTACAGCGGTCAAGGTTAACCGACGATTGCCCCTGTGAAACATAAAGAAGATTGTTTTCATTGTTATGGGGCAAATCAGAACAAGAAACTGCCCATTCAATGTAATTTTTATCATGGAAAAGCTGTATTCACGACCCGCAAGCTGGTAGAATCCTGCGCCATCACTACGTAACGAGTGCCGCCATATTAACGGCGCTTATTTGCACAAATCCATTGACAAAAGAAGGCTAAAAGGGCATATTCCTCGGCCTTTGAATTGTCCATATAGAACACATTTGGGAGTTGGACCTTGGCTAATATCAAATCAGCTAAGAAGCGCGCCGTTCAGTCTGAAAAGGCTCGTAAGCACAACGCAAGCCGTCGCTCTATGATGCGTACTTTCATCAAGAAAGTATACGCAGCTATCGAAGCTGGCGACAAAGCTGCTGCACTGAAAGCATTTAACGAAATGCAACCGATCGTGGACCGTCAGGCTGCTAAAGGTCTGATCCACAAAAACAAAGCTGCACGTCATAAAGCAAACCTGACTGCACAGATCAACAAACTGGCTTAATCGCCCGCTTGTTATCAGCTTTGTAAAAAAGCCCGCGCAAGCGGGTTTTTTTATGTCTGCCGGATGGCGGGCAAACGCCTTATCCGGCCTGTAGCGCTTACCCTTTGTGGCTAAATAGCGCCGAGTAATCCGCGTGACAAATACGCTGTACGGCCGGGTGCTGAATCATCCTCTCGGCAAAAATGGCGTGGTACTCTTCCATGACGTTTTCCACACGGCCAATCTCAACAATCGACTCATCGGCGTAAAAGTCATGCGCATAGAGCGTCGGCGCGACGAAAATCGCATTGTGGGTAGCGCCAAACGCTTTCATCAGCGCCGCATCATCAAACTCGCCAAGGATTTCGACGTTTAAGCCCTGCGAATTAAACCAGTTTAATAATTTGCGACCGAGCATAGAGCGACGGCCAGGGATCAGCAGCCGACGCTCTTCCAGACACGCCGGGAAGGGTTTTGCAGGCAGCGGTTTCGTACACCAGAAGCTCACGCTGCATTCACCTATCTTCACCGAAAACAGCCCCTCCTGCTGAGTAGAGTCGATTGGGCAATCCGAGATAATCATATCCAGCTTATGCTGGCTAAGCTGCTCAAGCAGCATCTCATGGGTGGATTCAAAACAGCGCAAATGAATTTGTTCGTCGTCAACCACGGCCGCGTCCAGCACATTGCTGACCAGACGTTTTGACAACGCATCCGCCACGCCGACATCAAACAGCAGGTTAGACTCTTTGCGGTAGTTAACGATATCCAGCATTTCCTGGCTTAAGGTAAACATTTTGTCCGCATAGCGAAACACCAGTTCCCCTAATTCACTGGGCTCCAGCCCACGCCCTTTACGCTTGAATAATTTTCCCTGCAAGCGCTCCTCAAGGGCTTTGATCTGACCGGTGATAGTTTGCGGCGTCAGGTAAAGCGCTTCTGCCGCCCCGACAACGGAACCTTCTTTATACACATGCCAAAAATAATAAAGATGGTTGTAGTTAATATGAGACATGCTCACTCCTCTCCCTGATCTGTGTCGCAAGGGGGGCCACATCAGCCCCCCCCTCTCCCCGCTCAGACCACCGGGCTTAAACGTGTACGCAGCCAGCTATAGCCGATCACTGCCGAAAGCAGAGAACCAATCAAAATCCCCAGCTTCGCCCAGTTAATCAGTGCCGGATCTACACTACCAAACGCCAGACTGGCGATGAAAATCGACATCGTAAAACCGATCCCGCACAGAATACCGACCGCCATTATTTGCTGAAAACGTGTTCCTTCCGGCAGCTTCGCCAGTTTGAGACGCAGCGCCAGCCAGCAAAACAGGCTAATCCCCAGCGGTTTACCGATCAGCAACCCGGCAATGATTCCCAGCGGGAGTATTGAGGTCAGCCCGTCAAGCGTTACCCCCTGTAGCGAGACGCCCGCATTGGCGAAGGCGAACAGCGGCAGAATCAGATACGCCACCCACGGGTGCAGCACATGTTCCAGACGCTTCGCCGGAGAACGACCATGCTTCTCCTTCAATGGGATGAAGAAACCGACGATCACCCCGGCAAGAGTGGCATGGACGCCAGATTTCAATACGGCAGTCCACAGCACCACGCCGACCAGGATATAAACCCCTGTTCGTCTGACATCACACAGGTTCAGCACGGCCAGAAGCACAATCGCAAATGCCGCAACTCCCAGCGAGACCATCGAAAGATCGCTGGTGTAGAACAGCGCAATGATCACAATCGCGCCCAGGTCGTCAATAATAGCCAGCGCCATCAGGAATATCTTCAACGCCAGCGGCACCCTGCTGCCCAGCAAGGCCAATACGCCCAGCGCAAAAGCAATATCCGTTGCCGCCGGGATCGCCCAGCCTTCGCGCGTAATCGGGTCGGAATAGTTAAAAGCCAGATAGAGCAGCGCCGGAACAATCATACCGCCAATGGCGGCAATCACCGGAAACGCCGCCTGACGTAAACTGGCAAGCGAGCCCTGCATAAGCTCACGCTTGACCTCCAGACCAATCAGCAGGAAAAATACCGCCATTAGCGCGTCGTTGATCCACAGCAGCATATTTTTGTTGATCTCAAGCGCCCCAACCCGTAGCTGAACGGGCGTCTCCAGAAAGGCGTGATACCACCCGCTGGTGAATCCGCTGTTCGCCATCAGCATAGCCAGCACGGCGGCGATAATGAGAATGATGCCCCCGGAGGCATCACTGCTAAAAAAACGATGCAGGTGTTTCACTTTTTATTCTCTCAATATAATCAAACCTCGTGGCGTCTATCTTACCTCGCATGATCTATCGTTAAAATTAGATTATTTATGGTGAAACATTCGGTTTTTACGAAATAAAATCATCACCGCCGACAAACAAAAAAGCCCGGGATTGTGCAATCCCGGGCTTTTTATGCAATGTAACAGCGGTAATTAACGCGTCAAATCATCGAAAAACTTCTTCACGCCGTCGAAGAAACTCTTCGAACGCGGGCTGTTTTTCTCGCCTGTCGGGCCACCGAAGCTTTCTTGCAGATCTTTCAGCAACTGCTTCTGCTTCTCGTTCAGACCTACCGGCGTTTCGACCACAACACGGCACAGCAGATCGCCCTGTGCGCCGCCGCGTACGGATTTCACGCCTCTTCCGCGCATACGGAACAGCTTGCCGGTTTGCGTTTCGTGCGGCACTTTCAACTTCACACGGCCATCCAGCGTCGGGACTTCAATCTCACCACCCAGCGCTGCCATTGCAAAGTTAATCGGCACTTCGCAATACAGGTTGTTGCCTTCACGCTCGAAGATCGGGTGCTGCTTCACCTGCACCTGAACGTACAGATCGCCCGCTGGCGCGCCATGCTCGCCCGCTTCACCTTCACCGGAAAGACGAATACGATCGCCTGTGTCCACACCCGCCGGGATTTTAACCGACAGGGTTTTGGTTTTCTCCACGCGGCCATGACCGTGGCATTTGTTGCACGGATCTTTAATCAGCGTACCGCGCCCCTGACAGTGCGGGCAGGTTTGCTGCACGGCGAAGAAGCCCTGACGCATCTGCACCTGACCGGAGCCATGACAGGTTGGACAGGTCTGCGGCTGAGTGCCTGCTTTCGCACCGCTGCCGTGGCAAACGTCGCACTCTTCCAGCGTCGGAATACGGATCTCTTTGGTCACGCCACGTACGGCTTCTTCCAGGGTGAGATCCATGTTGTAACGTAAATCAGCACCACGCGCTGCGCGCTGACGACCACGTCCGCCGCCAAAGATATCGCCGAAAACGTCACCAAAGATATCGCTGAAGTCAGCACCGCCGCCGAAGCCGCCGCCAAATCCACCACCGCCTTGTTCAAACGCAGCGTGCCCGTACTGATCGTATGCCGCACGTTTTTGCGCATCGGTCAGAACTTCGTAGGCTTCCTTGATCTCTTTGAACTTGGCCTCGGCCTCTTTATCACCCTGGTTACGGTCCGGGTGATATTTCATGGCCAGGCGCTTGTACGCCTTTTTGATTTCACGCTCTTCCGCTGTTTTGGAAACGCCTAAAATCTCGTAATAGTCTTGCTTAGCCATCTTGTTTTTATCTGCCCCTAACATGCGTGCACGGGCGGAGAGGAACCCTCTTCGCCCGTGCCAGTATTTTACCCGTTCAAAGGGCGATTATTTTTTGTCTTTCACTTCTTCAAACTCAGCGTCGACAACATCGTCATCTTTCGCGTTGTTTGCAGAAGCGTCAGCGCCGCCAGCCTGCTGCTGTGCATGCTGCTGCTGAGCGATTTCCATCAGTTTCTGGGAAGCCTGCGCCAGTTCCTGCATTTTCGCTTCGATAGCCGCTTTGTCTTCACCTTTCAGCGCCGTTTCCAGCGCGCTCAGTGCAGACTCGATAGCCGTTTTGTCGTCTGCTGGCAGCTGATCGCCCGCTTCTTCAACCTGCTTACGCGTGCTGTGCAGCAGATGGTCGCCCTGGTTACGCGTCTGAACCAGCTCTTCGAACTTACGGTCAGATTCTGCGTTCGCTTCAGCATCGCGAACCATTTTCTGAATTTCGTCCTCGTTCAGACCAGAAGAAGCCTTGATGGTGATCTTCTGCTCTTTACCGCTGTTTTTGTCTTTCGCGGAAACGTGCAGGATACCGTCAGCATCGATATCAAAGGTGACTTCGATCTGCGGCATACCGCGCGGCGCCGGGTTGATGCCATCCAGGTTGAACTGACCCAGAGATTTGTTATCAGACGCGCGTTTACGCTCACCCTGCAACACATGGATGGTTACCGCAGACTGGTTGTCTTCCGCGGTAGAGAACACCTGGCTGTGCTTGGTCGGGATAGTGGTGTTTTTGCTGATCAGCGCCGTCATTACGCCGCCCATGGTTTCGATACCCAGAGACAGCGGGGTAACGTCCAGCAGCAGAACGTCTTTCACATCACCGGTCAGTACGCCGCCCTGCACCGCTGCGCCAATAGCAACAGCTTCGTCCGGGTTAACGTCTTTACGCGGTTCTTTACCAAAGAACTCCGCCACTTTTTTCTGCACCATCGGCATACGCGTCTGACCACCAACGAGGATAACGTCGTTGATATCAGATACGGACAGGCCAGCATCCTGCAACGCGACTTTCAGCGGCTCGATGGAACGGTTCACCAGGTCTTCGACCAGGCTTTCCAGTTTCGCGCGAGTCACTTTGATGTTCATGTGCTTCGGACCGGTGGCATCTGCGGTGATGTACGGCAGGTTCACGTCGGTCTGCTGTGCGGAAGAAAGCTCGATTTTCGCTTTTTCTGCCGCTTCTTTCAGACGCTGCATCGCCAGCGGGTCGTTACGCAGGTCAATGCCCTGATCTTTCTTAAATTCTTCAACCAGGTAGTTAATCATACGGCTGTCGAAGTCTTCACCACCCAGGTGGGTATCACCGTTGGTTGCCAGAACTTCGAAGGTTTTTTCGCCGTCAACTTCGTCGATTTCGATAATAGAGATATCGAAAGTACCACCACCGAGGTCGTAAACCGCGATAGTACGGTTGCCGACTTCTTTATCCAGACCATAAGCCAGCGCGGCGGCGGTTGGTTCGTTGATGATACGTTTTACTTCCAGACCTGCGATACGACCGGCATCTTTCGTTGCCTGACGCTGAGCATCGTTGAAGTAAGCAGGTACGGTGATAACAGCTTCAGTTACCGGTTCGCCCAGGTAATCTTCTGCGGTTTTCTTCATTTTTTTCAGCACTTCAGCAGAGATCTGCGGCGGTGCCATTTTCTGACCTTTCACATCAAGCCATGCGTCGCCGTTATCGGCGCCGATGATTTTGTACGGCATGATGGAAACGTCACGCTGAACTTCTTCGTCCTGGAAGCGGCGGCCAATCAGGCGTTTAATCGCAAACAGGGTGTTTTGCGGGTTTGTCACTGCCTGACGTTTAGCCGGCTGACCAACCAGAGTTTCACCATCCTGGGTATAAGCAATGATAGAAGGCGTGGTGCGATCGCCCTCGGCGTTCTCCAGCACACGTGCAGTTGTGCCATCCATAATAGCTACACAAGAGTTGGTAGTACCCAGGTCGATACCAATAATTTTACCCATCTAAACGTCTCCACTAAAAATTCGGTCATCATGTGGTTGTGAATCTGTAATAAGGGCGAAACGTGCGGTTTCAACTACCCTGAATCGTTTTTTTTCAGACTCACTCACTGCGGTTGACTACAAGATGGGGTCGTAACCCACGTCATCAAGGGGGGCATGAAAAATTTTTTTTGCGAAAAACGATAATTTTCTTCACCGGGCATATGGAAAACACCTCTGCCGGCGCAACGGTTAAGCCTTTTTCTTCCGTGATCGTCATCACAAGGGGAAATATTTCATTTTCCCCCTATTAGATCATAGACAGCCTCTATTCCCCTGATTATCATGCCGCGCCCCGAATACGGTATCGGTTGTTCGGGGAAACTATTTCACCATTCAATTAATGATGATTTTGAGGAATTATGGGCAACACTAAGTTGGCTAACCCGGCTCCGCTGGGCCTGATGGGCTTCGGCATGACCACCATTCTGCTTAACCTGCACAACGCGGGTTTCTTCGCTTTAGACGGCATTATTCTGGCGATGGGCATTTTCTACGGCGGTATCGCGCAAATTTTTGCTGGCCTGCTGGAATATAAAAAAGGCAACACCTTCGGCTTAACCGCATTTACCTCTTACGGTTCTTTCTGGCTGACGCTGGTCGCGATCCTGTTAATGCCGAAAATGGGTCTGACAGAAGCGCCGAACGCGCAGTTCCTGGGCGCCTACCTGGGGCTGTGGGGCGTGTTCACACTGTTCATGTTCTTTGGCACGCTGAAAGCCGCTCGCGCGCTACAGTTTGTCTTCCTGAGCCTGACCGTACTGTTCGCCCTGCTGGCCTTCGGCAACATCGCGGGTAATGAAGCGGTGATCCACGTTGCGGGTTGGATTGGCTTAGTGTGTGGCGCCAGCGCCATTTACCTGGCGATGGGCGAAGTGCTGAACGAACAGTTTGGCCGCACCATCCTGCCAATCGGTGAAGCGCACTAATCTTCCGTTATCCCCCCGACCGGGGGGATAATTTTTACAGCTGTTGTAATTCTGCCTGCACATCCGCATCGCGATAATAAATATCCTGTCGCAACCAGACGCCCAACCCCAGCCCCACCAGTGACAACGCCAGCACATACCAGGCCGGCGCCATTGGCGACACGCCCATCAACATGGTGACCGCAATTGGCGTCAGGCCGCCAAAAATGGCATACGAGACGTTGTAAGAAAAAGAGATGCCGGTGAAACGCACTTCCGCCGGGAAGGCTCGCACCATTACGTACGGCACCGCGCCAACAACACCAACACACAGCCCCACCAGCCCGTATAATAAAAACAACTGCTCGGGATGCGCGCCAGACAAGTGATAGAAGATCCAGCTTGAGCAGGCCAGCAGAAAACTACCTACAATAAAGGTTTTGCTGGCGCCAACCCGATCGACAATGAACCCTGCCAGCAGGCATCCCACGCACAGCATAATGGTCGCCACGCTATTTGCCTGTAAAGTTAACGCGGGCGCAAACCCGTACTGCTTTTGCAACCAGACCGGCGACATCAAAATCACGACGACAATGCCGGCCGATAACAACCAGGTCAGCAGCATCGAAATCGCCACCGCTTTTTTATGTTTCACCACTACCGCTTTGACGGGCAATTCCTGCGCGAGCGTTTTGCGCTGCTGCATTTCAAGGAAGATGGGCGTTTCCTGCAACCAACGACGTAAATACATCGCAATCAGACCAAATACGCCGCCGAGCAGGAAGGGAATACGCCAGCCATAATCATGCACCGCCTGCTGGGTCATACTGGTATTCACCAGCGTCGCCACGACAGAGCCAAGCAGGATACCGACCGTCAGTCCCGCAGTCAGCGTGCCGCAGGCGATGCCGATACGGCGCTCCGGCACATGTTCAGCCACAAACACCCACGCTCCCGGCACTTCGCCGCCAATCGCTGCGCCTTGCAAAATACGCATCAGCAGCAATAACAACGGCGCAAGGATGCCCATTGAGGCGTAAGTCGGCAGCAGGCCAATCGCCAGCGTTGGAACAGCCATCAATAGAATACTCAGGGTGAACATCTTCTTGCGCCCTACCAGATCGCCAAAGTGCGCCATGATAATGCCGCCCAGCGGGCGCGCCAGATAACCGGCGGCGAAGATCCCAAACGTCTGAACCTGACGAAGCCACTCAGGAATATCGGCGGGGAAAAACAGTTCGCCCACAACCGCTGCGAAGAAAACAAAGATGATGAAGTCGTAAAACTCGAGCGCGCCGCCGAGAGCGGCAAGTGAAAGAGTCTTATAATCCTGGCGATTCAGAGGTCGTGTGTGTCGTGACATAGCAAACCATGAGTCAGTGGAGTTATTGAGGGCGCTTATCGATATGTGTAAATCAAAAATTACTATATCGTAAACAATTCAATACTCCACCACCTGCGTAATTTATGTCACAGAAAGGCCAACTTCAGGCGTTTATGTCGCGTCTGGCATTTTTCGGGCGGAAAGATGCTACCACTTCCGCTGCGGTTTCCACATAAGGCCCTTCAAGCAACTGTACACAATACGGTACGCTTGCGAAAATTCCCGGCACGACAACCTTACCCTCGGCATCTTTCACCCCTTCCAGGGTCTCTTTGATGGATTTTGGCTGCCCCGGTAAGTTCAGGATCAGCGCCTGCTTGCGGATCACGCCAACCTGGCGGGAAAGGATCGCCGTAGGAACAAAGTGCAGGCTGATCTGGCGCATCTGCTCGCCAAAGCCGGGCATTTCTCTGTCGGCGACGGCCAGAGTCGCGTCAGGCGTGACATCACGACGCGCTGGCCCCGTACCGCCCGTCGTCAGTACCAGGTGACAGCTCATTTCATCCACCAGCTCACACAGCGTTTGCTCAATGATCGCCTGCTCATCCGGGATCAGTCGGGTTTGTACGTCAAAAGGGGTGGTCAGCGCGGAGGCCAGCCACTCTTCAAGAGCAGGAATGCCTTTATCCTGGTATACGCCGCTGGACGCGCGGTCAGAAATGGAAACTAAACCAATACGTAAGGTGTTCATGATTATTCCGTCTAAACAGTCTCGTTAAACAGAATGATACACTGCAAAGGGAAGGACAGACAGGTTTCAGAAGAGGTAGCGTGACCAGAAACCTGTCTGGTCACGCCGAATGATTACAGCAGATCGCCGATCATTTTTTCCAGTTTTTCCTGGTCAATAGCAAACTTACGGATACCGTCCGCCAGCTTGTCTACCGCCATCGGGTCCTGGTTGTGCTGCCACAGGAACTCAGACTCGGTGATGCGTTCTGGACGCGCTTTCACTTCGCCAGAGAAGGACAGTTTACGTTCGATAGCGCCTTCGCTTTCCGCCAGCTCTTTCAGCAGCGCCGGAGCGATGGTCAGACGATCGCAACCCGCCAGCTCCAGAATTTCACCGACGTTGCGGAAGCTCGCACCCATCACCACTGTCTCATAACCGTGCTGTTTGTAGTATTCGTAGATTTCCGTAACGGAAACCACGCCCGGATCTTCTGCCGGAGCGTACTCTTTCTTGTCGGTATTGGCTTTGTACCAGTCAAGAATACGACCCACGAACGGAGAGATCAGGTATACGCCCGCTTCCGCACAAGCACGCGCCTGCGCGAAGGAGAACAGCAGAGTCAGGTTACAGTTGATACCTTCCTTTTCCAGCTGTTCAGCAGCACGAATCCCCTGCCAGGTAGACGCCAGTTTGATCAGGATGCGATCGTTGCTGATGCCCGCGTCGTTGTAGAGCTTGATGATGCGTTTTGCTTTGGCGATAGACGCGTCGGTGTCGTAGGACAGACGAGCGTCAACTTCGGTGGAGATACGGCCCGGAACCAGTTTCAGGATCTCCAGACCAATGTTCACCGCCAGCTTGTCGGCCGCGTCAACAATCTGCTGCGCGCGATCGCTGCTCTGCTGTTTCGCCCAGGCAACGGCATCGTCAATCAGCTTACGGTATTCCGGGATCTGTGCTGCGTTAAGAATGAGAGAAGGGTTGGTTGTGGCATCCTGCGGCTGGTACAGCTTCATTGCCGCGATGTCTCCGGTGTCGGCCACCACGGTGGTGAACTGACGAAGGGAGGTCAATTTGTCCGTCATGATAGTGTTTCTCTTTAAACAGCTTGTTAGGGGGATGTAACCGGTCTGCCTTGATGATAACACGACGCACTCACAGCGCAACCGCAGACAATGCGGTTATCCCACTCCCCTCTTTGTTTGCCTCTTTTCGGCCCCTCGACAGGGCTGCGCGCAATTAAAGGATATTGCCATATAGTATGGTAGACTCCCCCCATTCAATAGCCTGACAGGGTCTATACTGTTCGTGAATTGGTAACGCTTACACTGGAACCCAAAAGCGTACCGGCATCAACAAGAGGGATGTTAATGCCTGATTTCTTCGCCTTTATTAATGAAATACTCTGGGGATCGGTAATGATCTACCTCCTGCTTGGCGCAGGGTTTTGGTTTACTTACCGTACCGGATTCGTTCAGTTTCGCTATATCCGCCAGTTTGGCAAAAGTCTTAAAAACAGCATACATCCCCAGCCGGGCGGGCTTACATCATTTCAGGCGCTGTGTACCAGCCTTGCCGCGCGTATTGGCAGCGGCAACCTGGCAGGCGTTGCGTTGGCTATCGCCGCAGGCGGGCCCGGCGCCGTATTCTGGATGTGGGTATCTGCGCTTATCGGCATGGCGACCTCGTTTGCCGAATGCTCTCTGGCCCAGCTCTACAAAGAGCGCGACAGCACAGGACAGTATCGCGGCGGCCCGGCATGGTATATGGCGCGCGGCCTGGGTATGCGCTGGATGGGCGTTCTCTTCGCGATTTTCTTACTCATTGCGTATGGTCTGATTTTTAATAGCGTACAGGCGAACTCCGTCTCGCGGGCGCTCGCTTTTGCCTTTGACATACCGCCCATTATCTCCGGTATCGTGCTGGCGCTGGCGGCCTTTTTTGTCATCGTTCGCGGCATTAAAGATGTCGCAAAACTCATGCAATGGTTCGTCCCTGCAATGGCCCTTCTGTGGACGCTCACCGGTTTAGTGATTTGCCTCTGGCACATTGAACAGTTGCCCGACATTATCGCGTCGATTGTGAAAAGCGCATTCGGCTGGCAGGAAGCCACTGCCGGGGCGGCCGGGTATACGCTCAGCCAGGCGATTACCAGCGGTTTCCAGCGCGGCATGTTCTCCAACGAAGCGGGAATGGGTTCTGCGCCTAACATTGCGGCCGCCGCTTCATCCTGGCCGCCGCACCCTGCCGCGCAGGGAATTGTGCAGATGATCGGCGTCTTTACCGATACCATTATTATCTGCACCGCCAGCGCGATGATTATTCTGCTGGCAGGCAATGGCGCCTCGCATATGCCAACGGAAGGCATCCAGCTGGTGCAACAGGCAATGATTTCACTGACCGGCGAATGGGGCGCAAGCCTTGTCGCGTTTATTGTGGTGTTGTTCGCCTTCAGCTCGATTGTCGCCAACTACGTTTACGCCGAAAATAACCTGATTTTTCTGCGTCTGGACAGTCTGCGAATGCGCTGGGCGCTGCGTATTGTCACCGTCGGGATGGTCGTGGCGGGCACGTTACTCAGCTTTCCGCTCGTCTGGCAGTTGGCCGACATTATTATGGCCTGTATGGCCATCACCAACCTGACGGCGATTCTGCTGCTCTCGCCGGTGGTGCATACGATCGCCAGCGACTATCTGCGACAGCGTAAGCTCGGCGTACAACCCGTGTTCGACCCGTTCCGCTACCCTGAAATTGAGCAGCAACTGGCGCCGGATACATGGGATGAGTTGCCGCGTCACTAGCGTGGCAATCACAACCATCGATCAAATCGGTCGGTTTTTTTGCTAAAGTCGCAGTAAATCTCCTGCAAGGACTGGATATGCTGATTCTGATTTCACCTGCAAAAACGCTCGATTACCAAAGCCCGCTGGCCACGACGCGCTATACGCGGCCTGAACTGCTGGATTACTCCCAGCAGTTGATCCGCGAGGCGCGCAAGCTCTCGGCGCCGCAGATTGGCAAGCTAATGGGCATTAGCGACAAACTGGCCGATCTGAATGCCACCCGTTTTCATGACTGGCAGCCTGACTTCTCCCCTGAAAACGCCCGCCAGGCGATTCTGGCGTTTAAAGGCGACGTCTATACCGGACTACAGGCGGAAACGTTCAGCGAAGCCGATTTTGATTTCGCGCAGCAGCATTTGCGTATGCTTTCCGGGTTGTACGGCGTCCTGCGTCCGCTGGATCTGATGCAGCCTTACCGTCTGGAGATGGGCATTCGCCTTGAGAACGCCAAAGGGAAAGACCTTTATCAGTTCTGGGGCGATGTGATTACCGATAAGCTGAACGAAGCGCTGGCTGCGCAAGGCGATAAAATCGTCATCAACCTGGCCTCGGATGAATATTATAAATCCGTGAAGCCGAAGCAGCTGAATGCGGAGGTTATCAAGCCCGTGTTCCTTGACGAGAAAAACGGCAAATTCAAAGTTATCAGCTTCTACGCCAAAAAAGCGCGCGGCCTGATGAGCCGTTACATCATTGAAAACCGGCTGACGAAGCCGGAACAGCTCACCGCATTTAACAGCGAAGGCTATTTCTATGATGAGCAAGCGTCAGGAAAAGGCGAACTGGTGTTTAAACGCCACGAGCAAAACTGATGCCCTGAAGCGCAGGCCGGATAAGACGCCTTTTGTCGCTATCCGGCGCTAAAACCGCATAATTGCCTGATAGCGCTACGCTTATCAGGCTTGCGTACTTAATGGCGGTGGTCGTCGCGGCGATCATCATGACGATGCTCGTCATGCTTATTATGATGCGGTTGCGGACGTGGTCCATGCGGCTGCCAGCGGTTTTCTCGCCACTCATAATGCTTCTGCCACCAGCCGTGGTCGCGCCAGTGACCGCCATCCCAGTAGTTACCGTGGTTATCGCGATCGCCAATCTGAAGTTTAACTGCCGGTACGAGAGTAATTTCGGCAGCCTGTGCTGCGAGGGGAGCCACCAGCATCATGGAAAGTGCAAGAAGCACGGGTTTCAACTTGTTCATGAGGTACTCCTTTTTACCATTGCCCGATTTGGGTCGATGAAAGGAGATTACTTGATGAGAACGCGGGTTGTTATTCTCTGCAATCCTAATCTCTAAGTTACCGCATTTATTGAGAATTACTCCTTTTTACCTGCTAAATTTCTCCTTATTTTCTCCATAAAAAAGCCGGATGGCGGCTAACGCCTTATCCGGCCTACATTAGCTACAATAGCCCCGAAGCGCCACCGGGCACAACTGTTAGCCGCGTGTCATCATCAGCTTACGCAATTCGGCAAAATCGGCAGGCAGATTATGCGAGAGCAGCGGCAGATCGGCACGATCCGCCAGCTCTTTTGGCAGATCCAATGTTTCACCAAGAATCGCCTCCACACTCTCTTTGAATTTCGCCGGATGCGCAGTCCCGAGGAACAAGCCATACTCCCCCGGATGCAGCTGATCACGCAGCGCGCGGTACGCCACGGCAGCGTGCGGTTCAGAGGTATAACCTGCCGCTTTCAGTTCGCGCATGGTCTCCTGCGTCGTCTCATCGTCAACCGCAGCGTAGCCCAACTCCGTCAGACGCCATATTTTACGGCGGAACAGCTCTTCCACACGCGGCCAGTTATTGGGCTGGCTGACATCCATCGCGTTCGACAAGGTAGCCTGCGTCGCTTTTGGCGACCACTGCCCCTCTTTCAGGAAGCGCGGCACCGTATCGTTGACGTTAGTAGCGGCGATAAAGCGTTTCACCGGCAGGCCGAGCGACTTCGCCAGCAGCCCCGCCGTCAGGTCGCCAAAGTTACCGCTGGGCACGGAAATCACTAACTGATTACGCGCGTCCTGCGGCAGTTGAGCGACCGCTTCAAAGTAATAGCAAATCTGCGCCAGCAGACGGCTGATGTTGATGGAGTTCGCCGAATTCAGCCCCAGCGCCGCCTTCAGTTCTTCATCATCAAACGCCTGTTTTACCAGCGCCTGGCAGGCATCGAAATCACCGTCAATCGCAACCGTTTCGATGTTGCCGCCCAGCGTACAGAACAGTTTTTCCTGCAACGGGCTGATCTTGCCGCGTGGGTAGAGGATCACGACGCGTACATTTTTCAAACCGTAGAATGCGTGAGCAACTGCCGCGCCGGTATCGCCAGAGGTCGCCGTCAGGATAGTCACCGGTTTGTCGCCGCTGATGTGCGTCAGCATTTGCGCCATAAAGCGACCGCCAAAATCCTTAAAGGCCAGCGTCGGGCCGTGGAACAACTCCAGGCACCCGACATCGCCTTCCACCTGACGCACCGGCGCCGGAAAAGCGAATGCCTTAC
Source organism: Citrobacter sp. CK191 (assembly GCF_030333435.1). Classification (NCBI taxonomy): domain Bacteria; kingdom Pseudomonadati; phylum Pseudomonadota; class Gammaproteobacteria; order Enterobacterales; family Enterobacteriaceae; genus Citrobacter; species Citrobacter sp. CK191. The sequence goes on along the minus strand of NZ_JAOWFX010000034.1, from coordinate 457,326 downwards.
GGACGCGCTCTTCTAAGATTTCCTGCGGGATCTCATCCCCGATAAACGCGGAAAGGATCTTTGCGCTACGACTCACAAAGTCCTGATTCAGCATCTCATCAACTTCAGTCAGGCTAAATTCCGGCAGGTCGTGCGGGAAAAAGAGCCCCTGATTCTTGCCAAGCCCCTGCGTAACGGCCTGCGCAAAGCTGACCTGCTCATTATGATCTTTCAGATTGTAGAGTTTCATTGTTTATCCCAGTACTCGTGCGCCCGCCGTATCCAGCTGACAAATATGAACAAAGCCTTCCTGATTTTGCAGGTAATTTTTACCCAGCCAGTCTGCTACACGCTGCGCCGTATCCGGCTTATCACAGAGCGCGAAAAGCGTCGGCCCGGACCCGGAAATACCGCTGGCCAGCGCGCCAATTTCCGCCACCGCCTGACGCGCCTGGCTGAAGCCCGGCAGCAGACGAGCGCGGTACGGTTCGGCAATCACATCCTTCATCAGCTTCGCAGCAAGCTGCGGCTGACGGGAATAGCAGGCATGAATAAACCCGGCCAGATGCCGCCCGTGGGCGATACAGTCCTGACGGCGATACTGCGCGGGTAAAATCGCCCGCGCTTCAGCCGTCGAAACGTTAATCCCCGGATAGGCCAGTACCCACAGCCACTCATCAAATCCTGGCACCTGCTGGCTGATAATGCCGTTTTCTTCGATCATCAACTGCATGCCGCCGAGAAAGCACGGCGCGACGTTATCGTAATGAATGCTGCCAGAGATACGCCCTTCCAGTTCCCCCATGATCGCCAGCAGACGCGTGTCGTTCAGCGGTTTGCCACAGAACTCATTCATCGCCACCAGCGCGGCGACCACGGAACAGGCGCTGGACCCTAACCCGGAGCCAATCGGCATGTTCTTTTCCAGCGTCATCGCCACCGGAATCTGTTTACCCAACTCCTGGCAAAAACGCTCCCAGCACTGATAAACGATATTTTCACGCGGCGCTGACGGCAACTTGTCGGCAAAACGCCCTAAATTATTCAGCGTGAAGCTTTCTGCCGCATCCACCGAGACCACATCGCCCAGCAGTGAGCCATCAACCGGCGTGACAGCCGCCCCAAGCACATCAAATCCGACGCTCATATTGGCACTGGAAGCCGGAGCATAGACTTTCACCATTTTAGACTCCTAACTTCCATGAAAGGGTGCGCAGCAGATCGGCAAAAACACCCGCCGCCGTCACATCATTCCCCGCACCGTAACCGCGCAGAACCAGCGGCAGCGGTTGATAATAGTGACTGTAAAACGCCAGCGCATTCTCCCCGTTTTTCACTTTAAACAGCGGATCGTTGCCGTCAACCTCGGCGATCTTCACGCGACACACGCCGTCGTCTTCAATGTTGCCAACATAGCGCAATACTTTGCCTTCATCACGGGCTTTCGCCACGCGGGCGGCAAACGCGTCGTCAAGCTGCGACAGATTGGTCATAAACGTGGCGACATCGCCGGAATCGTCGAAACCTTCCGGCAGCACCGGCTCAATCACGATATCGGACAGTTCCAGCTCACGTCCCGTTTCACGGGCGAGGATCAGCAATTTGCGCGCCACATCCATCCCGGAAAGATCGTCACGCGGATCGGGTTCGGTATAGCCCAACTCGCGCGCCATCGTGGTCGCGGCCGAAAGGCTCATGCCTTCATCCAGCTTGCCGAAAATAAAAGAGAGCGATCCAGACAGGATACCGGAGAAGTGTTGCAGTTCGTCACCCGCGTTCAGCAGGTTTTGCAGGTTCTCGATAACCGGTAAGCCCGCGCCTACGTTGGTGTCGTACAGGAACTTACGTCGGGATTTCGCCGCGGCAAAACGCAGTTGATGGTAGTAATCCATCGACGACGTGTTGGCTTTTTTGTTCGGCGTTACCACATGGAAGCCTTCACGCAGGAAGTCGGCGTATTGATCCGCCACCGCCTGGCTGGAGGTACAGTCAACAATAACCGGGTTAAGCAGGTGATACTCTTTCACCAGGCGAATTAAGCGCCCTAAATTAAACGGTTCTTTCGCTTCCACCAGTTCCGCCTGCCAGTTATCCAGGTTCAGGCCATGCACATTGGTCAACAGCGCTTTCGAATTCGCCACGCCGCAGACGCGCAGGTCGATATGCTTGTTTTTCAGCCAGGACTGCTGGCGTTTAAGCTGCTCAAGTAACGCGCCGCCAACGCCGCCAACGCCGATAACGAACACTTCAATCACCTGATCGGTATTGAACAGCATCTGGTGGGTAACACGCACGCCCGTTGTGACATCATCGTTATTCACGACCACCGAAATCGATCGTTCGGACGAGCCCTGCGCAATCGCGACAATATTGATATTCGCGCGCGCCAGCGCCGCAAAGAACTTCGCCGAGATGCCGCGCAGCGTGCGCATACCGTCGCCAACCACCGAGATGATCGCCAGACGTTCAGTCACCGCCAGCGGCTCCAGCAACCCTTCTTTCAGTTCCAGGTAGAACTCATCCTGCATTGCACGCTGGGCCCGCGCGCAGTCGCCCTGCGGTACGCAGAAACTGATGCTGTATTCAGAAGAGGATTGCGTGATCAGCACCACGGAGATCCCCGCGCGGGACATTGCCGCGAAGACGCGCGCCGCCATCCCGATCATCCCTTTCATTCCAGGGCCGGAAACGCTGAACATCGCCATATTGTTCAGGTTCGAGATCCCTTTCACCGGCAGTTCGTCTTCATCCACGCTGGCGCCGATCAGCGTACCAGGGGCTTGCGGGTTTCCGGTGTTTTTAATCAGGCATGGGATTTGGAACTGAGCAATGGGGGTGATGGTGCGAGGATGAAGGACTTTGGCGCCGAAGTAAGAAAGCTCCATCGCCTCCTGATAGGACATCGACTTCAGCAACCTGGCGTCCGGCACCTGGCGCGGGTCACAGGTATACACGCCGTCAACGTCAGTCCAGATCTCACAACAGTCGGCGCGTAAGCAGGCAGCCAACACCGCAGCGGAGTAATCAGAACCGTTGCGGCCCAGCACGACCAGCTCGCCTTTTTCGTTACCGGCGGTGAAACCTGCCATCAGCACCATGTGGTCAGCCGGAATGCGGCCCGCCGCGATACGGCGCGTAGATTCGGCGATATCAACGGTCGATTCGAGGTAATGCCCGACCGCCAATAATTTTTCGACCGGATCGATAACCGTCACGCCATGACCGCGCGCTTCCAGCAGGCCAGCCATGATCGCGATCGACATCTTCTCGCCACGGCAGATCAGCGCAGCATTGATGCTATCCGGGCACTGGCCCAGCAGGCTGATTCCGTGCAGGATATGTTTGATTTGCGCAAATTCTTGCTCAACGAAAACTTTCAACTGCGCCAGCGGGAACCCCGGCTGAGCGGCTGCAAGACCCGTAAGAAGTTCGGAAAAAATACGTTCGGCATCGCTGATATTCGGTAAAGCATCCTGACCGCTGATGGTCTTTTCAATCATCGCCACCAGATGGTTAGTAATTTTGGCGGGGGCAGAGAGAACAGTCGCTACCTGCCCCTGCCTGGCATTGCTTTCCAGAATATCGGCAACACGCAGAAAGCGCTCTGCATTTGCCACTGATGTACCGCCGAACTTCAACACTCGCATGGTTGTTACCTCGTTACCTTTGGTCGAAAAAAAAGCCCGCACTGTTCAGGTGCGGGCTTTTTTCTGTGTTTCCTGTACGCGTCAGCCCGCACCGTTACCTGTGGTAATGGTGATGGTTGTGGTAATGGTGGTGCTGATGCGATTCATGGATGTTGTGTACTCTGTAATTATTATCTGTCTGTCTTGTATCTTTAAAGGGTTAAAGTATCTCGTGACCTAAGTCAATAAATTTTTAATTTGATCACATTCCGCAACATGTTCACGAGCTGCTGCTTGCGCATTTATTTTCAACCAATACGGAATGAAGCAACCTCTTGAAACCAGATTTAAAATCTCACATCAAGCAATTCAACAAGATTTTATTTTGTTATATTTTTCTCAATATCATGCAATAAACGGTGCAGCATGGCCGTGTCGCGCTGCCCTGACAGCCCCAGTCGTTGTTGCAGCCAGTCCGCCAGTTTGATGTCATCAGCAACATCCAGCGTCGCCAGTAACTGCGAAACGCGTGTGCGTAACGCCTGCAATTGAGGTGCGTCAGTCACCTCTGTTTGTTTCGCCGGTTGTTGCATTAAGCCTGCTAATTGATAGCAATACACCATTACCGCCTGCCCTAAATTGAGTGAAGGATAATCAGCAACCATTGGCACGCCGGTTAAAACGTCTGCCAGCGCCAGTTCTTCATTCGTCAGGCCCGAATCTTCCCGGCCAAAAACCAGCGCCGCATGGTTCATCCACTGCGATTTTTCCTGTAACAGCGGCAGCAGTTCTGCGGGCGTTGCGTAGTAGTGGAACTTCGCGCGACTGCGGGCCGTGGTGGCGACAGTGAAATCAACATCGTGCAGCGCTTCCGCCAGCGTTGGATAAACACTAATATTATCAATAACATCAGTGGAACCATGTGCGACCCAACGGGTCGCCGGCTCCAGGTGCGCCTGGCTGTCGACAATACGCATATCGCCAAACCCCATCGTCTTCATTGCCCGTGCCGCCGCGCCAATATTTTCCGCTCTGGCAGGCGCGACCAGAATAATTGTTACACGCATTTCGATTCTCTTTTTGACCAGCCGCTGGCAATAATGTGACCAATGTCAACATATTACGCAGCACGAATTTACAATTTTTTAACGAAAATCGTTGAAAAACCATTTCACATTCAGTAAAAGGCACTAAACTATTTCTTATCTTTACTATTGCGTTTTATGTTAAGAAATACTACATATCCTTCTGTTTATTTAGGATAATTTAATTTAGAATGAATCACACCTATTGGATTCATTACATTTATTAGTTGGCATGCGCAACTAGTTGGATTATTGCAAATTTGTGATGAACGCTAGCATTTGGATACGATGATTTCATCAAACTGTTAACGTGCTACAATTGAACTTGATATATGTCAACGAAGCGTAGTTTTATTGGGTGTCCGGTACGTCTTAGCCTGTTATGTTGCTGTTAAAATGGTTAGGATGACAGCCGTTTTTGACACTGTCGGGTCCAAAGGGAAAGTACCCACGACCAAGCTAATGATGTTGTTGACGTTGATGGAAAGTGCATCAAGAACGCAATTACGTACTTTAGTCATGTTACGCCGATCATGTTAATTTGCGACATGCATCAGGCAGGTCAGGGACTTTTGTACTTCCTGTTTCGATTTAGTTGGCAATTTAGGTAGCAAACATGCAGACCCCGCACATTCTTATCGTTGAAGACGAGTTGGTAACACGCAACACGTTGAAAAGTATTTTCGAAGCGGAAGGCTATGATGTATTCGAAGCGACAGATGGCGCGGAAATGCATCAGATCCTCTCTGAATATGACATCAACCTGGTGATCATGGATATCAACCTGCCAGGGAAAAACGGTCTTCTGTTAGCGCGTGAACTGCGCGAACAGGCTAACGTTGCGTTGATGTTCCTGACTGGCCGCGATAACGAAGTCGATAAAATCCTCGGCCTCGAAATCGGCGCAGACGATTACATCACCAAGCCGTTTAACCCACGCGAACTGACTATCCGTGCGCGCAACCTGCTGTCCCGTACTATGAATCTGGGTACGGTCAGTGAAGAGCGCCGTAGCGTCGAAAGCTACAAGTTCAACGGTTGGGAACTCGACATCAACAGCCGTTCTTTGATCGGCCCAGATGGTGAGCAGTACAAACTGCCACGCAGCGAATTCCGCGCCATGCTTCACTTCTGCGAGAACCCGGGCAAGATCCAGTCTCGTGCAGAACTGCTGAAGAAAATGACCGGTCGCGAGCTGAAGCCGCATGACCGTACTGTTGACGTGACTATCCGTCGTATTCGTAAGCATTTCGAATCCACGCCGGATACCCCGGAAATCATCGCGACCATTCACGGTGAAGGTTACCGTTTCTGCGGTGATCTACAGGACTAATCGGTTACCACCGGCAGCAAAAACGGCGCAAAATGCGCCGTTTTTTATTGTCTGTCAATGGCTTATCCGACCTGAACGGGAATCACTTCCAGATGACGCGTCAGGAACGTTACCGCCACGGCATAACGGGCACCGCGCTTATGGCATTTTTTGGCGACCCTTCAACGACCTTGTCAGAATAGGCCAGATACGCCAGCGTATTGCGTTTGGCATCATAAAAACGCACGACCTGTAATTTTTTAAACACCAGCGACGTGCGTTTCTGGAAAACGACATCCCCTTGCGCTTTCCCGTTCTTAATTTTATCGCTCAGCTCAATCGGCCCTACCTGCTGACAGGAGATCGCCGCGTCGGAGGTATCTTCGGCCAGTCCCAGACCGCCTTTAATCCCCCCCGTTTTCGCCCGACTTACATAGCACGTCACATTTTTGACGTCGGGATCGTCAAACGCTTCGACGACGATTTTATGGTCAGGCCCAAACATTTTAAATACGGTATCGACGGAACCTACCTGTTCTGCATGCGCAAACTGCCCCAGCATCAACAGAATTGAGGAAAGTATTAAGCTCTTGTATTTCATATTGTTACCATTCATAAAAGTTACACTGCGCAATTATTCGACACGTCTGGATAAACTGTTTACAGATCACAGGATTAGAATAATCATGCTTTAGTGTGCCCCAAAAAAGCACAGATGAGCAAAAAAAACACCGAATGCTAAAACAGCAAAAAATGCTATTATCCACTTACCTGATGTCAGGTGCTCGTTGTGGAAAGGATGAGGATATTTTATGGATCAGGCTGGCATTATTCGCGACCTCTTAACCTGGCTGGAAGGCCATCTGGATCAGCCTCTGTCGCTTGACAATGTGGCGGCAAAAGCAGGTTATTCCAAGTGGCACCTGCAAAGAATGTTTAAGGACGTGACGGGCCATGCTATTGGCGCTTACATCCGCGCTCGCCGCTTATCTAAATCCGCCGTGGCCCTGCGCCTGACGGCGCGTCCGATTCTGGATATCGCGTTGCAGTACCGCTTCGATTCTCAGCAAACCTTTACCCGCGCGTTTAAAAAGCAGTTCTCTCAGACGCCGGCGTTATATCGCCGTTCTCCAGAATGGAGCGCCTTTGGCATTCGTCCGCCGATGCGTCTGGGTGAGTTCGCCATGCCTGAGCATCAGTTTGTCACCCTGGAAGATACGCAACTGCTCGGCACCACCCAGAGCTATTCCTGTTCGCTGGAGCAAATCTCCGATTTTCGACACGAAATGCGCGTACAGTTCTGGCAAGACTTTCTCAGCCAGGCGCCAACGATTCCTCCACTGCTCTACGGCCTTAACGAAACGCGCCCCAGCCTGGAGAAAGATGACGAACAGGAGGTGTTCTACACCACCGCGCTACCGCAAGAACATGCCAACGGGTATGTGCCGTCAGCGCAGCCTGTTACCCTACAGGGCGGCGAATATGTGATGTTCACCTACGAAGGTTTAGGAACCGGGGTACAGGAGTTTATCCTGACGGTATACGGCACCTGTATGCCGATGCTGAACCTGACCCGCCGCAAAGGGCAGGATATAGAGCGATACTACCCGGCAGAAGATGCCAAAACAGGCGGTCGCCCTATTAACCTGCGTTGCGAATTCCTGATCCCCGTTCGCCGTTAACGCTGTAGCTCATCTAACGCAGGGGCATCGAGATGCGAGACGTCCCCTGCCGTTTCAACGACCCAACCAGGCGCCAGCCACAAACTTTCCTGATAATCGACGCGGGAAATAGAGCAGTTACGCAGACGTAACCGACGCTCCGCCCAGGCCGGTAATCCCAGAATGGTGCTAACCAGGCAACCCAGCGCGATACCGTGACTGACCAGCAGCGGGCGGCTGCCCTGCGGCAGTTCCAGACAGGACGCGAGAGCGGCATTGACGCGATCGCTCAGTTCCTGCATGGATTCGCCATCAGGAATGCGCCCGTCAACCGTGCCGTTCACTAACTGGCGACGCCAGTTCTCTTCTTCTTCGGTGAGGGTGTCGATGTGTCGTTTTTCCAGCACGCCCATGTCCAGCTCACGCAGGCGGGCGTCGAAAGTGATATCGCAACCGCATGCCTGGGCGATGATTTCAGCCGTGCGGCGGGTGCGACCGAGATCGCTACTGACGATATGGGTGATGCCGAGCGTTCTGGCGCGTTCTCCCACTTGCATAGCTTGTTGCTCACCTTTAGCGGTCAGCGGACTGTCAGACTGGCCTTGAATACGTCGCTCGGCGTTCCACTGCGTTTCACCGTGGCGAACAAGGTATACCTGTAACATGCTTTTTATCCGTTATACTGCGATGACATTCATTTCTGAGTAATTCTGATTATGCACCATGTTGTCTCAGCAACCACCAATCCCGCTAAAATTCAGGCAATTCTGCAAGCATTTAACGAGATTTTCGGTGAAGGATCCTGCCATATTGAGTCCGTCTCCGTCGAGAGCGGCGTGCCGGAACAACCTTTTGGAAGTCAGGAAACGCGCGCTGGCGCACGGAATCGGGTAGAAAATGCGCGCTGTCTGCGTCCTCAGGCCGATTTTTGGGTGGCTATCGAAGCGGGGATTGATGATGACAGTACGTTCAGTTGGGTGGTGATAGAGAATGCCGCCCAGCGAGGCGAGGCGCGCTCGGCAACGCTGCCGCTTCCTGCTGTTATCCTTGAAAAAGTTCGTCAGGGCGAAGCGCTCGGCCCGGTGATGTCGCAGTATACCGGTATTGATGAGATTGGCCGTAAAGAGGGGGCTATCGGGGTGTTTACCGCCGGAAAACTGACCCGCTCCAGCGTTTATCACCAGGCGGTGATTCTGGCGCTCAGTCCGTTTCATAATGCGGTGTATCGGTAGGGCTCGCGATCCACGCCGGATGGCGGCTTCGCCTTATCCGGCCTACGTTCACCATTCCTGTAGGCCTGATAAGCGTAGCGCCATCAGGCGAAATTACCTTTCGCTCTTGAGCAACACCTGCTCCAGCCACTGGCGTAACTCTACCGGTGCGGATTTCAGGCTGTTGGAACCGCGCGTAATGGTGGCGATGCCCGCCCCCAGCTCATTTTTAAGCTCGCGCTGGCTCATTTCACCGCGTAACAACTCTTCAATGATACGCACGCGCGTTCCCAGCGCCTCACGCTCATCCGGCGTCAGCATCAAATTGAGTAAGGGAAGATGCAGGTCTTCCGCACAAGCGTGCTTGAGCAGCTCAACAAAGCGTAACCACTCCTGGTGACGCTGTTCTGCCATCGCTGCTGAATAGGGTGATTGCTGAGTCATAGAATGTCGCCATCGTTGCAGGGGGAAACGTATCTGCCTCCCCCGATTGTACTCTTTAACGAGTACGATAGCATAACATAACCGATGCGATCAGTAACGGCGCTGCCATTCTGCGTCATTCATCAACGTTGGTTTATCGCCCATGAAGTAGCGATAGTAGGCATCATAAGCCAGCACGTTCTTCACGTAGCCCCGCGTTTCTGAGAACGGAATACTTTCAACAAACGCGACGGCGTCGATGCGCCCTGCGCTATTGCCAAGCCAGGTACGAACGCGCCCCGGCCCGGCATTGTAAGCCGCTGAAGAGAAAATACGGTTATTACCAAACTGTTGATAAACGTATTGCAGGTAACTGGTGCCAATGTTGATGTTCGTCTCCGGGTCAAGCAGCTGGCTGGGGCTGCTGTAGCCCGGTATCGAGAACATTTTCACCGTATGCGTCGCCGTGCCCGGCATAACTTGCATCAGACCGCTGGCTCCTACCGGGGATTTCACTTTCGGATTCCAGGCGCTCTCCTGACGCGCAATCGCCATAGCGTAACTTTGCGAGATCGCTTTGCCGCCGGTGTAACGGGCGAAAAGATCCTTGTACGCCAGCGGGAAACGCTCTTCCAGATGATCCCACAGTTTCCCTGCGATCGTCGCCTGCACGCTCAGATCCCACCAGTGGTTATTGAAGGCATAACGCGCCAGCTGCGCCTGCTCCGACTTCGTCCTGCTGGAGACCAGATTCGCCCACTCGCTGCGCGCCGTATTATCCAGATTCCAGTACATCAGTTCGCGGACTCGCGCCATTTCCGCGCCCTGCGTAAGCGAAGCGTCCACTGTCGTCGGCGCTTTATCGATCTTCAGTACATACGCTTCACCCAGCTTTTGTGCGGCGACCATCGGGTAGAAACCACGCTGTTGCATCAGCGCATGGAGGATCTCTTTTGCCTCAGCCTCACGCCCGCGCTCAAGCAACAAATCCGCCTGCCAGTAGCGCCATTCATCCTTCTCCTTCGCTTCCATCGGCAGTCGGGCAAGCCAGGTATTCAGCCCACGCCGATCGCCGGTGCCCAGCGCCATCCGCACGCGGCGTTCCACCAGCGTGGTGGATTGCGAGCGCATAATCGCATCATCGCGCCACTTCGCCTGCGCATCGGTCACATCGTTCCCCATCAGCCGCCAGGCGACGATATCGCGCAGTTCCTGAGTTTGCTCCTCATTAAGCTGCTGGGCCTGCACCAGTGACGGGATCATCAAACGCGCATTCTCTGCGTCCTGACGCGCCACGCTGGCAAAGGCCACTGCCGCCATCTGGCGGGTAAAATCGGTCGCGCCGGTCGTACGCGCAAAAGTCATCACGCTATTGGGATCGTTCGCCAGCGTGATGATCGCCGAAGCAATGGTCTGGTACTGCGCAGGCATCTGCCCGGCCAGCACCGTTACCAGCCCCGTGTTGCCTGCTTTCATCGCCAGGCGGATGCGCTCCAGCCAGGCCAGCGGGTCCTGGGTGCCGGAAGCGCGCCAGACGCTGAACAGTTTGTCACAGGCGTTCGGCTGGCTTTTCCCGGTCAGCCAAAGCGCTTTCGCCCCCTGCCAGGCCTCTTCCGTCTGCCCGGTATTCCATTTCGCGTAGTAGTAATTACATTGCGCTTCGGTGGTGCCCGGCTTCTCGGGGCTGAACGCTAGCAGTCCACGCCAGTCTTCACGACGCGCCAGCTCATTAACGAAACGCGATTGCAGCGTACGCGCAGGAGGAAGCGTAGGGTTGGCGCGCACAAACTGGGTAACGGTGACCGCAGGCTGGTTCATCAGATCGTCGGTGATCTGGCGATACTCAAGATAGGGATACAGCGGGTAATTTTTCAGGCCAGGCATCATCTGCTCAACGACATCCATCTGTCGGTTATCCCAGGCCTGTTTGATTTGCGCATAGCGATTGCGCTGCTCATCCAGAGAATCCGCTCGCGCCGCCTGACTTACCGTCAGCAGGCATACGCTGGCGGCGATAAGACGCCAGGTAAATGGTTTGGCTTTGTCCACAAGCTCTTCCTCTTGTCGTAATACATCAATGCAGCATCATGCCGCGTAATGAATTTATGCTAACCAGACATTGCTAAATGCGCCATGTTACGGACACTTTTTTACTTTTATTGCGAGTGAGAGTTGCTGGCTGGGATTAGCCCGGGAAAAAGGCTACACTTCGCCTTTGAAAATTATTCTTCATCACGATAAACCTATAGAGGCGAAGTCCAACGTGGCTCAATTCGTTTATACCATGCATCGTGTCGGCAAAGTGGTTCCGCCGAAACGTCATATTTTGAAAAACATCTCGCTGAGCTTCTTCCCTGGGGCGAAAATCGGCGTACTGGGTCTGAACGGCGCCGGTAAGTCTACCCTGCTGCGCATTATGGCTGGCATCGATACAGATATTGAGGGCGAAGCTCGCCCACAGCCAGGCATCAAAATTGGCTACCTGCCGCAGGAACCTCAGCTCACCCCTGAACACACCGTTCGCGAATCGATCGAAGAGGCGGTGGCCGAAGTGGTCGGTGCCCTGAAACGTCTGGATGAAGTGTACGCGCTGTACGCCGATCCAGATGCGGACTTTGACAAGCTGGCCGCCGAACAGGGCAAGCTGGAAGAGATCATCCAGGCGCATGACGGCCACAACCTGAACGTACAGCTGGAGCGCGCCGCTGACGCCCTGCGTCTGCCGGACTGGGATGCCAAAATCGCGAATCTTTCCGGTGGTGAGCGCCGCCGCGTCGCGCTGTGCCGTCTGCTGCTGGAAAAACCGGACATGCTGCTGCTCGACGAACCGACCAACCACCTGGATGCGGAATCCGTCGCGTGGCTGGAACGCTTCCTGCACGACTTCGAAGGCACCGTTGTGGCGATTACCCACGACCGTTACTTTCTCGACAACGTGGCGGGCTGGATCCTCGAACTTGACCGTGGCGAAGGGATTCCGTGGGAAGGCAACTACTCCTCCTGGCTGGAACAGAAAGATCAGCGTCTGGCGCAGGAAGCCTCTCAGGAAGCGGCCCGCCGTAAATCCATTGAGAAAGAGCTGGAGTGGGTGCGTCAGGGTACTAAAGGCCGTCAGTCTAAAGGCAAAGCCCGTCTGGCGCGCTTTGAAGAGCTGAACAGCACCGAATACCAGAAACGTAACGAAACCAACGAACTGTTTATTCCACCTGGACCACGTCTGGGCGACAAGGTCGTTGAAGTCAGCAACCTGCGTAAATCCTACGGCGATCGCCTGTTGATCGACGATCTCAGCTTCTCAGTACCGAAAGGCGCGATTGTCGGCATCATCGGTCCGAACGGCGCGGGTAAATCCACCCTGTTCCGCATGATGTCCGGTCAGGAACAGCCGGATAGCGGCACCATCACGCTGGGGGAAACCGTAAAACTGGCTTCCGTTGACCAGTTCCGTGACGCGATGGATAACAGCAAAACCGTGTGGGAAGAAGTTTCCGGCGGGCTGGATATCATGAAGATTGGCAACACCGAAATGCCAAGCCGCGCCTATGTGGGCCGCTTTAACTTCAAAGGCGTCGATCAGGGTAAACGCGTGGGCGAACTGTCCGGCGGTGAGCGCGGTCGTCTGCATCTGGCGAAGCTGTTGCAGGTTGGCGGCAATATGCTGCTGCTCGATGAACCGACCAACGACCTGGATATCGAAACCCTGCGTGCGCTGGAAAACGCCCTGCTGGAGTTCCCAGGCTGTGCAATGGTTATCTCGCACGACCGTTGGTTCCTCGACCGTATCGCCACGCACATTCTGGATTACCAGGATGAAGGCAAGGTGGAGTTCTTCGAGGGTAACTTTACCGAGTACGAAGAGTACAAGAAACGCACGCTGGGCGCCGACGCGCTGGAGCCGAAGCGTATCAAGTACAAACGTATCGCCAAGTAATGTATCAGATGCCGGATGGCGCTACGCTTATCCGGCACTTCAGGCTTAACCCTGCTCGCCCATCATCTCTTTCACTAACTCCACGCAGCGCAAAAATCGACCATCGTAATCGGCCTCTTCTACGTGGACGAAATTGATGTTGTTCTCCCGCAGCATATCCACCAGCAGATTCTGGAACTCTTTACGATCCACCGAACTGCCCAGACTCCGTAACCCATCCGCGACCCAGGGCGTATTGTTCTCCAGCAGGATCACCAGATCAAAGCGGTATTCATCGATCAACGCCTGTACAAACGGATGCTCGCGCCCTTCGTATTTTTTACAAAAGGCCTGCGTGGTAACGAAATCGGTATCGATAAAGGCCACTTTATTGGCGTATTTCACCGCAAAATCAATATATTGTGCATGGCCCAGCGCGATCTTATCGTAATCAGAATACTGTAACGCCATCTCGTCACCGCCCAGATGCGAGAAGACATAGTCGCGCCCGTACTCCCACGCGCTGGTGGTATTAAAAATATTGGCGAGCTTGTTCACCAGCGTGGATTTCCCGCTCGACTCCCCGCCTAATATCGCCACGGTGCGCACGAAAAAGGGCTTCACTTCCGTCGGAATGTATTCCCAGTAGCGGAACGGGTTTTCACGGATCTGCGCCCCGCTGATACTCATAAAGGTTCGTTTCGGATCGACCAGCACCGTTTCAATAGCCAGGTGTTCGAGATACTGCGGCGCATCGGCTTCCTCGGACGTGTAGATCCAGTTGGGCTGAATCCCCTTCTCTTCCATAAAGGCTTTGATGCCGTTGCTCCACACATCCCAGCCGTGCGGGTACGGCTCCATCCCTTCCTCATTGAAGGCATGAATACGAATATTCTTCTGATATTTAAAGGTCTGTAGTAGCCAACGCAGACGATCCGACACGGTAGGCTGTTGCGACATGGCGCTGTCTTCAAACAGTTCACGGTCGCGGGTATCGTCATAACCCATAATGATATGCAGTTCATCCACCTGGCTACAGGCGCGCTGAATCAAATAGATATGCCCGGTATGCAGGGGGTAGAACTTGCCAAACACCACGCCGATGTTTTTCCGCTGCCGGGGAAACTCCAGCCCCAAAAAACGATGCAGCGCCTCCAGCTTTTGCGCACTGGGGCTTTTAATCTTCGCGTTCAGAAGTTGGCTCAAATACCCTTTGGTCATGCCGCTGGCATCCGCCACCTGTTGCAGGGTACACCCCTTTTGCTTGATCGCGGTTTTGAGATAGTCGAACGATGACACAAGAGCCTCCTGCTAAAAAACGCGTAACAATGCCTGATGGCGCTTCGCTTATCAGGCCTACAACATCAATCCGTAGGCCGGATAAGACGCACTGCGTCGCTATCCGGCAAATTATACAACATCAGTGCATACAGATGATTATAAGTCGTCAAACACACTTAACGCATCCGCAAGCTTTTTAACGCCAAAAACCTGCATCCCTTCCGGCGGCTTTTTCGGCACGTTGGCAGCCGGTACGATAGCGCGGCGGAAACCGTGTTTAGCCGCTTCAGAAATACGTTCCTGACCGCTGGGCACCGGGCGAATTTCCCCTGCCAGCCCCACTTCGCCAAACACCACCAGATCCTGCGGCAGCGGCCTGTCACGCAGGCTGGAGACCATCGCCAGCAATAGCGCGAGATCCGCGCTGGTCTCCGTGACCTTCACGCCGCCCACGACATTGACGAATACATCCTGATCGGCCATCTGCAATCCGCCATGACGGTGCAGCACCGCCAGCAGGATCGCCAGACGGTTTTGTTCCAGACCGACCGCCACGCGACGCGGATTCGCCATCATCGAGTGATCGACCAGCGCCTGAATCTCTACCAGCAGCGGGCGCGTCCCTTCCCACACCACCATGACCGAACTGCCGGAAGTCACCTCATCGCCACGGCTTAAGAAAATTGCGGACGGGTTGCTGACTTCACGCAGCCCCTGCTCCGTCATCGCAAAAACGCCCAGCTCGTTTACCGCGCCAAAACGGTTTTTATGGCTACGCAGCGTGCGAAAACGGGAGTCAGCGTCGCCATCCAATAGCACCGAGCAGTCAATGCAGTGCTCCAGCACCTTCGGGCCTGCCAGCGAGCCGTCTTTGGTTACATGACCAACCATCACGATAGCCACGCCGCGCGTTTTGGCAAAGCGCGTCAGGTAAGCGGCCGTCTCACGCACCTGGGCCACGCTGCCCGGCGAGGACTGGATATCCGCCATATGCATCACCTGGATGGAGTCGATCACCATCAGCTTCGGTTGTTCTTCTTCCGCAATCAGGCAGATCTGTTCAATACTGGTTTCTGACAGCATATTCATGTTAGCCGTCGGCAATCCCAGCCGATGCGCGCGCATCGCTACCTGTTGCAGGGATTCTTCGCCCGTGACGTACAGGGTTTTCATCTGCTCGGCCAGTTTGCAAAGCGTTTGCAGCAGCAGCGTAGATTTCCCCGCACCGGGGTTGCCGCCGATCAGGATGGCGCTGCCGGGCACGACACCGCCGCCCAGCACACGGTCGAACTCTTTAAACCCGGTGGAAAAACGCGGCAGCTCCTCAAGGCTGATGTCAGACAATTTCTGCACCTTTGCCACGCCTGCGTTACCGGCATAGCCGCTGAGTCGCTCATTACGCGCCACCGTTGGCGACGCGGCAAGACGCACCTCGGTGATGGTGTTCCAGGCATGACAGGCGCTGCATTGCCCCTGCCAGCGCGGATAATCGGCCCCGCATTCATTACAAACAAAGGCGCGTTTTGGAGCTTTTGCCACGGTTTACCTCTTTATTTCATGCAGTTGCCGGATGGCGCTGGCGCTTATCCGGCCTACAGTCACTTTCCCGTAGGCCCTGCGCCATCGGGCAATTCAATCATTTTTGATTCATACTGCCGGAGAGAATGCAGAACACCCCCATCAGGTCAGCGTGACGAATCGTGATTTCCGTCTTTTCATTCACTTTCGGTTTGGCGTGGTACGCAATCCCCAGCCCGGCCGCTTTAATCATCGGCAGATCGTTAGCGCCATCGCCAATCGCCACCGTCTGCGCCACGGGAATTTCATACTCCTGCGCCAGGCGGGTCAGCGTGTTAGCTTTGTACTGGGCATCGACGATATCGCCAATGACATTGCCGGTAAATTTCCCGTCGATGATCTCCAGCTCGTTCGCCACCACCGTGGTTAAACGCAGCTTTTCACGCAGGTATTCCGCAAAAAAGGTAAACCCGCCGGAGGCGATCGCCACTTTCCAGCCGAGCGTTTCCAGCTTCAGCACCAGTTGCGTCAGACCCGGCATCAACGGCAAATTCTCGCGCACCTGGCGCAGAATATCGGCATCCGCGCCTTTCAGCGTCGCCACACGGCTGCGTAAGCTGGCGGTAAAATCCAGTTCGCCGCGCATCGCGCGTTCCGTGACTTCCGCAACCATTTCGCCCGTCCCGGCCAGCTTCGCGATTTCATCGATGCATTCGATCTGAATCGCCGTCGAATCCATATCCATAACCAGCAGGCCTGGCGTACGCAGATGCGGAATTTTGCCCAGCGGCGCGACGTCCAGCCCGGCGCCGTGCGCCAGCTTCGTCGCACGCGGCGTTAAGGAACCCGCCAGACGAATCACCTGATAATCTTCAACGCACCAGGCCGCCACGATCACCATCGCCGCGCCCAGCTTGCTCTGGTACTGCGTTAAGCGCTGCTTATCCAACCCGCGACCGTACAGCAGCCAGCCGCTACGGCCTGCGTGGTAATCCAGTGGCATCACCTCGTCACCACTTAATGAAAGGGGTAAACCAGGCCACAAAGAAACATCTTCAGGCAGATCGCACCAGGTAATGTTAGGCATTAAAGCTCCTGTAAAATCGTTCGGGTCGGGAATCATCCTGGGGAAAATAACGCATGAGGCTACCCTGTAACCATCGCTTCTGGCAACATTAAGCCTCAAATTTTCAGCAGGTGGAATATGGCTCGCGCAAAACTGAAATTCCGGCTTCATCGTGCAGTGATTGTATTGTTCTGTCTCGCACTGCTCGTCGGGCTGATGCAGGGGGCGTCCTGGTTCAGTCAAAACCATCAACGGCAGCGCAATCCGCAGCTCGAAGAACTGGCCCGCACGCTGGCGCGCCAGGTGACCTTAAATATCGCGCCGCTGATGCGCACCGAAACGCCGGATGAGAAGCGGATCGCCGTCGTACTCCGCCAGCTAACGGAAGAGAGCCGCATTCTGGATGCCGGCGTCTACGACGAGCAAGGCGATCTCATTACGCGCGCAGGCGAAAGCGTCAATGTGCGCGACAGGCTGGCGCTGGACGGTAAAAAAGCGGGCGGCTATTTTAATCAGCAGATTGTCGAACCTATTCAGGGTAAAAATGGCCCGCTGGGCTACCTGCGCCTGACGCTGGATACGCATACGCTGGCGACCGAAGCGAAACAGGTCGATAACACCACCAACATTTTACGCCTGATGCTGCTTCTGTCACTGGCAATTGGCGTGGTGCTCACGCGCACCTTGCTACAGGGCAAACGCACGCGCTGGCAGCAATCGCCTTTCCTGCTCACCGCCAGTAAATCCGTACCGGAAGAGGAAGAGAGCGAGAAGAAAGAACCATAGGATAGCCGCCGCTTTGTCGTTAATATAGTTGAGACCACGAAAAGGAATGCTGCCATGACGACATTACGTCTGCTTATCTCTGACTCTTACGATCCCTGGTTCAACCTGGCGGTTGAAGAATGTATTTTTCGCCAGATGCCCGCGACACAGCGCGTTTTGTTCCTGTGGCGCAACGCTGATACGGTCGTCATCGGGCGGGCGCAAAACCCGTGGAAAGAGTGCAACACCCGGCGCATGGAAGAAGACAATGTCCGGCTGGCGCGTCGCAGCAGCGGCGGCGGCGCGGTGTTCCACGATCTCGGCAATACCTGTTTTACATTTATGGCCGGGAAGCCGGAGTACGACAAAACGATCTCCACCGCGATAGTGCTCAATGCGCTGAACGCGCTGGGCGTTAGCGCAGAGGCTTCCGGTCGTAACGATCTGGTGGTGAAAACGCCGGAAGGCGACCGCAAGGTTTCCGGCTCCGCCTATCGGGAAACCAAAGATCGCGGCTTCCACCACGGCACATTGCTGTTGAATGCCGATCTCAGCCGTCTGGCGAACTACCTCAATCCTGATAAGAAAAAATTACAGGCCAAAGGGATCGCTTCCGTACGCGGGCGCGTCGCCAATCTGGTCGAACTGCTGCCTGGCATTACCCATGAACACATCTGCGACGCCATTACCGAGGCGTTCTTCAGCCACTACGGCGAACGCGTGGAAGCCGAAATAATCTCTCCAGATAAAACGCCGGATCTGCCCAATTTTGCCGAAACATTCGCTCGCCAGAGCAGTTGGGAATGGAACTTCGGCCAGGCGCCAGCCTTTACGCATCTTCTGGACGAACGCTTTATCTGGGGCGGCGTTGAACTGCACTTCGACGTTGAAAAAGGGCACATCACGCGCACTCAGGTTTTTACCGACAGCCTTAACCCTGCGCCGCTGGAAGCGCTGGCAGGCCGTTTACAGGGGTGTCTGTACCGTGCGGATATGCTGCAACAGGAGTGTGATGCGCTGTTAGTCGATTTTCCAGAGCAGGAAAAAGAGCTACGGGAATTGTCGGCGTGGATTGCGCGGGCGGTGCGTTAACCCTCTCCAGGACGTGCCCGTTTCCCCTTAACAAGGGCGGCACGTTATTTTCTCAATAACCATCAGCAATACATTAAAAGCCTGCCGATTAACGCTCAGGCTGGCATATTATTTATCAATAATATTCACCGCGTGAATATATAAACATACACTCTCGCCACATTCCAACCGCATACAAAATAGCAGCAACTCTAAAACAAAAAATAACAAAGATCACCAGAAATCAATTTTAAATAAAACTAAAACCACTGTCTGCTGTGTCCAGATAATATATTATTTCTGAAATATAACTCTATCCCAACCATATTCCATAGCTATCTGGTTGATATAAAACGTATTCAGAAGGCAAGTAACATGCCTTTTCGTACCATCACACAATTCAAGTTAAGGATCAACAAATGAAAAAAGCACTTCTTGCCACCGCAATCGCGGCACTGACCATGTCTAACGCATGGGCGGCCGATGGCTCCACTACTGAACTGCGCGTAACGGGGAAACTGCTGGTCGGTGGCTGTACCGCGACTGTCAACGGCGGCAACGCACTTGATTTCGGCTCGCATCTGATCAGCGACCTTAGCTCAACGGCCGTCAACGATATCGCCACGAAAGACACCGATCTGGTCATCGAGTGCCCCAGCGCCACAAAAGTAGGCTGGACGCTGACCGATAACAAAGCGGATAGCAACGCAGAGATCTGGATAACCGGCATCATTAAAGGTAAAGGAGTCTCATTCGGCGTAGGTAAAACAGCAGGCAATGTCAACATTGGCGCCTATGCCGTATCCATCGATTCTGCCAAGGCAGCAAACGCGCAAGCCGTCAATGGCGAAGACACCTTTGACGTTGACTATATTATAGGCGCCGCCGCAAGTATGGGTTCGTGGGCTAAGGCGACAACGGCAACTTCTTTTCGGAACCAGGAAGGGACGCAGGATATCATCACCGTCGGCGCCAAAGGCACGCTGGAACCAACAGCCTATAGCAATGCAACTTATCCGCTTAAGGTTTCTCTGGCTGTAGATAATACCACCAAACTGGCCATTAGCGATGATACCGATATTTCAGGTTCCGCCACCATTACCCTGAGATATATCTAATCACATCGTTATTAATCATATCTGTACAACAACTCCCTACATGGATGGGTGGGGAGTTTTTCCAATAGAAGGAATTACAATAATGTCTGACAAATCTTGTACCGTTAAAGCGTATATATTTGCCGCCACGCTTCTCTGTTTACCTTTATCTCAGGCTTATGCGGCAGGAATGGTTCCCGCCTCCACGCTACTGGTTATTGAAGAAAGCCATAATGGCGGAACGATAAATGTCAAAAACAGCGATACGGTTCCGATGTTGCTGTACACCACAATAGAAGATGTAAAAGATGACAGTGGCATCACCGTCAACGTCACCCAGCCCGTCGTACGCGTGGAACCCGGTCAGGAACAGCAGGTCCGCTTTATTATGGAAAGTAGCGCCCCGCTAACCAAAGAGCACTATAAACGCGTCACCTTTGAAGGCATCCCGCCATCAGGCGTGTCTAAAGGCGCAATGAAAGTTAACTTCAATCTGCGTCAGGATCTGCCGGTATTAATTCGCCCCAAAAATTTACCGGTCGTCACCGATGCGTGGAAGCTGCTGAAATGGTCCGGCTCCGGGCAGCATATTAAAGTCAGCAACCCTTCCGCCTATGTGGTGCGCCTGGCGCAACAGGTGATTTTTTTACCTTCGCAAACGGCCGGGGAAATTGCAAAAACCTATATTTTACCCGGAGAAGTTCTGGATGTAACCGTCAAGAAATCCATCATTTCCGATCAATCTGTACGCTTCTTCCCAGCCAGCCGCTACGGCATCGACATACCCAATTTCACTGCGCCGTTAACACCATAATCAATAAAAAACGGGGACAAAGTAAGTGTATATGAAAGGAATCAACCTGCTGTCTCGCCATATTCAGATCGCGTTATATTCATGTACGTTATTAACCTCAACGGCGTTAGCCCGTGAGGTAACGTTCAGTACCGATATACTCAATACGCGGGGCATCAGTAAAAATATCGCAAATTACTTCGCAGAAGAGCCGCGTTTTTTGCCCGGTGTACATAGCGTTCTAATCAACGTAAACGGGTCAGAAAAAGGTTCGCTGGGCGCCAAATTTGACGAACAAGGGCAACTCTGCGTAGATGACGATTTTCTGACAGCGATCGGGCTACGTCCTCTGGGGATTTCCCTGCAAGAACACTGTCATGACCTGCAAAAAGATTATCCCTCCGCCGTCATAAAGTCCCTTCCCGGTAAGGAGATGCTGGAGTTAACTGTCCCGCCCGACGCACTGGAAAATAGCGCGTCCCGGGAGAAAAACTATAGCCACGGCGGCAGCGCCGGGCTGCTCAACTACAGCCTGTTTTCCACGCGAAATGAATACAACGGTGGCGACAGCCATAACTACACGCAGGGCGATCTCGAAGCGGGCGCCAATCTGGCCAACTGGGCATTGCGCAGCCGCTATTTTCTGCTGGACTCTGACGGCGATCGCAGCGCTAAAAATTTATTCACTTATGGCGAACACGTTTTTGAAGCGCAACAGATGCGTGTCCAGGTTGGGCAGATCAGCTCCAGATCGGCGCTGTTTTCTGGAACATCCCTCAGCGGCATTCAGTTACTCCCCGAGTCCAGCATGACCTCTGATAATTCAGGCGTCACCGTGACGGGGATTGCCCGCACGAACCAGGCGCGAGTAGAAGTCCGCCAGGCGGGGCAGCTTGTTTATTCCACGCTGGTAAACGCGGGGGCATTCAGGCTGGACAATGTCCCCATCCTGTTAAATAACGCCGATCTTCAGGTCAGCATCGTCGAAACCGACAACGTCACAACCAGTTTCATCGTACCTGCCTCCTCAATCAACCTGAACGGCCTTCCGCGACCACAAGGGCTTATGATGTCAGTAGGCCAGGTGCGCAACGTCGACAGCGATTACAGCGCCCCCTGGGTATATAACATTTCAGACGGCTGGCGCCTTACCCCACAAACAAGTTTACTGGCGGTAGGGGTTCTTGCCGAGGATTATCAGGCAAGCGGTGCAATGCTGGAGTGGAGTTCAAACGAGAAATGGCAAGTATTTGCCAGTCTGCTGGGCAGCCGCGAATCCTTCGGTGATACGCGCAGCGGTATAAAGGCGGAAATTCAAAACCAGCTGACGCTTCCCGGCCATGTCTCTGTTGGGGTCAGCACCGCACGTTATTCTGACGACTATCGTGAGTTGTCCGAGGCGATGGACGACGACAGCGCAAGCTATCAAAGCAGCTATAGCGCCAATGTGAACTGGAGCGGCAGAACAGCAGGAAGCTTCTCGTTAGCCTATAGCTATAATCAGGCCACGGATGATTATGAAGACTCCAGTTACGTGAGTCTTTCATGGGGAAAAACATTTAAATACGCGTCAATAAACGTGAACTGGCAGCACTCTGTTAGCAACGATAACGATAATGACGACATCAACGATGACAACTATGACGATGATGTGTTTTACATCAACCTCAACATTCCTTTCCAGTCGCAGTCGATTAACGCATATATGCGTAATCAGGGCGACCGAACGACATATGGCTTACGCAGCAGTGGCCCTCTCAGCGACAATACCAGCTATTCCGTTTCGGCGGATCGCGATATCGGAAACGATCTCAACACCCTCAACGGCAACATCAACAGCAACCTGCACTACACGCAGATGAGCGTTGGCGCAACAACCAACAATGACGATCAGCGTACCTACAGCGCAATGCTGTCGGGCGGCATTGCCCTGCATCGCCAGGGGGTAACCTTCTCCCCCTATACCATTAAAGATACCTTTGGTATTGCCCACCTGAGCGAACCGGAAAGCGGCATCGAAATCGCAACGCCGCAAGGCCCGGTCTGGACAGATTTCTGGGGGCAGGCCGTGGTGCCTGGACTGACGGAGTGGCGTAAGTCACGTATTGAGGTGAATGCAAATACGCTGCCCAAAAATATGGATCTGGCTAATGGAACAAAGCTACTGGTGCCCGCTCATGCCACCGTCAGCGACCTGGATTTTAACGTGCTAAACACCCGTCGCGTCATGCTGAAGATAAAACAGCAGGATGGCTCCTGGCTTCCTAAAGGCACGTCTGTTGTTGATGAAAAAGGAAACTACCTGGTCAGCGCAGTGGACAGCGGCCGCGTCTTTATTAGCAATATTGACGAAACGCCAACGCTCTATAGCGTTGATGACAATATGAACCGTATCTGCAAAATCACTTACACATTAAGCAATGTGCAGAATAAAGAGGCGTTTTACGAAACGGCGGAGGGTATTTGCCAATGAAGTCATACGGAAAGTGGATCATTGCATTATGTACGTTAGCAGCGCTGGGATCACGCATGGCATGGGCAGACGAGAACTGCCAGGTATCGCTCTCTCGCGCTACCGTGGCCTTTCCCCCGATGCAGCGAAATGACAACGTCGGCTCACAGCAAAACTGGTTTAAAATGCCCTCGCGCGATATCAATGTCAGCATCTATTGCCCGCAACCACAGGTGATGGCGCTATTTGTACATGGCGCCGCAGGCCCACAAGGGCGATTTCTTTTCGGTAACGGCGGGGGGCTGGCGTTGAAAGCCAGCCAAATGATACTGGATGGTCGCAGCTATATGATCGGGAAAACAACCGATCGCAATGAGTTCATTCCCGCAGACGGCCATGCCGATACACAGCTGCTGCACAATAACGAAGCCATTATCGCTATCGAGAACAATGAAGCCGCGCGCGGGCAGCAGTTGAACTTTACGTTAACGCTAACGCCAGTGCTGAACGAAAAGCAGTTCCGTAACGTCAGCGACAATACTGAGATGGAGAGTAATTTAAGCTGGGAGTTGCTAACGCATTAATCGCCAAAGGGCGGTAAATAAACAGGCAGGGAAAAGGGGCAAACTGCCCCTTCAGAGTGCTGACAAAGGATTGTGCAGCATTTATGTCGGGTGGCGGTCAGGCCTTACCCGACCTACAAATCACGTAAAATATTTTGTAGGCCTGATAAGCGAAGCGCCATCAGGCGTAAGGGGCAAACTGCCCCCTTCTTTTTTACGCTTTATCGCCCAGCAGAACAGATTCCAGCGCGATTTTGATCATGTCGTTGAAGGTCGTCTGACGTTCAGCGGCAGTGGTCTGCTCGTGAGTACGGATATGGTCAGACACGGTGCAGATGGTCAGCGCTTTCGCACCAAACTCAGCCGCTACGCCGTAGATACCCGCCGCTTCCATTTCCACGCCCAGGATGCCGTATTTTTCCATCACGTCGAACATTTCGCCGTCAGGAGAATAGAACAGATCGGCGGAGAACAGGTTGCCCACGCGTGCGTCAACTCCCAGCGCTTTCGCCGCGTCTACCGCGTTGCGCACCATGTCAAAGTCAGCGATCGCCGCAAAATCATGATCCTTGAAGCGGATACGGTTAACTTTGGAATCGGTGCAGGCACCCATACCAATCACCACATCGCGCAGTTTCACATCGTTGCGTACCGCACCGCAGGAACCGACACGAATGATTTTCTTCACGCCGAAATCGGTGATCAGCTCTTTGGTATAGATGGAGCAGGACGGGATACCCATACCGTGACCCATGACTGAGATCTTACGGCCTTTGTACGTCCCGGTGAAACCTAACATGCCGCGAACGTTGTTCACTTCACGCACGTCTTCAAGGAAAGTTTCAGCAATGTGCTTCGCACGCAGCGGGTCGCCCGGCATCAAAACGACGTCAGCGAAATCACCCATTTCTGCGTTAATATGTGGAGTTGCCATCTTTTATCCTTATCTCGTTGTTATTGCCTGATGGCGGCTACGCCTTATCAGGCCTACAAAACCGTAGGCCCGGTAAGCTTGCGCCACCGGGCAATTGCATCACAGCATGTTTTTGCCGTAGTCCATCGGCGACGTACCGAAGTACGTTGCCAGCGTCTGACCGATATCCGCGAAGGTTTCACGGTGACCGAGCGAGCCCGCTTTCACTTTCGGGCCATAAATCAGCACCGGAATGTGCTCGCGAGTATGGTCCGTACCGGTCCAGGTCGGGTCGCAACCGTGGTCGGCGGTCAGGATCAGAATGTCATCTTCACCGACCAGTTCCATCAGTTCCGGCAGACGACGGTCAAACAGCTCCAGACCCGCAGCATAGCCCGCTACGTCGCGGCGATGCCCCCAGGATGAGTCGAAATCAACAAAGTTGGTAAAGACGATCGTCTCGTCGCCCGCTTCTTTCATCTCTTTAAGGGTGGCGTCGAACAGCGCGTCCAGGCCGGTGGCTTTCACTTTTTTGGTGATGCCGCAGTTGGCGTAGATATCCGCAATCTTACCGACGGAAACCACATGCCCTTTTTTCTCGTCGACCAGTTTCTGCAAGATGGTCGGCGCTGGCGGTTCAACGGCCAGATCGTGACGGTTGCCGGTACGCTGGAAGTTACCGGCCTTATCGCCGATAAACGGACGCGCGATAACGCGGCCAATGTTGTAGCCGCCTTCGGTCAGCTCTTCACGGGCGATTTCGCACAGCTCGTACAGTTTATCCAGCCCAAAGGTCTCTTCATGGCAGGCGATCTGGAATACGGAGTCAGCGGAGGTATAGAAAATCGGTTTACCGGTTTTCATATGCTCTTCGCCCAATTGATCCAGAATGACCGTACCGGAAGAGTGACAGTTACCGAGATAACCCGGCAGGTTGGCACGTTTTACCAGCTTATCCAGCAGTTCCTGCGGGAAGCTGTTTTCGTGGTCGCTGAAGTAGCCCCAGTCAAACAGAACCGGAACACCCGCGATTTCCCAGTGGCCAGACGGGGTATCTTTACCGGAAGAGAGCTCGTGCGCCCACGCGTACGCGCCAATCACTTCCGCATTGCCGTCCATACCCGCAGCAATTTTACCGGTAGAACCTTCATGCGCTTTCACCAGACCCAGGCGGGTCAGGTTAGGCAAATTCAGTGGGCCTTTACGGCCATTGTCGGCCTCGCCCCTGGCGCAGGCTTCTGCAATATGGCCCAGGGTATCTGAACCTACGTCGCCAAAGCGATCCGCATCTTCAGTTGCACCAATACCAAAGGAGTCCAGCACCATAATAAATGCACGTTTCATCTTGTTCTCCATACATCTTGCGCTGCAAAAAAGCGATCAGATCAGTATACAGCTATTCGGTAATACGACGATAGACTGTCGATGTAATTTCAGGCGCTTTGTCGTCAAGGCTGATTGCCGCTTTGACGGCTTTCGCCGCTTCCTGCCAGCTGGCTTCGTCTTTGGCGTGGATAACAGCCAACGGACGCTGCCCGTCAACGCTGTCGCCCAGACGCGCCATGTCGGTAAAGCCGACGCTGTAATCAATGGTGTCCGACGCCTGGCGACGACCGCCGCCCATTGAGACCACCGCCATGCCCAACGCGCGAGTGTCCATCGCGGATACAAAACCTTCAGTATCGGCATAGACAGCTTTGCTGAGCATCGCCGTCGGCAGGTATTTCGCGTAGTTTTCCACGAAATCGCTCGGCCCTTTCTGTGCCGCTACCATGCGACCAAAGATTTCCGCCGCTTTGCCGTTATCCAGCACCGCCTGTAGTTTCACTCGCGCATCAGCGTCATCTTTCGCCAGCTTGCCGGAGATCAGCATCTCCACGCACAGCGCCATCGTGACGTCGAACAGACGCGGGTTGCGGTATTCACCTGTCAGGAACTGCACCGCTTCGCGCACTTCGACGGCGTTACCGGCGCTGGAGGCCAGCACCTGGTTCATGTCGGTGAGCAGCGCAGTTGTGCGCACGCCTGCACCGTTGGAAACGCCAACGATGGCTTCAGCCAGCGCCGCAGAAAGTTCATAGGTTGGCATAAAGGCGCCGCTGCCTACTTTCACGTCCATCACCAGCGCATCCAGCCCTTCCGCCAGTTTTTTCGCGAGGATTGAAGCGGTGATCAACGGGATGGAGTCCACCGTCGCGGTAATGTCGCGGGTGGCGTAAAAACGTTTATCCGCCGGTGCGAGCGAACTGGTCTGCCCAATAATCGCCACACCCACGTCTTTAATGATTTCGCGGAAACGGTTGTCGTCCGGGAAAATATCAAATCCCGGGATTGCTTCCAGTTTGTCGAGCGTACCGCCGGTATGACCGAGGCCGCGCCCGGAGATCATCGGAATGTAGCCGCCGCAGGCCGCCACCATAGGGCCAAGCATCAGCGAAGTCACATCACCCACGCCGCCGGTGGAGTGTTTGTCAACGATGGGGCCGTTAAGGTTGAGACTCTTCCAGTCCAGAACGGTTCCTGAATCTCGCATCGCCATGGTCAGCGACACACGCTCAGGCATCGACATATCGTGGAAGAAAATGGTCATCGCCAGAGCGGCAATCTGCCCCTCAGAGATGGTGTTATCACGAATACCATTGATAAAGAAGCGGATCTCTTCGTCGCTTAACGGATGACCATCACGTTTTTTACGAATAATTTCTTGTGCGAGAAACACGGTAACCCCCAGGGGAAAAGAGTAGAAGGCCATTGTAGGCCGGGTAAGCAACGCGCCACCCGGCAGTCGTATTGATGCCGGATGGCGGCTGCGCCTTATCCGGCCTACGTCACTACAACTCCGGCAATATAAGGCTTAGTAGCTGCTTGCGCTCTTGCCGTCCCCGTGACCCAGCGCTTTCAGCAGGCTTGCCAGCAGGCTGGATGCGCCGAAACGGTAGTGACGGGAATCCGCCCAGTCAGCGCCAAACAGTTCGTCAGCAATGGCCAGGAACTGCTGTGCATCTTCAGCGGTACGCACGCCGCCAGCCGGTTTGAAACCAACGGTTTTGGAAACACCCATATCGCGGATCACTTCCATCATGATGCGTGCGCTTTCCGGCGTTGCGTTAACCGGAACCTTACCGGTAGAGGTTTTGATAAAATCCGCACCGGCTTTGATGGAAATTTCAGACGCTTTACGGATTAACGCTTCTTCTTTCAGCTCACCGGTTTCAATGATCACTTTCAGCAGCACGTTTGCCGCCGCACAGGCGTCTTTACAGGCTTTCACCAGATCGAAGCCCACCTGCTCGTTACCGGCAATCAGCGCGCGGTACGGGAATACCACGTCAACTTCGTCCGCGCCGTACGCGATGGCTGCGCGGGTTTCTGCCAGCGCGATGTCAATGTCGTCATTACCGTGCGGGAAGTTGGTGACGGTCGCAATGCGGATATCCGGCGTGCCCTGCTCTTTCAGAGTTTTACGCGCAATCGGAATAAAACGCGGGTAGATACAGATAGCGGCAGTATTCCCAACCGGGGTTTTCGCCTGATGACACAGCGCGATCACTTTTTCATTGGTGTCGTCGTCATTCAGGGTGGTCAGGTCCATCAGTTTCAGCGCACGCAGGCTGCTTGCGGTTAAATCAGTCATTACATTCTCCTGGCTCATCGCCGGTATAAAATTTCACCTTGCGAGTTTGTTAGTATTCTAACATCCGCTCGCCATTACACTTCGATATACATCACAGTTAATGAAAACTACGTACAAATTTGCATTACTGTAACGAGATCTACTTCAAATAAATGACCTTTCCCGGCCTCGCGAGTGGGCAACAGGCGCATCCTGATCAAAAGCCATCATCACGCAACTTCCTACAATGGCGCTTAACCTTCGGCACAAAAAGGAAACGAAGATGCCCACTTCATGCGAAACCGCGCTGCAACATCGTTGCCAGCAAATTGTGACCAGTCCGGTGCTCAGCCCCGAACAAAAACGTCATTTTCTGGCGCTGGAAGCTGAGAACGCTTTGCCTTATCCGGCCTTGCCCGCAGAGGCTCGCCAGGCGCTGGACGACGGGGTTATCTGCGATATGTTCGAAGGTCATGCCCCGTTCAAACCTCGTTATGTTTTGCCCGATTACGCCCGTTTTCTGGCTAATGGCTCACAGTGGCTGGAGCTGGAAGGCGCAAAAGATCTGGATGACGCACTATCTTTGCTGACCATCCTCTACCATCACGTTCCTTCCGTAACATCGATGCCGGTCTATCTGGGGCAACTGGATGCGCTGTTGCAGCCGTATGTTAAAATTCTAACACAAGACGAGATCGATATTCGAATAAAACGTTTCTGGCGCTATCTCGACAGAACGCTGCCGGACGCCTTTATGCATGCCAATATTGGCCCGGCCGACACGCCTGTCACCCGCGCTATTTTACGTGCCGATGCTGAGTTAAAGCAGGTTTCACCTAACCTGACGTTTATCTACGATCCCGATATCACGCCGGATGATTTACTGCTTGATGTTGCTAAAAACATTTGTGAATGCAGCAAACCGCATATTTCTAATGGCCCGGTAAATGATAAAATTTTCACAAAAGGTCAATATGGCGTCGTCAGTTGTTACAACTCTCTGCCGCTTGCGGGCGGCGGCAGCACGCTGGTCAGGATCAATCTGAAAGCCGTTGCAGAGCGCAGCACCTCTGTCGATGACTTCTTTACGCGCACGCTACCGCACTACTGCCAGCAGCAAATCGCCATCATTGATGCCCGATGTGACTTCCTCTATGAACAATCACATTTCTTTGAGAATAGCTTCCTGGTGCAGGAAGGGTTGCTTGATCCCGGACGTTTTGTACCGATGTTTGGGATGTATGGCCTGGCCGAAGCGGTAAACCTGCTGTGTGAAAACGCGGGGATGAACGCGCGCTACGGGAAAGACGACGCGGCCAATGCGCTGGGCTATCGCATCAGCGCGCAGTTGGCCGATTTCGTCGCAAACACGCCCGTTAAGCATGGCTGGAAACAGCGGGCGATGCTGCATGCCCAGTCAGGCATCAGCTCCGATATCGGTACGACGCCGGGCGCGCGTTTACCGTACGGCGATGAACCCGATCCCATTACCCACCTGCAAACCGTCGCCCCCCATCATGCGCACTACCATGCCGGGATCAGCGACATCCTGACGCTGGACGAAACCATCAAGCGGAATCCTCAGGCGCTGGTGCAGCTTTGTCTGGGCGCGTTCAAGGCCGGCATGCGGGAATTTACCGCCAACGTCAGCGGCAACGATCTGGTGCGCGTTACCGGGTATATGGTGCGCCTGTCGGATCTGGAAAAATATCGCGCCGAAGGATCGCGAACAAACACCACCTGGCTGGGGGAAGAAGCCGCGCGCAATACGCGCATTCTGGAACGACAAGCACGCGTAATAAGTCATGAACAGCAGATGCGCTTCCTAACGCAAAATCATTCGAGAGGCATCGAGGCAGCAAGCGAATGACCCCCAGGAGCGTACACGTAGTACGTGACTGGGGTGAATAAGTGCAGCCAACAAAGAGGCAGTTCGAAGGATGAAGTGTTTAGTCAGTAAAATCATACCGTTCTCCTGCGTGGACGGCCCCGGCAGTCGTCTGGCCCTGTTCTTACAAGGGTGCAATCTACGCTGTAAGAATTGCCATAATCCGTGGACGATCGGGCGCTGCAACGACTGCGGTGAGTGCGTTCCCCAGTGCCCTCATCAGGCGCTGGGCTTCAGCGCGGGGAAAGTGGTATGGCAGGCTGACGTCTGCAAGCAGTGCGATACCTGTTTGCGGATGTGCCCGCAGCAGGCCACGCCGATGGCGCAGACGATGAGCGTCGATGAAGTGCTGGGCCATATCCGTAAGGCATCGCCATTTATTGAAGGCATCACCGTCAGCGGGGGCGAAGCCACCACCCAGCTACCGTTTATTTGCGCGCTGTTTGCCGCGATCAAGGCCGATCCGCAGCTGTGTACGCTGACGTGTCTGGTCGACAGCAACGGCCTGTTGAGCGAAACCGGCTGGCAGAAACTGCTGCCCGTTTGTGATGGCGCGATGCTCGATCTAAAAGCCTGGGATAGCGCCTGCCATCAGCGTCTTACCGGGCGGGATAACACGCAGATCAAGCACAGCATCAGGATATTGGCGGAGCATGGCAAGCTGGCCGAGCTACGGCTACTGGTGATTCCTGGTCAGGTGGATTACCTGCAACAGATAGCGCCGCTGGCCGCGTTTATCTCCCGTCTGGGCGATATTCCCGTCCGGTTAAACGCTTTCCATGCGCATGGGGTGTATGGCGAAGCAAAAGCGTGGCCGGGCGCAACGCCTGACGACGTGCAACAGCTGGCAAACGCATTATGGGCGCACGGGGTGCATAACCTGATTTTCCCTGCTTTATATTTATGAATCGCCGGATGGCGGCTGCGCCTTATCCGGCCTACAAATGATGTCGACCCGTTGGCCGCCTTATCCGGCCCACAAATGATGTCGGCCCGTAGGCCGGATAAGACGCTTTTGCGTCGCATCCGGCAATCAGAGACGAAATAGCGCCGTCGTATTGCGATACAGCGTTTCGGCTATCACCTCAGAGGGTTCATCGCGTAGCGCGCACAGCTCGCTGAATACCCGTGCCGCCTGTTCCGGGCGGTTTGGCTGCCCCTGAAAACCATTTAGCGGCATATCCGGCGCGTCGGTCTCCAGCAGCAATGCGTCCAGCGGCAGTTGCGCCATCACATCACGCGTTTTACTGGCGCGCGGATAAGTAATCGTGCCGCCAACGCCAATTTTGTAGCCTAACTGAACAAAGCGTTCCGCCTGTTGCAGACTGCCGGAAAAACCGTGTACCACCCCGGTTCGCGCCAGGGCGTGGCGTTTGAGATGCATTGCCAGCTTGTCATGGGTGCGACGCGAGTGAAGGATCACCGGCAGATCGTAGCGTTTCGCCAGTTTAAGCTGCGCCTCCAGGAGCCGTTCTTGCTCATCAAACTGAGGATTATCGCGGTAAAGATCCAGCCCGATCTCCCCTACCGCCACGACTTTCTGCGGGCGTTGATCCAGCGCCTGTTGCAGGCGATCCAGACTGTCATCTGCGTGCTGCTCAATAAACACAGGGTGCAGCCCCAGCGCCGCAAACAGCGACGGGAAGCGTTCCGCCAGCGCCAGCACGCGTGAAAAACAGGCCGCAGCCGTCGCCGGAACAATGATTTTGCCAACCCCCGCATCAGCGGCACGCTGGATGCTGGCCGCTTCATCACCGGTGAAAGGCGGAAAATCAAAATGACAATGCGTGTCGATAAATCGGCAACTCACGCCAGATCCTCATTATTGAAGGTAGTGTCGTTGGCCTGCGCCGCGCCGCTGACCGTTGCTACGTGCATATCGTTGGCCACCGCCGCCGGAGGCACCACCACCGGGCCAGGAATGACAATCTTCGGCGTGTGGCGGGAGAGCGGCGGTTTCTCCGTCAGCAGTTTCCCCACCGTCGCCAGAAAATAGCGCCCGCACAGACGTCCGATTTTGTAATCTTCGCGCAGCGCAGGAAGACGGCTGCCCAACGCCATGCTTTGCAGCGGTTTCGGCGGGTAGATTTCAATGATACGCAGCTTACCCGGCGGCTTCTCAATAAAACGCTGAATGGCGCTATAGCTGGTTTCGTGGTGCTGTACCAGATTCACCAGCGGCTGCAAACTGCTCTCCCCCAGCCAGCGCTCCATGCGCTTAAACCACTGCGGCGTATAGTACATTTGCGAAGGCACCGTGCGGATCACCACAATCGTTTTCGCGCCACGCTTTGCCGCCTCCTGTACCGGGATCGCATCGCTGATCCCGCCGTCCAGATAATTGATGCCATCCAGCGCCACGCCTGTACGGTAGAACCCTGGAATCGCGCTGGTCGCACGAATAATATCGAGCCAGTTTTGCTTCGTTGGCGAGAAATAGTTCGCCGTGTAGTCATCCCCACGACAGGCGCACATATAGAAGGATTTTCCGCTATCGAACAGACGCGCGGCGGTGTCCATCGCCAGCGGCATCTGCCCGGATGTCGCGTCCACCAGCCAGTCGAGATCGATCAGGTTCCCCCCGCGAACAAAACGCACCGGATCGAAGAACTCCCGCTTCGTGGTGTAACGCATAATAACTTTGCGCCCATAGCCGGGCTGGTTACAGAGATAGGCAGAAAGGTTTTGCGCCCCGGCAGAGGTGCCGAGGTAGAGGTCGAACGGATTGAACTTCGCGCGCATAAACTCATCCAGCACGCCAGCGGTAAAGATTCCCCGCTGCCCTCCGCCCTCGCACACCAGAGCCATTCGGCCTGGTCGGAACGCGTTTAATGATAATGGCGCAATATTGCCGAGCGTGACGGGTATTCGCTGCCCCACCTCTGCCTTCCTGTGTTTTATTTTATAGAATGACAAAGTAACGCAAATTCGCGATAGCTAAAACCGTAAAAGCCAGTCCGATGGACTGGCTTAGCATGAATCATGGGTATTACGGGTGACGTGCTAGGGTCGTTTACGGCCCATAAACAGGCTGATCAGGAACAGGACAATCCCGACGACGAAGACAATTTTCGCTGCGCTAGCCGCGGTGCCTGCCAGTCCACCAAAACCCAGAGCGGCGGCAATTAACGCGATAACCAGAAATATAATGCCCCAACGAAACATAAGCTTCTCCTTTACCATAGTTAATGTCGACCGCTTGATATGAGCGTTTAGGTTGCTCATTCGCGATATTTTTAGTGTGGTGTACATTGCGCCTCCCGACAAACGTCGGGAGGGCGAATTAAGACGAATTACTGAGTTTTCAGGTCATTTTTGACGCTTTTCACACCATCAACCGCTTTTGCGATACTCTCAGCACGGTCGATTTGCGCCTGAGAATCTACGGTTCCTGAGAGCTGCACCACGCCGTCGGTGGTTTCGACTTTCACTTTGCGGGAAGGCACAATGTCATCCGCCAACAGTTTCGCTTTGATCTCGCTGGTAGTGGCCGTATCCCCGGCATAGCCTTTCATCGTGCCGGACTTGCTGTCGCGAACATGCAGTTTGTCGCTGACGGAGGTCACACCCTCAACGCCTTCCGCCACTTTCACGGCTTCTTCAGCCTGAGCCTGGCTTTCAACAAAGCCGCTTAATGTCACCACTTTGTTATCGGTTTTGACCGAGATATCGGTGCTCTTAATACTTTCATGATCCACCAACGCCGCTTTCACTTTTGCGGTGATGGCGCTGTCATCCATGAAGTTACCGACTTTATTCATAGAGCTATCGACTTTCTGTCCCGCGCTTTCTGCGCTGGACTGTGCCTTATCCAGCGTAGAGGTTTCCGCAAATGCAGAACCGGTCGCGACAGCGGAGGTCAACATTACGGCCAGGAGAGTTTTAGAAATCTTCAGTCTTGTCGTCGTCATCGATTCATTCCTGTATGGATGGCAGCCGTCACAATCAACATACTTATGCAGAATCGCGGCGCTAATCCCATCTTTATTCAGTTATTAATATCGCAGACAAGATAAATGACGGCCTTAACAACCAGTATTCACGCATTGAACAGTGTTAAAAGTCGTCATTTATGTCATCACTTTGTTAAATATAGATCACAATCGCAAAATCGCTTGCTGATACGCTTAAAAAACAAGCAACCATAAGAAAAACTGAGGGATTTAAGAACATTCCGCAAGCGGTTAAAAAGGCAGGGAAAGTAACAGGGCGCGCCGGATGACGCGCCCTGGAGGGACAATTAGTGCTCGCGCGTTTTACGGAACTGAACGTCAGGATAGCGTTCCTGCGTCAAATTCAGGTTAACCATTGTCGGTGCGATATAGGTGAGGTTATCACCGCCATCCAGCGCCAGTTGTACTTCGTTCTTACGCTTGAACTCTTCGAATTTCTTCGCGTCAGTACATTCAACCCAGCGTGCGGTGGCGACGTTGACGGACTCATAGATAGCCTCAACGTTGTATTCGCTCTTCAGACGGGCAACCACCACGTCGAACTGCAACACGCCGACGGCGCCCACGATCAGATCGTTGTTGGCGATCGGACGGAACACCTGTACCGCGCCTTCTTCAGACAGCTGAACCAGCCCTTTCAGCAGCTGTTTTTGCTTCAGCGGATCTTTCAGGCGGATACGACGGAACAGCTCCGGCGCGAAGTTCGGTATACCGGTGAACTTCATCATTTCGCCCTGAGTGAAGGTGTCGCCGATCTGAATGGTGCCGTGGTTGTGCAGGCCCAGAATATCGCCCGGATACGCCTCTTCCACGTGAGAACGGTCGCCCGCCATAAAGGTCAGCGCATCAGAAATCACCACGTCTTTGCCGATACGTACCTGACGCATTTTCATGCCTTTCTCGTACTTACCGGAGACCACACGCATAAACGCCACGCGATCGCGGTGTTTTGGGTCCATATTGGCCTGAATCTTAAACACGAAGCCGGTGAACTTCTCTTCTTTCGCTTCTACCGTACGGGTATCGGTCTGGCGCGGCATCGGCGCAGGCGCCCACTCCACCAGGCCATCCAGCATATGGTCAACGCCGAAGTTACCCAGCGCTGTACCAAAGAAGACCGGGGTGATTTCGCCCGCGAGGAACAGCTCATGGTCGAACTCGTTGGACGCGCCCTGCACCAGCTCCAGCTCGTCTCGCAGCTGCTGCGCCAGGTCTTCCCCTACGGCAGCGTCAAGTTCCGGGTTATCCAGACCTTTTACAATGCGCACTTCCTGGATAGTGTGGCCTTTACCGGTCTGGTACAGGTAAGTTTCGTCTTTATAAAGGTGATAGACGCCTTTGAACAACTTCCCGCAGCCAATCGGCCAGGTGATCGGCGCACAGCCGATTTTCAGCTCGTTCTCAACTTCATCCAGCAGCTCCATCGGGTCGCGGATGTCACGGTCGAGTTTGTTCATAAAGGTGAGGATCGGCGTATCGCGCAGGCGGGTTACTTCCATCAGCTTACGGGTACGATCTTCGACACCTTTTGCCGCGTCAATCACCATCAGACAGCAGTCCACCGCCGTCAGCGTGCGGTAGGTATCTTCCGAGAAGTCTTCGTGCCCGGGGGTGTCCAGCAGGTTGACCAGGCAATCATGATACGGGAACTGCATTACCGACGTGGTAATAGAAATACCACGCTGCTTTTCCATTTCCATCCAGTCAGATTTTGCATGCTGGCTGGAGCCACGGCCTTTTACCGTCCCGGCAGTCTGGATAGCCTGTCCGAACAACAATACCTTCTCAGTGATAGTGGTTTTACCGGCATCCGGGTGAGAAATAATGGCAAAAGTGCGGCGCTTAGCCACCTCTTGCAAATAAGGAGACAACGTCATAGTTCAATCTTCTTGAGTAAGCGCGGCGTCTGACCACGCATGTTGAATACGAAAAATTGCGGCTATTTTACCCATCAACGGGGGGGAGGCAATCAGTGTTTACACAGGAGTTGCTCCAGTTCGCTTAATGACGCCACGGTCCAGGTCGGTTCAATGCCCGCAGGCTGCTCGCGATGGTGCGCATTCAGCCAGCAGGTGGAAAGCCCGGCGTTAATGCCGCCGAGAATATCAGACTCTGCGGTATCGCCGACCATTAACACGCGAGAGCGGTCAGGGCTGCCTGCCTGCTCCAGCGCGTAATCAAAGATGCGCGGATCGGGCTTCGCCACGCCCACTTCTTCAGAAATAACCAGCAGATCAAAACGATCGCGAAGCCCTGTTCGTTCAAGGCGAATTTGCTGCAATGAGGTGAATCCGTTGGTGATGATGCCCATCTTCACCTTACCGTGCAGGGCGTTAACCAGCGAAACCGCACCCGGCAGCGGTGCGCAAATCTCCGCCATAGCATTCATAAACGCATCATTTAACTCTTCAGGCGGGACGTTCAGCTGCTCACCCCAGCCGACAAAGCGCTGGCGCTGAAGCTGAAGCGAAGTGATAGCGCCGTTCTGATAATCCACCCACAGCGGTTTATTGACGGCCTGGTAGTCCTGAAAATCTTCAGCGGTAAAGGTGACGCTATAGTCGAGAAACATCCGCTGTAAGCCGGTAAACGAGTCAAATGTAAACAGCGTTTCGTCGGCATCAAAGAAAATCCAGTCCCACTTCATCATTCCACCTTGTCTTACATACTGATTGGCAATGCCATGATTATCGCGTCCTCACGCCCGTCAGCCGTCGGGTAGTAATTACGGCGCACCGTTGCCTCATTAAAACCTAAACTTTCATAGAGTGCGATGGCGGCGGCATTTGAGGCGCGCACCTCCAGCCATAACGTCAGGACGCCGCGTTTTTCCAGTTCATCAATCAGATGTTCCAGCAGTTCTCGCCCCAGCCCCCGACGCTGAAAATCCGGGTCGACCGCAATATTGAACAGCGTCGCCTCATCCAGCACCACCTGCGTAATCGCGAACGCAGCCATCTTTCCGCCGACCGTCAGTTGATAGTTGAGGTAACGTTCGCCCTGATTGCTGGCAAAGGTTTTTTCACTCCACGGAAACGCATGGGCGCGTTTTTCAATCAGAAACGCAGCAGGTAAATCAGTCGGATTGAGGGAAGAAATCGTGTTCATATGCGCAAATTTGTTGCCATAGTGCGGCGCGTGCCGTTGGGTTTGCCCGTAATTCATTAAACGCAGGACTTGTCACCTGAGCGCCTTCCAGCAGCAAAGGCTCTTCAGTACCCAGCCGCCAGCTGTTGCACCGGCTGCCTTCCGGCAGCATGGCGACGCGGTCAGGCGTCAACGGTAATACCTGGTCGGGACTGACGGTCAATGCGCGCAAAATATCGCTCATCAAGGGTTCGGTCAGCGCCGGTAATTCTTCCGCCACGACCACCAGACGAACGTGCGCCGGAAGGGAAATCGCGATTTCCCCCTGTAGCGCGCCAGGGCGACGCAGCGACCACTGGGTAATGCCCAGTTGCTGTAATTGCCAGTCTCGTCGGGATGTCATAGCGAAACGCTCCTGTCTGTCAGGGGCGCAAATATAGCAAATTCGTCGAAACTGCGCCAACAAACAACTATAATCGCCGCCAGGAACAATAGAGGAACCTTTCATGTCTGCTTTTACCCCGGCAAGTGAAGTCTTGCTGCGCCACAGTGATGATTTCGAACAAAGCCGTATTCTGTTTGCCGGAGATTTGCAGGATGACCTGCCAGCCCGCTTCGAAAGCGCCGCCAGCCGCGTGCATACGCAACAATTCCACCACTGGCAGCTGTTAAGCCAGCTGATGGGCGAGAAGGCGCGCTTTAGCCTGGTCGCCCACGCTGACGACGTCGCGGACTGCGACACGCTGATCTACTACTGGCCGAAAAATAAACCTGAAGCCCAGTTCCAGTTGATGAATATCCTGTCGCTGCTGCCGCTCGGCACCGACATCTTCGTGGTGGGCGAAAACCGTAGCGGTGTTCGCAGCGCAGAGCAAATGCTGGCCGACTACGCGCCGCTGAACAAAATCGACAGCGCGCGCCGCTGCGGGCTGTATCATGGCCGTCTGGAAAAACAGCCTGTCTTTGATGCGGAAAAATACTGGGGCGAGTACCGCATTAACGATCTGACCATCAAAACGCTGCCCGGCGTTTTCAGCCGCGACGGTCTGGATGTCGGCAGCCAGTTGCTGCTTTCCACGCTGACGCCACATACCAAAGGCAAAGTGCTGGATGTCGGTTGCGGCGCAGGCGTACTCTCTGCGGCCTTAGCCAGCCACTCGCCAAAAGTGCGTTTAACCCTGTGTGATGTTTCCGCGCCTGCCGTTGAGGCCAGTCGCGCAACGCTTGCGGCAAACGGCGTTGAGGGT
Source organism: Citrobacter sp. CK191 (assembly GCF_030333435.1). Taxonomy (NCBI): domain Bacteria; kingdom Pseudomonadati; phylum Pseudomonadota; class Gammaproteobacteria; order Enterobacterales; family Enterobacteriaceae; genus Citrobacter; species Citrobacter sp. CK191. Next base: position 418,812 of record NZ_JAOWFX010000034.1, on the reverse strand, counting down.
GAGGTGTTCGCCAGTAACGTCTTTTCTGACGTAAAAGGGCGTTTTGATATGATCATCTCTAACCCGCCGTTCCACGATGGAATACAAACCAGCCTGGATGCCGCGCAAACGCTGATTCGCGGCGCGGTTCGCCACCTCAACAGCGGCGGTGAGTTACGTATCGTGGCTAACGCCTTCCTGCCCTACCCGAAAGTGCTGGATGAAACGTTTGGCTTCCACGAAGTGATTGCGCAAACCGGGCGCTTTAAAGTTTACCGCACGGTGATGACGCGCCAAGCGAAGAAGTAGAGTGGTCATCGTAGGCCGGATAAGGTGCCTGCACCGCCATCCGGCATGGTTTGCGGATGCCGGATGGCACTTCGCTTATCCGGCCTACGGTTAGCGCCCATTTTTGCAGCAATCAATCCATCCTGCGTAATTAACTATTGACGAAAAGCTGAAAACCACTAGAATGCGCCTCCGTGGTAGCGATTCTTTTTAAGAATCGATGGTATGCGAAGGTGGCGGAATTGGTAGACGCGCTAGCTTCAGGTGTTAGTGTTCTTACGGACGTGGGGGTTCAAGTCCCCCCCCTCGCACCAAAACCACGTTGATATTGCTCGCACTGGGCGAAGGTGGCGGAATTGGTAGACGCGCTAGCTTCAGGTGTTAGTGTTCTTACGGACGTGGGGGTTCAAGTCCCCCCCCTCGCACCAAAACCACGTTGATATTGCTCGCACTGGGCGAAGGTGGCGGAATTGGTAGACGCGCTAGCTTCAGGTGTTAGTGTTCTTACGGACGTGGGGGTTCAAGTCCCCCCCCTCGCACCAAAACCACGTTGATATTGCTCGCACTGGGCGAAGGTGGCGGAATTGGTAGACGCGCTAGCTTCAGGTGTTAGTGTTCTTACGGACGTGGGGGTTCAAGTCCCCCCCCTCGCACCAAAACCACGTTGATATTGCTCGCACTGGGCGAAGGTGGCGGAATTGGTAGACGCGCTAGCTTCAGGTGTTAGTGTTCTTACGGACGTGGGGGTTCAAGTCCCCCCCCTCGCACCAACGAGGCGATATCAAAAAAGTAAGATGACTGTGCGAAGGTGGCGGAATTGGTAGACGCGCTAGCTTCAGGTGTTAGTGTCCTTACGGACGTGGGGGTTCAAGTCCCCCCCCTCGCACCAATTATCTTATTTCCCTTCTCTGTTTTACGTCTTGTTTATTCATCCCTGATTCAAATTCATCATAACCAGCACCATGCCGCTGATCAGCGCGACACATGACGGCAGCAGGACGAAATGCCGTAAGCGTTTGTGATACAGCATCAACGAAGTCAGCAGTAATCCTAATACAATCAGTACCTTCCATGCGTCAATGGAGAGGCCGGCAAACGCCAGTCCGGTAATAAAAATACCCGGCAACAATATCCCCCATCCACTGCCCAGTGTACGCTGCAACATGGCTTTACCTCTGATACCGATAATGATAACCAATAGCATATGATAAAATTTCTCATTTGTCAGCAGTTCGTCACACTTCCTTGTATGAGATTGTCTTAACAATTGATGACATGAATTCAGCAAGGTGATAGATTGGGCGGTGGTTAACTTACAAACAATAAAAACGTTTATTTATGCGGGCTTTTTCCCGCACGTTATTTTTCATTTTGGCCCCAACCAGCGTAATTCATAGATAAATAACGACATTCAGATATGACAGCTCAATCCTGGCGCGCACTACGCACCAAAAAATATCAATTCTCTTTACGCCTTTTTCTGTTTCTCAATGCGGTGTCCGGGCTGTTTACGCTTGTCTTTCCTCTTTATGAGGTCAGGGCTGTCTCAGTCCCGGCAATACTGCTCTTTGTTGCAAGTACGTTACTTCTGATATGGCACGGAAAATATACGCATAAAAAGATTAATATCCCCTTTATTTCTGTTATATCAGGCATATTGTGGGCCTGGCATATCACACTGAAATATAATGCTATGAACCATAGCGATTATACTTTTCTACTCATCGCCCTTCTCTGCGTGTTATTTATTGGCTCCATCGCCTTTGCTAATAATATCATTGCGTTTACGTTCCATTCATTGCCTTCCGTTCTGGCCTGCCTGTGGCTTAATGGCAGCGAACACGGCATACGGATTATTTATCTCATGGCGCTCCCGATGGCGGGCATTGCCATCCAGCATGTTATTCAAAAACGCTATGACGATTTCGCTCAACAACTGATGTACAAACTGCTGGAAGAGAGAGAAACGCTGAACGGGCTGAGTATGCTCGATCCTTTGACTGGCCTGTATAATCGCCGCGGCCTGCAAAATAAGCTGAATACGCTCCTTGCTCTGGAAACGCACGAAGAACACTACGTATTGCTGCTGGATATCGATCACTTCAAAGCTTATAACGATCACTATGGGCACATGATGGGCGACCAGGCTCTCATTCGCGTTTCAGCCGCGATTCGTGACGCTGTCCGTTCCCGGGATATTGTCACCCGTTTTGGCGGCGAAGAGTTTATGGTCCTGCTGACCGCGACCGATCCACAGGAGGCGCGCACGACCGCCGAACGTATTCGCCAGAAGGTCTACGATCTCAAAATCCCACATATGTTTAATGTCAGCGTGGCGACCAATGTCACCATCAGCGTTGGCATCGCGCCGCTACTGGGTCAGGACATGGAGGCTGCAATCGTCAAGGCGGATAAAGCGCTGTATGAAGCCAAAAACCTGGGGCGCAACAACATTCTTGCGAGTGACGAACTGCGTACGGTCTGACACAGGGCGATATCATCGTGCTACCGCGCACAGCATCACGACAAAGCGCTTGCCATCGACTATCGCTATCATTAGGATTAGCAATCATTATCATTTAGATTACTATCCTTATATACAGCGCTATGCCTTACCGTTCCGCACCGATCATTGAAGATATCACCTGGCAAGCCCATCTCCAGCCTGAGATACCCTCGCTGGCTGAAGCCGTGCGTGAAACGATAACCCGGACGCGCGAACATCTGCTTGATTTTATTCGGCTGGACGAACCGCACCCAACGGGCGCCATGACGCTGGCGCAGTGGGCTCGACCGGGTACGATGCGCTCCCTGCTGGCTATCTATTCCGACCATATTTATCGTCATCAACCGACGCAACCACGCGAAAATAAGCCGCTCATTTCGCTTTGGGCGCAATGGTATATCGGTCTGATGGTACCGCCTCTGATGCTTGCCCTGCTCACCCAAGAAAGGGCCATTGACGTTTCGCCCGAGCACATGCACGTTGAGTTCCACGAAACCGGACGCGCAGCCTGTTTTTGGGTTGATGTGCATCAGGACGAGCGGGCAACCGCGCATTCTCCTCAAAAGAGAATGGAAACGCTGATCGTCTCTGCGCTGATGCCGGTCGTTCAGGCACTGGAATCAACCGGCGATATTAACGGTAAGCTTATCTGGAGTAACACCGGGTATCTGATCAACTGGTATCTGACCGAAATGAAACCGCTACTTGGCGAAGCCTTGCTGGCAACGCTGCGCCAGAGCTGCTTCTTCGAAAAGCAACTTTCCAGCGGTCAGGATAACCCGCTGTGGCGTACCGTCGTCCCTCGCGAAGGTCTGCTGGTGCGCCGAACCTGCTGTCAACGCTACCGGTTGCCAGACGTTCAGCAATGCGGTGACTGTACGCTGAAATAAACAAGGCGCCGCAGCGCCTTGTTCAACACGTCAGGCCATCTGCTGACTCTCCTCTTCTGCACGCCCGGCCTCTTCTGCCTCTTGCGCCAGAAGCTGCTTCTCATAAACCTTAAAGAACGGGAAGTATATGATGGCGGACACCAGCGCCAGTATGACCACCAGGATCGCCGCACGATAGTCCCAGCCCAGTGCCCACGCAGCGCCAACCGGTGCCGGCGCAGTCCACGGCACCACGGAAATCACCCGCCCAATCAGATCCAGTTTCATCGCCGCCCACGCCAGCACGGCATTCACCATTGGCGCCAGCAGGAACGGGATAAAGAACACCGGGTTCATCACAATCGGCGTCCCGAAAATAACCGGTTCGTTGATATTAAAGATACTCGGCACGACGCTTAAGCGGCCAATAGAGCGCAAATGTACGGAACGGCTGCGTAAATAACAAATCACCAGCCCCATCGTAGCGCCAGAACCGCCAATGACGATGAAGAAAGTCCAGAAGGCTTCCATGAAAATGTGCGGCAACGGCGCCCCCTGCGCCAGCGCGGTCTGGTTCATACCGAGATTGGTCAGCCAGAACATTTGCAGCATCCCGGAGACAATCGCCGCTCCGTGAATCCCCGCAAACCACAGCAGATGCCCAATCAGCACCGCCAGCAAAATAGCGGGCAACGAATCCGCAGCGGAAACCAGCGGTTTAAAGATCGCCATGATCGCCTGTGGGATCAGCATATCGAACTGCGACTGGATCGCCAGGCTCAGCGGATACAAGGTCAGAACCACCACCAGCACCGGGATCAGCAGATCAAAGGAGTTCTTGATCATCGGCGGCACCTGGTCGGGCAGGCGAATGCCAATGTTATGCGCCTTCAGGAAGCGCATCATTTCAACACAGTAAATCGCCACCAGAATCGCGGTAAAAATCCCCGTTCCGCCCAGGCTGTCAACTGGCATAGTGCCGTTTGTTTTCGGCGCGGCAACCAGCAAGAAGGCCATGATCGAGAGCATGGCGCACATAAACGGATCTAACTGATGCGATTTAACATAGTGTTTGCCCAGGTTATAGGCAATGGCCGCACAGATATAGATGGACATGATCCCCATCGTCATATCAAACGGCGTCAAAATCTGGCTTTCAAACTGTTTCGCCAGCGCCAGCCAGCCACGGGCAAATCCCCAGGTGGTGTCCGGTGAGAAAGGAGGATAGGCGAAAACCAGCAGGAAGGAGCCGACAATCATAAACGGCATTGCCGAAATGAAGCCATCACGAATCGCCATAACATGACGTTGTGAGGAAATACGTCCGGCAACGGGACTTACGTAGTTTTCGACAAACCGAAAAATCACATTAAACACAGCATGGTTGGTAGACATAGCGTTCTCCTGTCAGTCAAAACAACATAGACGTGCTGGCAGCAGCACCGCCGTGTAAGGGTCCATTACTACTTTTCGCGACCGCGCCGGGGAGAACACCAGCGATACAGCAGAGAGAATGAAGTTTCATAAATGGCTCTTATTATGTGATACAGAGGAAGTGACAGGTTCAGTATTAATCCCCGCCCGCCGGACTGCAACCGGTTACTGTAACCGGTTTCCGTGAATGTGAAGACGATCGAAAAATCGTTCATGCTGCTGGTTTATTACATAAATTATTTACAGTGCCGCTTTCCTTATGACAAATTACGCCACGCGGTTTTCTGAAAAACAGGACTGCTAATACAGCGTCAGGAGAAAAGAATGAGTCTGCAATCGGTACGGCAGTTTCTGGCCGAACGTGCCCCGGATATTGAAATCATCGAATTAAATCAGAGTACGGCGACGGTGGAACTGGCAGCGAAAGCGCACAATGTCGCGCCAGGACAGATAGCGAAAACGCTTTCGCTTAAGGTGAAAGACGACATTATTCTGGTTGTCGCCAAAGGCGATGCTCGCCTGGACAATAAGAAACTCAAGAGCACGTTTGGCGCGAAAGCGCGAATGCTCAGCAGCGATGAAGTCGTGATCGCCACAGGGCACCCGGTCGGCGGTGTCTGCCCTTTCGGGCTGGAAACGCCTCTGCCCGTCTATTGCGACGTCTCATTAAAACATTATGCTGAAGTCTTACCAGCAGCAGGGGCAACGCACAGCGCAGTCCGAATCTCCCCCGACAGAATGGCAGAACTCACTTCAGCAACCTGGATTGATGTGTGCCAGTGATGCTATTTGTGCCCGGGCGATAAACCCGGCACAAGCAACCTGTAAATACAGAGCGACTACAGAATTACGCGGATAAGCGACCTGGCTTTTCGGCGCGCAGAGACAGCAGGATATCCGCCGCATCAAGCAATCCAGCATCTGAGCTGACGCCCAGTTTAGACATCACATTAAATTTATGGGCGCGAATCGTCTTGATATTGCGTTCCAGCTGGACGGCTATCTGTGGCATCGAATAACCATTCGACATAAAACGCAGAATTTCACGCTCAGTGGGGCTTATCATTCGGCTCTGATTGAGATACCAGAGGTTCAGAGTATGTTCCGTCACCTCTCGCTTACTGTTCAATAATAAAAAGAGCTTTTCCTGCAAACTGGCCAGTGACGACGCTTTACTTAAGACCCCATCTAACGGCGAAGGCGACAGCGAATCAATTAACCGGGCTTCCGCATCATCATCCGCGATGACCAGTCGGCGCACACGAGGAAAATTCACAGCCAGTTCCGCCAGATAAGCCAGCCCCAACCGGCGATCTTCCCGCATCGCAGAAAGTGAAAAAATAACGACGGAAAAGGGAGTACTTAACATCGCTTTCTGGAAAGCAGATTGAGTTGGAAAAATATGAAGTTTATATTGGCAATCAGGAAACGCGTCAAATAAACTTTTCATTCCAATACTGCTCATTACGCACTTCTCTATGAGTGCGACATTTCCCTTGGCAATTCTGTTTTCCATTCAGTAGCATCTCCATAAACTGAAGGTAAATTCAATTCTCTTGCTCCCTGAGAACTGTTTATCCAGGCATACATCTCAGCATTGCTGTGTATTGACAGACGCCGCATCGCACTGTTTTTCTGCGCGCTAATCGTTTTATTACTCTTCTTAAGCAACATCGCTATCTGATTAATCCCCCAACCCTTACCCAGAAGCCGTAACACTTTCCGTTCCGACAGCGTAAGAACAACCGGACGATGGCCAAAACTCGAGACGTCTGGCAGAGCGGGAGATAGCAGCGTCTTACTGATCCTGTCCGTATGGGCATTGCCTGCTTCAATCACGTTTACCAGATTCTCAACCGGTTCAACGTCAGACAGCAACGTACTGAAGGGGCTCATCAGAAGCTCAATCGCCTGTGAGTAAAACGCACGGGAAACAAGAAATATCCAGTGAATATCATGGTATTGAGATAATAAAGCGTAAAATTGCTCGCAGACAGCGCGGGGATGTTTACATTCTCCCGTTAAATCCGTAATCACTACATCGGAGCGGCGCAACTGCATTAATGTCAGTTCTTCTACGGAACGGCAGTACATCAGTTCATAAGCAGGGAAATGGCCCAGCACCACCTCTTTTAACCCCGTCTGTATAACAGGTATTTTACTGATAATAATTATGTTTTTGCGGCATCCTGGCAACATATCTCCTCCATATCCACAGGTCTCCCCTCCTGTTCACTCATTAATAAATAATATAATTAATGAGAAAAACAGACGTGGTAATAGACGAAGTGAATTGTTTATCCTTGGCTTTTATTTGAAATGTTATAGCAATAACGACTCTATACAATGATCCGCATAGTATAAAATCACCAAACTATTATTGCATAATTACCGCTAAAAATAATTGCGGTACAATTAAATTAACTAAATTAGATCATTAGCATTTCTAACATATGCAAGGGGAATTTAATAAACTCACGCTATGTTTCGCATCAGATAGTTATGCTTTCAGGAAGCACAAGAAAAGAATATCGTCTCATTAATTTCAGAGGTTACAGACGATACTTCATTCCCTGTCATTCACGTCCGACGTAAGGCATTCAATATACTGCAATTATGACATTCAGCGACTGATTGTCTGGCATCCTGCCTCTTTTTTCATCACAAAATTGATCTTAGCCAGAGCCAAAAGGGTCGGGCTTCATGATACAAAGAAGACTTTCGTCATTCAGATGGTACGCAACGCGTCTTTTCAGTCAGGGCGAGTCATGCAAACAGAGCAGTCGTTACAGCGAACGGTTACACGGTTATGTATTCAATGCGGGCTTTTTTTACTGCAACACGGCGCGGAGAGCGCGCTGGTTGATGAACTCTCCACCCGCCTGGGGCTGGCGTTAGGGATGGACAGCGTGGAAAGCGCCATCTCCTCCAACGCTATCGTTCTCACCACCATTAAAGATGGGCAGTGTCTGACATCGACACGTAAGAACCAGGATCGCGGCATTAATATGCACGTTGTCACGGAGGTGCAGCATATTGTCATCCTGGCCGAACATAATTTGCTGGATATAAAAGGCGTAGAGAAGCGCTTTAGCCAGCTCAGACCGTTGCGCTACCCGCGGTGGCTGGTATCGCTGATGGTCGGGCTTTCCTGCGCCTGCTTCTGCAAACTGAATAACGGCGGATGGGATGGCGCGGTGATCACCTTTTTCGCCAGCATGGTGGCGATGTATATTCGCCAGATGCTGGCGCACCGGCATTTACACCCACAAATCAACTTTTGCGTCACCGCTTTTGTCGCCACTACCATTTCCGGCCTTTTGCTTCGCTTGCCCACTTTCAGCCATACCCCGACCATCGCCATGGCCGCCAGCGTCTTACTGCTGGTGCCGGGGTTTCCGCTGATTAATTCCGTCGCGGATATGTTTAAGGGCCACATTAATACCGGTCTGGCGCGCTGGGCGATTGCCAGTCTGTTAACGCTGGCGACGTGCGTCGGCGTGGTGATGTCGATGACGCTGTGGGGGCTACGCGGATGGGTGTAATCGATTTTCTTCTGGCGCTGATGCAGGACATGATTCTCTCCGCAATCCCGGCAGTGGGCTTTGCGATGGTGTTCAACGTGCCGCACCGGGCGCTCCCCTGGTGTGCGTTGCTCGGCGCGCTGGGCCACGGCTCACGCATGGTGATGATGACCGCCGGGTTTAATATCGAATGGTCGACATTTATGGCCTCGCTGCTGGTAGGGAGCATCGGCATTCAGTGGTCGCGCTGGTATCTGGCGCACCCCAAAGTCTTTACCGTCGCGGCAGTCATCCCGATGTTTCCGGGGATATCCGCCTATACGGCAATGATATCCGCCGTTAAAATCAGCCACTTTGGCTACAGCGAACCGTTGATGATCACATTGCTGACCAATTTCCTGAAAGCCTCCTCTATTGTCGGCGCGCTTTCCATCGGGCTTTCCGTTCCCGGTCTGTGGCTGTATCGCAAACGCCCACGGGTATGATGCTTTTCTCCCTGCGCTCAGGCAGGGTGAGGCTGCTTTCCCTCACCCTGCCGATATCTCCCGTCTGTGTGTTACTATAAAAACAGTATTCCTTCTCGGTTGTGGTTCCCTGTTGAGAAACATTATGTCTTCCAGAATTTTGACCCCGGACGTCATCGGTATTGACGCCTTATTACACGATCACAACGCGGTGCTGGCAAAATCGGCAAGCGGCGCGGTGGCGGTCTTCGCCAATAACGCGCCCGCGTTTTATGCCGTGACGCCGGCACGTCTGGCGGAACTGCTGGCACTGGAGGAAAAGTTATCGCGCCCGGGAAGCGATGTCACACTGGATGCTCAACTCTACGAAGACTCCCAGGCCGCGCCTGTGGCCGTTCCGCTGGGGAAATTCGCCATGTACGCAGACTGGCAGCCGGATGCTGACTTCCAGCGGCAGGCCGCGCTGTGGGGCGTCGCGCTAAGGGAACCCGTCACCGCCGAAGAGCTGACCTCGTTTGTGGCTTACTGGCAAGCGGAAGGTAAGATTTTTCACCACATCCAGTGGCAGCAAAAGCTGGCGCGCAGCGTGCAAATCAGCCGGGCCAGTAACGGCGGTATGCCGAAACGTGATGTGAACAACGTCAGCGAACCTGACGACCATATTCCACCTGGTTTTCGAGGGTAACGATGAAAAACGTTGGCGACCTGATGAAACGTCTGCAAAAAATGATGCCAGCAAATGTTGAGCCTGCATTCAAAACGGGCGAAGAACTGCTGGCATGGCAGAAAGAGCAAGGCGAAATGCGTGCGGCAGCGCTGACGCGTGAAAACCGGGCGATGAAAATGCAGCGCACGTTCAACCGTTCCGGCATCCGTCCGCTGCATCAAAACTGCTCGTTTGATAACTATCGTGTTGAGAACGACGGGCAGATGAACGCGCTGAGCAAAGCGCGGCAGTACGTCGAAGAATTCGACGGCAACATCGCCAGCTTTATCTTTTCGGGCAAACCCGGCACCGGGAAAAACCATCTCGCGGCGGCAATCTGCAATGAACTGCTGCTGCGCGGAAAATCGGTTTTGATCATTACCGTCGCCGATATTATGTCCGCGATGAAAGGCACCTTTAGCAATCGCGAAACCAGCGAAGAGCAGTTGCTCAACGATCTCAGCAATGTGGATCTGCTGGTGATCGACGAGATCGGTATGCAGACCGAATCCCGCTATGAAAAAGTGATCATCAACCAGATCGTCGATCGCCGCTCATCATCCAAACGCCCTACCGGGATGTTAACCAACAGCAATATGGATGAGATGACCAAACTCCTTGGCGAACGCGTAATGGATCGTATGCGTCTGGGCAACAGCCTATGGGTGATCTTCAACTGGGAAAGCTACCGTAGCCGCGTCACCGGCAAAGAGTATTAAGACCATTCCGACCCAGGCAAGCGCTATACTGCGACGAAAGGTACACACACACGAGTCATAACGATGAAAACCACAAAACGTCTTCTGTGCTGCGCGGTTGCCGCCAGCGCGTTTATCGCCACCAGCGCCTTCGCCGCGTCCTGGCAGGATTCTCTCTCCAGCGCCGCCAGCGAACTGAGCAAACAAAGCAGTTCTTCACAGCAGGGCGGCATGTCGCTGTCTTCTCTGACCAGCCTGCTGAATGGCGGCAATCAGGCATTAAGCGCTGATAACATGAACAACGCGGCAGGTATTTTGCAGTATTGCGCGAAACAGAAACTGACTTCCGTCACCGATGCGGAAAACGTTAAAAACCAGGTGCTGGATAAACTGGGACTTGGCGCCGCCGAACAGAAGCAGGACACCAATTATCTGGATGGCATTCAGGGTCTGCTGAATACCCAAAACGGCGAACAGCTTAGCCTGGATAACATTGGCAGCACGCCGCTGGCGGAAAAAGTGAAAACCAAAGCCTGCGACCTGGTGTTAAAACAGGGGATGAACTTCATTTCCTGATACGCCAACATGCCGCGTTTCAACCGTTTAGCGTTGAGCGCGGCCTGACTTCTCTCTGTCTCGCCTTCCCCGTATCACGGGAAGTGACGACGATCAAAAAAGCCAGGTTCTAAACCAATTCTTAATCACTGCACATTTTAATGTCACCATAATTGCAGCAATATGACATCGCCATTACATTGTATGTCCTGAAAAGAGATTACGCCGCCTGCCGAATGCGGGTTTATTGAGGATCATCAGTTGTCTGAGTTACTTTCCATCGCCCTGTTTCTCGCGTCCGTGCTGATTTATGCGTGGAAAGCGGGTCGCAACACCTGGTGGTTTGCCGCCATTTTAGCGGTACTTGGGCTTTTTGTTGTCTTAAATATTACGCTCTATGCCAGTGATTACTTTACCGGTGACGGCATTAACGATGCGGTTCTCTACACGCTGACCAACAGCCTGACGGGTGCCGGCGTCAGCAAATATATTCTGCCCGGCGCCGGCATCGTACTTGCGCTGGCCACCGTATTTGGCGCGTTAGGCTGGGTTCTGCGCAGGCGTCGCCACCATCCTCACCATTTTGGCTACAGCCTGCTGGCGCTCTTACTGGCGCTGGGATCGGTGGATGCCAGCCCGGCATTTCGCCAGATCTCCGAACTGGTCAAATCCCAGTCGCGCGATGGCGACCCGGACTTCCCGGCTTATTACAAAGAACCGTCGAAAACGATCCCGAATCCGCAGCTCAACCTGGTCTATATCTACGGTGAAAGCCTGGAGCGCACCTATTTTGATAACGATGCCTTCCCAGATCTCACGCCGGAACTCGGCGCGCTGAAAAACGAAGGGCTGGATTTCAGCCACACCATGCAATTGCCGGGCACAGATTACACCATCGCCGGAATGGTCGCCTCGCAGTGCGGCATCCCGCTGTTTGCGCCGTTTGAAGGCAACGCGTCGGCTTCCGTATCCAGCTTCTTCCCGCAGAATATCTGTCTGGGCGATATCCTGAAAAACTCCGGCTATCAGAACTATTTTGTGCAGGGCGCAAATCTGCGTTTCGCCGGAAAAGACGTGTTCCTCAAATCCCACGGCTTCGACCACCTGTATGGTGCGGAAGAGTTAAAAACCGTGGTGGCAGACCCGAGCTATCGTAACGACTGGGGCTTTTACGACGATACGGTGCTCGACGAGGCATGGAAAAAGTTTGAAGAACTCTCTCGCTCCGGCCAGCGTTTCTCGCTGTTTACGCTGACGGTGGATACTCACCACCCGGACGGGTTTATCTCACGCACCTGTAACCGCAAGCGTTACGACTTCGACGGTAAGCCGAACCAGTCCTTTAGCGCCGTCAGTTGCAGCCAGGAGAACATTGCCGAATTTATCAATAAAATCAAAGCGTCGCCGTGGTTTAAAAATACCGTCATCGTGGTTTCCTCCGACCATCTGGCGATGAACAACACCGCGTGGAAGTACCTGAACAAACAGGATCGCAACAACCTGTTTTTCGTGCTGCGCGGCGACCAGCCTCAGCAGGATACGCTGGCGGTGAAACGCAACACGATGGATAACGGCGCGACCGTGCTGGATATTCTGGGCGGGGATAACTTTATCGGCCTGGGGCGCAGCAGCCTCTCCGGCCAGTCGCTGTCGGAAGTCTTCCTGAACAGCAAAGAGAAGATCCTGGCGATGAAGCCGGACATTATTCGCCTGTGGAACTTCCCGAAAGAGATGAAGGATTTTACCGTCGATCGGGATAAAGACATGATCGCTTTCTCAGGGAGCCACTTCCGCCTGCCGCTGCTGTTGCGAGTGTCGGATAAGCGCGTCGAACCGCTGCCGGAAAGTGAATACTCCGCCCCGCTGCGTTTCCAGCTGGCTAATTTTGCCCCACGCGATAACTTCGTCTGGGTCGATCGCTGCTACAAAATGGCGCAACTGTGGGCGCCGGAGCTGGCGCTCTCCACCGACTGGTGCGTTTCACAAGGGCAACTGGGCGGGCAACAAAGCGTCCAGCACGTCGATAAAGCACAGTGGAAAGGCAAAACGGCGTTTAAAGATACGGTTATCGATATGGAACGTTACAAAGGCAACGTTGATACGTTGAAGATCGTCGATAACGACATTCGTTATAAAGCCGACAGTTTTATCTTTAACGTGGCTGGCGCGCCGGAAGAGGTGAAGCAGTTCAGCGGGATTTCACGACCGGAATCGTGGGGGCGCTGGTCTAATGCGCAACTGGGTGATGAAGTGAAGATTGAATACAACACGCCGTTACCGAAGAAATTCGATCTGGTGATCACCGCCAAAGCCTTTGGCGCGAATGCTAATCGCCCTATTCCTGTTCGCGTAGGCAAGGAAGAGCAGACGCTGGTGTTAGAGAACGAAGTCACCACAACAACGCTGCATTTTGATAACCCGTCAAATGCCAGTACGCTGGTGATTGTGCCGCCCGACCCGGTATCGACCAATGAAGGCAATATTCTCGGCCACTCCCCGCGTAAGCTCGGTATCGGGATGGTTGAGATTAAAGTGGTGAATGCCGAAGGCTAATCCTTAGTACAGGCCCGATAACACAACGTTTATCGGGTCTGAGCAATCCACGCTATACTCCCGCGCATGAAGATGACTTTTCGCCCTACCACGCTGGCTGATATCACCGTCATGCCCGCCATTGAACGCTCTGCGGGTCAACGCTTTCGGGACGTGCCTGCGCTGGCATGGATAGCCGACGGCCCTGTTATTTCAGTTGAACAACACCGGGAACACACCGCAAAAGGATTGAGCTGGCTGGCGCTGGCCGATGAGCGTCCTGTCGGTTTTTTACTGGCCGAAGCGCTGGATTCATCGCTGTTTATCGCCGAGGTGTCTCTGCTGTGTGAATGGCAGGGAAAAGGCATTGGCCGTCAACTGATTGCGTACGTCGCGGAGCAGGCGCGCAGCAGCGGTTTTGATGCGCTGACGCTTACCACCTTTCGGGACGTGGCGTGGAATGCGCCGCTCTATGCGCGAATGGGATTTGTGGTGCTGGATGATGAGAACCTGTCGCCAGGGTTACGTCAAAAGCGAGAGGAAGAAGCGGCGCACGGTCTGGCGTATGAATCACGCTGCGCCATGCGCCTGAGGCTGGTCTGAAGCGCCCGATGGCGGCTGTCGCCTTATCGGGCCTACATAGCACCGCATCCATACCGTAGGCCGGATTCATCCGGCATCACAGCAGCGCCCTGCCCGTAGGCCGGATAAGCGTTAGCGCCATCCGGCATCACAGCAACTCCCTGCCCGTAGGCCGGATAAGCGTTAGCGCCATCCGGCATCACAGCAGCTCTCTGCCCGTAGGCCGGATAAGCGCCAGCGCCATCCGGCATGACGGCTTAGAAGGTTTCCCAGTTATCGCCGCTATCCGCGACGGCTGCTTTACGCGGCAGTACAGACGCAGAAGCCGGTTTCACCGCTGCGGCATCACGCGCACGCTGCTGTTCCTGCTGAATGCGGAATACGGCAACGGCCTGCGTCAAGCGGCTGGCCTGCTCTTCCAGCGCGGCAGCGGCGGCGGCAGACTCTTCCACCAGCGAGGCGTTCTGCTGGGTAACGCGATCCATCTCCGCTACCGCCAGGCCAACCTGGTCGATACCACGGCTTTGCTCATCAGATGCCGAGGCGATTTCCCCCATGATATCGGTCACACGCGTCACCGCGTTCACGATTTCATCCATCGTTTCACCGGCGCTTTCGACCAGCGTTGAGCCCACATCCACACGGCTGACGGAGTCTTCTATCAGGCTCTTGATCTCACGCGCCGCCTGCGCACTGCGTTGCGCCAGGTTGCGAACTTCACCCGCTACCACGGCAAAACCACGACCCTGTTCACCCGCACGCGCCGCTTCTACCGCCGCGTTCAGCGCCAGGATATTGGTCTGGAAAGCAATACCGTCGATCACACTGATGATGTCGGCAATTTTCTGCGAACTGGAAGCAATATCACGCATCGTTTGCACGACGTTATCCACCACTTTACCGCCTTTCTGCGCGGTTTCAGACGCGCTCAATGCCAGATGGCTGGCCTGGCGCGCGTTCTCGGCGTTCTGTTTCACCGTGGCGGTCAGCTCTTCCATGCTGGCGGCGGTCTCTTCCAGAGAGGCGGCCTGCTGTTCAGTACGGGAAGAGAGATCGTTGTTGCCCATCGCGATTTCGCTGGCACCGCTGTAAATCGCATTCGCGCCGTTACGCACATCACCGACGGTACGAACCAGCTCGCCCTGCATATGACGCAGGCTCTGCGCCAGTTGTCCCATTTCGTTAGAGCCTTCCACATCAATGCGTTTCACCAGATCGCCGTTCGCAATATGACGAATACTTTCGATCAGACGGTTCATCGGCGCGATCAGAGAGAGCTTAATACCGAACCAGACGGCGACGATCACCAGCAGTACAACAATTAACACGCTCGCCAGTACCCACATTGCCTGGCTGTATGAACGGTTATTATCTTCTACCGCAATGTCATACAGACGATCGTTCTGCTGCATGTAGTTAACATACTGCTTCTCAAAACCGTCCTGATAACCCTGAGTGGGCTGATCGAAGAAGTCGTTGATCTTACCTGCGCCCAACAGCTGGATCAGCTCCGCCAGCGCATTGTGGTAGATATCGTAGTTACGCTTGATCTCCACTGCCGCCGTTTCACTCTGGCGCGGATCGCGAGGCAACGCCTCGTACTCAGCCCAGTGTTTTTCCGCCAGTTTCAGAGAGGTCGTCGCAATTTGCATCAGATCGGTAACGGTCGCGCCGCTGCCAATATTGTTCTGATCCATCATGTAACGGATACCCGCCCGGTTCAGGGTGTTTCGCGTTTGCAGCAGCGCAACCCAGCTGGCGTTCAGCGTGGACTGTTGCTGACGAATGGTTTGCAGAACGGTGAAGTTCTCTTTGTCATTCTTCAATGAGTTAAAGAACAAACCGCCTGAGGTGAGTTGTAAAAGGCCAAATATTGCCAGGACCAGCAGCAAGCTGGTCACAATCTTGATTCGTTTTAACATGTTTTCTCTTTCCGCTAGACAGATACCAGAATTTTCGGCCTGGAAAGGGAAAACTTTACCGAATTCGTACTGGTTGGGACGATATCAGCACGAATGATTCGCCGTTCACGATCGACGAAAAAGAAATGCTGGATTTTAATTAGTGATCTCAATCACATAAATGGCCGCATCCCTCCGTCGGAAAAACCACTCACTGACACTCCTGACCGCTTAAGCCCACATATAACCACTCACTTATTTACCTTACTTTACGCGCGCGTATCTCTGGCAGGATCACCTCAGCATAGCAGTCAATTTACCTCCTCAAACACAGACTCAAACCCAACGGCTTCGGCCAATTATTAATCTTAAAAACCAGGTTTTACTATGGATACGAAAAAGATATTCAAGCACATACCCTGGGTGATTCTTGGAATCATCGGTGCATTCTGCCTCTCGGTCGTCGCCTTACGCAGAGGTGAGCACGTCAGCGCCCTGTGGATCGTGGTCGCTTCCGTCTCTGTTTATCTGGTGGCTTATCGCTACTACAGCCTGTACATCGCCCAGAAGGTGATGAAACTCGACCCAACGCGTGCTACGCCTGCGGTCATTAATAACGACGGCCTGAACTACGTCCCGACAAACCGTTACGTACTGTTTGGTCACCACTTTGCCGCTATCGCTGGCGCTGGCCCGCTGGTCGGCCCGGTTCTGGCCGCGCAAATGGGCTACCTGCCGGGTACGCTGTGGCTGCTGGCGGGCGTAGTGCTGGCCGGTGCGGTACAGGACTTCATGGTGCTGTTTATCTCTTCCCGCCGTAACGGCGCGTCTCTCGGTGAGATGATCAAAGAAGAGATGGGCCCGGTGCCGGGCACCATCGCCCTGTTTGGCTGCTTCTTAATCATGATCATCATCCTCGCGGTACTGGCGCTGATCGTGGTAAAAGCGCTGGCCGAAAGCCCGTGGGGCGTCTTCACCGTTTGCTCAACCGTACCTATCGCGCTGTTTATGGGGATCTACATGCGCTTCCTGCGTCCGGGACGTGTGGGTGAAGTCTCCGTTATTGGCATCGTGCTGCTGGTTGCCTCTATTTACTTCGGCGGCGTGATTGCGCACGACCCGTATTGGGGCCCGGCGCTGACCTTTAAAGACACCACCATTACCTTCGCGCTGATCGGTTACGCGTTTATTTCCGCACTGCTGCCGGTATGGCTGATCCTCGCCCCGCGCGACTATCTGGCAACCTTCCTGAAAATCGGCGTTATCGTCGGTCTGGCGCTGGGGATTCTGATCCTCAACCCAGAGCTGAAAATGCCGGCAATGACCCAGTACATCGACGGTACCGGCCCGCTGTGGAAAGGCGCGCTGTTCCCGTTCCTGTTCATCACCATCGCCTGTGGCGCGGTATCTGGCTTCCACGCGCTGATCTCTTCCGGTACGACGCCGAAACTGCTGGCTTGTGAAACCGACGCGCGTTTCATCGGCTATGGCGCAATGCTGATGGAGTCTTTCGTGGCGATCATGGCGCTGGTTGCGGCGTCTATCATCGAACCGGGTCTCTACTTCGCGATGAACACCCCGCCAGCGGGCCTCGGTATCACCATGCCGAACCTGCACGAAATGGGTGGCGAGAACGCGCCGCTGATTATGGCGCAGCTGAAAGACGTCACCGCACACGCGGCGGCAACCGTCAGCTCCTGGGGCTTTGTGATTTCGCCTGAGCAGATCCTGCAAACCGCAAAAGACATCGGCGAACCGTCGGTACTGAACCGCGCAGGTGGCGCACCGACGCTGGCGGTCGGTATCGCTCACGTATTCCACAAAGTGTTGCCGATGGCTGACATGGGCTTCTGGTATCACTTCGGTATTCTGTTCGAAGCGCTGTTCATCCTGACCGCGCTGGATGCGGGCACCCGCTCCGGCCGCTTTATGTTGCAGGATCTGCTGGGTAACTTCGTCCCGTTCCTGAAGAAAACCGACTCTCTGGTTGCTGGCGTCATCGGTACTGCGGGTTGCGTCGGTCTGTGGGGCTACCTGCTGTATCAGGGCGTGGTTGATCCGCTGGGCGGCGTTAAGAGCCTGTGGCCGCTGTTCGGTATCTCCAACCAGATGCTGGCCGCCGTGGCGCTGGTTCTGGGCACCGTGGTACTGGTTAAAATGCAGCGCACCAAATACATCTGGGTTACCGTTATCCCGGCAGTATGGCTGCTGATCTGCACCACCTGGGCGCTGGGTCTGAAACTGTTCAGCACCAACCCGCAGATGGAAGGCTTCTTCTACATGGCTAACCAGTACAAAGAGAAGATTGCCAACGGCAGCGAACTGACCGCGCAGCAAATTGCCAATATGAACCACATCGTCGTGAACAACTACACCAACGCAGGCCTGAGTATTCTGTTCCTGGTGGTAGTGTACAGCATCATCTTCTATGGGTTCCGTACCTGGCAGAAAGCCCGCACCATCAACGGTCGTACCGATAAAGAGACGCCGTATGTACCGGTGCCGGAAGGCGGCGTGAAGACCTCTTCACACCATTAATCGGATGCCGGGTGGCGCTACGCTTACCCGGCCTACAAAATGCAGTTAACGTAGGCCGGATAAGGCGCAAGCCGCCATCCGGCAAAACCAACGCCCGGTTCGCTGGGCTTTATTCATATCTGGATGAGAAAATGTTTGGTAACTTAGGTCAGGCAAAAAAATATCTCGGCCAGGCGGCGAAGATGTTGATTGGCATTCCAGACTACGACAACTATGTCGAGCATATGCAAACCAACCATCCAGACAAGCCGTACATGAGCTATGAAGAATTCTTCCGCGAGCGCCAGCAGGCACGTTACGGCGGCGACGGAAAAGGCGGCATGCGCTGCTGTTAATGGAGGCACTGATGACCCCGATTGCAGTTACCCTACTCACCGGTTTTCTCGGCGCGGGTAAAACCACCCTGCTGCGCCACATTCTTAACGAAAAGCACGGCTACAAGATTGCCGTTATCGAAAACGAATTCGGCGAAGTTTCCGTTGACGATCAGCTGATTGGCGATCGCGCCACCCAGATCAAAACCCTGACTAACGGCTGCATTTGCTGCACCCGCTCCAGTGAACTGGAAGACGCGCTGTTAGACCTGCTCGACAATCTCGACCAGGGCAACATCCATTTCGACCGTCTGGTGATTGAGTGTACCGGCATGGCCGACCCCGGCCCGATTATTCAGACCTTTTTCTCCCATGACGTGATTTGCCAGCGCTACCTGCTGGACGGCGTGATTTCGCTGGTCGATGCGGTACACGCCAACGAGCAGATGAACCAGTTCACCATCGCCCAGTCGCAGGTCGGTTATGCCGACCGCATCCTGTTGACCAAAACCGACGTGGCGGGAGTTAGCGAAAAACTGCGTGAACGCTTAGCGCGCATCAACGCCCGCGCCCCGGTTTACACCGTCACGCACGGCGATATCGACCTCTCCCTGTTGTTCGACACCAACGGCTTTATGCTGGAGGAGAACGTGGTCAGCGCCACACCGCGCTTCCACTTTATCGCCGACAAACAAAACGATATCTCATCAATTGTGGTGGAGCTGGATTATCCGGTAGACATCAGCGACGTTTCCCGCGTCATGGAAAACCTGCTGCTGGAGTCCGCCGAGAAACTGTTGCGCTACAAAGGAATGCTATGGATTGAAGGCGAACCGAACCGCCTGCTGTTCCAGGGCGTCCAGCGTCTATACAGCGCCGACTGGGACCGCCCGTGGGGCGACGAACAGCCGCACAGCACGCTGGTGTTTATCGGCATTCAACTGCCGGAAGATGAGATCAGAGCCGCGTTTGCGGGGCTGAAGAAGTAACCCTCATTCTGGATTGCCCGGTGGCGCTGCGCTTACCGGGCCTACAAATCAACTACGTAGGCCGGATAAGGCGCAGCCGCCATCCGGCACTCACTCCCCCTCCCCCCACTCACTCAGTAATCACAAACCGTGTCGCTGCAAAGCAGTTGAGGATGCGGTGGACCAGAAACACCATCGTCAGCGTCGCTACCAGCGCGACGGTGACTGAGGTGATGCGGTACAGATCGCTGAACACCAGATCGCTGTCCGGGTGCAGGTTCTGGCCGAACATAATGCCGATGGTGGTGATACTGGCAAAACCGACGCCCGCGCCAACCTTTTCCATCACATGCAGACGAGCGCTGAAGCCTAGCCCGAGGCCGATCAGCGGCATCATCAGTAGCATATGGTTGCTGAAGTCATAAATGAGCAGTTGCACCAGCAGAATATACAGGCAGGCCAGCACCACGCCGACGACACGCCAGATAGAGCTGATCACCGCACCACGATAATGCATCGGAAACAAAATCAAAATTCCCGCCATCAGCGCCGACAGCGAATCGCTCAAATCGCAGATCTGGAAAATCACAAAGATCATCGTCGCCACGGTGCCGGAAAGCAGCGACTCATGGCGAATACGGGCATCATCTTTCTCAATACGCGGCGGCGGCTGACGCGGTTCGACATCCGGGATCAGATAGTGCAGCAGCGCGCTCAGGGCTACCGCCATCACGCAGGCCTCCATATTGGAGAACATCAGCGTGTGCCAGTTGGTGCCAGGGTAACTCATAAAGTTGAGCATCGTGCTCTGGCACACCACGCCCATCGACCCCAGCAAAAACAGCGGCCCCTTGCTCATAAAACGAAAGCGCATCACGTACAGGCCAAACACCACCAGCGTCATAATTACCGGCCACTGTGAGAGATAGCCGACAATCAACACCATTTCAACGCAGTTCACCGCTGCGCTGAATACAAACTGACGAGCCACATGGCGGTTAAACACCGGCACCAGCGACAACAGCATCAGCGGATAAACCACAAAAAACACGCCGTACTGCACGTTGTAAAAGGTCGAGATACTCAACGCTATCGTCCCGGCAACGGAAATACGCACAGTCTGGCGAAAATCATTGGCGGTGTAGACAATATTCCCGTGCGGCGTAAAGACGTGGGCCAGGGTGTTAATAGACATAGTGAAGCCAGCTTACCAGGTGGATCTGCGCCCCTGCAAAGGTGCGGGCAAACATCCCCTCGCTGTTATACAACTGCACCGTAGCGCGAGCGCCGGTCGGCAGGGGGTTCTCCAGCGGGGTATCCAACGCAACGTGAATGCGCATACGCTGGGCATCGCGCACCCAGCGCGTCGACTGTTCCGGCTGCGACAGCTGTCCGTTAACCGCTTCCTGCCCGGCCAGAATCCCGGCATCGCTGCTGGTCACATGCGCAGGAAACACTTTGCCCGGCATGGCGTCAAACACCACTGCGGCATCGGTATTTACGCGGGTGTGACGCAGACTTTTCTCACGAAAATCGGCCACAATATCGGTCTGGTTACTGACCAGTGCCATCAAAGGCGTGGCAGCGGTGGCGTAAAGCCCAGGGTTGAGCTGGAGATTGCTCACCGTCCCGTCGGTTTCCGCCCGCACCTTCGTCCAGCCCAGGTTCAGTTGCGCCTCCTCCAGCGCATTGCGGTATTTTTGCAGCGTCACATTGCGACTGTCGTCACGTTCACCACGCTGGATCAGCAGGTTCTGGATACTGGCATTCAGCGCCGCCACCGACTGCTCGCTGGTCTGCCAGGTGGTGCGCACTTTATCCAGATCCGACTGCGAAACATTCTGCATCGCACTCAGCCGCTGATAGCGGTCAAGCGTGAGCTTATCGTTGCGGGCGGTGTATTGCGCGGTGCGCAGGTTGGCGCGCGCAGAGGCGATCTGCGCATCCAACTGTTGGTTGCTCAGCTTCGCCTGCTCAAAGGCAATCTGTGCGGCTTCAACTTTATTGATAAACGGCGTTGGGTCCAGTTCATACAACAGGTCGCCCTTTTTCACCTGGCTATTGTTGCGTACGTAGACGTGTGAGACATAGCCGGAGACGCGCGAGGAGACCGGCGTCACCACACGCATCACGGTGGAATCCGGCGTCAGCGGGATCCAGATATCGGCAACAATAAACCAGGCGAATATTGCAAGGAAAGCGGCAATACTCACCCTTACCCAACGGGCAAATTTTTGTTCTGGGGTCATCATAGTTTTTTAGAGTTAATTATCTTCTTCGCGGATTAACCGCAGATTGCAGGCGATTTGATTTAATGTGGCGCTGAAGGCGGCAAGTTCCGCTTCCGGGATAGTGCGGGTGACGCGTTGCTGATAGGTCTCAATCACCCGGTTCAGTTCTTCCAGCCTTGAACGGCCTTGCGCTGTCAGCGTCAGCAGGCGGATGCGTTTGTCATATGGCGATGTTGAACGCACCAGATAGCCCTGTTTTTCCAGTTGCGTGAGGGTACGCATCAGCGGTGGCAGCTCAATGCCCTGCACCTCCGCCAGTTCGCTGACCGAGACGTTATCACCCAACTGATGCAGTTGCATCAGCACCGTCCAGCTTGACTGCGTCAGGCCGGTATCGGTGATGGCAGCATCAATAATTGCACGCCACTGGCGTACCACCATTGCCATGCGCATCCCCATCGGACGGCGGGCAAACAGCTCATCTTCAGTCATCTCTCTTTCCCCTCTTAGCAGATGGGAAAATAATACTTATCAGGATAAGTATCAAGAAACAGCTGATAAGGAAGCATCAATTGATAAATTACGTGAATGTAAAAAAGGCCGGACTGAATACAGCCCAGCCTCTGTGAT
This sequence comes from Citrobacter sp. CK191, assembly GCF_030333435.1. Classification (NCBI taxonomy): domain Bacteria; kingdom Pseudomonadati; phylum Pseudomonadota; class Gammaproteobacteria; order Enterobacterales; family Enterobacteriaceae; genus Citrobacter; species Citrobacter sp. CK191. The sequence goes on along the minus strand of NZ_JAOWFX010000034.1, from coordinate 396,093 downwards.
GTTACGGTGGATCACTCAATCTGATCCCGTCGCAGCCCCACATCCTTTAACTGTTCATCGTTCATGCGTTGCAATACGCGCTGCGTCTGCGCCCGCAGTCGCCATCTTTTTATTGCCCGCCAGACCTGAACAAAACCAATAAACGGCTGTTTTGCGCGATTCTCGTGAAATTCCATACTCCACCTCCCCACCTGGTCAGAGGCTTTATCTTCCCGGATCTTCACCACCACAATACAGATTCAAAAAATACTTTTCTTTGCCATACAGATTGGCTAAAACGGTATCTGAACGCGATTTCGACCACCGTTCTGTACTGGTTTTTCCATCTGTATGGCAAGAGTGAGGGATACAGCATGACGCGTTACCAACATCTGGCTAATCTGCTGGCCGAGCGTATTGAGCAAGGGCTGTATCGCCACGGGGAAAAATTGCCCTCGGTGCGTAGCCTGAGTCAGGAGCATGGGGTGAGCATCAGTACCGTACAGCAGGCATATCAGACGCTGGAGACGTTGCAGCTTATCACTCCACAGCCGCGTTCCGGCTACTTTGTCGCCCCGCGCAAGGCGCAACCGCCGGTGCCGCTGATGTCACGCCCGGTACAGCGACCGGTAGAGATCACCCAGTGGGATCAGGTGCTGGACATGCTGGAAGGGCACAACGACAAATCAATTATTCCTTTCAGCAGCGGCGTCCCCGATATCCACCAACCCAGCCTGAAACCGCTCTGGCGCGAGCTAAGCCGCGTGGCGCAACATAACCTGGGGGCGGTGCTGGGCTACGATGAACTGGCCGGATACCGCGAACTGCGGGAACAGATCGCCCGCCTGATGCTTGACAGCGGTTCGGTCGTCAGCGCTGATGATATCGTTATCACCAACGGTAGCCAGAGCGGTTTGTCGCTGGCGCTGCTGACCGTCTGCCAGGCGGGTGATATTGTCGCCGTCGAATCCCCCGCCTATTACGGCACCATGCAGCTCCTGCGCGGCTTAGGAATAAAAGTCATTGAAATCCCGACCGACCCGGATACCGGTATCAGTATTGAAGCACTGGAACTGGCGCTGGATCAGTGGCCGATTAAAGGGGTTATCCTCGTACCAAACTGCAATAATCCCCTCGGGTTTATTATGCCGGACGCACGCAAACGGGCAGTGCTCAGCCTCGCGCAGCGCCACGATATTGTGATTTTTGAAGATGACGTGTATGGCGAGCTGGCGACGGATTACCCGCGCCCCCGCACCATCCACTCCTGGGATATCGATGGTCGGGTGCTATTGTGCAGTTCGTTTACCAAATCCGTCGCGCCGGGCCTGCGCGTAGGCTGGGTCGCTCCGGGTCGTTACCACGATCGCCTGCTGCATATGAAATACGCCGTCATCGGCACCAACGTTCCCGCCACGCAGCTGGCGGCGGCCACCTTCGTCCGCGAGGGCCACTATCACCGTCATGTCCGGCGAATGCGCCAAATCTACCAGCGCAACATGGAGATCTATACCTGCTGGGTACGCGAATATTTTCCCTGCGGGATCTGCGTCACCCGACCAAAAGGCGGCTTTATGCTATGGGTCGAGCTGCCGGAGCATATCGATATGGTCTGCGTCGCCAGACAGCTATGCCGCCTGAAAATCCAGGTCGCGCCGGGGTCACTGTTTTCCGCCTCCGGGAAGTATCGCAACTGCGTGCGCATCAACTGTGCGTTACCGCCGAACGAGAAACATCGTGAAGTGATGCAAAAACTTGGAGAGGCGGTGAAAGTGGCGATGGAATAAGCCCGCCCGGCAGAACGGCGTTTACCGGGCCAGTGATGCGCTGGTGGATATGTGTTTAGTGGTTCAGCGCGATAACCTCTTCAACAGCAAGTCCGGTGATACGTAAAACCGTATCGCGATCGATGCCGTCTTCCAGCATTGTACGCGCGATACGCTGCGCCTCAGCCCGTTGGCCTTGCTGTAAGCCTTGCTGCATACCCTCCTGGCGACCCGCTTCATGTAATCGTTCAGCTATCGTCATCAGACTTTCCTTGTGTTGGGGGGAACGTTCGGCCACCTCGTGAATAAACTGGCTAAAACGAGATGCATCGCCGCACTGCATCATATAATTAAACAGCACTTTAAGCTGGCTGTCGGTAGTGTATCCCATCACCAAAAGTGAGGCCAGTTGCTCCACCAGCCCCATCAGGTCACGCTGGCGAATATATTTTTGTATCAACTCCAGCAAGGCAATACGCCGATGTTGCATGATCTCACTATCCGGCGTCACCTTACCTTGTCAGGATGCCAACGACATTCGGTATTATGCGTTGCTGCGAGGCGCTATCAACGATAAATTCACCTTTCTGCAAGGCATACATTTTTTCTGAATACGCCACGCAGAAATATTTCACTGTACCCGTTCAGGGTTTTCTCCGACATGGAGTGCGATTTATATGCAACGGATACGTCAATTCTTCTCCCGGCGCGCGACAACGCTATTTTTCCCGATGGCGCTGATTCTGTACGACTTTGCCGCCTACCTGTCGACGGATTTGATTCAGCCGGGCATCATCCATGTCGTGCATGATTTCAATGCCGATGTCAGCCTGGCTCCGGCATCCGTCAGTCTCTATCTGGCCGGAGGGATGGCATTGCAGTGGTTGCTCGGCCCGCTTTCCGACCGGATTGGCCGCCGACCAGTGCTGATTACGGGCGCGCTTATTTTCACCGTTGCCTGCGCCGCCACGCTCCTTACAACGTCAATGACGCAGTTTCTGGTCGCGCGTTTCATTCAGGGCACCAGCATCTGTTTTATCGCCACGGTCGGTTACGTCACCGTGCAGGAAGCCTTCGGCCAGACCAAAGCCATAAAACTGATGGCGATCATCACCTCAATAGTTCTGGTTGCGCCGGTTATCGGCCCGCTCTCAGGCGCTGCGCTAATGCACTTTGTTCACTGGAAAGCCCTGTTCGGCATTATTGCGCTGATGGGGCTGATCGCCCTGTGCGGCCTGGCGCTGGCGATGCCAGAGACGGTACAACGCGGCGCGGCGCCGTTTAGCATTCCCGCTGTCCTCCGTGATTTTCGCCATGTCTTTCACAACCGGATTTTCCTCTTCGGCGCCGCAACGCTTTCGCTGAGCTACATCCCGCTAATGAGTTGGGTGGCGGTCTCGCCAGTAATCTTAATCGACGCGGGCGGCATGACTACCGCGCAGTTCGCCTGGGCGCAGGTGCCGGTGTTTGGCGCGGTAATCATCGCCAATATGATGGTCGCTCGGGTGGTGAAAGATCCTGGCGATCCGCGTTTTATCTGGCGCGCACCGCCGATACAGCTTGTCGGTCTGGCCATCCTGATCGCAGGAAATCTGTTGTGGCCTCATGTCTGGCTGTGGTCAGTGCTGGGCACCAGTCTGTACGCTTTCGGGATCGGGATGATTTTCTCGACGTTGTTCCGCTTTACGCTGTTTTCCAACACTCTGCCTAAAGGCACCGTCTCAGCATCGCTGAATATCGTCATCCTGACAGTCATGGCCGTCGCTATCGAAGTCGGACGCGGGCTGTGGTTTAACGGCGGCAAGATTCCGTTTCATCTGCTGGCGGTGGTGGCAGGAATTGCGGCGGTGTTCACATTGAAAGGGCTATTACAGCGCGTGCGTCAGTATGAGGTAACAAAACTGGCAACTGAGAAATAAACTCATGCCTGATGGCGCTACGCTTATCTGCGCCGACAGCAGGCCCCGCTATACGGGGCCTGCTTTTTTAAGCGATACGCGCAAACCCGGCGTCCAGGTCTGCGATAAGGTCGCCCACATCTTCCAGCCCGATATGCACCCTGACCAGCGTGCCGCTGAAATCCACATCGCCAGCAGGACGGATACTGTTCAGCTCTTCCGGTTGGTTCGCCAGAATCAACGACTCAAATCCGCCCCATGAGTAGGCCATATGGAACAGCGAGAAGTTATCGAGGAAATTTGCCATCTGCTCATCGGTCAACCGCTTTTTCAGCACAAATGAAAACAGGCCGGAGCTACCGGAAAAGTCACGCCGGAAGTACTCATGTCCAGGGCACTCCGGCAGCGCCGGGTGGTTCACTCGCGCCACTTCCGGGCGAGCCGACAGCCAGCGGGCAATCTGAATACTGCTCTCCTGGTGCTGCTTCAGGCGAACTGACAGCGTGCGTAAACCGCGGCTGCCGTTATAAGCAGTATCAGCATCCAGCGTCTGCCCCATCAGATAAGAGTTCTCCCGCAGACGATCCCAGCAGCGGGCGTTAGACACCGCTGTTCCCAGCATACCGTCGGAATGGCCGATGGTGTATTTAGTACCCGCCTGAATTGAAATGTCCACACCGTAGTCGAGCGCCTTAAACAGCACGCCGGCCGCCCAGGTATTGTCGATCATAATGACAATCTCCGGGTTCACCGCACGGATCGCCTTCACCATGCCCGGTACATCCTGAACTTCCATAGTGATGGAACTGGGTGATTCGAGGAACACCACTTTGGTCTCCGGGCGGATCAAATCGACAATGCCCGCGCCAATCAGCGGATCGTAATACGTCGTTGATACATCAAACTTGCTCAGAATCTTATTGCAAAAGTCCTGCGTGGGTTCATAGGCCGCACCGGTCATCAGGAGATGATCGCCGCCCTGCACAAAGGCGAGAATCGCATTCGTCACCGCCGCTGCGCCGCAAGGATAGAGCGCACAGCCAACGCCGCCTTCCAGCTCACTCATCGCCTTCTGAAACGCGAAGTGGGTATAAGTACCACGGCGACCATAGAACAGCTCGCCGTTCGCACGATTGGCCGTCGCAAATTTTTTGTCCTTCACGGTATCAAACACCAGTGAAGAAGCGCGCTGGATCACCGGGTTCACCGCTCCCTGGGTATAACGTTTGTCGCGTCCGGCGATAATTAACTGCGTGTCGAGCTTAACTGAATCTTTCATAACGTCTCCTGTTACATCCTTAATCCATGCGGAAAGCCGGGACTACTGCGTCCGTGGTGTTGATATCAGCGTTCACCGGTTTCTTTCCGGCGAAGCGCTCCACAATCTGCGCCGCGTTCAAATCATGAATTACGTTGATAAGCGTTGCTGGCGCATCCGTAATCGTGCCCAGCACCACCAGCATTGGAATGGCCTCCATCGGCAACCCCAGCGTGGTGACAATAAAGATCTCACCGAGGAATGCGCCGCCAGGGACGCCGCCGACGATAATCGCCGAAAGTACGGCAATCAGCATCGTCAGGAAGAACGTTTCGGTGGTGAACTCCATGCCTAAAACGGAATAGATAAAAACAATCTTCAGTGCGGCAATCATCGCCACGCCGCCCTTATTGAGGTTAACCAGCAGCGGGATGGAGACATCAACGATTTCCGGGTTAATGCCCATCGCCTTACCCGCACGCAGAGTCACCGGCAGCGTGCCGAGCGAGGAACACGTCCCCAGCGCGGTCACCGAAGGTTCAATGGCGTTACGCCAGAAGGCCTTCACCGCAGGTAGCCCGCCGCCAATGTAGGAGTAAAGAACAGAACCGAAGATGTAGTAAACCAGCGTAGCAACCATGAACAGGCCGATAGCCCGGGCAAAGGTCAGCAACAGGCCGGAGTCCTGACTGGCCATCGTCGCGGCGAAGTAACAGCCGAGGCCGATGGGAGCCACCTTCATGATGATCGCCACAATCTTCATGATCACCGTGTTGGCGTCTTCCAGCAGTGAGGCGATGCGTTTGCCCGCCTGTTCTGACTGCCCAATGGCGATCCCGGCGATAATCGCCATCACGATCAGCGCCAGAATATTCGATTTAGAAAACAGTCCGATAAAGTCGCTGGTGGTGATCATACTGACAAAATCCATCTTGCCGCTGCCCGCCTGCACGGATTGCGAAAGATCGATAGTCACCCCCTGCGCCGGGTTATACCAGAGCGCGAGCGCCACAATTCCGGCGGCCGGAATAAAAGCCATCGCGATAGAGACGATAAAGATAATCGCCATAATGCGTCCCAGACGTTTCAGGTCGGTCATGCTGGCGATAGAAGACATTACGCTGATCCCCACCAGCGGAACGATAATCATAAATAACAGGTTCAGGAAAATCTGACCTATCGGCTGGAGTTGACTTGCAAACGTCGGAGCATAAATACCTAATAAGCCGCCGACAACCAGAGCGAGTAATAAAATAAGTGAAGATCTGTAGGGTTCGAGTCGTGACCACATAACAGGCACCTTTTAATTTAAATTATATTAAATGAGATTAAATTCACAATTTTTCGCGTTCTTTCTTTTGCCTCCTGTTTAATTTGTGACATAACTCACTTAAGTTGTTATTTTTTCATTTTGTCAGCAAGTTATTTCCTGTGATTCAATAGTTGCATGTTTCAAACGCGAATGTAACGGCCTATTCGTACCGTTTTTGCAAATCACTTGTGAATAAAAGGAAACAATGAACACATCCATTTCCCTGAAGCATTTAGAGTTTTTTATCAAGATTGTGGATTGCGGTGGATTATCTGAAGCCGCTGCCCAGCTTAACGTGTCACCTTCAGCGGTAAGTAAAAGTCTGGCAGCAATGGAAGATACGCTGGGTACAACGTTAATTAAACGTACCACCCGCAGTATTACCCTGACCGATGCCGGGCAATATTTATTTAACCGTGCGACTAAATTACTCAACGAGTTTGATGAAACCTTAAATACCACTTCCGGTTATTATCACAGCCCGCAAGGTGAATTACGCATAACCTGTTCAATTGCCTTTGGATATTCCCGATTAGTTAATCTGGTGGATAAATACCGTACTCAATATCCAGACGTGAATCTCTACATCGACCTCAACGATAATTTTGTGAATCTGAACGAAACGGATTTCGACATCGCTCTGCGCATCTCCACCGCGCCGCCGCAAAACTATGCCATGCGCAAGCTGGTGCCGATCCGCTGGGCGTGGTGCGCCTCCCCCGGCTATCTGGCGAAAAAAGGGATGCCGCAGCGTCGCGTCGAGCTGGTGAACCATGATTGCCTGGTCTATCCCGGACTCACCCCGGTGCTTAAAGTGGCGGACGAGCAGGAGCGCCTGCACCAGTTAAAGCTGCATATGCCGATCCAGGCCAACAGCAGTCTGGTATTGCTAAAATCGGTGCTGGAAGACCAGGGCGTGGCTTATCTGCCGACCTACCTGATTGGCGATCACATCCAGAAGGAGGAGATCACGCCGCTGATGCTCGACGGCACCATCACCTGCGAAACGCACGCCCTTTATGCGCTCTATTTCCCGAGTAAATACAGCAACCCGAAGGTGCGTTCGTTTATCGATTTTCTGGTGGCGGAACTGGGGACATTGCCTGCATGGGATAACTGGATCCCGGGATGATCTTTTGCACGATCCCCCCGTCTGGCTCTATCCTTAACGCTATGAATAAAATTGCTGAACTCAAACGCGCCAAACAACTGGCGCTCTCGCTGCTGCTGATTGCCGCCGCCACGTTCATCACGACGCTTTTCCTGCCGCCAAATTTTTGGGTACTCGGCATTAAAGCCATTGCGGAAGCGGCAATGGTGGGCGCACTGGCGGACTGGTTCGCCGTCGTGGCGCTGTTTCGTCGGGTGCCGATCCCGTTTATCGCGCAGCATACCGCCATTATCCCGCGTAATAAGGATCGAATCGGCGAAAATCTTGGCCAGTTCGTGCAGGAGAAATTTCTTGATACCCAGTCGCTGGTCGCGCTCATTCGCCGTCATGAACCGGCCTTGCTGATCGGCAACTGGTTCAGTCAGCCGGATAACGCCCGGCGGGTTGGGATGCATTTGCTGCAAATCATGAGCGGTTTTCTCGAACTGACGGACGACGCCCGTATTCAGCGCCTGCTCAAGCGGGCGGTACACAAAGCGATCGATAAAGTGGACTTCTCTGGCACCAGCGCGTTAATGCTGGAGAGCATGACCAAAAACGATCGTCATCAGGTACTGCTGGACACCCTGATCGCGCAGTTGATCGCCCTGCTTCAGCGCGACAGCTCACGCGCGTTTATCGCACAGCAAATCGTGCGCTGGCTGGAGACGGAACATCCGCTAAAAGCAAAAATTTTACCGACCGAATGGCTGGGGGAACACAGCGCAGAACTGGTTTCCGACGCAGTGAATTCGCTGCTGGATGATATCAGCCACGACCAGGCGCACCAGATCCGCCACGCCTTCGATCGCGCCACCTTTAAGCTGATCGACAAACTCAAAAACGATCCAGAGATGGCCTCCCGGGCGGAAAGCATCAAAGCGTACCTGAAAGAAGATGAGGCGTTTAACCATTATCTTGGTGAACTCTGGGCTGATTTACGCCAGTGGCTGAAGGCAGATATTAACGCAGAGGGTTCCCGCGTGAAGCAGCGGATCGCCCATGCCGGGCAATGGTTCGGCGAGACGCTGGTGGCGGATGATGCCCTTCGCGCTTCGCTCAACGGCCATCTGGAACAGGCTGCGCACCGGGTCGCGCCGGAGTTCGCCGCGTTTCTGACGCGCCACATCAGCGACACGGTAAAGAGCTGGGATGCCCGCGATATGTCACGCCAGATAGAGCTGAACATCGGCAAAGATTTGCAGTTTATCCGCGTCAACGGCACGCTGGTCGGCGGCTCCATCGGGCTGGTCTTGTATCTGCTGTCGCAAATACCGTCCCTGCTGACGTTACCCAACTTTTAAGCAGATCAATAAACACCTGGTTTTTACAGGGTTATAATGCGTGGTCTTTTCATTGTCTCCCGTGTTACGGGGAAGGAAAACCATGTCGCTTATCACCGATCTACCCGCCATTTTTAACCAGTTCTCCGACGCCCGTCAGAAAGGCTTTCTCACCGTCATGGATCTTAAAGAACAGGGGACCCCGCTGGTCGGCACCTACTGCACGTTTATGCCGCAGGAGATCCCAATGGCGGCGGGTGCGGTTGTCGTTTCCCTGTGTTCAACGTCGGACGAAACCATCGAAGAAGCCGAAAAGGATCTGCCGCGCAACCTGTGTCCGCTGATCAAAAGCAGCTACGGCTTCGGCAAAACGGACAAATGCCCCTACTTTTATTTTTCCGATCTGGTGGTGGGCGAAACCACCTGCGACGGCAAAAAGAAAATGTACGAATACATGGCCGAATTTAAGGCCGTACACGTCATGCAACTGCCCAACAGCGCCAATGACGCCGCCTCCCGTGCGTTATGGAAAGCAGAGATCCTGCGTCTGCAACAGGCTGTGGAAACGCATTTTGGCCGCCCCATCAGCGAAGCCGCCCTGCGCGATGCGATCGTATTGAAAAACCGCGAACGCCGCGCGCTGGCCAATTTCTACCGCGTCGGCCAGCTTAATCCTCCTGCTCTTAGCGGCAGCGATATCCTGAAAGTGGTGTACGGCGCGACGTTTCGTTTTGATAAAGAAGCGCTTATCGACGAGCTCAACGGCATGGCTGACCGCGTGCGCCAGGAGTGGCAGGACGGCAAGCGGCTGGACGCCCGCCCGCGTATTCTGATCACCGGCTGCCCGATTGGCGGCGCGGCAGAAAAAGTGGTACGCGCCATTGAAGAAAACGGCGGTTGGGTCGTCGGATTTGAAAACTGCACGGGGGCAAAAGCCACCGAACAGTGCGTTGAAGAGACGGGCGATGCCTATGACGCGCTGACCGACAAATACCTCGCAATTGGCTGTTCCTGCATTTCGCCCAACGACCAGCGGCTGACGTTGCTCAGCCAGATGGTAGAGGAGTATCAGGCGGACGGCGTCGTGGATGTGATTTTGCAGGCCTGTCATACCTATGCCGTTGAGTCTATGGCGATTAAGCGCCACGTACGCCAGCAGCACAACATCCCTTATATCGCCATCGAAACGGACTACTCCACTTCGGATATCGGGCAACTCAGCACCCGCGTCGCGGCCTTTATCGAAATGCTGTAAGGAGCGCCCGTGACGTATTCGATTGGCATTGATTCCGGCTCCACGGCGACAAAAGGCGTTTTGCTGGCGGAGGGTGTTATCACACGCCGTTTCCTCTGCCCCACGCCGTTTCGCCCCGCCGATGCTATCCACCAGGCGTGGGAAGCGCTAAGCGCAGGGCTGGACACGCGCCCGTTTCTGACGCTAACCGGCTACGGACGCCAGTTGGTTGATTTTGCCGATAAACAGGTGACGGAAATCTCCTGCCACGGGCTGGGGGCGCGCTTTCTGGCTCCTGAAACCCGCACGGTCATCGACATTGGCGGCCAAGACAGCAAGGTTATTCAACTAGATAACGACGGTAATCTCACCGACTTTCTGATGAATGATAAATGTGCCGCCGGAACCGGGCGTTTTCTGGAGGTGATTTCGCGCACCCTCGGCGCCAGCGTGGATCAACTGGATACGATCACCGACGGCGTTGAGCCTCATGCCATCACCAGCATGTGCACGGTTTTTGCCGAGTCTGAAGTGATCAGCCTGCGCTCTGCGGGCGTTGCGCCAGAAGCCATTCTTTCCGGCGTGATCAACGCGATGGCCAGACGTAGCGCTAATTTTATCGGCCGACTGTCTGCCGGGGGACCTTTGCTGTTTACCGGCGGCGTCAGCCACTGTGCGGCATTCGCGCGTATGCTGGAAAGCCACGTTGCGATGCCGGTTTACACCCATCCTGACGCGCAGTTTGCCGGGGCCATTGGTGCGGCGCTGATTGGTCAACGCCAGAGAAAACGCGGATGACGGAATATCTGTTTTTATTTCATTCGACGGTGGGCGTCATTCAGACCCGCAAAGCGCTTCAGGCTGCGGGAATGACCTTTCGGGTGGCGGATATTCCACGCCAGCTACGCGGCGGCTGCGGGTTATGTATTTACCTGCGCTGCGCCCCCGGCGAAGAAACGCAGTGGATTATCCCCGGTCATACCGAATCCATCTATCGCTGCATGGATGATGGCTGGCACTGCGTAAAAACGATCGACGCCTGCTGAATTTCCCAACGCGTATGCCTTGCCAGGCTCTCACACACCCTCTATTTTTTACTTTTTATTATCATTTACACATGTAATATAACAAACACAAATTAACGCGCTAAGTGAGAGCAAGTATGGTTCAGGGCAATGCCGATTCAAACCGTCATGCCATCAGTACGGCACTCTTCGGCTTAATGGTACTAACGCTGGGAATGGGGATCGGACGTTTTCTGTATACCCCTATGCTACCAGTCCTGCTGTCTGAAGGTCAGTTTACCTTCGCGGCGCTTTCCTGGATTGCCAGCGCCAACTACGCGGGGTATCTGGCGGGCAGCCTGTTGTTCTCCTTCGGCGCCTTTCACCTCCCTTCTCGCTTACGGCCAATGCTGTTGACATCGGCGGTAGCAACCGGAGGATTAATCCTTGCGATGGCGATATTTACGCAACCTGCCATCGTGATGCTGATCCGTTTTCTGGCCGGGGTCGCCAGCGCCGGAATGATGATTTTTGGCTCGATGATCGTCCTGCAACATACCCGTCACCCGTTTGTGATTGCGTCGCTTTTCTCCGGCGTTGGCGCCGGTATCTTGCTGGGCAACGAGTATGTTATCGCCGGTTTACGCTATACGCTTTCTTCCCATGCGCTGTGGTCAGGCGCAGCCGTTATCTCCGCCGTGTTACTGCTGCTCCTGGCGTTCCTCATCCCTGCCCGCGCCCACGCGTTGCCGCCCGCTCCTCCGGCGCCGACGCATAATCCGCTGATGCGCTGGTGGCAACTGGCGCTGCTGTATGGCTTCGCCGGATTTGGCTACATCATCGTCGCCACCTATCTGCCGCTGATGGCGAAAAACGCGGGCTCGCCGCTACTCACCGCCCATCTCTGGTCACTGGTGGGACTGGCGATCGTTCCCGGTTGTTTTGGCTGGCTGTGGGCGGCAAAGCGCTGGGGCGTATTACAATGCCTGACGGCGAATCTGCTGATTCAGGGAGTCTGCGTCATACTCACGCTCGCCAGCGACGCACTGCCGCTTCTTATTATCAGCAGCATTGGTTTTGGCGCGACGTTCATGGGGACAACCTCGCTGGTGATGCCGCTGGCGCGGCAACTGAGCGTGCCGGGGAATATCAATCTGTTGGGTCTTGTCACGCTCACCTACGGCATCGGTCAGATCGTCGGCCCACTGTTAACCAGCCTGTTAGGCAGCGGCACGGAGGCGATCGCCAGCGCAACGCTTTGCGGCGCTGCGGCTTTATTTTTCGGCGCCGTCATCAGCATGATTCAACTTGTTAAGCAGCGGCAGTTTACGCAAAAAAGAGAATGCTGAAGAGCGCTGATGGCAAGCAGAGTGAACAGGTTGCCCATTAACAACCCTGACATAGCAGGTTTACCCCTGCGCTTAACCGTGATACGGTCATTTTTATGAACAAACAGACTGCGATTCCCCAACGCCATAACCGCTGGTGGCTGCCTGACTAAAGGCGGCACGGTTCTGTTTTATCCCCGTATTAATAGCCGCCGAAAGGCGGCTATTGCGTTCCAGAGACGTCTTTCGGTTTTTTCACGTAAAGGAGTCTTTGATGAACACAAAACCCACCATTCTGACCGGCGATCGCCCTACGGGCACCCTGCACCTCGGGCACTACGTTGGCTCACTGCGCCAGCGCGTTGCCTTGCAGCATACCCATCAACAATTTGTGCTGATTGCTGATCTGCAAGGGCTGACCGATAACGGTACGAACCCGCAAAAGATCCGCGACAACACCCCGGAAGTGCTGGCGGATTATCTGGCTGCCGGAATCGACCCTGAACTCACCACGCTCTGCCTGCAATCCGCCTTACCTGCACTGGCGGAACTGACCATGCTGTATATGAATGTCGTCACTGTCGCCCGCGTAGAGCGTAATCCGACGGTGAAAAATGAAATTGCGCAGAAAGGCTTTACCCGCTCGTTACCGGTCGGATTTATGGTCTACCCCATCAGCCAGGCGGCGGATATCACCGCGTTTAAAGCGGAATATGTGCCCGTAGGAGACGATCAGTTGCCGATGATCGAGCAGACTAACGAAATCGTACACAAGATGAACAGCCTGCTGCCTGCCCCGCTGCTACGCCACTGTCAGGCGATTCTGAGCGACACCGGCCGCCTGCCCGGCATCGATGGCGGCGCTAAAATGTCAAAATCTCTCGGCAATACCCTGCAACTCTCCGCCAGTGAAGAGACGATCCACAAAGCGGTTAGCGCCATGTACACCGATCCTCACCACCTTAACGTCAGCGATCCGGGTCAGATCGAAGGAAATGTCGTATTCACCTGGCTGGATGCCTTTCACCCGGACAAAACGAAAGTCGCGGCGATGAAAGCGCATTATCAGCAGGGCGGGCTTGGCGATCGCACCTGTAAAAACGAACTGGAAGCCTGTTTGCAGGAGTTGATTGCCCCAATGCGCGAGCGGCGGGCAACCTATATTCAGGATAAAGGCATGCTGATGCAGATACTGCAACAAGGCAGTGAACGGGCGCATGAGGTCACACAGACAACACTACGGGAAGTGAAACGCGGGCTGGGATTGCCCGTACTATTTTAACGCTTGTCAACCCGGCGGCAGGGTTGCCGATCGTGTTACTCCTCCACATTTTGCAGAGTGAACAAAAAGCTTTACACCGCGCACACGATAAGAACGACGCGGCGATCTTTTACGCAATGCCTGCGCTGACTAAAATAGCGCCTGCATTTTAAACAGAGGATTGTTGTTATGTTGTTCTGGAAAAAGATGGTGAAGAAGATCGACGCGTTCTCAACGTTGATTCCACCACGCTACTTCCGGGTGTAAATCCAGGCAGGCCTGTCAGCGACAGGCCTGATTGCTTTTATGAGTTTTATTCTTGCGCAGTCCGCATTTTCTTAACACCACCACCCACACCCTCAGCCAGGCGTAACGATAAACCAGCGGATGCTGTAACCTGAGTAATGTCAGAAACATAGCGCCTCCCGCTAACGGAACGTCGGCAGTAAACCAAACACATCCAGCACCACCGTCAGATACACAATCCCTCCGCCGACAATCACCAGATTCAGCACCGTATTGTTACAGGGGGCGGTATAACGCGCCGTGGCAAAACGCTTACGGGACGCTTTCACCAGAAATGGCGGCAGGATCACGCTCCAGATGGTAAACGCCAGTCCCGCATAGCCAATCGCGTGGACAAAACCATTCGGGAAAAAGAAACAGACGGCAGCGGGCGGGAAATAGGTCACCAGCGCGGTTTTCAGCCTGCCGATGCCGTTATCCGGGAAGTGGAACAGATCGGCAATATAATCAAACAGACCCAGCGTAGCGGCCAGCAGCGAACTGGCAACGGCAAAGTTACCGAAAAAGGTCAGGATTAAATCCATATAGCGACTGGTAAACAGCCCACTGATGGCTTCCACAAACACATCAATATTGCCGCCTTTGGCAATGATCGGCGAAAACTCGGCGCGGCTGATATTGCCCATCGTCACCGCCAGCCAGAAGATATAGAGCAGCACGGCAAACAGGGTGCCAATCACGATGGAACGCGTAATATGGGATACGCCGTGGGTGCCATACAGTTTCACCAGACTCGGCACATTGCCGTGAAAACCAAAGGAGATAATGCAGAACGGCAGCGTCATCAGAATATAGGGCAGATATTGCGTATTCGGCAGTGCGATGGCGACGCTATCGACCAGTTTCGCCACCTCAATATGGCCGATTAGCCCGGAGAACGTGGCAAAGAACGCCACAAACTTACCGACGATCAGAATGGTGGTGATCCGCCCGACCAGCAGCGAGCTATACCAGGCGATTACGCCAACCAGCATACTGACGACAATAACGGAGATGTTTGCCGGGAAACGAAAACCGCTATATTTAAACACCGTCTGCGCCATCACCGCCGATGACCCGGAGATATACGCATAGGTTAAAATATAGAGTACAAAACCAAAGGCGATGCCAACCACGATATTCCACTTTCGCCCTAATAGATCCTGAGTAAAGGTGTTAAAACTGGCTCCGGCACCATAGTGAAGGTTCACTTCCACCAGCATCAGGCCGGTTAATAACATCATGATGGCAATAACGATCAGAATAACAGAGGCGCCGGGAAACCAGACTCCCGCCATCGCAATAGGCAGGGAGAACATGCCCCCGCCGACTACCGTTGCGATGACAAGCATCGTCCCGCTAATAAGTCCGGGGGAACTCTGTCGTTCAATGGCATTAATATCCATGATAAATGTTCCTGTTGACTATTAATTATAATTACGGCTGTCATTTGTACATCTTCGGATAATAAAAAACAAAAAGCCCCATTTAAAAATGGGGCTATCAATATCATTAAATATAATCAAAACGTGCAGTAAAGAAGCGCAACTGCTTAGGCTCATAAATAAACTTCAGCCCGCGAATATCCTCTTTATGCTTATAGAGTTTAATAATGCCATCGGCCACCACATCCATATGCGCATAAGTATAAACGCGGCGTGGAATAGTCAGGCGTACCGTTTCCAGTTTTGGCCGGTGGTGATCGCCCGTCTCTTTATTACGCCCTGCGGAGATGATGCCACGCTCCATGCTGCGCACGCCCGTTTCCATATAAATGCTTGCCGCCAGACTCTGCGCCGGGAACTGGTCCTGGGTCAGGTGTTCGCAGAAGCGACGAGCATCGAGGAATACCGCATGGCCGCCTACCGGTTCAACAATCGGCACACCTGCCGCCTTCAGCTTATCGCCCAGATAACGAACCTGCTTCACGCGGTGCTCAATGTACTCAAACTGCATGGATTCACGCAGACCAATGGCCATTGCTTCCATGTCGCGCCCGGCCAGACCGCCGTAGGATGGCATCCCTTCATATACCACCACCAGCTCTTTAGCCGCCGAGAACATCTCATCATCGTTCATGCACAGGAACCCACCGATATTCACCAGGCAGTCTTTTTTCCCGCTCATGGTACACCCATCGGCGTAGCTGAACATCTCATGGACGATCTCTTTGATGCTCTTGTTCTCAAAGCCTTTTTCCTGCTCTTTGATGAAATAGGCGTTCTCTACGCAGCGGGTTGCATCGTAGAAGACTTTAATGCCATGCGCCTGCGTCAACTCCCTGACGGCACGCATATTCGTCATCGAGACCGGCTGACCGCCCGCAAGGTTCACCGTCACCGCCAGGCAGATATAGGCAATATTTTCGGCGCCCTTTTCGTCAATCAGTTTTTGCAGCTTTTTAAGATCGATATCGCCTTTAAAGGCGATATTCAGACCGGCGTCATGCGCCTCATCACGGACGATATCCACAAAGGTGGCGCCATTTTTTTCCTGATGATAACGCGTGGTGGTGAAATACATATTCCCCGCAACATATTGCCCCGGTTTAATCGCCAGCTGCGATAGCAGGTTTTCCGCCCCGCGCCCCTGGTGCGTAGGAACAATATGTTTAAAGCCAAACAGCTCCTGAACCGTTCTTTCCAGATGATAAAAGTTTTCACTGCCTGCGTAGGCCTCATCACCAATCATCATCCCGGCCCACTGCTTATCACTCATGGCGTTCGTACCACTGTCCGTCAGCAGGTCGATATAGATATCTTTCGAGTTCAACAGGAAGGTATTGTAGCCCGCTTCCTGCATTTTTTGGATGCGCTCATCACGCGAGATCATAGATACAGTTTCAACGCTTTTAATACGGAAGGGTTCTGCCGGATAATTCATTTTGTTTCTCCAGTTAACAGTGGTCATGTTCGTATTAATGTGAAGTAAAGCATACCTGGTCCATCAATAAAGATTGATGGAATATAACTATCCGCCTCCTGATTCAGGGGGAGAAATAATGTGAGGGCACTATGCAAGATTTAATTCATGAAGAAAATAGCTCCGTCAATATTCGCCATTGGCGTAAATCATAAAATCTGTAAATACGCGTGATTTAAATCACATACCATTTTTTTACTGACTCAATTTCAACAAGTTATTTTTTATCTTTTGAATTGCAGTTTCCCTCCAGACGCGGTAAAAGAGAGAAAGCAGTGAAAACTTAACTTTCCAGCCTCTTTTCCGCTCACATTGTCGATTTTGTATACCAGGCTATTGTGAGATTGCGATCACCCTCCGTGCTTAATTTTGTGACTTACATCACTAAAAGTGTAAAGTAAAGTTTACGATACAGATCGATTTCAGAGATTACGATTTGCTTCAGGGATGAGGTTCACATTTTTTGGCATGGATTTGGGGAGAGTAGATAAGCAGCAAAGTTCACGTAGTTTGAGAATAAAAAGAGACCGTCGAACACAACGTTGCCAGTGGTTTTGATGAAGAACATGACTCTCTGCTGACGAGGTAGGATTCGCTATCCAACAGACACGTAAACAATGTGGCCCATCATAAAAGTTTTGATAAAGGAACGATTGGACCAGACGAGACTATGCACATACAGATGTCGAAGATGATGAATGGAGGCAGGATTATCGACAGGCTGTTCTGTGTTCTGCCGACAAGCTGATTGACGTGCCGTAAGTGTGAAAGAATTATGAACAGGAAGGGCTTGTAGAATGGTACATGAGAGAGGTGTTAAGGGGATAAGTGCGAAGGCCGGACTCGCCTTTTGGTTTAATTTGTTGAAAATAAATGAGTTGTGAGGTTTTACTTTGGGGATTTGCCCCCAGAATGGGACATAAAATTGAATACTGCGTGGGAGATCACAAAGTTGCGTGATTATTTTCCAGGACCGAAACGCATTCCAGAGTAAGGCCTCTCCCGGCACTGCGCCAGTCGAGATGCTAAATCTCCCACATGCAGCTCCAGCTTGTGGCCATCCGGGTCAAGAAAATAGAAAGATTGCCCTTCGCTTTTATTGTCTTTCCAGACCGTCACTCCCGACTGTTTCAACTTATATGAGAACGGCTCAAAATCTTCTGGCGCAATGCTGAATGCGTAATGGGTATAGTCACTTTTCTGTGGGGCCACGTAGCTACGGGATACGTCATAAGAAAGACAGAGCCAAAGGTCACCACAGGTAAGGTAAGCACCTGTACCCCACTCAGCATGTAACTGCAACCCCAGCAAATCGCGCCAGAATGTCAGGCTACTTTGCAAATTACTGACAGCAAGCGTTAAGTGGTTCAGAGATTGAAGCATAGGGATACCTATAAATTATTAGGTATTAACAGGGAACACTCTATCTCAAAAAAAGGTAAATTGAGATATTTGATACATGGACTGCGTTGCTTTATACCTAATCTAAACTTATAACTCGGCTATACATGAGCTATGAGCTGAATGACGAGCAACCAAGGCACTGCAGAAACTGCGCAACGAGTACAAATTCGCGCGAACCAAGATTAACCCATTGCCACCTAAGTGAGCCAAGGGGAAACCGTTATCACAAAATAATGAGGATGGAGTTATACCACAAAAGAGAGCTACCGTCGTAGCAAGCTGTTACTAACGGTGCGAAAGTGGGGCTTCCGCAACTTGGGTGGAAAAATATTGATGAAACTTTTTAGTTAACAAGGATCTAAGCTGCTTGAAGTTATGGATAACACAATGCCCTCACTTAAGAAGCTTTTTCAACTGCCCTGTTGATGGGGGTTGACCCAACAATCCGTTGATCCTGTTGGAGTGACCATCAATCTACGCTCCTCCCGGAAGACAGCTCATTGTCCTGAATGCCTTAAACGCAGCAGTTCCGTTCACAGCTGCCGACGTCGTCGGATACAGCATCTACCCTGTTCAGGGCGCACGCTCTGGCTGGCATTTGCCGTCCGCCACTGGTACTGCCATAACCCATCCTGTTCACGTAAAATTTTTGCCGAGTCGCTGGCACCCTTCGCCGGTTCCCGGCAGCAGTCTTCGCAGGCGTTGCAAAATTTACAGCGCCAACTGGGATTAAGCACCGGTGGTGAGGCTGGAAGACGGGCTGCAACGGCAGCGGATCTCCGGACCAGCGCAGATACTCTTCTTCGCAGGGTGGTCAATACTCCGGAGACGAAACTGCCTGGCACGCCTCATGTCGGTATCGATGAGTGGGCATGGCATCGAGGCCATCGTGACGGCACGTTAATAGTCAATCTTGATACTCACCGTCCCCTCGTCCTGCTCCCTAGCCGCGATCAGCGTACGCTGGCTGCCTGGTTTAGAAAATATCCAGAAATACAGGTTGTCTCACGCGATCGAGGTGGTATCTATGCTACAGCGGCACGTGAAGGTGCTCCTCAGGCCAGACTGGTGGCAGATCGCTGGCTCCAGTCCGGTACATTCCCTGAAATGTCGACCCGGCCTCCGAAACCTGGCCTTCTGGATCCCTGGCGTGAGTGGCTGGAAGAACGGCGCGAAAGTGGCGATCATAATGCCAGCCAGATATGGAGAGAAATGGCGGCAAATGGCTTCACGGGTAGCGAAACAACCGTCAGGGATGAGGTTGCCAAATGGCATAACGATAGGGCTGCCCTGGTTAGTGCGCCAGCCCGTCTTCCATCAGCTTCACGCGTGAGCCATTGGTTGATGCCCTGGCGAATAATAAGGGGCGAAGAAAATTATGCCTCCCGCTTCATCGGGCTGATGTGTGAAAAAGAGCCGCAACTGAAAATAGCACAGCAACTGGCGTTGGACTTCTACCGGATCCTGAAAACCAAAAACAAGCCAATGCTAAGTAGGTGGTTCACTCATGTCAGCGAAAGCGGCTCTGTTGAGCTTCAGCGCGTTGCAGGCGGGATGGAAGCTGATGCAGCAGCAATATGTGCAGCCATTATCAGCAGATGGAGTAACGGTGTAGTTGAAGGGCATGTAAATCAGCTGAAAATGTTGAAGCGGCAGATGTACGGGCGTGCCGGGTTCGAGTTACTGAGGCAACGGGTGATGAGTCCTTTGGCTTGAAAGGTTCCACCCAAGTTGCGGAAGCCCCACTTTCGCACAGTTAGTAACAGCGTACAGCCCGGACAGAAAAGGCGTCCATCCACTGCCACATCTGGCCAGCTTCCGAGGTATACTGTGGGCGGATGCGTATGGAGTAGACCGTGCGTGATTCAGTTCGCCAGACTGCAGCGTTTTCCATGAATATAACTCCATCTGGTTTAGAAAGAGTTCCAATCTAACGATATTGGGACCAGAATCACAGGCGGCAGTGGCTTTACGCTTACAATAACTATTACTATTCTATCCTGACAATTTTAAGCCTCGTTTGTTACGATGTAACCCTATAACTATGTGGTTCCTCAACCTTTTTTGCCCAAAAAATGCCCAATGAAGTCCAAAGTGGAAAACAGATGGTTATCCGTTGATGAGATTGCAGATTACCTCGCGATTAAGCGAGACACGGTATACAAGTAGATCGCAAAGAAAGGTATACCTGCACACATGATTGGACGCCTTTGGAAATTTAAAAAGGATGAAGTAGATGGCTGGATACGCGATGGCAAAGCTGGCGAAAACAGTAATCAAGAATAAAAAAGCAAATTTAGGAGCAGTTTAATGAAAACCGTACGTAGTGCATGCCAGTTGCAACCGAAGGCCTTGGAAATCAATGTCGGCGACCAGATTGAACAGCTTGATCAAATCATCAACGACACCAATGGCCAAGAGTACTTTAAAAAGACCTTCATCACTGACGGTTTTAAAACTTTGCTCTCCAAGGGTATGGCACGCTTAGCCGGTAAATCAAACGATACTGTTTTCCACCTGAAGCAAGCTATGGGTGGTGGTAAAACCCACTTGATGGTCGGCTTTGGTTTATTAGCAAAAGATGCTGCCCTTCGAAATAGCCACTTAGGATCAATGCCATACCAATCAGATTTTGGCTCAGCCAAAATAGCAGCATTCAATGGACGCAATAATCCTCATTCCTATTTCTGGGGAGAGATCGCTCGGCAGCTAGGTCGAGAGGGTGTATTCAGGGAGTACTGGGAATCCGGAGCCAAAGCTCCCGATGAACAAGCATGGATAAATATTTTTGATGGTGAGGAACCCATCCTAATCTTGTTGGATGAAATGCCACCATACTTCCACTACTACAGCACCCAAGTCCTTGGGCAAGGAACTATAGCTGATGTAGTGACACGGGCTTTTTCCAATATGTTGACCGCAGCGCAGAAGAAAAAGAATGTATGTATTGTAGTTTCCGATCTTGAGGCAGCTTACGATACAGGAGGCAAACTGATTCAGCGTGCATTGGATGATGCTACGCAAGAACTCGGGCGCGCCGAGGTATCCATTACGCCGGTAAACCTCGAATCCAATGAAATCTACGAGATTCTGCGTAAACGTTTGTTTTTGTCTCTGCCAGACAAAAATGAGGTCTCTGAAATTGCGTCGATCTATGCATCAAGACTTGCGGAAGCCGCTAAAGCCAAGACCGTAGAGCGCAGTGCAGAAGCATTGGCAAATGACATCGAATCTACTTACCCATTCCACCCAAGCTTTAAAAGCATCGTTGCTTTGTTCAAAGAAAACGAAAAGTTCAAACAAACCCGTGGTTTGATGGAGTTGGTTTCTAGACTGCTTAAATCGGTGTGGGAAAGCGATGAAGAGGTGTATTTGATCGGTGCCCAACACTTTGATCTTTCGATACACGATGTTCGTGAGAAGCTGGCTGAAATTTCAGAAATGCGCGATGTTATCGCAAGAGATCTTTGGGACTCCACCGACAGCGCTCATGCTCAGATCATTGACCTCAATAACGGCAACCACTATGCACAACAGGTTGGTACGCTATTGCTAACAGCCAGCCTCTCCACCGCAGTGAACTCAGTTAAGGGCTTAACCGAGAGCGAAATGCTGGAATGTTTGATTGATCCTAACCATCAGGGTAGTGACTACCGAAACGCATTCACTGAACTTGCTAAATCAGCTTGGTATTTGCATCAAACACAAGAAGGGCGCAATTACTTCAGTCACCAAGAAAATCTCACCAAAAAGCTTCAGGGATATGCCGACAAAGCACCTCAAAATAAGGTTGATGAATTAATTCGTCACCGACTAGAGGAAATGTATAGACCAGTCACGAAAGAAGCATACGAAAAAGTACTACCACTCCCTGAAATGGATGAAGCACAGGCCACACTGAGGAGTGGTCGTGCCCTGTTAATAATCAGCCCAGATGGCAAAACACCACCTGGTGTAGTCGGCAACTTCTTTAAGGGCTTGGTAAACAAAAACAACATTCTGGTATTAACGGGCGATAAATCCTCTATTGCCAGTATAGAAAAGGCTGCACGCCATGTTTATGCTGTTACCAAGGCAGACAACGAAATTACAGCATCACATCCGCAGCGCAAAGAGTTGGATGAGAAGAAAGCACAGTATGAGCAGGACTTCCAAACTACAGTGCTCTCTGTATTCGATAAGCTCCTGTTCCCCGGTAACAATCGAGGTGAAGACGTTTTACGGCCTAAAGCGCTGGATAGCACCTATCCATCCAACGAACCATACAACGGTGAACGCCAAGTCGTGAAGACTCTCACGTCCGACCCCATCAAGCTTTACACCCAGATTAACGAAAATTTCGACGCACTGAGAGCCCGAGCAGAGTCATTGCTGTTCGGTACTTTGGATGAGGCAAGAAAGACAGATTTGCTCGATAAGATGAAGCAAAAAACACAGATGCCTTGGTTGCCAAGCCGTGGCTTCGATCAACTCGCTATCGAGGCATACCAGCGAGGTGTATGGGAGGATTTAGGCAATGGCTATATTACGAAAAAGCCCAAGCCAAAAACCACTGAGGTAATCATCAGCGAGGACTCATCACCGGATGATGCCGGCACCGTTCGTCTTAAAATCGGCGTGGCTAATGCAGGTAACAGCCCACGCATTCATTATGCTGAAGATGACGAAGTTACCGAAAGCAGCCCAGTACTTAGTGATAACACGCTAGCAACCAAAGCATTGCGAGTGCAGTTTTTGGCAGTAGACCCTACCGGTAAAAACCTTACTGGAAACCCAACCACCTGGAAAAATCGACTGACATTACGCAATCGCTTTGACGAAGTGGCGAGAACAGTCGAATTGTTCGTTGCCCCCCGTGGCACAATCAAGTACACCCTAGATGGTTCAGAAGCACGTAATGGTGAAACCTACACCGTGCCAATCCAGCTCGCTGATCAGGAAGCCACTATCTATGTCTTTGCTGAATGTGATGGCTTAGAAGAGAAGCGAAATTTCACCTTTGCGGCAGCAGGTTCTAAAGAAATACCGATCATAAAAGATAAGCCCGCCACTCTGGTCAGCCCCTCACCCAAACGTATGGATAGCTCGGCAAAAACCTACGAGGGTTTGAAAATCGCCAAAGAGAAAGGCATTGAGTTCGAGCAGATTAGCTTAATGGTTGGATCTGCACCAAAGGTGATTCATATATCGCTAGGTGAGATGAAAATCAGCGCCGAATTCATTGAAACCGTATTAACGCACTTGCAAACCGTGTTAAGTCCAGAAGCCCCTGTGGTCATGACCTTCAAAAAAGCCTACACACAGACTGGGCATGATCTTGAGCAATTTGTTAAGCAGCTTGGCATTGAAATCGGTAATGGCGAGGTGGAACAACGATGAATAAAACCGTTGATTTTGGGGCACCGCCAGAATTCGGTATGCATCACTTCTATGTGGAGATTCCCGCAGCGCCCCGTGACGCTGTTGTGATCTATGAAGACTATGGCTTTGACGGTGAAGATTCTCGCCGAGAAACAGTAGAGTGTCGCCTGATATTAGCCAGAGAGCTCTGGACTAAGATCCGCGATGACGTTCGCCGTGACTTTAACGCTCGCCTAAAGATTAAGAAACAAGGCTCCGGTACTTGGTCTACCGGTAAAGTGAAGCTTGACCGCTTTCTTGGACGTGAGTTGTGCGTTCTTGGCTGGGCAGCAGAACATGCCTCACCCGATGAATGTCTGGTTATTTGCCAAAAGTGGCTGGCTTTACGCCCAGAAGAAAGATGGTGGCTTTACAGTAAAACCGCAGCTGAAGCAGGTCGTGATGATCAAACACAACGAGGCTGGCGTAAAGCGCTCTATTGCGCGCTATCGGATGGAGCCAATATCAAATTGGAAACCAAAAAGAAGCCCAAGTCTAAAAAGCTACAAGTTGAAGATGAGACCCAGGATCTGTTTGGGTTTATGGAAAAGGGAGAGTTTTGATGGCCTTGCAACCGTTTGAATGGAGAGACAAACCGTCTCTTATTGAGCACCTGTTCCCGGTACAAAAAATATCTGCCGAGACCTTTAAAGAACGAATGGCAAGCCACGGTCAGTTGCTGGTGTCGTTGGGTGCTTTTTGGAAAGGCAGAAAACCTCTCATCTTAAACAAAGCGTGCATTCTGGGCTCATTGTTACCAGCAACTGACAACCCGCTTGAAGATTTAGAGGTATTTGAGCTGTTAATGGGCATCGACTCTGAGTCAATGCAAAAGAGAATTGAGGCTTCACTACCAGCATCAAAACAAGAAACAATCGGCGATTACTTGGTCTTACCCTATGCCGAACAAATCAGGATTGCTAAGCGCCCGGAAGAAATTGATGAATCTCTTTTCGTCCATATTTGGAAGCGGGTCAACAATCATCTTGGTACTTCTGCTCACACTTTTGCGCAACTAGTTGAGGAACTAGGTGTTGCACGGTTTGGCCATAGGCCAAGAGTGGCAGATGTATTTTCTGGTTCGGGTCAAATTCCGTTTGAGGCTGCTCGCTTAGGTTGCGATGTCTATGCCTCTGACTTAAACCCGATCTCCTGCATGCTTACTTGGGGCGCTTTGAACGTTGTTGGTGCGAGCGCGCAAAAAAGAGTAGAAATAGACAAAGCCCAACGGGATATCGTTAAGAAAGTTCAAAAAGAGATTGATGAGCTTGACATTGAGTCCGATGGCCGAGGATGGCGAGCAAAGGTATTCCTATACTGCGTTGAGGTGACCTGCCCTGAATCCGGTTGGCGTGTGCCTTTAATTCCAAGTTTGATTATCAGCAATAGTTTTCGAGTTGTTGCTGAGCTTAAGCCCGTTCCTGCTGAGAGGCGATATGATATTAGTATCCGTGAAGTATCGACTGATGAGGAACTGGAGTTCTATAAATCAGGCACCATACAAGATGGCGAGGTAATTCACTCGCCAGATGGAAAAACTCAGTATCGCGTTAATATCAAAACAATTCGCGGTGACTATAAAGAAGGCAAGGAGAACCTAAACAAGCTGCGAATGTGGGAGAAAACAGACTTTGCTCCTCGTCCTGACGATATTTTTCAGGATAGATTATTTTGCGTTCAATGGATGAAAAAAAAACCTAAAGGATCGCAGTATTACTACGAATTTCGTACTGTAACCAATGACGACTTAAAACGCGAAAAAAAGGTAATAGAACATGTCGCATCCAAATTAGATGACTGGCAGAAGCAAGGTCTTGTTCCTGATATGGTTATTGAAGCGGGCGATAAAACGGATGAGCCAATCAGGACGCGAGGCTGGACTCATTGGCACCATTTATTCCATCCAAGGCAGTTGCTATTTTTGAGCTTGGTGAACAAATATTCACTCGCAGAAGGAAAATTTAACTTCTTGCAGTGCATGAATCACTTGTCCAAGCTAACTCGCTGGCGACCCCAGGCCGGTGGTGGTGGTGGTTCTGCGGCTACATTTGATAATCAGGCACTCAATACTCTGTACAACTACCCAGTTAGAGCAACAGGATCTATCGAAAATATCTTGGCTGCTCAGCACAACCACTGTGGAATCAGCGAGAATGTTTCCTTTGTGGTTAATTCACATCCAGCGCCAGAGTTAGATGTGGAAAACGACATTTATATTACTGATCCCCCATATGGCGATGCTGTCAAGTATGAAGAAATCACAGAGTTCTTTATTGCCTGGCTGAGGAAAAATCCGCCGAAGGAATTTGCCCACTGGACTTGGGATAGTCGCCGATCTCTTGCGGTAAAAGGAGAAGATGAGGGTTTCCGTACAGGCATGGTTGCTGCTTATCGCAAGATGGCGCAGAAGATGCCAGACAATGGTTTACAGGTGCTAATGTTTACCCATCAAAGTGGCGCTATCTGGGCAGACATGGCTAATATCATTTGGGCGAGCGGCCTTCAAGTTACTGCCGCATGGTACGTAGTTACTGAAACTGACTCTGCATTACGTGGTGGTTCTAACGTAAAAGGCACCATCATCCTCATTTTACGCAAGCGCCATCAGGCATTAGAGACCTTCCGCGATGATTTAGGTTGGGAAATCGAAGAAGCCGTTAAAGAGCAAGTCGAATCGTTAATCGGATTGGATAAGAAGGTTCGTTCCCAAGGCGCGGAAGGCCTCTACACCGACGCTGACCTGCAAATGGCTGGTTACGCAGCCGCGTTGAAAGTACTGACAGCTTATTCCCGTATCGACGGTAAAGACATGGTGACTGAAGCCGAGACACCACGCCAAAAAGGCAAAAAAACTTTTGTTGATGAGTTAATTGATTTCGCCGTGCAAACGGCAGTTCAGTTTTTGGTGCCGGTTGGCTTCGAGAAAAGCGAATGGCAGAAGCTTCAAGCGGTTGAACGCTTCTATCTGAAAATGGCCGAAATGGAACACCAGGGTGCAAAAACCTTGGATAACTATCAGAACTTCGCCAAGGCGTTCAAGGTTCACCATTTTGATCAATTGATGAGTGATGCCTCAAAGGCTAACTCTGCTCGGCTAAAGCTTTCTACCGAGTTCAGAAGTACCATGATGTCAGGTGATGCCGAAATGACTGGCACTCCTCTGCGAGCCCTTCTTTATGCCTTATTTGAGATATCGAAAGAAGTTGAAGTAGACGATGTTCTTTTGCATCTCATGGAAAACTGCCCGAATTACCTGCCCAATAAGCAACTGCTTGCCAAAATGGCGGATTACCTGGCTGAAAAGCGTGAAGGTCTAAAAGGTACCAAAACGTTCAACCCTGAGCAGGAAGCAAGCAGCGCGCGTGTCCTTGCGGAAGCCATTCGAAACCAGAGGTTGTAATCTATGGCGATTAAGCGCTTTTCATCCCGCACAGAAAGATTAGATACGGAATTCCTCGCTGAATCGTTGAAAGGGGCTGCTAAGTATTTCCGGATTGCGGGTTATTTCAGGAGCTCCATCTTTGAGCTTGTAGGCGAAGAGATTGCAAAGATTCCAGAAGTTAAGATCATCTGTAATTCCGAGCTTGATCTGGCTGACTTCCAGGTAGCTACTGGCCGGAATACAGCACTCAAAGAGCGCTGGAATGAAGTGGATGTAGAAGCTGAAGCGCTACTGAAAAAGGAGCGCTACCAGATTTTGGATCAGCTATTACATTCGGGTAATGTTGAGATTCGCGTAGTCCCTAGGGAGCGGTTATTCCTTCACGGCAAAGCAGGCTCAATTCATTATGCAGATGGCAGCCGTAAATCTTTTATTGGCTCAGTGAATGAATCTAAAAGCGCATTCGCTCACAATTATGAGCTTGTTTGGCAAGACGATGATGAAGAAAGTGCGGACTGGGTAGAAAGAGAATTTTGGGCACTCTGGACTGAAGGCGTCCCGCTGCCTGATGCGATCTTAGCTGAAATCCACCGTGTATCTAATCGCCGGGAAGTAACCGTTGATGTATTGAAACCAGAGGAAGTCCCAGCGGCGGCCATGGCAGAAGCACCTATCTACCGTGGAGGGGAGCAGTTACAGCCCTGGCAACGCTCGTTTGTGACTATGTTTCTGGAACATAGGGAGATCTATGGCAAGGCTCGCCTACTATTGGCTGACGAGGTGGGTGTTGGTAAAACGCTATCAATGGCAACCAGTGCATTAGTCAGTGCTTTACTAGACGATGGACCTGTTTTGATTCTGGCACCTTCTACACTCACGATTCAGTGGCAAATTGAGATGATGGACAAGCTCGGTGTGCCTGCTGCGGTTTGGTCCTCGCAGAAGAAAGTTTGGCTGGGTGTAGAGGGGCAAATACTCTCACCTCGAGGTGATGCCTCCTCTATCAAAAAATGCCCTTATCGAATTGCCATTATCTCTACCGGACTGATTATGCATCAGCGGGAGAAGACTGACTTTGTTAAAGAAGCTGGAATGCTTCTGAAGAATCGTTTCGGTACCGTTATTCTGGATGAGGCGCATAAAGCCCGTATTCGTGGAGGATTAGGAGATCAAGCTTCAGAACCTAATAATCTCATGGCCTTCATGCTGCAGATCGGCAGGCGTACACGGCATCTGGTACTGGGTACTGCGACACCTATTCAAACCAACGTACGTGAGTTATGGGATTTATTGGGTATTTTGAACTCTGGTGCTGAATTTGTACTAGGCGATGCTCTGTCGCCATGGCATGACCATGAACAAGCGATTCCGTTGATAACCGGCCAGACTCAGGTGACATCTGAGGCTGAAGTTTGGCATTGGTTAAGCAACCCCCTGCCGCCAAGCAATGAGCACCATACTGTTCAGCAAATTCGTGACTACCTGTCCATTGATAATAAGTCCTTTGGATATTCTCATCGTTTCGAAGATCTCGACTATATGATTCAGAGTCTTTGGCTCTCCGAATGCATGACACCTAGCTTCTTTAAAGAGAACAACCCTATCCTACGCCATACAGTGCTGCGTAAGCGTAAACAGCTGGAAGATGACGGTCTGTTAGAGCGTGTTGGGGTGAATACACATCCCATTACGCGCAACCTAGCTCAGTATCAGTCGCGGTTTGTGGGGCTTGGCATTCCGACCAATACACCATTCCAGGTCGCTTACGAAAAAGCGGAAGAGTTCAGTAAGTTGCTTCAGTCACGCACTCGAGCCGCAGGCTTCATGAAATCTTTGATGTTGCAACGGATCTGCTCAAGTTTCGCATCAGGCTTAAAAACTGCTCAAAAGATGTTGAAACATACGGTTTCTGACGAAGACGAGGATCTAGTTGAAGATGTTGAGCACTTACTTTCAGAAATGACTCCTGCGGAGGTCGCTTGTTTAAGAGAGATTGAAACACAACTGTCACGCCCCGAAGCCGTTGACTCAAAACTGAACACAGTGAAATGGTTCTTAACGGAATTCCGTACCGATGGAAAAACTTGGCTGGAACACGGCTGTATTATTTTCAGCCAGTATTACGACACGGCGGAGTGGATAGCGAAAGAACTGGCCAAGTCCTTAAAAGGCGAAGTGGTAGCCGTTTATGCTGGCGTTGGTAAAAGCGGCTTATTCAGGGGCGAACAGTTTAATAACGTTGAACGCGAATTGATTAAATCCGCAGTGAAGACGCGCGAGATTCTATTAGTGGTTGCTACGGATGCCGCCTGTGAAGGCTTAAACCTGCAAACCTTGGGAACACTCATCAATGTCGACCTTCCCTGGAACCCATCCCGTTTAGAGCAGCGCCTCGGGCGAATCAAACGTTTTGGTCAGACACGTAAGTTTGTGGATATGCTCAATCTTGTGTACAGCGAAACACAAGACGAGAAAGTTTATAACGTGCTGTCGGAACGCTTACGCGATACATACGACATTTTCGGCAGCCTTCCCGATACGATTGATGATGAATGGATCGACAACGAGGAAGAACTCAACACTCGCATGGATGAATACATGCATGAACGAAAGAAAGCTCAAGATGCGTTCTCCGTTAAGTATCGAGGTACTCTCGATCCTGATGCTCATCTCTGGGAACGTTGCGCTACAGTACTGTCACGTAGGGACATTGTAAGTAAGCTCAGCGAACCATGGGGAAGCTAATTATGTTGTGATGTGGATGCCCCGCTCAGCCAAGGTCCTGCACAACTATGTTGGATGCTCTTTTTTAGAGGGCTACATCATGAATTCGATCAAAGTTATTGGTACAAATCTGAGTAAATCTGTCTCTCAGGGTATCCATTTCGAGTGAATATTTAGTACCTTACCACAAGCTACAACTACGCCTGTATATACAGGCGTAGCAAATTTTTCAGGCAGGCAAGTACGTTTTCTTTAGTGGAACCAACAGCTTAGTTTCAATATCCACTTGCTCATAGTTTTCCACTAACGCACGGACCAAATCGTCAAGTGTCCATAGCGTCAACGGGATTGTAGAACGATCGGCCTCATAGCGCGCATCCTTGCTGAATCCGCCTGTGCTGACATACAGCCCGCGATCGTCTTTATGACGGCCACCTATAAAGCTACGAATTTGCTGGCTGCTCATCTGCTCCCGCCGGTGTTTCACCTCCACAATAATGCGCGGATTTTCGAAGCCAAAACCGTCAGGCGAAGCAATAATATCTTTCCCACGGTCAGCACCCGCAGGCGATACCTGAGTTTTATATCCCATGCTGCGTAATACGCCAGCGACCAGATTTTGCATCTCATCCCAGTCGAGACGATTGATACGATCCTTGATACCTTCAAAAGCGATCATCTCCATGTCGCGCAGAGGATTAGAAACGACCTCATCCTCTTCATCTGAGACAGATACTTCCGGCACGACATCTGAGACAGGCTTTTTGCCCTGCACTAATTCATTCACGGCAAAATCAGGCACCTGAAAAACCGTCAGCGTTGAGCCAAGGGTGTTTCTGGTTGCATCACTCAGACTATCGCGCTTAATCTCTTCCGCGTTCCACTTCACTTTACGCGCAATGCCCATGCCATCTTCAAGCCACTCAGCATGAAACTCAAAATCTGAGGCGATTTTCCCTATTAAATAGGTCCGATTAGAAGGTGAATAAGTGATAGCCCAGTCGCCTTTCTGCATCTCATTCACAAAGCGCCAGACCTGGGAAGCACCGGAACGAACTGTGCCAGGCTTAGTCTGTGGCTCAAGCTCCTGATACCGGGTAAACAACTGCTCTCTTGAACATCCCGGTTTCACATAGGGAGCGAGCTGCGACCAGCCGATTGCAACAACCTGTTTGTCCCTAAAGTCATCGTACAATTTTCCGCCATCGCCGCGGATCATCCACATTTTAGTCGCCACAATAATTCCTTCTGAAAATGCCTCACCGTACGGGCAGAAACTGTCTACCGGGATATGGTCATTCCACTCAGCCATCTTACGCTGGAAAACAGTCGATAAGATGGCCAATCAAATTCCTACCCTAAACCTGACGCCTCTCAAGGCTATTATAAATTGCCTCAATCTCGCCCTTCAGGTTATCACCGCAATAAACCATCGATGTATCGTATCGTTCATATCGCGCTTCACGTGTCGCACTAAACCAGTTGAACGATCCCACGCACAGCAAACCATCATCACCAATAACAATTTTGCTATGAACACGATTGACCAGTTTTGTCGCAATACCAAGGGCGTTCAGTTTCTCCAGCGCCGCTTTGAGGTTCTGCTGCCTCTCTTTTCGCTTCTCAAAATCATTATGTTCAGTGTTGTAGCTTCTGTCAGTGACTATCGTGACATTAATACCACGTGAACACGCCGCAATCATGGAATCAAGAAAACCGGTTTGCTCCAGTTTTTGCCAGGTCAGCCATGGAGAAACAATCGTGATGTGTTTACCGGTATTTTCAAACGTCTGATTCAGGAAATTATCATGCTGCTCCACACCATGGAGTGTGTAGATTTTGGTCTCGGAAGTTTTTAAATCCTTACGCTCTTTATAATCAAAAGTGAGCGCATTCTTCTCTGACTCAAAGAGATATTTTGCCAGCAATCCCCGCGGAGATGAGGCTGGCTGGATCTCAAACAGGTCCATATCGCCGAAAACCAGGAAACTGTCCTTCGCACGGGAGACAGCAACGTTCAGCATGCTGTTATCACTATCAATAAACCCGCCATCCTCATGCTTTGAATAGACTGGCGAGAATATAACAATCGCTCTTTCCGCCCCCTGAAGAGAATGCACGGTGCCCACCGTGAGCGACGTTTCATTCGTGCCTGTACTGATGCCTTGTTTACCCAGCGCCTGTTTGATGGTCGATACCTGCGCGCTAAAAGGCGTCACGATACCGACAACCTCATGAAGCGATTTGCCGTAATGCGCTTCAATATCCTGCTGGTTATCTGTCAGCCAGGCCGCTATCGTTTCAGCTTCAAGCAAATTATATCGACTTCCGCTACTTGCCAGCTCTCCTTTACCATCAATATGGAGATAACCCATTGCGGGCATTAAATTGCTCTCTTCCCCCCCTCTTTTAGGCAACAACTTACCGTGATAGCAGAGCGTATTGCAGTATCCAATAATATTATCGAAGCACCGGCGGTGTTCATATAAGTACATTCCACGAGCCAGTTCGGGATCATATTGATAGCGTGAAGCACACTGCGCTATTTTCATGACGCTGCCAGATGCGGCGCTTTTACCAAGCTCTGCGATTGCCGTATATTTCTCAGTAATCTCTTCTTGTGTACTGCCTGACAGAATTTTTTCCGCCAGCATGTTACCTATATCAATAGCGGGAGCAATACTCCATATTGGCGGGATCTGTTCCGTATCACCAATCACTAATGCCTTTTTAGCTAAGGCAAACGAGGCAGCAGCCACTTCAGGAAGCACCTGCCCGGCTTCATCGACAATGAGTAAATCGGCGAAGTCATATAAATAGCTTTTCTCGAATCTACGCTGACCTTTGTGTTCACTTATCTGCATGTTGCCGGGCAACATATAGCAGGTCATGACCACACATGGAGTGAGTTTCATTCGGCGTTGCCAGCGGGCGGTTACCCCTTTAGCTCCTTTCTTGCCCTTCTCTTTTTGCAGATCATCGATCTTCGCCATATCCATCAACCAACGACCTTCCCAGTAGTGGGTCGTCAGTAAGAATGCAGGGAAGCGAATCTGCGTATCAGCCAGTTCATCTGCCTGTGAGAAACTCAGCTCCTCGTTGCCCTCATGCCCTAAATCAAGTGCCAGCCTCTGCCATTCCTAAGCCGCCTGCTGTTCTTTAAGAACAATTTCATGGGCGGAGTCAATCTGCTGCCGGTAGGTTGTTTGCTCGCGCTCAGCGGAGTTGAGCAGTCCATCTATATTACGTTCGATGGTTTCAGGATCAGACCACTGATTCCCCGCAATCAGCGCACCTAATTTATCTTCGAGAAACAATTGTATTTGGTACTGCCGCTTACTGCGAACCGCTGGTAGCCAGGAAAATAATGAATAGATCAGTGATTCACCGGCGCGATATTTTTTCCATTCCGCTTTAGCACTCTTTAGTTGAGTGACTTTTTGTTCTTGCCCGGAGAGTAATTTATTTAAATTATCGAGATATTGCTCAATGTCGTTAGCAATAAGCTCACGCGCAGCCCGAACCTGGCTTAACGTTTGCCATGTTGCGTTTAGTCTTACCAGTTGTTCGTATTTTGCTGCCAACTGACCATGCAGGAGTTCAATGACCTTTTCAGGGGTTGAACAATCTTTTTCAGGGAAGGCTGCCTTAGCTTTCTCCAGATAAAACAGCAGTGCATTCTCTACATACTCTTTTGACTCAACCTGGTTGAAGAAATCTTCAGTTTGGTATTTTTTGGCTGCCTCGGCTTTACGAGTGCTTGAGGGGAAATAAGCGCCGAAGCTTTTCAGCTCTGGCAACCATCGTCCGGCCATTGCACCAGTACCCTGGGAAAAGTCTTTCCCGAACGTCTCGATAATGTTCGTTACAGCCTGGTTATTCGTTGAAGTCGCGATAATAACCGGAGGCTCCGCTTTTTCGAGAGCCGCTCTGGCCCACTGCGTGGCGATAATAGAAAGCACCAGCGTGGTTTTCCCGGTTCCGGGAGGGCCGTTAACGGCAAGGATATCGCCATGCTTCGCATCAAGAAAATGGCTTAAGGCATCGCGCTGAGCCTTTGCCAGCGGGAACTTATCCCCGGAGTGTCCAAGCCTGTCGCTGAATTTTGCTTCCGGGGCGAGTAAAGACTCTGCTACCTGGATCT
The DNA here is from genome assembly GCF_030333435.1 of Citrobacter sp. CK191. Taxonomy (NCBI): domain Bacteria; kingdom Pseudomonadati; phylum Pseudomonadota; class Gammaproteobacteria; order Enterobacterales; family Enterobacteriaceae; genus Citrobacter; species Citrobacter sp. CK191. The sequence continues at coordinate 362,359 of NZ_JAOWFX010000034.1, read as the reverse complement.
CCCGCGAGGAAAAGCGGTTGAAAAGCGGCACATCCTTTTTGCAAACAAGCAGGTGATCATAAAGCGAAAGGATATGGAAACTGGCGCCGACAGATTGCGCCGTTTTAACAATATAACCGTGCTCAGCAAGTTCATATTGCTCGGGATTTTTAATCCAGTCGCCGACAACGTTCTTCAGTAACCTCTCTGAATCATCCAGATATTGACGCCAATCCTGCTGCCAGGCTGCATATCGTGCTTCTCGTTCTTCATCCGTTTCGGCGGTCTTATCAACACTGTCATCAAAGTTGATAGAGAATGACGTATGTGTCGTTTTGTATTTGTCATACTGCTCAATCTCACCAATCGAAAATGCCCCTTTTGGCAAAGGTTCAAGCAGGTCTCTGGGAATGGAAGTCGCTGGAGTCGGATATAAAAAACCTTCACGGCTCAACAGGGCTGGCGTCACTATCGGGGTAACAATATCAGGCGCACCAGCGGAACGGTCCTTTCCATGCTGCAGTAACCGGAAATAAACCTTTGGCCGCAGGATGACATCGACTGTTTCGACGTCGTCTTTTTCTCCCTCAAAAAATTTACCGACGATCGCTTCGTCAAGACGTCCCGCCGCTATCTCATGCCTGTGAGTGAAATTTTTGGCGTCTTTGCGTTCAAAACTGCCCTTTCCTGACTCAGCATCTGCCAGCGAGTTGCGCCAGTATGAGGCAAACCCTAAAGCATTTTCATCCATTACCAGTCCTATGACTCAATAAAACCCATTGATTTATCGAATATAAAATCACCGTATGGATAACTATTGTCCACGTTGAAAGGCTGGCTGCAATGTTTTGTTCACGCTTCGATACAAATACTCCGGTTATACGGAGTTCAGAAAACGACCATATCATGCTGCATGGCACATAAAAGCTTTATAACTGAAGCAGCAGAGGATTACCGGTTGCGTAGCACGATCCAGAAGCCGGTGAGCCCTACTGGACAGCATTCAATGCAATATTGGAACCTGTAAGTTCAGAAAATAGCGCTGTCGAAGATAGTTTATAGCTTAACTATCTCAGTAAATTCTCCCGATGCCATTCCAGATAACAATACGATTCAACAGAAAACGTCTTTATTTTCTCTGGCAACAAAAATTGCTCTTTAACACTAATATCCAGCTCCTTACTAATTAATAAATGCCCATCGTTCTCAAACGAAATCCACCCCTGATCGAATAAAATATCAATATGAGCAGCCAGTATAATTCCATTAAAAGGATCAAGGCGCTCATTCCCATTCTCGCAGGCAGCCCACGGCTTTATATGGCTGGCACGGAGTAACGGCGCAAACGTCGTTCCCGTAACAGGGCATGCCGGATACAACATGAGACAATTTTTCCGAAAGGTACCCTGCCCCAGCCGTGCCGCAATCAACTGCTCGCGTACGGTATCTTCAATACTTTTATCCTGCTGAATAATAAGACAGTCACGCTGCGCCTGTTCATCTCCATCAGAAGATATTAACGAAAGAACGCGCTGCTCAATCACACTCTCTGAAAGCAAACTCAATCGCTGATGCACACGCTGCGCTGAATGAGAAAGCGCAGCAGGAGCGCCCTGCTCGTCAAGCCAGCCGACACGCACATCACTAAGCCAAGAATCAAAACGGTCACGACTATTTTTCAGACTATTGTGAAACTCGCTGGCGGTTTTACCCGCTCCAAAGCGAGGATAAAACAAGGCAAAAGCCTCTTTCCATTTCTGAACACCCAGTCCCACGGGTGGTTGAGATTTACCGTACTTCGACAAATACCACGCCACTTCAAGCAAATCGTCTTCCGAGCTATTCAATGTTACATCCTGTTTTTCCAGCGTAATTCATCACCAGATTATGTCTGAAAAGATCGTTAACTAAACTGATCAGGTTAGTTGTTTTAGCAAAAACATCTCACACCGGTTTTCACCATCAACAAGCACTACACGCAACCCACAACACAAAAAGGAACGCCCCATGCCCCCACACAAAATCAGCCAGGAGTGGCTGACGCTGGATGAGGCCGCAGAAGTCATCCAGCAGCACAACATCACGTTGCTGCCCGCCGACCTGATCCGCCATGCCCTGCATGGCGATCTGCCACTCTCGGTCTACTTCCCTTCTCCCGTACTTCTGAGACCACTCAATCCCCCTTGCCGCTTTGCCTGCCGATTCAGCAAGCCGCCCTTTCCGCCTTCGCAGTGCAACAAATCCGGCAACCGCAAAGTGATGGCAAACTCTCCGCCGTGCAGACGCGACCCGACTCTGCAACTGACCACCAGCCATCTGTGGAATTTGCCGTTAATCGGCCTTGAGCGCCTGCTGCTCCACCAGCAACTGGCGAAAACGTTGAATCGTCCTTGCCCCAATGATACCCATTGCTGCAATCAAATTGGCATTGTGGTCTGCGATGAGAACGACAGCTACTACCAACTCTGTTGCCGCAAATCGTTGCGGGAGCTTTTACTGGAACTGCTCGCCACGCAAAACAACCTTCAGGAAGAGCTACATCTGCTGATTGGTCAGTTATATGGTAATGGTCGCAATGACCTTAAATCCCGGCTCAATCTGTCCGTCTGCTACCTGCAGGATACATTGCCTCCTGACGCACTGTTCGTCATCCGCCGCACGCATCTCGAAGCCTTCCTGACCCGTCATCAGCCGGAATCAAAGGAGCGGATCACCTCCGCGCTTTCCCGTTTACTGTGGCTGGCCTGCAAGCACAACCCGCAACTGGACGATGAAATGCTGGAGCATCCCTACAAACTGCTGAACATTTTCGAATGCTGGGCGCGTGAGGAAGGTATGCACCTGCCGCTGAGCGGTGAAACATTGAAAACCGCACTCCAGCGCGGCGCACCGCCGTAACGTGATCAACTAACCCTTTCAACTAACAACTCTCACTACCCCGGATAAGGATTTTTACTGCCTGGCAGGGACGCTGCTGCTTTGATAACCACACCCATTGTGCTGATGTGAACGAATCTGGACACAGGAGGAATGGTTATGAATAGCGACAGATTTTTACGCTTACGCCAAGTGGAAGACAAAATCGGCTTCGGTAAATCGTGGATTTATCGGCAAATCCAGCTGCAACAGTTTCCGCCGTCCATTCGACTCAACAGCCGCCACGTCGCCTGGCTGGAAAGCGAGGTGGATGCCTGGATCCACCAGCGCATCCGGCTTACCCGCGATGTCTGAATGCCGGAGGAAGATTATGTGCGCTTCACACCTGCTCAACCGCTGGCTTCACGGTGCCAGCAATAGCGGAGAACAGGAGATGGTCCAGGTCAGTCTGGAGCAAATCCAGCCGTTCTCTCTCAATCCCCGCGTCACCCGCAACCCCGGCTATGACGCACTGAAAGCGTCAATTCTTGCCCGTGGGCTGGATAACCCGCCGGTATTGACCCGTCGCCCCTGTGATGAAAAATATATGCTCGCCAGCGGCGGGAATACGCGCCTCGCCATCCTCAATGAACTGTGGCAGGAGACGCAAGATGAGCGTTACCACCGCGTCTGCTGGCCGTTCAGACCGTGGCCGGAAACGCTGTCACCGCAGCAAGGCGAAGTCCAGTGCCTGATAGGTCATCTTGCCGAAAGCGACCTGCATAACGGATTGATGTTTATCGAACGCGCGGAAGGCATTCTGCACCTGCGCGATCTTTACCTCGAAGCAGGCATTGAATGCCCGACGCAACTGGCGCTGGCGGAGCAACTCACCCGCGACGGCTATCCCGTCAGCCAGTCGCAAATCAGCCGGATGCTACAGACAGTGGACTGGCTGCTGCCCTGCATCCCCAACGCGCTGTATGGTGGCCTGACCCGAAAGATTATCGATCGCCTGCTGGCGCTGCGTAGCGCGGCGGAACAGGTGTGGGCAAAGCTGATGTCGCCTGAACGCCAGTCCGAATTTGCCGACCTGTTCAGCACCGCCCTCGCCACCTTCAACGGCGAGCCGGAAGCCGTGGTACCGCAACTGGTGCAGGACGAACTGCTCGGCGAGATGAGCTGTCGCAGCGGCATGAGCTGGAATACGCTGCTGGCGGAACTGACCGACGGCCAGAGCAAGCGGCAGGTGCTGCTGGGTCCCCCAGCCGAAAAGGTGCTCTGGCCGCCACCGCAGGAAGCGGAAAAAGCCCCACTACCAGAGCCTGAACCACCGACTGAATCCGCCGTGCCCGATGAGCCAAGGCCCTCACCGCTGGTGCATACGGCACGGTCGCTGTTTGCCAGCTGGGGACTGGATGCCTGTATCCAGCCGGACGACAGCGCTCCGGCCGGTTTCACCCTCGCGCCCTGCCACGATTTTCCCCACCCGGCAGCACAGCGCTGCTATCAGGTGCTGGCTGCCCTGAATGGCGACACCAGCACGCCGATGCCCGCCCTCGAATTGCTGTTGTCGCCGGACTACGACAACGTTCAGATCCAGCAACTGATGCAGCTTATCAGCCTGTGCCGCCAGCGGCGGCTGCGGGAGGCTCGCCATGACGCCCTCAGTTAACCAGGCAGTGCTCACCCACATCGTCCAGGCGCTGAAGGAGGGACAGATCCGCTACTGCGAATCGCTCGGCTTCAGCCCGCAGGAGCTGTGCGAGCTGACGCGTCTTACCGCCGACGACATCCTGTTTCTCAGCAACAGCGCGGTACAGTTCATCACCACCCACATTGACCACGAGATGCTGGGCCGGATGCTGGCGAGGATGGAGCAGGAGCGGCTGTTCCAGCAGCGTCTGGAGCAAGCCCTGTCGCTCGGCGCATCCATCGAATTCATCAACCACTACTTTGGCCTTTCTACGCCGGAAGTCTGCGCCCGGCGGCGGTTGATTGGCCTGTTTGTCCGGCAAGGGCGCAACAATGCCCCGGATGAGCAGGTGGAGACGCTGGTGTGGAACGAGTGGCAGAAGACGGGCGTGAACAAGCTCGACTCACCCGAAGCGCTGACCGCCATGATGGCGATGGCCCGTGAAAACGATCTGTCGCTGACGGTTATCTGGAACCTGCTGCGCCAGTGGACTCAGGAGAAGCTGCTGCATGAAGAGTGACGATCGGCTGCTGTTTCTCGGCAACCCGCAGCAGAGCGTGCCGAAGCGCCTGCTTCTGGCGCGCAACCTCTCCCCGCGCGACAAGTTCGCGTGGCAACTGCTGCGCCTGCACGCCCGCGACGACGGCAGCGGCGTCTTTCCCTCCTACAACGAACTACAGGGCTGGCTCTCCGACCAGCCTGAGGGCGAGAAGGCCTCGCGCAGTACGGTCAGCAACGCGCTGATGATGCTGCGTATCACCCGCTGGCTGAGCCTGTGCCAGCGGCTGCGCGACGAGCAAAACGGCAGGATCACCGGCAACCTCTACGCCCTGCATGATGCGCCACTGACTCATGCCGATGCCTGCCGGATGGACAGCGAATATCTGGCGCTGCTCACCGCCTGCTCCCGCCACTGCAACCGGCGAATCCGCAACATCGCCATCGGGTTACTGCTCTCTCTGCAACAACCTGTGGACAGTGGACGAACCTGCACTGAGTCTCCATTGAAGACCGCCCCTGGTCTTAATCGAAGACTCAGTAAAAAATGTCCGAGTCTTCAATTAAGACTCAGTGATGTGGCGGTGGCTGGCGGGCAGCCGGAGCCGCATTGCGTACATACTGGTACAGATTTAAACAATAAACATCAAAAGCGTACGCAACTGCTGCACTGGCCTGTGGATAATCCCTTCAGCGCCAGCGAGCGCCGCGCCGCCGAACGCGCGATGCGCAATCTGGATCCCGCTCTCTGCCAGCAGGTGCTGGACGACTGCCTGTGGCGGATCGCCGCCCACGATATCCACCGCCCCCTCGCCTATCTGCTGGCAACGCTGGAGAAAGCCAGGCGGGGCGAGTTCAATCAGCTTCGGCGCAGGCGCAGATAGCCCTGATTTTATGCGCACCGCATAAAGCCGGTGTACCAGCTATCAATCAAACCTCATTCATCGGCGAAATTAACTTTCTGTGAACCAGATGGGTTTCCCGTCGCCTGACTCCTTGCACGGACCGACACTGCGGGCATCTGAATCCATGGAGAATTTCCGATGCCTGGCACAACCCTGTTCAGCGATATCCGCATCACCCTGCACACCCGCGTCGCCGCCCGGCTGTGGCAGGCGCATCCCACTGGCATGCTGCTCTGTCTGGCGTTACTCAGGCGTCTGCTGCGCGCCGAAGAGGCCGACGATCCGTGGGCCGCCCACTGGCTGAAGCAACTGCGCATCCGCCTGAACCTGATAGCCCACCTGCTGAAGCAAAAAAACATCCGGCTGGACCATGCCTTCGCCAGCCTGCCGGGCGCTATCCACACCACGCAGGTCAGTAACCCATCCCCGACCGAATTCATCCTGCCGCTGGCGCTGTTCTCACCGCCCGGTTCGCGCCTGCTGCAACAGTTGATTGATTACGATCTGCTGGTCCGCCGCACCCTGCTTGCCAGCCGCCGCGCAAATTCGCGAACTCCAGCCGGTAAAAGGCAAGGACGGCAAAAACGTCTGGAAAGAAGCGCATGATTTTGAGTTTGACAAGCGGCGCTACAAGGCTGATGTGCTGCCCCGTTCACTGGTAGAAATTCGCTGTTTCCCGGAGCTGCTGGATGCGCTGAACCGCGCACAGGAACGCAGTGAAGAAGCCAGCCGTCAGTTAGCCGAGTTTATCGAAGAGCAGGCCGGGGAAGACGATCTGCTGGCTGAGGCCAAGAACGACAAGGATAAGGTGACGCAAAAACTGGTCAATGCCCGCCTGACTCAACTGAAGAAAACCACTGCCGACCCGGATGAGCTGGCGGCGCTGACCCGCTGCCTGGCGCTGATTAAAGCAGAGGCTAATGCGAAAAAAGCGCTGAAAGCCGCACAGGAAGCGCTGGATCGCGCGGTGTTTAAACATTATCCCTCGCTGGATGAAACGGCGATCAAAGCGCTGGTGGTGCAGGACAAATGGCTGGCGACGATGCAGGCCGGAATTAAGGCGGAGATTGAGCGCATCACCCAGCAACTGGCGGAGCGCGTGAAGGAGCTGGAAGAGCGCTATGCCGAGCCGTTACCGGTGCTTGAAGCGTCTGTTGAAGCATTGAGCGAGAAAGTGGCTGGGCATTTGCGGGCAATGGGGCTGGTGTGGTGATGGTGGATTTAATGGTGGGTGAGCAGCAGTCGGGTGCAGCGGATAAAGGCGTGCCTGCGGGGTTTAAGATGACGGAAGTGGGGGTTATTCCGCAGGATTGGGATGTAAAACCTTTAAAAGAACTATGTCAGCTAAAAAGTGGCTTAGGTATTACATCGAAATACATAGATGATTTCGGAAATTACCCATGCTACGGAGGAAATGGAATACGTGGCTTTACTAATAGCTTTACGCATCGAGGTGAATATGCCTTGATCGGAAGGCAAGGCGCATTGTGTGGAAACATTCAATATGTAGAAGGGGATTTTTTTGCTTCTGAGCACGCCCTAGTGGCAACTATGCAATCAGGAGTCAATGCAAGATGGTTATCCATCTATCTTGAGAAAATGAATCTTAACCAATATTCGGAATCATCAGCTCAGCCGGGACTTTCAGCGGAAAAACTAAATGTTTTAAACATTATTACTCCACCCGAACAAGAACAACAGATAATTTCCAATACCATCTCGGACATTAGTAATTTTATTTATGAATTGAAAACTTTGATTGTAAAAAAACAATCTATAAAAACTGCAACCATGCAGCAATTACTAACAGGTAAAACCCGTTTGCCACAGTTTGTGTTACGTAAAGATGGATCTATCAAGGGATATAAAAAAAGTGAGTTAGGGATGATTCCTGAGGATTGGATAATCACAAACATTGGACAATTTACTGACTGCTGTGCTGGCGGAACTCCAAGTACTAAAGTTTCAGTATATTGGGGAGGCACTCACCCCTGGATGAGTTCAGGTGAATTACACTTAAAACAAGTCTATACAGTAGCTGATAATATAACAGATGAAGGGCTTGCTAACTCCAGTACAAAGTATGTGCCTAAAAATTCAGTGTTAGTCGGATTGGCAGGACAAGGAAAGACTCGTGGGACTGTAGCAATTAATCGCATTGAATTATGTACTAATCAGTCTATTGCCGCGATTTTCCCCAGCGAACATCATTCCACAGAATTTTTGTTCTACAACCTCGACAATCGTTATGAGGAACTGAGAAGTTTATCTACTGGCGATGGGGGGCGTGGCGGGTTGAATCTTACTATTATCAGGAAATTACATCTTGCATTTCCACCAAAAGAAGAACAAACCGCCATTGCCGCCATCCTCTCCGATATGGATAAGGACATTCAGACCCTGCAACAGCGTCTGGACAAAACCCGCCAGCTTAAACAGGGGATGATGCAGGAACTGTTAACAGGAAAGACTCGGCTCATAGAAAGGAACTAGACCTATGTCAGATATTCGCACACAGCAATTTCTTTATCACTTAACGGATCTTGACAATCTGGAAGATATTTTCTCCGAAGGGCTAAAATCTCGCAGCCTCTTGCGTGGTTTTTCAGATATTGCCGATCCTGAAATCATAGCTTCGCGCAGTGCGTTACGTTTGCAAGAGTACGTTCCTTTCCATTTTTTTGCCCGAAACCCTTTTGATGGCAGGGTTCATCGTAATAATCCAGATAAGACGTTCGTCCTCATTGCTGTTCGTCGAAGCTATGCGCAGACAAATAGCTGGTCAGTCATTCCCAGACATCCGTTATCTGGTTCAGCGATTACTTTGCTTGATTATGAAACGGGTATGGCTACCATTGACTGGGAAACCATGAACCGCCGTGAATATGGGGATGACAATTGCAAGTGTGTTTGTATGGCTGAGTGCCTGTCTCCAGCCACTGTAACCGCAAACAATTTTCATAGCATCTATGTTCCAGATGCAGTAACAGAAACAGTTGTTAACGCCTTGAAGCAAAAGTATAGACTCGATATGTATGTCAACATCAATTCTCGTATGTTCCCGGGAGCCTGATTGTGGCCTATGACTACAGCGCCAGCCTCAACCCGGAAAAAGCCCTGATCTGGCGTATTGTCCATCGGGACAATATCCCGTGGATACTGGATAACGGCCTGCACTGCGGCAACAGCCCAGTACAGGCCGCTAACTGGATCAATATCGGCAACCCGGAGCTTATCGTCAAACGCGCCGGGCATCAGGTGCCTGCCGGGACGGGCGGGACGCTGCATGACTATGTGCCGTTTTACTTTACCCCCTTTTCGCCGATGCTGATGAATATCCACAGCGGGCGCGGCGGCATTACGCAGCGCCCCAACGAAGAAATCGTCATTCTGGTCAGCAGCCTGCGAAGCGTGGCGTCGCAAAACGTCCCCTTCGTGTTTACCGACAGCCACGCCTACTATAACTGGGTCAACTACTACACCTGTCTGGAAGACCTGAACCAGATTGACTGGCCGATGCTACAGGCGCGAGATTTTCGTCGAGATCCGGACGATCCGGCCAAGTTTGAACGCTATCAGGCCGAGGCGTTGATCTGGCAGCACTGCCCCATCACACTGCTGGATGGGATGGTTTGTTACAATAACGACGTCAAGGTACAATTAGAAGACTGGCTGTCGCAACGCAATCTGACAATGCCCGTTCACGCACGGGCCGGGTGGTACTTCTCATGATGACATATACACAAGGCAATTTACTGGACGCGCCCGTGGAAGCACTGGTGAATACGGTGAATACCGTCGGTGTCATGGGTAAAGGCATCGCACTGATGTTCAAAGAGCGCTTTCCCGATAATATGAAAGCCTATGCCCTCGCCTGCAAACAGAAGCAACTGACGACCGGCAAAATGTTTATCACCGAAACAGGCGAGCTGATGGGGCCGCGCTGGATCGTCAACTTCCCCACCAAACAGCACTGGCGCGCCGACTCCCGCATGGAGTGGATTGAAGACGGCTTGCAGGACCTGCGCCGCTTTTTGATCGAAGAGAAAGTGCAGTCCATCGCCATTCCCCCGCTGGGCGCGGGCAACGGCGGACTGAACTGGCCGGACGTCCGGGCGCGGATTGAATCTGCGCTGGGCGACCTTCAGGACACGGAAATCCTGATTTATGAGCCCACCGAAAAATACCAGAACGTCGCCAAGAGCACCGGCGTAAAAAAGCTCACGCCCGCCAGAGCGATGATTGCTGAACTGGTGCGCCGCTACTGGGTACTGGGGATGGAGTGCAGCCTGCTGGAAATCCAGAAGCTGGCATGGCTGTTACAACGCGCCATTGAACAGCACCGGCAGGAAGATGTGCTAAAACTGCGGTTTGAGGCGCACTATTACGGCCCGTATGCCCCCAACCTGAACCATCTGCTTAACGCGCTGGACGGCACTTACCTGAAAGCCGAGAAACGCATCCCGGACAGCCAGCCGCTGGACGTGATCTGGTTTAACGATCGGGAAAAAGAACACATCAACCTCTGGCTGAATAACGAGGCCAAAGCGTGGCTACCGGCGCTTGAGCAGGTCAGCCAGTTGATTGACGGCTTTGAATCGCCGTTTGGTCTGGAGCTGCTGACGACCGTTGACTGGCTGCTGACCCGAGGAGAATGCCAGCCCACGCTGGATTCAGTGAAAGAGGGCCTGCACCAGTGGCCTGCCGGTGAACGCTGGGCCAGCCGTAAGATAAAGCTCTTTGACGACAAGAATCTGCAATTTGCCATAAACCGCGTGATGGAGTTCCATTGCTGAACATTTAGGGGGAGCGCCCTTTGAGCACCATCGGCCAGCGCGAACGCGCCACACAGCAGCGTCTGATTCAGTTTTTTGTGAAGGATTTAGGATACCGCTATCTGGGGCGGAGCGCAGGATATGCCGGTGACAGCAATATCGACACGGACATACTGAGCGCGTGGCTGAAGCGGCGCGGCGTCAGTGATACGCTGATTACCCGCGTGCTTCGGCAACTGGATTCCGCCGCCGCGCTGGGCGAAGGTAAGAAGCTGTATTACGCCAATAAAGAGGTCTATCGCCTGCTGCGTTACGGCGTAAAGGAAAAGGAAGGCGCGGGCGAGCAGAATCAGACCGTGTGGCTGATTGACTGGGCAAATCCTGAAGCCAATGATTTCGCCATCGCCGACGAGGTGACGGTCAAAGGTGAATACAGCAAGCGCCCGGATCTGGTGCTGTACGTTAACGGCATCGCGCTGGGCGTGATTGAGCTTAAACGCTCGTCTGTCCACGTTAGCGAAGGCATCCGGCAGAATCTCGATAATCAAAAGAAAACCTTTATCCGCAATTTCTTTACCACCATGCAACTGGTGATGGCAGGTAACGATACGCAGGGACTGCGCTACGGCACCATCGAAACGCCGGAAAAATATTATCTGGAGTGGAAAGAAGAGAATACCGGCACATACACGCATAAACTCGACTTTCATTTAAGCCGCCTTTGCAGCAAATCAAGGCTGCTGGATATCGTCCATAACTACATGGCCTTTGACGCTGGAGTGAAAAAACTCTGTCGCCATAATCAGTTCTTTGGCGTCGAGGCAGCTAAACAGCATATTGCTCGTCGTGAAGGCGGGATTATCTGGCACACGCAGGGATCGGGTAAAAGCCTGACGATGGTCTGGCTGGCGAAGTGGATCCGTGAAAACGTACCCAATTCACGCGTGCTGATTGTGACCGACCGCACCGAGCTGGATGAACAGATCGAAAGCGTGTTTATGGGCGTGGATGAAGAGATTTATCGCACCTCCAGCGGCAACGACCTAATCGCGACGCTTAACCATCCGAACCCGTGGCTCATCTGCTCTTTGGTGCATAAGTTTGGTCGTCGTAGCGAGGCGGAAGACGCTGCTGCAACTGACGACTTCATCACCGAGTTGCAACAATCTCTGACGAAAACGTTCCGGGCCAAAGGCGACTTGTTTGTCTTCGTGGATGAGTGCCACCGCACGCAGTCCGGCAAGTTGCATAACGCGATGACCGCCATTCTTCCGGAAGCTTTGTTCATCGGTTTTACCGGTACGCCACTGATGAAGAAAGATAAAAAGAAATCAGTGGAGGTGTTCGGCCCTTATATCCACACCTACAAGTTTGATGAGGCTGTGGCCGACGGGGTGGTGCTGGATCTGCGCTATGAGGCACGCGATATTGACCAGTATCTGACGTCTGAGAAAAAGGTCGATGACTGGTTTGAAGCCAAAACGCGTGGCCTGTCGAACTTAGCCAAAACCCAGCTTAAACAGAAGTGGGGCTCAATGCAGAAACTGCTTTCCAGCAAGTCACGGCTGGAGCAGATCGTTAATGATATTCTGTTGGATATGGATACCCGCCCGCGGCTGATGGACGGGCACGGCAACGCCATGCTGGTATGCAGTAGTGTGTATCAGGCTTGTAAGGTTTACGAGATGTTTAGCCAGACAGATCTGGCTGGAAAAGTGGCTATTGTAACCAGCTTCCGTCCCGATGCTGCCAGTATCAAAGGTGAAGAAACCGGCGCGGGCCTGACCGAGAAACTTTACAAATTCTCGACCTATCGCAAAATGCTGGCTGACTATTTTGAACAAAGCGAAGAGAAGATTGCTGGTCGTATAGCCGAATTCGAGCGAGACGTTAAGCAACGCTTTATAAATGAACCGGGGCAAATGCGTTTGCTTATCGTGGTGGATAAGCTGCTAACCGGCTTTGATGCACCGTCTGCGACCTATCTTTATATTGATAAAACCATGACAGACCATACGCTGTTTCAGGCGATTTGTCGGGTAAACCGGCTGGACGGGGAAGATAAAGAATACGGCTATATTATCGATTATAAAGATCTGTTCCGCTCACTGGATAAAGCGATAACCGATTACACCACGGGCGCGTTTGACGATTACGATCGCGATGATGTTGATGGGCTGTTAAAAAATCGTCTGGAGCAGGCAAAGCTGGATCTCGACAGCGCTCTAGAGGTAGTTCGCAGCCTATGTGAACCTGTCAAGGCTCCGCGCGAATTGCAGGACTATCAGCACTATTTCTGTGGTCAGTCGGGGGAAAACCAGACGATATTAGGCGAAAAAGAGGCGCTGCGCCTTTCGTTCTATCAGAATGTCGCCCGCCTGCTGCGCGCATACGCCAGCCTGGCGAATGAAATGCAGGAAGCGGGCTATACCGATGAGGAAGTGGAAAGCATTCGCGCCGAAGTCGCTAAATTCGAGAGACTGCGCTACGACATTAAACTGACCAGCGGCGATCTACTGGACATGAAGCGCTTTGAGCCCGCCATGCGCCACCTGCTGGATATGTACGTTCGCGCCGACGGTAGCGAAGTGCTTATGGATTTCGAAGAGTTAAGCCTGATTGAGCTGATTGTTGAAAAAGGAGCAGCAGCAACCGCTGCTCTGCCAGACGAGATCCGCAACAATCAGGATGCGATGGCGGAAACCATCGAAAACAACGTGCGTAAAACCATCGTGGATGAAAACCCGGTGAACCCAAAATACTACGGACGCATGTCGCTTTTGCTGGATGAACTGATTACCCTTCGCCGCCAGAATGCGCTTGATTATCAGCAGTATCTGGAACGTATCCGGGATTTGAGCAAGCAGGTCATACGCCCAGAACAAACCAACGGAGCATCCTATCCTGAAACAATGGATACGCAGGCAAAGCGCGCGTTTTATGATAACTTCGGTCATGACGAGGTGCTGGCAACCCGTATTGATACGACAATCCGCTATACCAAAAAAGCGGAGTGGATTGGCGATCGTTTTAAGGAACGAGAGCTTGCCCGTGCACTGCGCGAAGAAACCGCCAGTTATAACGTAAATATTGATGACATTCTTGAGCTTGCCCGCAAGCAAAAGGAATACCACTGATGCCGCTCATGCAGATAGGCACGCTGCGCTTACAGATCAATCGTAAAGCGATTAAGAACTTGCATATCAGCGTCCTGCCGCCCGACGGCAAAGTCCGCGTTTCGGCCCCGGAACACATGACGGAAACGGCGATACGAATGGCGGTCGCTTCCCGCTTTCGCTGGATCAGAAAGCAGCAGCAGGATTTTGCCAAACAGCCCCGCCAATCCGAGCGGGAGATGGTCAGCGGAGAGTGCCACTATCTTTGGGGCCGCAAGTTTCGTCTGTTTGTGATCGAGCGCCAGGGACGCCATGAAGTAAAGGTCGCGGGAAACAATAAACTCCAGCTTTATATTCAGCCGGGAACCAGTAATGAAAATAAGGAGCTGGTATTAACCGACTTTTATCGGCATGAACTGAAGCGGCAGGTTGCCAAATTGCTGCCCGAATGGCAGGCCAGAACCGGTGTCCCCCCAACGTTCTGGGGCATCAAAAAGATGAAAACCTTTTGGGGTACCTGTAATACCACCACAAAGCGAATCTGGCTCAATCTGGAGCTGGTCAAGAAGCCACCGGAGTGTCTGGAGTATATTCTGGTGCATGAACTGGTTCACCTGCTGGAGCGTCATCATAACGAGCGCTTCCGGCTGCATATGGACCGCTTGATCCCTAACTGGCGCGAGCGCCGGGATTTGCTCAATAAGATGCCGCTGGCGTTTGAGGCATGGGAGTACTAAAAGTACTCCCCCGTAATTATCTATTCCACAATGTCTTATGAATTTTTCCTGTCTGATGGTATTCCCCCACCAGCTCAATAAAATCTTTAAAATCCCGATTCTCTTCCACCAGACGGTTTACTGACTGCCAGTCGACACTGGTACGTTCCCGCGCAGGGATCAACGTCTGGCTGTTACTGAAGTCATGTGGATCGAGGAGGATCACACCAATACCATGCAGCGCACAGAGCATCTGCAACTCACGCTCCACACTACGTTGCTTATCTTCGTTAATTTCAGTCGCCACCAAATAGCCGAAATGTGCCCAACTGGAGTTGCTGACCGCCTGGAAGAAACATTCACGCACGTTGCTACGGTTTAGCTGCTTTTTCACCTCAAAAGACCACAGGCGTGTTAAACGTCCTTCACTATGACGAACGCAGTTTTGCACCACATCGTCCCATTCTTTATCCAGAGGCTCCAGTGCGACAATATCGGGATAAAGCCAATGGTTGCCACCCAACCCTTTGTTATTGCTGGAGCGCTTTTCATCAATACGACGGCACAACAGCCCTTCTTCCTGTGAAAGGTAATCAATCAGGATCGGATATAACAAGTGCTCGGTAAGGCTGACAGTTTCAACTGTTGGCTCGGGTGCCACATTGGAATCTGTCTTTTCAACCACAGATTCCCCCCAGTAAAACAGGCGCGGCCTTGGCTTATCACGAGTCATCACCTGCGGACACATCGCCTTCGCTTTAACAGTCCGGCTACCGCCCACCTCTGCGGTTATCTGACTTAAAAAATCTTCGTCGCTAGCAAAACGCGGATTTTTGCGCTTTTCAGCCAGTTCTGCGCTGTAGTGATCGATAATTTTCTGCGCCAGTTGGCGGGCAGTGAACTGCTGGCCAGGATTAGCCTGTAACACGTTGATTATCATCTGGGGACGACTGGTCATATGCCTTCCTGCGTTTGTACGCACGGCTTTGCGTATCAGCTTTTAAGCGATGCGTGATTTACAACTCCTGTGGATGAGCTCAGTTTACCTTTCAGTGTTACAGACATAAAGCATCGATTTCTCTCTCACCAACGTGACGAACCGCAATTGAATTTCACCGCTTTTGCGAGCATGATCGCAATAACATCAGCCTGTTACCCGGTTCATTCTTATGATCTCTCCTGAAAAGCTGCAATCCGCCATCGCTAACGTCTCTGTCTGGCGTCAGGGTGACGTATGCGCGCCGCATAAACCGCTGCTGCTGTTGTATGTGCTATCGCAGTACAAAGCAGGCCATCCGCGCCTGTTTAACTACGGCCAGGAGATCCACGAACCGCTCACCCGCCTGCTGAAAGAGTTTGGCCCCAAGCGACGCACCGATTACCCAAATATGCCGTTCTGGCGGTTGCGAACTGACGGCTTCTGGGAGATCGCTCACGCAGAAGGCTGCAAACCGCGTAAGGGCAATACTCAGCCGACCAAGAAAGAACTGATTGATAACCAGGTGGCGGGCGGCTTCGATGAAGCGGCTTACCAACAATTGCTGGCACACCCTGAGATGATCGACCTGTTGGCCCAGAAGATCCTCACCGATCGCTTCCCGGAAAGTATTCAGCGGATCCTGGCCAACCAACTGGGATTCGATTTTATCGATCGTTCCAGGAACCGCGATCCACGCTTCAGGGATATCGTTCTTCGCGCTTACCACTCACGGTGCGCGTTCTGTGGTTACGATCTCAGGCTGGATGGCGCGCTGGTTGGTATTGAAGCGGCGCATATTCACTGGAAAGCGTATGGTGGCCCGTGCGTGGTAAACAATGGCCTGGCGCTCTGTACTTTGCACCACGATGCGTTTGATATGGGGGCATTCGGGCTGGATGAGAGTATGACCATCCGCATCTCCGGCGGCGTCAGCCGTAGTCCGATAGTTGACCATCTGTTCTGGCACCGGGACGGCCAGCAGTTATTCCTTCCTTATGACAAAACGCAGTGGCCTGCTGAACAGTATGTCGGCTGGCACCGTAAACAGATTTTCAAAGCCTGAAAATACGCAACGGGCCGTTAAGCCCGTTGTTCGTTACATCACCGCAGTTCTATCACTCGCGCCCGCTCAGCCTGCTTTCGGTAGTGGTCGTATCGCTCCCGGAACCATGCTTGCTGTTCATCACTCATATTGCCGGTCACGGCATCGATATCCACTGGCTGGCCCAGGGCGTGCATACGGGCAAAACTGCGTGCCAGAAAATCAAAATTCTTCAATGCATTTATATCTTGTTGGTTCATTAGCATATCCCTCCAGTCATTGTGTTTACTGTTCAAGGTCATATGCTTTTCTGATTTCAGTATTCGCCTGAAAAAGATCATTTTTTTGAGCGATGTGTGCGTATCAATCTGCCTGCGTTCACATTTCAGGAACGATAAAACTATTCAGCCCCAGTAATGATTTTCCACTCCCTTTTATCACCCGCACAGAAAACACTACCGCCAGCCATGCAGTAAGTTCGCCATGTATCCGGAAGGCGTGAACGGCGCAGATGCGCAGGATACCCGTACCATTCCATCCCGCAGGGAAACGCCCTGCGAAGGGTGTTCCCTGCTCACTTACAGGAGAAACACCATGTCGCTTTTCGATAAAAAACCGTCGTTAATGCCGGTGGTTATCGCCCCTGATGTCTGGCAATCCGTTGTGGAATTTCCCACCGACCCGCAGCAGGTGGAAGAACGGCTGGGCAATCTGTTGCTCGCCGTACTGCTGACCCTGCGCACCGCCGGAGCATCTCGCAAGAAAGTCACCTTTACGATCTACTGCCAGCCGCCGCAGGGCGATATAAAAGTCCCTGTCGCATTACCGCTATCGCTCAACTATCACGGCCACTATGTGCAGGTCTCGATGGCTGAACAGGCATAACCTCTCCCCGCCGGAGTCGCTTCCGGACGGAGGTAGCTCCGGCTTCTTCCATGAGGATCGCACAATGGACAGAAGCAGCGATATCTACCAGAAAGTCACCGACCAGATTATTGCTGAGCTGGAAAACGGCAATGTGCCGTGGATCCGCCCGTGGCGCGATGGCGAGCCGCCGTTCCCGATCAATGCGTTATCCGGTCGACCGTATCACGGCATCAACGTGCCGCTGCTGTGGAACAGCGCCGACAAGCAGAGTTTCGCCAGCGACCGCTGGCTGACATTCCATCAGGTCAGCGCGCTCGGCGGGCAGGTGCGTCGGGGCGAGAAATCCTCTCTGGCGGTGTTGTACCTGCCGCGCACGCAGGAGGAAACCGACGCCCTCGGTCAGCCGTTGCTGGATCAAGACGGTGAGCCGAAGGTGCGGCATTTCGGGATCGTCCGCGAGTTCCGGCTGTTTAATCTGTCGCAGTGCGACGGCCTGCCGCAGACGCTGTCCGAGCCGTTTACCCGGCCCGCAAAGCCTGTGGAGATGGCCGAAACCATTGCGAAGAATAGCGGCGTGACGCTGCGCCATCGCCGCCAGTCGAAAGCGTATTACAAACCCGCGACCGACCTGGTGATGATGCCGCACCCGCAACAGTTTGAAAGCAGCGAGGCGTACTACGCCACGCTACTGCATGAACTGACGCACGCCACCGGTCACGCTTCACGCCTCAACCGCCCCGGTATCGTCGGAGCGGAACGCACTGAAGCGCTCTACACCGCTGAAGAGTTAGTGGCGGAGATGGGCAGCGCCTTCCTGTGCGCCCATTGCGGCATTCAGGGCAGGCTCCAGCACGCCAGCTATATCGGCTACTGGCTGGATATCCTGCGCCAGGACAAACGGGCAGTGATCCGCGCCAGCGGTATGGCTCGCCACGCCAATGAATGGCTACTCAACGCTGTACCACAACCCTGTCAGCTTAGCGCCTGACAGCCCACCCGCACGGGAAGCCTTCCCCGTCGGGGAGTTGCTCCCCTTTTTTTTGGAGTGATATATGGGACTCGACATCTTCTTTTTCGAACGGACAAAAAACGCGTCCGATGAAAGCCAGTACACCAGAGTGGGTTATTTCCGCAAGGTGAACCCGTTACTCAAATGGGTGGATAAACACGTTGGGCTGGTGCGCAACCAGGTGCTGTTAGAAGTCACCAAAGCACATTTGCAGGCGCTTCTGAGTGACCTACAGAGCCTGACGCCGGATAACTGCGGCGCAGTTTATCCCACGATTGACGGCTTTTTCTATGGTTATACCGATTATGGAGAATACTACTGGAAAGATGTCCGCGCCGTCACCCACTGGGTGAAAGAGACGCTGGAGACGTTTGATTTTGAGCGAGACAGGTTGATGTTTTATGCCTGGTGGTAAGTGGAACGGAGTGGCCGATTTTGATCGGCCACTTTATCCATCAAAGAGTATCCAAGCATGTCGCTACACCATATTCGTTATTACACGGATGTTGATATATCATATAGAGATATTATCTTATATTGCATAGCTTGGTTCCCGCTTTTACCATCATAACAGTCATAAATTATCCGAGATAATCATTAAGTTAATTCCTTATTTTTCCTTCTCCTGCATCTATCAGGCCAATGGGTGCCAAAAATTTAACATTTATTTACGATGATAAAGTTATTAAATTTAATTATTATCAGAAGATTGTCTAGCCTGAGTTTATTTTTTACACGACTGGAGATTTCACATATGTCGCAGGAAATTTTAGGTCTCCCTGGGAGATGCCCCTCTGATGTTTATCCAAGAACTAAAAAGCTTGTGGAGGAAGCTGACAAGCACTTAATTTCTCTGGTTACAAAATGGACATTTCTTAAATCAGTACCCCAGATTGAGATCAAGCGATTTGATGGGGAGGAAATCCGCCTCGGCGGCGTTGCTTTTAAGGGAACTGTGGTTGATGTTTTTTGGTCTGGGTTTATTGAGCCTTATATAGAACATGAAAGCGTAAAGATACTGGAAGCTGCGGGACAACTTGCCACCGATTGCCAACTCTCACATGACATTGTTATTGATGAAGCACGGATGCTGTTACATGTGATGGTTCGCAGAGTATATTCCAAGATGGCCGATGTTGATCAGACACTACGTGGAGACGGTTTCACTTTCCCTGAGAAAAGAGACGTGACTTCCCGTATCGCTGCTATGTCTGCATATGTTGATGCTGAATCAAAAATTGTGATGCTTAAAGCCAGAAACATGCAAGGTAACTTGCAGCCTACAGTGCACATTTCGGGGCATGCCAACGCACAGATTCAGATAGGGCATGATAACAATCAAGTGATGCAGATAACCTTGCAGCAACTTGTAGAACAGGTAGCAAAGAGTAATGATAAAGATGCTAAATCTCTTATTCAAAAAATTCTGGAAAATAATACCGTAGCATCAATTATTGGAGCTGCTGCAGGAGCACTGTTAACTAAACTTTGAAATAAAGATTTTGTACTTGAAGAATCTTTGCACCATAAACATCTCCATAAGGTCGGGTGGTTTAGCTCATGAACATCACATCGCAGAGAATTTATCCGTTAAATGAGATGTAACCTTCAACTGTTCCAGGCTGACAAAAATAGACTGATGTGCTCAAAAGGCCCAAAGGGAGAAACTGCAAAGGAAGGGCGACAAGGGCAAAGGGGCCTGCCCGGAAAGGGGAAATATGCTGAAGTGGCTACAAAGACCATCCCAGAGTCAGCTACCTGCGCCGGACGCTACGCTGCCGGAGGGTTGGTTTGCGCCACAATCCGCAGAGCGATTGTTGGCGACACCGTTACGCCAGTCCTGTTTGCACCAGTTACGACAACTGACCCCACTGCCGGATACCCTGTTTGATAGCTGGATCCTCACGGCGATTCATCGCTTCGCCGCACTGGTACAGCTGCTACCCGCCTCACAAAGTCATCACCATTCCACTCCCGGCGGGTTGCTGGATCATTCGCTGGAAGTTGCCTGCAACGCCATCCGGCTGCGCCAGGGTTATCTGCTGCCACCGGAAGCGGGTGCGGAAGAACAGGCCCGGCAGGCCAGCGCATGGACGGTCGCGGTAGTCTGCGCGGCATTACTGCACGATACGGGAAAAATCGCCGTGGATATGGAGATTCATCAACGTGATGGCACCCGCTGGCATCCGTGGCAGGGTAATCTGGCGCAGCCTTATCGCTGGCAGTACCAGAGCCATGGTCGCGACTATCATCTGCATCCTGCTGCCGCCGCAATGCTGATTAATCAGTTGATACCCGCGCTATTACTGGACTGGCTGGCCGGATACCCCACGACTTTTGTGTCCCTGATTTATCAGCTTACCGGACACTACGAACGGGCTGGCGCACTGGCGGAACTGGTGCAACAGGCCGATAAAGCTTCTGTCGCCCGATACCTCGGTGGCGATATCAAAACCGCGCTGGCACAAAAGCCCTCGTCCTTCCCCCAGCAGCTTCTTTCCGCCTTGCGGTCGCTGGTACAGAACGAGTACCGACTCAATAATCCCGAATGCGGATCTGATGGCTGGCTGACGGAGGATGCGCTGTGGCTGATCAGCAAAACCACCGCCGACCGGGTACGCGCCTGGCTGCTCCAGCATGGCGTATCTAGCGTACCGGAAAACAATAACCGCCTGTTTGACGAACTGCTGACGCATCAGCTTATCGTTGCCAATGAGGATAAAGCGATCTGGCGCTGCATTATCCGATCGGATAAGGGCTGGTCGCCCGTTGAACCGCTGACGCTGCTGCGCCTGACACCGTCTGCAATATGGGAGCCAGGCGAACAACGTCCCGCCTGTTTTGTCGGTGATGTGACGCCGGTAAGCGAAGCTGAACCCGCCCCTGAACTTAGCGCCCCCACTCAACCGCTACCGGAGATAGCAGACGACCCAAGACTTGGTGACAATAATAATTTCCTGCAGTGGCTGAAGAACCACACCAGCCCTTCAGCCACGGTGAATACCCGGAACGGCAAGGTACATGTGGTGGAAAACCATCTTTTCTTGATTTCACCGGGGATCTTTAAGATATACGCATCAGAAACCACTGGAGACACCGGCGACGGCTGGAAGCTGGCACAGCGAATGTTTCAGGAGTCAGGGCTGGCCCTGCGCTGTAATGATGACAGTTTTATCTGGACCTGCGAGGTTCGGGTTCCACAAAAGAAAAGTAGTCAGTTGAAAGGTTTTCTGATGGAAGATCCGAAGCAGGTGTTAGGGGAGAAAGTGCCGGTGAATAATCCGTGGCTGAAGTTGCTGCGCGAATAGCAATTTATATCAAAATACTCTCTTCCACCGAGCTACAGCGAATGGGCTTTAATACCTAAAGAGCCGCATGATATTCAATAATTGATTTCAATTCTTCAGGCGAAAAAGGCGGATTACGCCGATGCAACATGGCGTGGCAATTAGGGCAGACGGGAATAAGATCTTTTTTGGGATCCAGAGAGTAATTCTCTTTGATGTCTGATAGCGGAATCAGGTGATGTATATGGATAAAACCTTTTGCTATCTCACCATACACCTTCATCATATCAATACCACATACTCTGCACAGACAACCATGCCAAGCTAATGCGGCCTGTCGGGCCTTACGGTCGCGTTCATAGCGGTTAACCGTTACCTGCGTAGCTGCACCTTCATTAAATACGCTCTGCGGCGGCAGTTCATCAGGAAAAATACTGATGGCAGGCTGCTCGTTACCTAAATTTTTCTCAACGATCTGAAACCCTTGATCGGTAAGCAACTTGACGCATTTCGACTTGATACCACCACTAAAATCTTCAGGGGAAAACTCAACGCCTGTCATATTTGAAGCAGCAATACCGACTATAGCTTTAGGTGGATAACTGCGCCCTTCAAAGACCACATCATACAGCCGGGACTCGCTGAACTGGTGGCGTACACCTTCATCATAGGCGCGCATAGCCGCAATAATGCATTCCCTGGAAAGCTGGTCTGGCAGTTTCTTCTTCATTTACAACTCATCATCCCTGAAACGACATTTGCTAACTCTTTATTTTATAGCATATTAATTTATCCGGTGATAAACAGCACTCTTCAATTTCGCATTACCGGGATACGGGCATCAGTGCAGCGGCAGAGTAACGTAGCGGCAGAGAAACCGCGCCTCATGCTGATTGTCCAGCCGTACCTGAAAGATATCGTGTGTATCCTGCACGGATGCATCCTCACGCCATGCCAGCAGGCCCTGTTGGTTCATGCGGGTAATAATCTGATCGGGCGTTTCGCCCTGATTCAATGCTTCGACTACCTGTTGCAGGGGAAGCGGTAGCGTCTGAGCAGGCCACATCACTTCAACGCTTACGAGCTGGCGGTGTGTCCGGGATGACATCGGTAGTATCCTCCATGGCTAGAATTTCGCGGTTAATTAGCCATGAAATAGGGGCATTTTTTACAGTTGCAAGGTTGCCGAGAGACCTCATTTAAAGGTCGATACATCTCAGGTAGTGAAGTCTCTTCCCAGGCAAATCCAGATAGTCTGCGCCAAGCGTCTGAGGATATGTCGATAAAAAGCATTTTTTTAAACATATAGCCAAAACATGTTTATGCCATCGACACGTTGCGGCGATATGTCGATAAAACACGATTTTTTAAACATGATGCCGTGACATGCTTATAGCATCGACATATGATGTCTATATGTCGATAAAATCGGTTTTTATAAACATATGAACTGGAATCCCGAAGCCCCTTACAATGATCTGCCAAAACTGCCGCCTGATCTGCAGCAGATAGAAACACGTAATGTACTAAAAGCGTGTATAAATGCGCGCGCGGCAATTGCAGAGCTGAAAACGGCGGGTGAGTTGATCCCCGATCAGGGATTGTTGATTAACATTCTCCCAATGCTGGAAGCGAAAGATTCCTCACGCATTGAGAACATCGTAACGACCAGCGATCAGCTCTTTCAGTATGCTGATCGTGCAGACGGAGCAGATCCAGCAACCAAAGAAGCATTGCGCTATCGTACGGCGCTTTATGATGGTTATACCCATCTTGAGGTCTATCCACTTTGCACAAACACCGCAATCGCTATCTGTACCAAATTACGCGCAGTTCAGACCGATATAAGAAAAACACCGGGCACGGTACTGCGCGATCAGAATAACAGCGTGGTGTATACGCCCCCGGTGGGTGAAGATACTATCCGTAACTTATTGGCGAACTGGGAGCAGTTCATACATGGCGATGATGATTTAGATCCATTGGTGAAAATGGCTATTGCACACTATCAGTTTGAGTGCATCCACCCTTTTCCGGACGGGAATGGGCGAACAGGTCGTATCCTGAATATTCTTTACTTGATTCAAAATGAATTACTTTCACTGCCTATCCTGTACCTGTCCCGCTTTATTCTGGAGAGACGTGGTGATTACTACACGCTCTTGCGTAGGGTAACAGAGGAAGGAGACTGGGAATCGTGGATATTATTTATGCTGGAGGCCGTAGAAAACACGTCCCGATGGACGACTGACAAGATTGCGGTTGTTCGGGCATTGATGGCAGAAACGACCGAGTATGTACGTGAGAAACTACCAAAAATTTATACCTATGAACTCATCCAGGTGCTCTATGCGCAACCGTATTGCCGGATCGATAACCTTGTTGAACGAGGTATCGCTAAACGACAGACGGCATCAGCGTATCTCAAACAGTTGGTAGATATAGGCGTGCTGGAAGAAATGAGCGTTGGTCGCGAAAAGCTGTATATCAATACCAGGTTGGTGCAGGAATTGAATCAGTAAAGCTTATTGGTTCCACAGTTCACCACTCCTGGTCCCAGCTATCAGACGATTTATGTTTGCCCCTACGGCTTACGGCCTGAAGCTTAAGGTCCAGAGCGACAAGCAACTTAAAGAGCGTACCTATGCGGGTCCCCTCAGGATGATTCTCAAACTCTGAAACCGTTGATTGTTTCATGCCTATACTTTCTGCAGTTTCGCGTTGAGTCAGCTTACGTTGCTTGCGAGCATTCCTCACTGTCTGAGCCAGCATTTTGGGTGAAGTAACGTTCATTTTATCCCCCATGACAGATATTTTAAGTATATACGCTTTAGGGGATAACTATATGTTCTTAAAAGGGGATATAATTTGAAGTCTTATGAAACTCTATTTTCGTATCCATATACTTATATATACACGCAAAAGACATTGTTAAAGGCATTGTATAAAATCATGATCGACCACAAAAATCGTAGTTAGTGATAAATCAACCATATTTTTATCATTAAAATTCAAGTAATTACAAATAAAATCATTAAAGAAATCTTATCAATCTTCCGTTTTTAGACTTTGTTTAACTACTAAAATCATGCAACTTATCACTTCAACAATGAGATTGAGAGACAGCACTACGGCAAACAGCTCTGCCGCAGTAAATAACTTATCCTTAGAAGGAATCAACTCATGCTTGGGATAATTTATTAGAGGTAAGTCATAATTTCGAAGGTACGGCAAAAAAATTGTTGCGCCTAAACAGATCACAAGTAATTTCAGATCAGCTTCTAAACTTCCCAAGTAACTTGTAAAACTTGAGCGTTTTTGCCCCTTATTGATGACCGCCAGAATGCCAAAAATTACAGAGATCCCTGCAGTAATCCCTCCAAGAATTGAGCCGATCACCCCTGCCGATGCCTGCTCAAGCAGGGTATAAACCTGTTTATCGGTTGACGATAACGCTAAGCATAATATGAATAGCGCTATAGCTTTAATCCAGACGCCTAGATTCTTCATTTTTGTATGTGTACCTGTTTTGATGTAATGCTATGATTTCTTTGATATCACTCGGTGAGTAACCATCTAACTGAATTTCTGAAATCTCACCTTCGATAAGGACTATCTTGGCCGTTTGATTACTGGATACAGTTGTAGGTTTTGATTTGAGTGTTTTTCGACCTTTAATTAACCAAGAACCACCACCATCTTTTACCCAATCAACAAAAACAGATGCCCAATGAGAACCTTTAAGCTTTAAATTACCATCTGTGTTTTCAAATGTTGTGGTTACAGCGTTTGCATTAGTATCTGCCTCAAGCTTTCGCAAATCGTCAGTTAAGGCCTGCTTGCTACTTCCGAAAATATTCGGAGTAATCAACGTAAAACTAACTTTATCAATAAACTGAAGTCTATGATATTCAGACCAAAAATCTTCCATTTCAAGGCAAGCTTCGATAAATACTCTTAGTCCCAATTGAGCCAAATAGTCGTTGTTGGCAAGATCTTCAAATGCCTTAGCAACTTGATGCGCATCCTTAAATACCGCTGTTTTCTTCTCAACCAATAACACTTGCTCTTCTCTATCCCAGATCCATACGATAGGTGGATAATTGTCTACATCGAACTCGCGAAAATCCTTATCATGTCCTTTAATTTTTTGCTGTTTTGATATGACCCCTGCCATGACGCCTTCAGTGGGTTTTATACTCAGCTTCAGGGTGTAGCTGGTTTTCTTATGAACGGATGGTGTTGATGATGTCAGATGTAACTTTTGCGCGCTGAATACTATGGCATTTTCAAAATGCTCAATGTCTTTTTGAACAGATCCCTTTGAAAAAAGATCAGGGTCGCGTGGTCTCATTAACACACGTAAGGCGAACAATTGCATAAGAAAACTCCTGTAAATTAATTGATTTTATTATTCCATAAAACCAAGGACCTACAAGAGGTTAAATTTTTTCATTACTGTATAAATACACAGTATCACTGGATGAGATAAAATTCAAACTTTGATTTTCACTCAGTTTTTAGCATTGCCATCACAGTGCAGAGCTGTCTAACTAGGCGATTAATGCCCTAAAAGTATATGGACATCAATACCTTTTGCTTCGTAAATGCTGCTAAAGAACCTTGTTCGTAATGCCACTGGAGCATCATCCCCCAACTTAATCTCTACCTTATCCCGTAACCTACTCCTCCGACGCCACCTCATCCTGCGCCGCCAGCAGAACCAGCTCGGACTTTGACACCAGCAAATCTTTCGGCTTCCCACCTCTCAACCTGCGGTTTGCTGAACCAAACCAGATAGCCAGTCCCCACGGCGTTTTGCGTTCCTTGAACAGCGAGAGTATCAACCTCACAACCTTAAGAGGCCGCATTTTCTCATCCAGAACATAATCCGGGTACAAATCCTCCCCGTCGACCTTCAGCGAGAATACCTTCCCGGCGGCTTTCCAGCCTTTCGGGCCTGCCTCAGGATCGGCAGAACGGAAACCCGCTTTTGCCGATAACTCAGACGCCGTCAGCCATTCCGAGTCAGCGAGTATTCTGGCTTTCAGCTCCTCCAGTTGCCGGTCATTGCGCTCCTGGAAGCTCATATGGTCGAGTGCGCCTCCCGGCGATTTTTTGAAGCCATACGGCACCACATGCCTGAAGCGGTTCGAATCCAGATAATCCGCCCACCACTGCATCATTTCCCGGCGTTCTTCGAGATGCTGCGCCTTATGGATATACGCCGCCCGCACGCGCTTGCGCTCCTGATGGCTCATCTGGCGCTCTACCGCGTCGCTTGACCACAGGCCTGACTCCACCAGCGCGCTACAGGCCATAGTGCGAAAACCGTGGCCGCAGACGTCTTTCTGGGTGTCGTAGCCCATCACCCGCAGCGCTTTGTTGATGGTGTTTTCGCTCATTGGTTTGCGGTAATTGTGATCGCCGGGGAACACCAGTTCAGTTCCCGGTCGGCAATGCTGCCGCACCTCGTGCAGCAGTTCGATGGCCTGATGTGATAGAGGCACCAGGTGTGGAGATCGCATCTTCGCACCACGCGCAGAGTACTTAACGCCGGGGATCGGCTCACGCTCAGCTGGGATGGTCCACATGGCGTTATGCAGGTCTATTTCATCCCAGCGGGCGAAGCGCAGTTCGCTGGAGCGGATGAATAGCAGTAGCGCCAGCTTTACCGCCAGTTGAGTCAGTTGACGGCCTTTGTAATCGTCGATCCTTTCCAGGAAATCAGGGATAAGATTCAAATCCAATGCAGGATGATGGCGTACTTTGGGCGTAGAGACCGCCCCGGTTAAATCTGATGCGGGGTTATGATCGATAATACCGTTCTGGACGGCGTAGCGCATCACGCAGGCAGTGCGCTGCTGAAGCCGGGAAGCAACATCCAGTTTGCCCGCTTTCTCCACCTCCTTGATGGGTACCAGCAGGTCTTTAACCTTCATTTTGGTGATGTCGCAACTGCCGTTCGTGGGGAATACGTAAAGCTCGAAATAACGCAGCACCCGCTTCTTATGTTCCGCCGACCAGTTCACGTTACTGGTGACCCATTCGCGTGCTACGGACTCAAACGTATGTTCCGGCGTTACAGCAAGGCGTTCAGCCTTTCGGTGTGCACTCGGATCGATGCCGGAAATCAGCAGTAATTGGGCCTCTTCACGCATGCGTCTTGCCTGTGCAAGCGTCAAAAGCGGATAAGGTCCTAAAGCGAGCTTTTTCTCTTTGTTTACAAAGCGGTACTTGATGTACCAGCGTTTTGAACCGTTAGGGTTAACCAGCAGGTAAAGTCCATGCGAGTCACTGAGCTTATACGGCTTGCCACAAGGCTTGGCGTGGACTATAGCGCGATCTGTTAGTGCCATTTGGGGGCCTCACTATTATCGAACTACGTCTAAGCCCCCAATTTGGCCCCCAAATCGTGTGGATGTCAATGGATGAAAAATGACCAACACGGAAATACCACAAAACAAATATGGTTATTACCGAAAAATAAATTATCTTTTAATTACAGACGGATATGGATGAATTTGGACGAAAATGGACACAAAAAAAGCCACCCTTAGACAGCTAATTATTGCATCACTTGGTGCCGAAGGCCGGACTCGAACCGGCACGTATTTCTACGGTTGATTTTGAATCAACTGCGTCTACCGATTTCGCCACTTCGGCACTGAAGAGGTATGCGGAAAACGTTGTGGATTATACCTGTCACACGCCACCATGCAAGCGGTAGCATATGCCCGGCTCGCTAAGTGTTGAAAAAATCAGCACAACCCCACGGCGGGCACCTCCTTAACCCCTCCTTCTGCGAAGCGACTCCGTGTCCCATGCTCTACACTTCCAGTTCAACACCACACTGAGGGAAACACGATGTCTATTATAAAAAGCTATGCCGCAAAAGAGGCGGGCAGCGAACTTGAACTCTATGAATATGATGCGGGTGAACTCAAGCCGGAAGATGTTGAGGTACAGGTAGATTACTGCGGTATCTGCCACTCCGATCTGTCGATGATCGACAACGAATGGGGCTTCTCTCAATATCCGCTGGTTGCCGGGCATGAGGTGATTGGCCGCGTCGTGGCACTCGGCAGCGCCGCGCAGGATAAAGGTCTGAAGGTAGGTCAACGCGTCGGGATTGGCTGGACGGCGCGCAGCTGCGGGCACTGCGATGCCTGTATCAGCGGCAATCAGATTAACTGTCTGGAAGGATCGGTGCCAACCATCCTCAATCGCGGCGGCTTTGCCGAGAAGCTGCGAGCAGACTGGCAATGGGTGATCCCGCTTCCAGAAAGCATCGATATTGAATCCGCAGGCCCTCTGCTGTGCGGCGGCATCACCGTCTTCAAACCGCTGCTGATGCACCACGTTACCGCCACCAGTCGCGTTGGGGTGATCGGCATCGGCGGCCTCGGTCATATCGCCATTAAGCTGCTACACGCGATGGGCTGCGAGGTTACCGCGTTCAGCTCCAGTCCGGCCAAAGAACAGGAAGTGCTGGCGATGGGCGCCGATAAAGTGGTCAACAGCCGCGATCCAGAGGCGTTGGAAGCGCTGGCAGGTCAATTTGATCTCATCATCAACACCGTCAATGTCGATCTCGACTGGCAGCCTTACTTCGAAGCGCTGGCCTATGGCGGCAACTTCCACACCGTTGGCGCGGTGCTGAAGCCGCTACCGGTTCCGGCGTTTACCCTGATTGCAGGCGATCGCAGCATCTCCGGTTCGGCAACCGGTACGCCGTATGAACTGCGCAAGTTGATGAAATTTGCCGGGCGCAGCAAGGTCTCGCCGACGACCGAGCTGTTCCCGATGTCGCAAATCAACGAGGCCATCCAGCACGTTCGTGACGGTAAAGCTCGCTACCGTGTGGTACTGCAAGCCGACTTTTGATTGCCTTCACCGGGCGGCATTCGCTGCCCGGTTTTGCTCCCCCTTTTGGAATTCTTCACGCAATCTCCGCAATTTAGCGGTGAAGAGTACGCCGCAGTTGCCTATACTCCAGGCAGGATAAATGGAGAAAATCTCATGAGTGCACCCCTGTTAATTGCCCGCACGCTGGAAAGCGAACTGTTCCTGTTGCCGGGCATGACCAACCGTCACGGGCTGATTACCGGCGCAACCGGAACCGGCAAAACGGTTACCCTGCAAAAACTGGCTGAGTCCCTATCAGACATCGGCGTTCCGGTATTTATGGCGGATGTGAAAGGTGACTTAACCGGCGTCGCGCAGGAAGGCGAACCTTCTGAAAAACTGCTCGCACGGCTGAAAAATATCGGCATCACCGACTGGCAACCGCACGCTAATCCGGTGGTGCTGTGGGATATTTTTGGCGAAAAAGGTCATCCACTACGGGCGACCGTCTCCGATCTTGGGCCGCTATTGCTGGCTCGCCTGCTGAACCTGAACGAGGTGCAGTCCGGCGTGCTGGATATTATCTTCCGCATCGCCGATGACCAGGGGCTGTTGCTGCTGGACTTTAAAGACCTGCGGGCGATCACGCAGTATATCGGTGATAATGCCAAATCCTTCCAGAACCAGTATGGCAATATCAGCAGCGCATCGGTCGGGGCGATCCAGCGCGGGCTGCTGTCGCTGGAACAGCAAGGCGCGGCGCACTTCTTCGGCGAACCGATGCTGGACATCAAAGACTGGATGCGTACCGATGCCAACGGCAAAGGTATTATCAACATCCTTAGCGCCGAAAAACTCTACCAGATGCCCAAACTGTATGCTGCCAGCCTGCTGTGGATGCTCTCCGAACTGTATGAGCAACTGCCGGAAGCGGGCGATCTGGAGAAACCGAAGCTGGTGTTCTTCTTCGACGAAGCTCACCTGCTGTTCAACGACGCTCCGCAGGTGCTGCTGGATAAAATCGAACAGGTCATTCGCCTGATCCGCTCCAAAGGCGTGGGCGTCTGGTTCGTCTCACAGAACCCTTCCGATATCCCGGACAACGTGCTCGGTCAGCTAGGCAACCGCGTACAGCACGCCCTGCGCGCCTTCACCCCCAAAGATCAGAAAGCGGTGAAAGCCGCCGCGCAAACCATGCGGGCGAATCCGGCGTTTGATACCGAGAAAGCGATTCAGGAACTGGGCACCGGCGAGGCGCTGATCTCCTTCCTGGATGCCAAAGGCAGCCCGTCAGTGGTTGAACGAGCGATGGTCATCGCACCGTGCTCACGCATGGGGCCGGTGACGGACGATGAGCGTAACGGGCTTATCAATCACTCCTCGCTGTACGGCAAATATGAAGACGAAGTCGATCGCGAATCGGCGTATGAAATGCTGCAAAAAGGCGTTCAGGCCACCACCGAGCAGCAAAACAATCCGCCAGCAAAAGGCAAAGAAGTCACCGTTGATGACGGAATTCTTGGCGGGCTGAAAGAGATATTGTTTGGCAGTACCGGGCCACGCGGCGGCAAACGGGATGGTGTGGTGCAGAGCGTCGCCAAAAGCGCAGCGCGTCAGGTAACGAACCAAATTATCCGGGGGATGTTAGGTAGCCTGATGGGCGGTAGAAAACGCTAGCAGAAGGAATCCTGGTTTGCTAAGCGCAGCGCCTAATGGCGCTGCGCCGTATCTGGCCAACAATGAGAGAGATCGATTTTACGACTTACGCATCATCAGCCAGAGGCTAATCAGGAAGAACGAGGCGCTTGGCAGCAGCGCGCCGATAATCGGCGGAATGCCATAAACCAGCGTCAGCGGGCCGAAAATCTGGTCCAGAACGTAGAAGACAAAACCAAAGCTGATCCCGGTCACCACACGCACGCCCATTGGCACGCTACGCAGCGGGCCAAAAATGAACGACAGCGCCATCAACATCATTACCGCCACGGAAAGCGGCTGGAAGATTTTACTCCACATATTGAGCTGATAACGTCCGGCGTCCTGGCCGCTCGACTTCAGATACTTCACATAGTTATGCAAACCGCTGATGGAGAGCGCATCCGGGTCCAGCGCCACCACGCCCAGTTTGTCCGGCGTGAGGTTGGTTTTCCAGGTGCCGCTCACGGTCTGCGAACCGGTGATCTGTTTCGGGTCTTTCAGGTCAGACTCGTCCACCTGCGACAGACGCCAGACCTTGTTGTCTGCGTCGAACTTCGCAGACGCGGCATAACGCACTGACTGTAAGCGACGCTGATCGTTAAAGGCGTAGATGCTAATGCCCGCCAGCTCTTCGTCGCCCTTCACCCGCTCGATATAGACGAAATTGTTGCCATCTTTCGCCCACAGGCCTTGCTGAGTAGAGAGCAACGAACCGCCGTACATTGCCTGCGCACGGTAGTTACGCGCCATCTGTTCGCCCTGCGGAGCAACCCATTCACCGATGGCCATTGTCAGCAGCACCAGTGGAATAGCGGTTTTCATCACCGACAGCGCCACCTGCATCCGGGTGAAACCCGAAGCCTGCATCACCACCAGTTCACTGCGCTGCGCCAGCATCCCCAGCCCCAGCAGCGCGCCAAGCAGCGCCGCCATCGGGAAGAAAATCTGCACATCTTTCGGCACGCTGAGCAGGGTATACATCCCCGCGCCCAGCGCATCGTAGCTCCCCTGCCCGGCTTTTTTGAGCTGGTCAACAAACTTGATGATACCGGAGAGCGACACCAGCATGAACAACGTCATCATGATGGTGGTGAAAATGGTTTTACCGATATAGCGGTCAAGTACACCAAACGGCTGCATTATACCGCTCCTTTACGCAGAAGACGGGCGCGCAGGCGGCGTACCGGCACCGTATCCCAAAGGTTCAGACCAACCGCCAACGCCAGATAGATCAGGTTGACCGCCCACATCCAGATAACCGGGTCCAGTTTGCCCTTACCGCCGTTCGATTTCAGGGAGGTTTGCAGGAGGAAGAACAGCAGATACAGCAGCATAGCCGGCAGCATCGACAGCACGCGCCCCTGTCGCGGGTTAACCACGCTCAGCGGTACAACCATCAGCGCCATCATAAATACGGTGAATACCAGCGTAATACGCCAGTGCAGTTCCGCACGGGCGCGATTGGTATCGGTCTGCCACAGCGTGCGCATATCCATCTGATCGGTATCGTTCGGGTCCAGCGCAACGGCCTGATGACCAATAATCGCCTGATAGTTCTGGAAATCGGTGATGCGGAAGTCACGCAACAGGGCAGTGCCTTCAAAGCGCGTCCCTTTGTTCAACGTCACAACCTGGGAGCCGTCGCGCAATTGCGTCAAATGTCCAGAATCGGCCACCACCACAGAAGGACGGGCGTTGCCTTTCGGGCGGATTTGCGCAAGGAACACATCTTTAAAATCGCTGCCGTCAACGCTTTCAATAAACAGCACGGCGCTGCCATTGGTCGCCTGCTGGAACTGCCCTTGCGCCAGCGCGGCCATGCCAGGATTGGCTTTTGCTTCCGCCAGTACCTCATCCTGGTGTCTGGATGACCAGGGCCCCGCCCACATGACGTTGACAGCGGCGACGACGCCGGTAAACAGCGCCAGCACCATCGCGGCTTTCACCAGCACAGCCCGGCTCAGACCACAGGCGTGCATGACCGTTATTTCACTTTCGGTATACAGTTTGCCCAGCGTCATCAACAGCCCGAGGAACAGGCTTAATGGCAGGATGAGCTGCGCCATTTCCGGCACGCCCAGCCCCAGTAGCGAGAGCACCAGATTTGCCGGAATGTCACCGTCAACCGCCGCCCCGAGGATCCTCACTAGCTTTTGACAAAAGAAGATCAAAAGCAGGATGAAAAGAATCGCCAGTTGGCTTTTGAGCGTCTCCCGCACCAGATATCTTATGATTATCACTTTAAATACGCCCGTAAAAACTCGTCTTTTGCAGGAATTTAGCTTGTTTCATGGCTTAAACGTCATTTATTCTCTTGAGTCGTCGAAATCGTCGCTAAAATTATTATACTCAGCGGATTCGCCACTCAGAACGCGTTCTGACGTGCCAATGCCGTAATAACGTTAAGATTAACACGAAGTCACCGCAACTGCGGACATGAGTTACGAAAGCTTGCAATTCTAACTGTAGCCGCCGCCGTTGTCTTTAAGATTCAGGAGCGTAGTGCATGGAGTTCAGTGTAAAAAGCGGTAGCCCGGAGAAACAGCGGAGTGCCTGCATCGTCGTGGGCGTCTTTGAACCACGCCGCCTTTCTCCGATTGCAGAACAGCTCGATAAAATCAGCGACGGGTACATCAGCGCCCTGCTGCGTCGTGGTGAACTGGAAGGAAAACCGGGGCAGACCCTGTTGCTGCACCATGTTCCTAACGTTCTTTCCGAGCGAATCCTCCTCATTGGTTGTGGTAAAGAGCGCGAGCTCGATGAGCGCCAGTACAAGCAGGTCATTCAGAAAACCATCAATACGCTGAATGACACCGGCTCAATGGAAGCGGTCTGCTTCCTGACCGAACTGCACGTCAAAGGCCGCAACAACTACTGGAAAGTACGTCAGGCTGTCGAAACGGCTAAAGAGACGCTGTACAGCTTTGATCAACTGAAGACCAACAAGAGCGAGCCGCGTCGCCCGCTGCGTAAAATGGTCTTCAACGTGCCGACCCGCCGTGAGCTAACCAGCGGCGAGCGTGCGATCCAACACGGTCTGGCGATTGCCGCCGGGATTAAAGCAGCGAAAGATCTCGGCAATATGCCGCCGAATATCTGTAATGCCGCCTACCTGGCCTCTCAGGCGCGCCAGTTGGCCGACAGCTACAGCAAGAACGTCATCACCCGCGTCATCGGCGAACAGCAGATGAAAGAGCTGGGTATGCACTCTTATCTGGCGGTCGGTCACGGTTCGCAGAACGAATCGCTGATGTCGGTTATCGAATACAAAGGCAACCCGTCCGAAGACGCGCGTCCGGTTGTGCTGGTCGGCAAAGGGCTGACCTTTGACTCCGGCGGCATCTCCATCAAGCCTGCCGAAGGCATGGACGAGATGAAGTACGATATGTGCGGCGCGGCGGCAGTGTACGGCGTGATGCGCATGGTCGCGGAACTTCAGTTGCCGATTAACGTCATCGGCGTGCTGGCAGGCTGCGAAAACATGCCTGGCGGGCGAGCGTATCGTCCGGGCGACGTGCTGACCACCATGTCCGGCCAGACGGTCGAAGTGCTGAACACCGATGCCGAAGGCCGCCTGGTACTGTGCGACGTGTTAACCTACGTTGAGCGTTTTGAGCCGGAAGCGGTGATTGACGTCGCGACCCTGACGGGCGCCTGCGTGATTGCGCTGGGCCATCACATCACTGGTCTGATGTCGAACCACAATCCGCTGGCGCATGAGCTGATTAGCGCGTCCGAACAGGCGGGCGACCGCGCATGGCGCTTGCCGTTGGGCGATGAGTTCCAGGAACAGCTGGAGTCTAACTTTGCGGATATGGCGAACATCGGCGGCCGTCCTGGCGGCGCAATCACCGCCGGTTGCTTCCTGTCGCGCTTTACCCGTAAGTACAACTGGGCGCACCTGGACATCGCTGGCACCGCATGGCGTTCCGGTAAAGCGAAAGGCGCAACCGGTCGTCCGGTGGCGTTGCTGTCGCAGTTCCTGCTCAATCGCGCGGGTTTTAACGGCGAAGAGTAAGTTTGCATGATTGCCGGATGGCGACGCATATGCGCCTTATCCGGCCTACATGGAGTATTTAACCGTAGGCCGGATAAGCGTAGCGCCATCCGGCTTCGCATTTAAATTCACCACAAGAAGCCCCATATATGAAGAATGCAACGTTCTATATTCTGGACAATGACACCACCATTGATGGCCTGAGCGCCGTTGAACAACTGGTGTGCGACATTGCCGCAGAACGTTGGCGCAGTGGTAAACGCGTGCTGATTGCCTGTGAAGACGAAAAACAGGCCATCCGTCTGGATGAAGCGCTGTGGGCAAGACCGCCGGAGAGTTTTGTCCCGCATAATCTGGCGGGAGAAGGTCCGCGCGGCGGCGCACCGGTGGAAATCGCCTGGCCGCAAAAACGCAACAGCAGCCCGCGTGATATTCTGATCAGCCTGCGTACTGGCTTTGCAGATTTTGCCACCGCTTTCACAGAAGTGATAGACTTTGTCCCTTACGAAGAAACTTTGAAACAACTGGCGCGCGAACGCTACAAAGCCTACCGCGTGGCTGGTTTTAACCTGAATACGGCAACCTGGAAATAATGGAAAAGACATATAACCCACAAGATATCGAACAGCCGCTTTACGAGCACTGGGAGCAGCAGGGCTACTTTAAGCCGAATGGCGATGAAAGCCAGGAAAGCTTCTGCATCATGATCCCGCCGCCAAACGTCACCGGCAGTTTGCATATGGGTCACGCCTTCCAGCAAACCATCATGGATACCCTGATCCGTTATCAGCGCATGCAGGGTAAAAACACCCTGTGGCAGGTCGGTACTGACCACGCCGGGATCGCTACCCAGATGGTGGTTGAGCGCAAGATTGCCGCAGAAGAGGGTAAAACCCGCCACGACTATGGCCGCGATGCCTTCATCGACAAAATCTGGCAGTGGAAAGCGGAATCCGGCGGCACCATTACCCGTCAGATGCGCCGTCTGGGCAACTCCGTGGACTGGGAGCGCGAACGCTTCACCATGGACGAAGGTCTTTCCAATGCCGTGAAAGAAGTGTTTGTCCGCCTGTACAAAGAAGATCTGATTTACCGTGGCAAGCGCCTGGTCAACTGGGACCCGAAACTGCGCACCGCTATCTCTGACCTGGAAGTGGAAAACCGCGAGTCCAAAGGCTCTATGTGGCACATCCGCTATCCGCTGGCTGACGGTGCGAAAACCGCAGACGGTAAAGATTACCTGGTGGTCGCCACCACCCGCCCGGAAACCCTGCTGGGCGATACCGGCGTAGCCGTCAACCCGGAAGATCCGCGTTATAAAGATCTGATTGGCAAATTCGTGGTGCTGCCGCTGGTGAACCGTCGTATTCCGATCGTGAGCGACGAGCATGCCGACATGGAAAAAGGCACCGGCTGCGTGAAGATCACCCCGGCGCACGACTTTAACGACTATGAAGTGGGCCGTCGTCATCAGCTTCCGATGATCAATATTCTGACCTTTGACGGCGATATCCGTGAAAGTGCGGAAGTGTATGACACCAAAGGCGAAGAGTCCGACGTTTACTCCAACGAAATCCCGGCTGAGTTCCAGAAGCTGGAACGTTTTGCCGCGCGTAAAGCGGTGGTTGCCGCTATCGATGCCCTCGGCCTGCTGGAAGAGATTAAACCGCACGACCTGACCGTTCCTTACGGCGACCGTGGCGGCGTGGTTATCGAACCAATGCTGACCGACCAGTGGTACGTCCGTGCCGACGTGCTGGCAAAACCGGCGGTGGAAGCGGTAGAGAACGGCGATATCCAGTTCGTGCCAAAACAGTACGAAAACATGTACTTCTCCTGGATGCGTGACATTCAGGACTGGTGTATCTCCCGTCAGCTGTGGTGGGGTCACCGCATCCCGGCATGGTACGACGACGCGGGCAACGTCTACGTTGGCCGTAGCGAAGACGAAGTGCGTCAGGAAAACAACCTGAGCGCCGACGTTGCGCTGCGTCAGGACGACGACGTACTGGACACCTGGTTCTCCTCCGCGCTATGGACCTTCTCTACTCTCGGCTGGCCGGAAAACACCGACGCGCTGCGTCAGTTCCACCCGACCAGCGTGATGGTCTCCGGTTTCGACATCATCTTCTTCTGGATTGCCCGCATGATCATGATGACCATGCACTTCATCAAAGATGAAAACGGCAAGCCGCAGGTACCGTTCAAGACCGTCTATATGACCGGTCTGATTCGCG
Source organism: Citrobacter sp. CK191 (assembly GCF_030333435.1). Lineage (NCBI taxonomy): Bacteria > Pseudomonadati > Pseudomonadota > Gammaproteobacteria > Enterobacterales > Enterobacteriaceae > Citrobacter > Citrobacter sp. CK191. The sequence continues at coordinate 324,854 of NZ_JAOWFX010000034.1, read as the reverse complement.
ATGACGAAGGCCAGAAGATGTCCAAATCCAAGGGTAACGTTATCGACCCGCTGGATATGGTTGACGGCATTTCCCTGCCGAATCTGCTGGAAAAACGTACCGGCAACATGATGCAGCCGCAGTTGGCTGAGAAGATCGCCAAACGTACCGAGAAACAATTCCCGGACGGCATTGAGCCGCACGGTACTGACGCCCTGCGTTTCACCCTGGCGGCGCTGGCCTCTACCGGCCGCGACATCAACTGGGATATGAAGCGTCTGGAAGGCTACCGTAACTTCTGTAACAAGCTGTGGAACGCCAGCCGCTTTGTGCTGATGAATACCGAAGATCAGGATTGCGGCTTCAACGGCGGCGAGATGACCCTGTCACTGGCAGACCGCTGGATCCTGGCGGAATTCAACCAGACCATCAAAGCGTACCGCGAAGCGCTGGACAGCTTCCGCTTCGATATCGCAGCGGGCATTCTGTACGAGTTTACCTGGAACCAGTTCTGCGACTGGTATCTGGAGCTGACCAAGCCGGTCATGAACGGCGGCTCTGAAGCAGAACTGCGCGGCACCCGCAACACGCTGGTCACCGTGCTGGAAGGTCTGCTGCGCCTGGCGCATCCGATCATCCCGTTTATCACCGAGACCATCTGGCAGCGTGTGAAAGTGATTTCCGGCATTACCGCCGACACCATCATGCTGCAACCGTTCCCGCAGTACGATGCCTCCCAGGTGGATGAAGCCGCGCTGGCCGATACCGAATGGCTGAAGCAGGCGATCGTTGCTGTACGTAACATCCGTGCGGAAATGAACATCGCGCCGGGCAAACCACTGGAACTGCTGCTGCGTGGTTGCAGCGAAGAAGCGATTCGCCGCGTGAACGACAACCGCAGCTTCCTGCTGAACCTGGCGCGTCTGGAAAGCATCACCGTGCTGCCAGCCGATGACAAAGGTCCGGTTTCCGTGACGAAGATTATCGATGGCACCGAACTGCTGATCCCGATGGCGGGGCTGATTGACAAAGAAGCCGAGCTGGCGCGTCTGGCGAAAGAAGTGGCGAAGGTCGAAGCTGAAATTGGCCGCATTGAAGGCAAGCTGGCGAACGAAGGTTTTGTCGCCCGCGCACCGGAAGCGGTGATCGCCAAAGAGCGTGAGAAGCTGGAAAACTACGCGGAAGCGAAAGCGAAGCTGATTGAACAGCAGGCAGTTATCGCCGCGCTGTAACTTGATGGAAACGCCGGAGACCCTCTTCGGCGTTTTCTTTTATAAGGCATTTTTTATTCGTACCAGCTTCCCGTCCGGCATGGTGATCCAGTAATACTCTATGTTGCTGAAAGAAAATCTTTCGTAAGATCCCGCGTCGAATTCCACGATTAGCAGCACATTTTTTTCAATACAATTTTCTTTTGTGTTTTTTTGTGGCGGAAAACAAAACAGATCACCATCGCCTGATTTCTCTCCATCGATAAACCCGCCGCCAATATCCCAAAAAACAATATAGTAAGAGGCACTTGTTGGTATATGGTATTTTGCCTTCAGCTCATTTTTGTGCTGCAGATACCAGTGTATCCGTCCCCACTCGGTTAATGCAAAGTGGTTAACTGCAATATCATAAGCCTCAAAATCCATAAAACCACGTTCACTGCTAACATAAAGCCCATGAAAAAGCGTAGGATCATACTCAAATCTCTCGCCAGCCCGAAGGATTGTCACAGGTCGTTGAGCCCAGAGGAGATAACCGCATATCAGCAACACCAAGCTGCCGATAATGACGTTACGTTTCGGCTTCATACGCTTCCCTTAATATGCGCATGGGCATTTAAATTTGTCAGAAATGGTCTGTACGCATAGTCACTATGTCGTTGCAGGAAAAACCAGATGCGGAAGAAGCAGAAATTTTTATAGAGTTCGTTAGCAATATCCTCTCTGCCGAGGCCAAAATGATCCTGCCCTTTAAAAGAAAGTAATCCCTCCCATGACATGGCATAGCGCTGAAAACGCACCAGTTTGATTTGTTGTACATAAATATCATGTACGCTTATCCCCAAGCCATTAAATCTGTCGTTAAAACGGTTGAATTTTGGTAGCTTCAAATGCCTTATTGCTAGGTTAAGACTCGTAAAAAAATTGTAATCCAGACTTGCTTCTCGGTTCAAATACAAATGATAATCTATTGCTTTCTGAATTTTTATCAACACATCATTCGTTCCAGCCCCCCTAATGACTTCTGCGTACGCATGATTCAGACGCTCGCTTGACCAGGGCCGTCCATTACCATAATGAAAATGATCAATCAACTCTCCAATAAGGAAGGCATACTGCCCACTGGCAAATTGCGTAGACAGCACTTTCATCTCATCAAACAAAATATCTGCGCAATACTGGCGACTAATCGGAGTTCCTTGCAATTGTTGATGGTCAAAATTCATAGGATGAATATTAAAGGTGGTCATCATATCAAATTGCAAACACCTGAACGGATCAACACGAGCCGAGATATCCATCACCCCAAGCATCTCAAAATCCCAATCGCTCAAATCACCACACTGCATATCATCAATATAATAATTTTCAAAGCGACGAGATGTGGAAAAAATCTCATACGGAAGAGACATTACTAAAAACGTATCTATATTCATAATGTATCATCCTGACAAATAATATAATAAAGTTTAACTACAAGAGAAAAAATAAGATAATTTCAAAAAATAAAACTTGAGCAATCCGACATAAAAATAAAATTAATGATGAAAATTCTCCCCTGCCGTTATCTCTGTCTTGCATGATTGAAAAGAGGGTGGTATCAAATATAACCATGATGAATTTCTTTGATTGAGTAACAAAATGAGTTCCACACTATTCCCTTCTACACTGCGCCGGAGTTACTCTCCGGCGTTTTATTTTATGCGTTTTTTATTCTAACAAGCTTCCCGTCCGGCATGGTTATCCAGTAATACTCACTGTCACCGAAAGAAAATCGCTCATAACTTCCTGCATCGAAATCCACCTCCAGGAGCATATTTTTTTCGATACAATTTTCTTTTGTATCTTTTTTTGGGGAGAAACAATACAGATCGCTATCGCCTGACTTATCAATATCGATAAATCCGCTACCAATACCCAAAAAAGCAATACTGTATGAGGTACTCGTTGGTATACGGTATTTTCTCTTAAGTTCAGCTTTGTGCTCCAAATACCAGTGAATCCGCCCCCATTCGGTTAATGCCAGGTGGTCAACCGCAATATCATACCACTCCTTGTCAATAAACCCTCGTTTACTGCTGGTATAAAGTCCATGTAAATACATAGGGTCATCTTCGAGTCCGACTTCAGCCCGAAATATAGTCACCGGTCGCTGAGTCCAAAGCAGATAACCACATATCAGCAGTACCAGGCTAACAATGACGACTTCGCGTTTTGACTTCATGCGTTACCCTCAATACAAACATGGGCACTAAAGTTTGTCAGAAACGGCCTGTACGCATAGTCACGATGACGCTGTAGAAAAAACCAGATGCGGAAGAAGCGAAAGTTTTTATATAACGTATTGGTAATATCCTCTTTGCCCAGACCAAAATGATCCTGCCCTTTAAAAGAAAGTAATCCCTCCCATGACATGGCATAGCGCTGGAAACGCACCAGTTTGATTTGTTGTGCATAAATATCATGTACGCTTACCCCCAAACCATTAAATCTGTCGATAAAGCGGTTGAACTTTGGCAGCCTCGAGTCTCTTTTTATCGCTGTTTTGAGTTCCATAAAAAAATTATAGTCCAGGATCACCTGTCGTTCCGAATATAAACGACCATTTATCGCCTTTTGGACTTTCATCAACACATCATTTGTTCCAGCTCCCCTAATGACATCTGCATACGCGCGATTTAGAAGTTCTCCAAACCATGGCTGCCCGTTACCGTAATGGAAATGATCAATCAATTCCCCAATAATAGGGGAATATAACCCTTTAGCGAATTGTACTGACAGTTCTTTCATCTCATCAAACAGAATATCTGCACAATGCTGGCGACTAATCGGCCTACCTTGTGGTTGCTGATGGCCGAAATCCAAAGCCTGCGAATTAAAAGTAGTCATCATATCAAATTGCAAACACCTGAACGGGTCAACCCGAGCAGAGATATCCTTCAACCCCAGAGAGTAAAAATCCCAGTCGTCCAAATCGCCATACTGCATATCATCAATATGATAATCTTCAAAGCGATGGGATGTAGAAAATATCTCACGGGGCAGAGACATTAATAAATACATATCATTAATCATAATTCATCATCCAGATAAATAATATAATCGCGTTTTACTCCGGGAGAAAAATTAAGATAAACTCAAATAATAAAACTTGAGCAATGCAACGAAAACAGCAGGTTAATGATAAAAATTTTTCTCAGAGAGAATAACAGTCTTGCATGTTCGAAAAGAGGGTGGTATCAAATATAACTATGATAATTTATCATTTGATTGAGTAATAAAATGAGTTCTACGCTATTTCCCCTTACGCTACGCCGTCTTACCGCTGACGATAACGCTGCTATCGCCCACGTCATCCGCCAGGTTTCCGCTGAATACGGCCTGACCGCTGATAAAGGTTATACGGTTGCCGATCCTAATCTGGATGAATTGTTCCAGGTTTACAGTCAGCCAGGCGCGGCCTATTGGGTCGTCGAGCAGAACGGTCAGGTGGTGGGCGGCGGTGGCGTGGCGCCGTTAGGCTGTAGCGAACCGGATATCTGCGAACTGCAAAAAATGTACTTTTTGCCGACGGTGCGCGGCCAGGGGCTGGCGAAGAAACTGGCGCTGATGGCGCTGGAGCACGCGCGTGAGCAGGGGTTTAAACGCTGCTACCTGGAAACCACCGCATCCTTACGCGAAGCAATTGGCCTGTATGAACATCTGGGATTTGAGCATATCAGCGAACCGCTGGGCTGCACCGGGCATGTTGACTGCGAAGTCCGCATGCTGAAAACGCTGTAAGTCACCCACAGGCCGGATAAGGCGACGCCATATCCGGCAATTTATGCAAACATTCTGCTTCTGAGTTAGTGGCGTACGCCGTCATCGTCTTCGTCGACGTAATCTTCATCGTCGCCGTCTTCACCCTCTTCGCCGTTCGGATCTTCGAAGTACGTACCCCAGCCGTCATATTCCACGTCAAATTTCTCAGCCAGGTTCATCAGTTGTTCAACCTGAGCATCAATCAGATCGGCATTCAGCGCACATTCGCTGAGGATATCGCAACAAATCACCGTATCGCCTTCTTCCACTTCCAGCTCTTCCGGCTCGGTCACTTCATAACCGAGTTTGAACGCTTCTACGGCTGCTTTTTCCAGCGTTTCGAAGTCGTCAGCGGAAAAGTGATGCTCGATAGTGTACAGCGCATCTGGATCGCTGCCATCTTCAAGTAATTCTTCAATAATCAGCCGCGTCTCTTCACGCTGCTCTTCCAGTAGTTCCGGGTTTGCCATGGCTCGTTCCTCATAAATGTCCTGCCGATACTCTTATTGTCACACACCGCTGTCATTGCCTCCACCTTTCCAGGAAAGATTTGTTAAATGGGGTTGCAAATGAATAATCATCCATATAAATTGAATTTTAATTCAACAAATGGCCTTTGCCATGTGAGGGAACCATGTCTACGTTTTATCAGAAACATTTTTTGAAATTACTCGATTTCACCTCCGCTGAACTCACCGCTCTGCTGCAACTCGCCGCCAAACTGAAAGCCGACAAGAAAAACGGCGTAGAAGTCGCCAGACTGACCGGCAAAAACATCGCGCTCATCTTCGAAAAAGACTCGACCCGCACCCGATGCTCTTTCGAAGTTGCCGCATACGATCAGGGCGCTCGCGTAACGTACCTTGGGCCAAGCGGCAGCCAGATTGGGCATAAAGAGTCAATTAAAGACACCGCCCGCGTGCTGGGACGCATGTATGACGGTATTCAGTACCGCGGCCACGGCCAGGAAGTGGTAGAAACGCTGGCGGAATATGCAGGCGTTCCCGTGTGGAACGGGTTGACCAACGAGTTTCACCCCACGCAGCTGCTGGCGGATTTGCTGACCATGCAGGAACATCTGCCGGGCAAAGCCTTCAATGAGATGACGCTGGTTTACGCTGGCGATGCGCGTAACAACATGGGAAATTCCATGCTGGAAGCCGCCGCGCTGACAGGGCTGGATTTACGTCTGGTGGCTCCGCAGGCCTGCTGGCCGGAAGCGAGCCTGGTCGCAGAGTGCAAAGCGCTGGCGCAAAAGAACGGCGGCGATATTACGCTGACTGAAGATATCGCAGCGGGTGTGAAAGGCGCGGACTTTATCTATACCGACGTATGGGTGTCGATGGGTGAAGCAAAAGAGAAATGGGCGGAGCGTATCGCACTGCTGCGTCAGTATCAGGTAAACAGCGCAATGATGGCGCAGACCGGTAATCCTCAGGTGAAGTTTCTGCACTGCCTGCCCGCATTCCACGATGATCAGACCACGCTTGGCAAGAAAATGGCCGAAGAGTTCGGTTTGCACGGCGGGATGGAAGTGACCGATGCGGTGTTTGAATCTCCGGCCAGCATCGTGTTTGACCAGGCGGAAAACCGGATGCACACCATCAAAGCGGTGATGGTGGCGACGCTGGCGAAATAACGATTACGTCTTATCCGGCCTACAGATCGTGCTCCCGTAGGCCGGGTAAGACGTTTTGCGTCGCCACCCGGCAATACAACTTACTCGACCAGCAGCTTAACGACCGCTTTGCGTACCTGAGCTGGTGCCCCTACTGCGCACAGCGGCTTATGGACTTCCCCCGGGTAAAAGACCACAAAATCGCCTTCATTAAGGATCACCGTTTTCTCCTCTGCCCCTTCAGGCAAAAACGCGATGTCTTTATCCGCCAGCCAGTCAGTTTCCGGCGCGCCCGCAGGCTGGGTGCTGAAGGTCATTCCTTCCTGCCCCTTTAATACGATCTGAATATCGAGATAGCGCGCGTGATACTCCGCACGACGCTTTTCAAACGGCTCGGTCATGTCTTCCGAAACCAGATAAAACAGGCGATTGCCGTCGATATCATGCTTACCCTTTGCCGTTTCATCCGTCACATGCGCTTTAATATGTTCAATGGCCTGACGCAGCGCGTCCGGCAGCCAGGGTTGCAGATTGTGGATATTGCCAACGATCATCACAGACTCCTTAAATAAAACGACGTTTCATTTTTATGGTTATACGAAAAAAACCGCTGCCATACCACTTCTATTTCACGATGTTTTGCGTCAGCGCATGTTTATCGCTGAAGATGTTGTCCGACTGTTAATCGTCATCGAAGATTATGCATATCCTTTGCATAACTTTCCCCCTCCACTTTACAGTAAAAACCGTAATATGCTGTTATAAAAAGGTTTATTAGAAAAACACCTTGTTGATCACACTTCCTTTCCCCTGCATAACCTGCATTTATCACCATAGTTATTTTATGATTTACGTTAAGGTAAAAATAATAAAATAACCCTCCCGCATACCTATGCACAGACAAAAATAAAACACCATAAAATCAACAAGATATAATTAAATAATAAATTTAGATTATCTACAAATAATTAACAAGAAAGAATAACAAGACATTTTATTGCGTAGTAATTCAGTTATTACTCTCTTTATTTTTCAATTTCTCTGACCTTGCTCATATATTAAATAAGAAAAATTAAATATCCCTTCCGATGTGAAACACATCACATTATCAGACCGAATTAGAATCAATGATGATTTCCGAAAATTAGCTGAACAGTAATGACTGCAAACAATTTAATTATTTGCAGCCACCACTTCTTTATTCCTGAAAATTGAGTAAAAGGTATCGTGATGGAAAAACATTATGTCGGTTCTGAAATCGGTCAATTACGTAGTGTGATGTTACACCGCCCTAATCTCAGTCTGAAAAGACTGACGCCGTCAAATTGCCAGGAGCTGCTTTTTGATGACGTTCTGTCGGTGGAACGCGCAGGCGAAGAGCACGATATTTTCGCTAATACGTTACGCCAACAAGGCATAGAGGTGTTGCTGCTAACCGACCTGCTGACGCAAACACTGGATGTTATCGAAGCCAAGACCTGGCTGCTGGAAACACAAATCTCCGACTATCGCCTGGGCCCGACTTTCGCGGCGGATATTCGCGCCTGGCTGGCGGATATGCCGCATCGGGAATTAGCGCGCCATTTAAGCGGTGGGCTGACATATGGCGAAATCCCCGCCTCGATTAAAAATATGGTGGTTGATACACACGATATTAATGACTTTATTATGAAGCCATTACCCAATCACTTATTTACCCGCGATACCTCATGCTGGATATATAACGGCGTGTCGATCAACCCAATGGCAAAAACAGCGCGCCAGCGTGAGACCAATAATCTGCGGGCAATTTATCGCTGGCATCCACAATTTGCAGATGGCGAATTTATTAAATATTTCGGCGACGAAAACATTAATTACGACCATGCCACGTTAGAAGGCGGAGACGTGCTGGTTATTGGTCGCGGCGCCGTGCTGATTGGCATGTCTGAACGTACCACCCCGCAGGGGATCGAGTTCCTCGCCCAGTCGCTGTTTAAACATCGCCAGGCCGAGCGCGTCATCGCCGTTGAGTTGCCAAAACACCGTTCCTGCATGCACCTCGATACCGTCATGACCCATATCGACATCGACACCTTCTCCGTCTACCCGGAAGTGGTTCGCCCGGACGTCCAGTGCTGGACCTTAACACCGGACGGGCGCGGCGGGCTGAAGCGTACCCAGGAAAGCACGCTGGTACACGCCATCGAAAAAGCCCTCGGCATTGATCAGGTGCGTTTGATCACCACTGGCGGCGATGCCTTCGAAGCCGAACGTGAGCAGTGGAATGACGCCAATAACGTTCTCACCCTGCGCCCCGGTGTGGTGGTCGGCTACGAGCGCAACATCTGGACCAACGAAAAATACGACAAAGCGGGCATTACCGTTCTGCCCATTCCTGGCGATGAACTGGGACGCGGACGCGGCGGCGCGCGCTGCATGAGCTGCCCGCTGGAACGCGACGGCATTTAAGGAAGCGATTATGGACAACAAACCCACTCTGGTTGTCGCACTGGGCGGCAATGCGCTGCTCAAACGCGGCGAACCGCTGGAAGCGGATATCCAGCGCAAAAACATCGATCTGGCGGCAAAAACCATCGCCCAACTGACGCAACAGTGGCGCGTGGTGCTGGTACACGGCAACGGCCCGCAGGTTGGCCTGCTGGCGTTGCAGAACAGCGCCTATGACCGCGTCACCCCCTACCCGCTCGATATTCTCGGCGCGGAAAGCCAGGGGATGATCGGCTACATGCTGCAACAGTCGCTGAAAAACCAGCTTCCGCAGCGTGAAATCAGCGTCCTGCTCACTCAGGTGGAGGTGGACGCCGACGATCCGGCATTCCGCAACCCAACCAAATATATCGGCCCGGTTTATGACAGCGCCCAGGCCAACGCGCTACAGGCGGAAAAAGGCTGGATTTTCAAAGCCGACGGAAAAGCGTTTCGCCGCGTAGTGCCTTCGCCACAGCCCAAACGCATCGTTGAGAGCGACGCGATCCGCGCCCTGATCGCCCGCGACCATCTCGTGATCTGCAACGGCGGCGGCGGCGTGCCGGTAGTGGAAAAAGCCGATGGTTTTCATGGCATTGAAGCGGTGATCGACAAAGACCTCTCTGCCGCTCTGCTCGCCAGTCAAATCCACGCGGACGCGCTGCTGATCCTGACCGATGCCGACGCGGTGTACCTCGACTGGGGCAAGCCAACCCAACGCCCGCTGGCTCAGGTAACGCCGGAACTGCTCAGCGAAATGCAGTTCGATGCCGGTTCAATGGGGCCGAAAGTCACCGCCTGCGCCGAGTTTGTCAGCCACTGCCAGGGGATTGCCGGCATCGGTTCACTGGCCGACGGCCCGGCCATTCTCAGCGGTGACAAAGGCACCCTGATTCGACCCGAAACCGTCGATTACGACGCATAAGGCAATTTCTGCCGGATGGCGGCGGCGCCTTATCCAGCCTACAGCACGCGCATAACCGTAGGCCTGATAAGCGCAGCGCCATCAGGTAATTCATTTTAACAAGGACACTGTAATGGCTACTTCACTGAAAAATCGCAACTTTCTTAAACTGCTCGACTTCACTCCGACGGAGATCCAGTACCTGATCGATCTGGCCATCGAGCTGAAAGCGGCAAAAAAAGCCGGGTGCGAGAAGCAAACGCTGGTCGGTAAAAACATCGCGCTAATTTTCGAAAAAACCTCCACCCGCACCCGCTGCGCGTTTGAGGTCGGCGCATTCGATCAGGGCGCACAGGTGACCTATCTCGGGCCAAGCGGCTCGCAGATTGGGCATAAAGAATCCATGAAAGATACCGCCCGCGTGCTGGGCCGGATGTATGACGGCATTGAGTATCGCGGTTTTGGTCAGCAGATCGTTGAAGAACTGGGGCAGTACGCGGGCGTACCGGTGTGGAACGGCCTGACCGATGAATTTCACCCTACGCAGATCCTCGCTGACCTGATGACCATGCTGGAACATGCGCCGGGCAAAACGCTGCCTGAACTCAGCTTCGCTTACCTCGGCGACGCCCGCAATAACATGGGCAATTCGCTGATGGTCGGCGCGGCAAAAATGGGGATGGACATCCGCCTGGTCGCGCCGAAATCCTTCTGGCCGGACGACGCACTGGTGACGCAGTGCCGTGACATCGCCAGCGTCACCGGCGCGCGCATTACGCTAACCGAGGACGTGGAGGAAGGCGTTTATGACGTGGATTTCCTCTATACCGATGTCTGGGTGTCGATGGGCGAACCAAAAGAGGCGTGGGCGGAGCGCGTCAGCCTGATGAAGCCATACCAGATCAACCAGCAGGTCATCAACGCCACCGGCAACCCCAACGTGAAGTTTATGCACTGCCTGCCCGCCTTCCACAACGAGCACACCAAAGTGGGCCGCGAAATCGAGGCCGCCTATGGCCTGAAAGGACTGGAGGTGACGGAAGAGGTGTTCGAGTCAGCCCACTCCATCGTGTTTGACGAAGCAGAAAACCGTATGCACACCATTAAAGCGGTCATGGTGGCGACGCTCGGCGACTAACCCCTCCGGGCATGTGCCGCCTGACGACGCATGCCCGTGTTATCTGGAGAGAACACCATGGGCAAATTTAAATTTCCCAGCGCGTATACCATCCTGTTTATTCTTATCGCACTGGTCGCTGTGATGACCTGGATTGTCCCGGCGGGCAAATACCAGATGGCGATGAACCCCACGTTGGGTAAAGAGGTTCCGGTCGCGGGCACCTATGCTCCTGCCGAGTCGCATCCGCAAGGGATTACCGCCGTACTGTTGGCCCCCATTGACGGCCTCTACAACCACGAAACCTATACCGCAGGCGCAATCGATGTGGCGCTGTTTGTACTAATCATCGGCGGCTTTCTCGGCGTGGTGAACAAAACCGGTGCAATCGATGCGGGTATTGAACGCGTCACGGTACGGCTCAACGGCAAAGAGGAGTGGATGATCCCCATACTGATGGGACTCTTTGCCGCAGGCGGGACGATTTACGGGATGGCGGAAGAGTCACTCCCCTTCTACACGCTGCTGGTTCCGGTGATGATGGCCGCCCGCTTCGATCCGCTGGTCGCGGCCGCCACCGTGCTGCTCGGCGCAGGTATTGGCACACTCGGTTCGACCATCAACCCTTTTGCCACGGTGATTGCCGCCAACGCTGCCGGAATCCCGTTCACTCAGGGTATGCTGTTACGCATCATTCTGCTGGTCGTTGGCTATGTCATTTGCGTGGTCTGGGTGATGCGCTATGCCCGCAAAGTGCGCAGCAACCCGGAGTTATCTATCGTGGCAGATAAGATGGAGGAGAACCGCGCTCACTTTCTTGGCAACCGTTCCAGCACGCTGCTGGAGTTCACCGCAACCCGCAAATGGATCTTGCTGATTTTCGCCGCCGCCTTTGCCGTGATGATTTACGGCGTCGCGGTTCTCGGCTGGTGGATGGCGGAAATTTCCGGCGTTTTCCTGGCGTCCGCGATTATCGTCGGCGTTATCGCCCGGATGAGCGAAGAGGCGTTCACCAGTACGTTTATCGACGGCGCGCGGGATCTGCTTGGCGTAGCGCTGATTATCGGTATTGCACGCGGCATTGTGGTGGTGATGGATAATGGCATGATTACGCATACCATTTTGCACAGCGCGGAAAATCTGGTATCTGGCTTGTCCACCACCATTTTTATCAATGTCACTTACTGGCTGGAAGTATTGCTCTCATTCCTGGTGCCCTCTTCCTCTGGTCTGGCGGTGTTGACCATGCCGATCATGGCGCCGTTAGCAGACTTCGCCCATGTGCAACGGGATCTGGTGGTGACGGCGTATCAATCGGCGTCCGGGATTGTGAACCTGATTACGCCGACGTCGGCGGTCGTAATGGGAGGTCTGGCGATTGCGCGCGTGCCGTATGTGCGGTATCTGAAGTGGGTCGCGCCGCTGCTGCTGATCCTGACGCTACTGAATATGGCTGTTTTGAGCGTTGGCGCAATGCTGTAACTCCCGCCGGATGGCGCTTCGCTTATCCGGCCTACAGGTTACGCATTTCGTAGGCCGGATAAGGCGCTTTAGCGCCGCCATCCGGCACAGGCCAACAGGTTGCGCATTTCGTGGGCCGGATAAGGCGCTTTAGCGCCGCCATCCGGCAAACGAACGCAGCCAATACGCTTTCTTTTTTGACTGGCTTCTCACTTTCCTGCAAAACCGACCGGTTGATTCGTTATCAATGTGACAAACAGGATGAATTTCGCTAGTCCATTGATATCAATGACAAAGCAAGGTGCATATATGAAGGAATACAATGATTGCTCCGCCAAAGAACAGCAGCAACTGGCGGTATGTCAGCGCCTGATTACAGAAAAAAGTTACTTATCCCAGGAGGAAATACGTCGCGATCTGCAAAACCACGGCTTCGAAGGCATCAGCCAGTCGACCGTTTCACGTCTGTTGAAACTGCTCGGCGTCATAAAAATAAGAAATACAAAGGGACAAAAAATTTATTCCGTAAATCCGCAATTGCGCCCCGCTCCTGACGCTGCGCGATCGATATCCGAGATGGTGGTCAGCGTGGAACACAATAGCGAATTTATCCTTATCCACACGGTGGCCGGTTATGGCCGCGCCGTTGCCAGAATCCTGGATTATCACGCCCTGCCAGAAATTTTAGGTGTGATCGCGGGCAGCAGTATCGTCTGGGTCGCGCCACGGGTCGTACAGCGCACCGGGCTTGTTCACAAGCAAATTAATTATTTATTAAAAATGAATTCTTATTCATGAGAACCGTTTGCGATGAATAAAATGTGCATTAATCGCTTGATCCCATAACATAGCTGAGTATAATCGCGGACAATTTGCCGGGAGGAAGTATGGTTCAGTGTGTACGACATTCTGTCTTACCGCGTCTGAAAACAGACGCTGGACTGCCGTTTTTCTTCCCGTTGCTCACCTATTCCAGGCCCCTCATTGAGGGGCTTTTTTTTTGCCCAGGCGTCAGGAGATAAACATGGCTAACCCGCTATACCAAAAACACATCATTTCCATAAACGACCTCAGCCGCGATGACCTCAATCTGGTTCTGGCGACGGCGGCGAAATTAAAAGCCAATCCACAGCCGGAGCTGCTGAAGCATAAAGTGATCGCCAGCTGCTTCTTCGAGGCATCCACACGCACCCGCCTGTCGTTTGAAACCTCGATGCACCGCCTCGGCGCCAGCGTGGTGGGCTTCTCCGACAGCGCTAACACGTCGCTGGGCAAAAAAGGCGAGACGCTGGCGGATACCATCTCCGTTATCAGCACTTATGTGGACGCGATTGTGATGCGTCACCCACAGGAAGGCGCAGCGCGTCTGGCGACCGAGTTCTCCGGCAACGTGCCGGTACTGAACGCCGGCGACGGCGCAAACCAGCATCCGACCCAGACGCTGCTGGATCTGTTTACCATTCAGGAGACCCAGGGCCGCCTGGACAATCTGAACATCGCCATGGTCGGCGACCTGAAATATGGCCGAACCGTACACTCACTGACGCAGGCGCTGGCGAAGTTTGACGGCAACCGCTTCTACTTTATCGCGCCGGACGCGCTGGCGATGCCGCAATACATTCTGGATATGCTGGATGAGAAAGGCATTGCCTGGAGTCTGCACAGCGCCATCGAAGAGGTGATGGCGGAAGTGGATATTCTGTATATGACCCGCGTGCAGAAAGAGCGTCTGGACCCGTCCGAATACGCCAACGTCAAAGCGCAGTTTGTCCTGCGCGCCAGCGACCTGAACGGCGCGCGTGAAAACATGAAGGTTCTGCATCCGCTGCCGCGTATTGATGAGATCACCACCGACGTAGATAAAACGCCGCACGCCTGGTACTTCCAGCAGGCAGGAAACGGTATTTTCGCTCGCCAGGCGTTACTGGCACTGGTTCTGAATAGCGATCTGGCACTGTAAGGGGAAAAGAGATGACACACGACAATAAACTACAGGTTGAAGCGATCAAACGTGGCACCGTAATCGACCACATTCCCGCGCAGGTTGGCTTTAAGTTACTGACGCTGTTCAAACTGACCGAGACCGATCAGCGCATCACCATCGGCCTTAACCTGCCGTCCGGCGAGATGGGGCGTAAAGACCTGATTAAAATCGAGAACACCTTCCTGACCGAAGAACAGGTTAACCAGCTCTCCCTGTACGCGCCGCAGGCAACGGTAAACCGCATCGACAACTATGATGTGGTGGGCAAATCGCGCCCGAGCCTGCCGGATCGCATCGACAACGTGCTGGTCTGCCCGAACAGCAACTGCATCAGTCATGCTGAGCCGGTTTCATCCAGTTTTGCAGTGAAAAAACGCACAGATGACATTGCGCTCAAATGTAAATACTGCGAAAAAGAGTTTTCGCATTATGTGGTGCTGGCCAACTAATTGAGGTTGGTAATGGGTATCCGGCTCCCTATAATGGCCTGTACCTAATTTACCGCTGTAATTCAGGAGAAATCATGAGCAAAACTATCGCGACGGAAAATGCACCCGCAGCTATCGGCCCATACGTTCAGGGCGTTGACCTGGGCAGCATGATCATCACTTCCGGTCAGATCCCGGTTGATCCAAAAACCGGCAGCGTACCGGATGACGTGTCCGCTCAGGCGCGCCAGTCGCTGGAAAACGTAAAAGCTATCGTCGAAGCCGCAGGCCTGAAAGTGGGCGACATCGTGAAAACAACCGTGTTTGTTAAAGACCTGAACGACTTCGCGACCGTGAATGCGACCTATGAAGCATTCTTCACCGAGCATAATGCGACCTTCCCGGCACGTTCATGCGTTGAAGTTGCGCGTCTGCCGAAAGACGTAAAAATCGAGATCGAAGCGATCGCTGTTCGCCGCTAAGTCTCCTTAAAAATATGTCTGCGCCGGATGGCGGCTCCGCCTTATCCGGCCTACGGAAAGTGCCGTTTGTAGGCCCGGTAAGCGCCAGCGCCACCGGGCATTTATCACATCACCCCAAACAGTTTCGGCAGGAACAGCGAGATCGCCGGAATATAGGTCACTAACATCAACACCAGGAAGAGTACCGCGTAGAACGGCAGCATCGCCTTCACCACCTGCTCTATTTTCTGCTTACTCACCGCACTGGCAACAAACAGCACCGATCCCACCGGCGGCGTAATCAGGCCGATCCCAAGATTCACCAGCATGATCATGCCGAAATGCACCGGATCAATACCCAATGCCGTAGTGACCGGCAGCAGAACAGGCGTCAGGATCAGGATCAGCGGCGCCATGTCCATCAGTGTCCCGATCAGCAGCAGCATAATGTTAATGCACATCAGGATGACGTATTTGTTATCTGAAATACTGGTGAACGCCTCGGTAATGCGCATCGGCAACTGCATGTAGGTCATGATGGCGCCAAATGCGGCGGCGAACCCGATCAGGATCATCACAATGGTGACCGTTTTTACCGTGCGGTACATCAGCTTCGGCAGTTCAGACCATTTGTAGTCGCGGTAGATAAACATAGTGACGAAGAAGGCCCACAGACAGGCGATCGCCGCCGATTCCGTCGCGGTGAAGATGCCAGAGAGGATCCCGCCCATGATGATGACAACCGTCATCAGCCCCCACAGCGTATCGACAAAAATCTTCAACGCCTGGCGAAACGGCACCCGCTCGCCTTTCGGATAACCGCGCTTATGGGCAAAACCGACGCACATCACCATCAGGGTAAAACTTAACAGCAGCCCCGGCAGAATGCCGGCGATAAACAGCGCGGCAATCGACACCGTACCGCCCGTCGCCAGCGAATAAATCACCGAGTTGTGGCTGGGCGGCGTCAGGATCGCCTGTACGGAGCCGCTAGCGGTGACCGCCGCCGCGAAGTCACGCGGATAGCCTTTTTTATCCATCTCCGGGATCATCACCGAGCCGATAGACGCCGTATCCGCGACGGACGAGCCGGAAATCGCGCCAAAAAAGGTAGACGCCACAATGTTCACCAGCGACAGCCCGCCGCGTATAAAGCCGACAAAGATGTAGGCGAAGTTCACCAGGCGACGCGCAATACCGCCCTCCGCCATAATCGCCCCCGCCAGAATAAAAAATGGGATCGCCAGCAGCGAAAATTTGTTCACGCCGCTGGTGAGCTGGATCATGACCGCTTCCAGGGGAATGTCGATATACCAGGCGCCAATGATCGCGCTAATGCCCACCGCGTATGCTACCGGCACCCCAATCGCCAGCATAATGCCGAGCGTAAAGACGAGAATAAATGCATCCATCTGCTTTCCTTTATGAAATGGGGTCGCGCATTAATGGGTTGAGCCCAGCATGACGACAGGACGTTGATACTGCGAACCACGGAAAATTTTCTCGATAATGAAAAGCAGCGTGATGGCAGAGCCGACAGGCAACGGCAGGTAGTTCTCACCCGCTGATAACAGAGGAAATTCTGCCACCGGCTGTTCCCACAGGTCATAGCACAGCAGGGAGCCGTACCAGAGGATAAACAGGCTGACGGCCATCAGCATCAGATCCGCCACGATGAAACAGATTCGCTGCGCGCCCTCGCTCAGGCGGTCGGTCACCATGCTGACAGCGATATGGGAACCCGCGCGATAGCTCACCGCTGCGCCAACAAAGGTGAATGTCACCATGCAAAGAATGGCGACCGGTTCCGGCCATGACAGCGCGCTGTTCATCACATAGCGCGCAAATATCCCGACGGGAATAACGGCCACCATAATCAACAGCGCCAATCCGGCAACCCACATTGAGATTCGGTAAAACAAATCCATTACCGACGAATAAAATTCACCCATGGTCGTCCCCTTGAATTAATCTTTAGGTTCAGGCGGATAAAGTCCTTACCCCGCCAGAGGTATTACTTCATATCCTGAATCCGTTTAATCAAATCCTGGCGATCTTTATAGGGTTCGCTGGCAGTTTAAAAAATGCCATGAATAGCGCTAACTGACAGGATAAAAGAGTGCCGGGCTTAACTTACAGTTATATATGACCTTTTACAGCGTAGCCTGCGCAGGCCAACGCATGTAAGAAAGTATTACGATAATTATGTTCATAAAATATGACTGAATGGAAATATTTTTAGCACGCTGTTTCATTTTTGCAATGAAGGTCTTTTTCCTGATAAAAAGATGTCTGAAAGAGGAGTAAAATTGTGATCCGTCACACTCTTTAGTATTTCAAAAAAAATAAAACAGGAACTTTCGTGAGGATATATTTACGGAGTACAGAAAAGCGTAATGGCTGCCGCAGCAGCCATTATTCTGGATTATTGCCAGCCGTAACGACGGCTATAAAAACCTTTCACTAATTGTGTCAATGTCATATAACCCGCGAGAATAGCGATCAGCCACGGGAAGTAGCTCAGCGGCAGCGCCTGTAATTGCAGATAGCCCGCCAACGGCGAGAACGGCAGCGCGATACCCACCACCATCACCACCAGCGTCATCAGCATCAGCGGCCATGCGGCGCGGCTCTGAATAAACGGTACGCGGCGCGTGCGAATCATATGCACAATCAATGTTTGCGATAACAGCCCGACGACAAACCAACCCGACTGGAACAGGGTTTGCGCTTCCGGCACATTCGCGTGGAATACCCACCACATCAGGCAGAAGGTCAGGATGTCGAAAATCGAACTGATTGGCCCGAAGAAGATCATAAAACGCCCCAGATCGGCGGGATTCCAGCGTTGCGGCTTCTGGATCTGCTCGTCATCCACGTTATCAAACGGGATCGCCACCTGGGATACATCGTACAGCAGGTTCTGAATCAGTAAGTGCAGCGGCAGCATTGGCAGGAAGGGCAAGAATGCGCTCGCCACCAGCACGCTAAAGACGTTACCAAAGTTAGAACTCGCAGTCATTTTGATGTATTTCAGCATGTTGGAGAACGTGCGACGCCCTTCGATAACGCCCTCTTCCAGCACCATCAGGCTCTTTTCCAACAGGATAATATCCGCAGCTTCGCGGGCAATATCCACGGCGCCATCAACGGAAATGCCGATATCCGCCGCACGCAATGCCGGAGCATCATTGATGCCATCGCCCATAAAGCCAACCACATGCCCTTCGCGTTTCAGCAACGTGACGATGCGCTCTTTGTGCATCGGCGTCAGGCGGGCAAACAGCGTGGTGCGCGCGGCAAGTTCCGCCAGTTCATCATCGCTCAGCCCTTCGATATCACTGCCAGTCACCACATCGCCCGCATCAAGCCCGACTTCATGGCATACTTTCGCCGCCACCAGTTCGCTGTCGCCAGTGAGGATCTTCACGGTGATGCCGCTCTCTTTCAGCGCCTTCAGCGCCGGAGCGGTCGTCTCTTTCGGCGGGTCGAGAAACGCAATGTAGCCTTCGAGGATCAGGTCAGACTCATCAATGCGTTGATAATCCCCTTCTCGCGCAGGCAGATACTTCGTGGCAACGGCCACCACGCGCAGCCCCTGGCGGTTCAGCGTATCCGTTACGCGCTTCACCCGGCGCAGCATGTTGTCATCCATCGGCACAATGTCGCCATTGTGACGCACCTGGGTGCAGACGCTGAGGATCTCCTGCAACGCGCCTTTGCACACCAGTTGATGCACATCGGCTTCTTCCGCCACCACTACGGACATCCGGCGACGCTCAAAATCAAACGGGATCTCATCGATTTTCTGCCAGCGCCCGGAGAGCTGACGCGCAGACTCTTCATCCACGCCTTCCAGCACTGCGGTATCCAGCAGATTTTTCAACCCGGTCTGGTAGTGGCTGTTCAGCCAGGCGGAATGCAGCACGCGTTCGCTGGGCTTGCCGGAGACATCCGTATGGTTCTCCAGCACAATTTTATCCTGAGTCAGCGTGCCGGTTTTGTCGGTGCAGAGAATATCCATCGCGCCGAAGTTCTGAATGGCGTCCAGGTGCTTAACAATGACTTTTTGCTTCGACAGTTTCACCGCCCCGCGCGCCAGCGTGGAGGTGACAATCATCGGCAACATTTCCGGCGTCAGCCCTACCGCGACCGAGAGCGCAAACAGCGCCGCTTCCCACCAGTCGCCTTTGGTATAGCCGTTAATGATCAACACGATAGGCGCCATGACCAACATAAAGCGGATCAACAGCATACTGACGCGGCTGATGCCTTTCTGAAACGCATTTTGCTCGCTTTCCTGCTCGCTCACGCGGCCAGCCAGTTGACCAAACCAGGTCTCGCCGCCCGTTGCAATGACAATCGCCTGCGCCGTTCCGCTCACCACGTTGGTGCCCATAAAGCACAGCGTGTCGCATTCCAGCGGATTGCTTTGCTTAGGGTCGCGGGTTGTCGCCACTTTTTCTACCGGCAGAGATTCGCCCGTGAGCGAAGCCTGCGCGACAAACAGATCGCGCGCCTGAATAACGCGTAAATCCGCCGGGATCATATCGCCCGCCGCCAGCTTGATAATATCGCCCGGCACCAGTTGGTCGATGGGCAGCTCAACCCAGCTGTTCTCGCCTTTTTCATTGATAACGCGCAGCACCGTAGCGGTATTGCTGACCATCGCCTTCAACGCATCTGCCGCTTTGGTCGAACGTGCTTCCTGCACAAAATTCAGCAGCGTCGAAATCCCGACCATCAGCGCAATAACGCCTGCGGCAAACAGATCTTCCGTGGCATAGGAGATGACGCCGAGAATGGTCAGCAAGATATTGAAAGGGTTGCGATAGCAGACCCACAGGTGTCTCCACCACGGAGTCGGCTTCTGTGTGGGCAGCTGATTTTCACCGTATTTCTCGCGCGCATCCTCCACCTCTGCGACATTCAGCCCCTCAGGATGCGCATCGAATGCGCGCCAGAGCGCCGCCTCTTCCATCACCGCCATTTTCAGGCAGCGATCGCTCAATGACGGGGGAATCGGAGTATTCGCAACGCTCTGCGCACTGGGCAGGGGGTCACGATGCACCAGACGATGAGGTAAATGACGGTTAAGGCGGGCAAACAGCTCGCGGGTGATATTTTTCAGCATAAGCAGTCCCTCCGCGCCGAAAAAGCGGCGCAGAAACATCTCTCAGGCGCGGCAAAGCCTTACCTGACGATAATTTAAAGCGATAACAGGGACGTCGGGAACGTCACTGCCTTACGTATCCGGTAAGACAGTGAAAAACAGGCTTACCGGAAAGGGCTATTTCTCCATCGCGGGAGAGGGGTGGGTTCGGGATCCATGCAGCCTCCGGTAAGTGAATGATTGGCGCCGCGCATTATACGCAGAAAACCATAAGGTTTGTGGCAATTATGGCGGTATGATACCGCCGTGTAATTAAACCAAACGTATACACAAAAACATTTAGCTTGAAGGATGAAGCGTATAAACCAGACTTTACCCATTGCCCCTGGCTTGAGTAAAGTTACTCTTTTTGACACAACTTGATGCGCACCACGGGAAAACAGGATGCAGAATCGGCTGACCATTAAAGACATTGCCCGCTTAAGCGGCGTAGGGAAATCCACCGTTTCCCGCGTGCTCAACAACGAAAGCGGGGTAAGTGAACGGACTCGTGAACGTGTGGAAGCCGTAATGAATCAACATGGTTTTTCCCCTTCCCGTTCCGCACGCGCCATGCGCGGGCAAAGTGATAAAGTGGTCGCCATTATCGTTACCCGTCTGGATTCCCTGTCAGAAAACCTCGCCGTCCAGACCATGCTGCCCGCATTTTACGAGCAGGGTTACGATCCCATCATGATGGAGAGTCAGTTCTCGCCAGAACTGGTAGAAGAACACCTGGGGATGCTCAGACGGCGTAATATTGACGGCGTGGTGCTGTTCGGTTTTACCGGTATTTGCGAGGAGATGCTTGCGCCCTGGCAGGCCTCGCTGGTGCTGCTGGCACGGGACGCCAGCGGTTTTGCGTCGGTGTGCTATGACGACGAAGGCGCTATCCATACCTTAATGCAGCGTCTGTATGACCAGGGACATCGGGCGATCAGCTTTCTCGGCGTGCCTCACAGCGACGTCACGACCGGTAAGCGCCGTCACGAAGCCTATCTGAGTTTCTGCAAAAAAAATAAACTGCACCCTGTCGCCGCTCTGCCTGGCCTGGCGATGAAACAAGGCTATGAGCACGCTGCGGATGTCATTACGCCAGACACCAGCGCGCTGGTCTGCGCGACCGATACGCTGGCGCTGGGCGCCAGTAAATATTTGCAGGAACAGCGTATCGATTCTCTGCAACTGGCGAGCGTCGGGAACACGCCGCTGATGAAATTTCTCCACCCGGAGATTATCACGGTTGATCCCGGTTACGCTGAAGCCGGGAAACAAGCGGCCTTACAGCTGATCGAGCAAATCAACGGCCGCAGCGATCCCCGCCAGATCGTCATTCCGTCTACCCTCTCCTGATTCTTTTCTGAACGGTAATTTGTGATCTTCGCTGCGTTTCGGGAACGTTCCCATTTTTTAATATTCACCGAAGATATACTCTTGCGCCAACAACGTAAGAGCTGCCGGATGGCGACGCTAAAGCGTCTTATCATCCGGCTTACAGGGACACATTTCATCTGCCACGGGGCTTTATGATGAGCAAAGTAAAACAAGCTGATATAGACCAGCTGATTGAACTGGTCGGCGGGCGAGACAATATCGCCACGGTGAGCCACTGCATTACTCGCCTGCGCTTTGTGCTGAACCAGCCAGCAAATGCCAGACCGAAAGAAATTGAACAATTACCGATGGTTAAAGGCTGCTTCACCAACGCCGGGCAGTTCCAGGTGGTGATTGGCACTGACGTTGGCGACTACTACAACGCGCTGCTGGCGACCACCGGTCAGGCGCACGCCGACAAAGAGCAGGCTAAAAAAGCCGCGCGGCAGAATATGAAATGGCACGAGCAGTTGATCTCCCACTTCGCTGAGATCTTCTTCCCGCTGCTGCCTGCGCTGATCAGCGGCGGTCTGATCTTAGGTTTTCGCAACGTGATCGGCGATCTGCCGATGAGCAACGGCCAGACGCTGGCGCAGATGCATCCCGCGCTGAAAACGATCTACGACTTCCTGTGGCTGATCGGCGAAGCGATCTTCTTCTACCTGCCGGTCGGGATCTGCTGGTCTGCGGTGAAGAAAATGGGCGGCACGCCGATCCTCGGTATCGTACTCGGCGTAACGCTGGTGTCGCCGCAGTTGATGAACGCCTATCTGCTGGGCCAGCAGGCTCCTGAAGTGTGGGACTTCGGCATGTTCAGCATTGCGAAAGTCGGCTATCAGGCGCAGGTCATCCCGGCATTGCTGGCGGGTCTGGCGCTCGGCTTTATTGAAACGCGCATGAAGCGCATCGTGCCGGATTACCTCTATCTGGTGGTAGTGCCGGTATGCTCGTTGATCCTCGCGGTCTTTCTCGCACACGCCTTTATCGGCCCGTTTGGCCGCATGATTGGCGATGGCGTGGCCTTTGCGGTGCGCCATCTGATGACCGGGAGTTTCGCCCCTGTCGGCGCGGCGCTATTCGGCTTCCTGTATGCTCCGTTGGTCATTACCGGCGTACATCAGACTACGCTGGCTATCGATATGCAGATGATTCAGAGCATGGGCGGTACGCCGGTATGGCCGTTGATTGCGCTGTCGAATATCGCCCAGGCTTCCGCTGTGGTGGGCATTATTATCTCCAGCCGTAAGCACAACGAACGCGAAATTTCCGTTCCGGCCGCCATCTCCGCCTACCTCGGCGTGACCGAACCGGCGATGTACGGCATCAACCTGAAATACCGCTTCCCGATGCTGTGCGCCATGATCGGCTCTGGCCTCGCCGGGTTGTTATGCGGCCTGAACGGCGTCATGGCGAACGGGATCGGCGTCGGCGGCTTGCCGGGCATCCTTTCTATCCAGCCGAGCTACTGGCAGGTGTTTAGCATGGCGATGGCGATCGCGGTCGTCATCCCAATCGTGCTGACTTCCGTTATCTATCAGCGTAAATACCGTCAGGGCACGTTGCAGATTGTCTGATTCTTCTTCGGGGCGCAGTTGCGCCCCATCGCATATGTAGGTTACAAGCATGAATACCCTTCCCCACTGGTGGCAAAACGGCGTTATTTACCAGATCTATCCCAAAAGTTTTCAGGACACGACCGGCAGCGGAACCGGCGATTTACGCGGCGTTACGCAGCGTCTTGATTACCTGCAAAAACTGGGGGTGGATGCTATCTGGCTGACGCCATTCTATGTTTCACCGCAGATTGATAACGGCTACGACGTCGCGAACTACACCGCCATCGACCCGGCCTACGGCACGCTGGATGATTTTGACGAACTGGCGGCGCAGGCCAAAGCGCGCGGCATCCGCATTATTCTGGATATGGTGTTTAACCACACCTCCACGCAGCATGCCTGGTTCCATAACGCGCTGAATAAAGAGAGTCCGCACCGGGAGTTTTATATCTGGCGCGACGGTACGCCGGATGCGCCGCCCAATAACTGGCGCTCCAAATTTGGCGGTAGCGCCTGGCGCTGGCATGCCCAGAGCGAACAGTATTACCTGCACCTTTTCGCCCCGGAACAGGCCGACCTGAACTGGGAAAATCCGGCGGTACGCGCTGAGCTGAAAAAAGTGTGTGAATTCTGGGCCGATCGCGGCGTGGACGGGCTGCGCCTGGATGTCGTGAACCTCATCTCCAAAGATCAGCGTTTCCCGAACGATCTGGACGGCGATGGTCGCCGCTTTTACACCGACGGGCCGCGCGCGCATGAGTTCTTGCACGAGATGAACCGTGACGTTTTTACTCCGCGTAACCTGATGACGGTGGGCGAAATGTCATCCACCACCCTGGAAAACTGTCAGCGGTATGCCGCTCTCGATGGCAGCGAACTGTCGATGACCTTTAACTTCCATCATCTGAAAGTCGATTATCCCGGCGGCGAGAAATGGACGCTG
This sequence comes from Citrobacter sp. CK191, assembly GCF_030333435.1. Lineage (NCBI taxonomy): Bacteria > Pseudomonadati > Pseudomonadota > Gammaproteobacteria > Enterobacterales > Enterobacteriaceae > Citrobacter > Citrobacter sp. CK191. Next base: position 300,393 of record NZ_JAOWFX010000034.1, on the reverse strand, counting down.
GCAAAGCCGGATTACGTGGCGCTAAAAGCGTTGTTTCGCCACTGGCAGCAGGGGATGCATAACGTTGCCTGGAATGCCCTGTTCTGGTGTAACCACGATCAGCCGCGTATCGTGTCGCGCTTTGGCGACGAAGGCGAACTGCGGGTTCCGGCGGCGAAGATGCTGGCGATGGTGCTGCACGGTATGCAGGGTACGCCCTATATCTACCAGGGCGAAGAAATTGGCATGACAAACCCGCATTTCTCCCACATCACCGATTACCGTGACGTGGAAAGCCACAACATGTTTGCCGGGCTGCGCGCCCAGGGCCGGGAAGCCAATGATCTACTGGCTATTCTTGCCAGCAAATCCCGCGATAACAGCCGCACGCCCATGCAGTGGGATAGCAGCGCGAATGCAGGGTTTACGCAAGGCGAGCCGTGGATCAACCTCTGCGATAACTATGCGGACATCAACGTGGCGGCGGCGCTAAATGATGAAGACTCGGTGTTCTACACCTATCAAAGACTGATTGCCTTGCGCAAAACAGAGCCGGTCTTAACCTGGGGGAATTATCAGGATCTGCTGCCGGACAGCCCGCATGTATGGTGCTATCGCCGCGAATGGCAGGGGCAGCGGTTACTGGTGGTCGCCAACCTGAGCAACGCCTGTCAGGCCTGGCTGCCAGAGCATCACGAAGGAAACTGGCAGGCGCTGATGCACAACTACGACGAGGTTGCCACCCGCCCAGCCGCCATGACGTTACGCCCGTTTGAGGCCGTCTGGTGGTTGCAGAAGTAATCACAACGGGATACGGACAGACCTGTCTGTATCCCGGATTATTCAGCCCACAGATATTTTCTCCGTCTTTCTGACAGCGTAAAAAAATGCCGCGTATAGTGATACTTAGAATGTACCATCATAAAATTTACACGCGCTAAAGAATAAAACAAAAATAGACCTGCCACTGACACTTATCATATAACCGGCAGGATATCATGAATAAACCTCTTATTAAGTTAAGTTTACTTTCAGCTTTACTCATTAGCAGCCAGGGATGGTGCGGTAATACCTCTGTTGATTTGCGTTTTGGTCATAATACCAATTCAGAAGCTAATGATTCCAGAATTAAAGTCATGCACCAGGCCGACAATGGTTTTTATTTCTCCGTTGAAGCTGCGCAAAACCATAACGATACGTTTTTTGGCGATACCGATCGCTACAGTTCCGATGATAAAGGCGTGACCGAAGCGGCCCAGGAAATAGAAACTCGCTGGCGCTTTGATTTAGGTGACGGTTACTCGGTCGCACCGGGGATGGTCACCGTATTTACGTCCAGTAATACCCATTATCGCCCTTTTATTCAGGGCTGGAAATCCTTCGATAATGGCCTTAACCTTTCCGCCCGTTATCGTTACAACACGGTGAACGATGCGCACAGCGACAGAGAATTAGACGGCAGCGGTTATACACGTCGTGAATCTCATCAGTTTGATATATGGTTTGCCTACAATATTGGTAACTTTGGCATGTCTTATAACCCCCGTTTCCGCTATCAGGATGGCGTCGATCAGGGGACGGGCGACGATACTTACTGGGAACATACCCTCGCGTTCAACTACAAACTGGACGATGGCTGGACGCCGTACGTCGAGCTGGTCTCTCTTGATAAAACCTATATCAATGACGACGGTCATCATGAAAATGATTACGCCGTACGTCTTGGTATCGTAAAACAGCTTTAACGCGCTATGCCGCATCGTATTGCAGCAGATAACATCCGATGCGGTCTACTACCGTCAGCAGTTCCAGCTGGCCTTCTCGTTGATATAACGAGATTGCGTCAATATCAATATCCAGAGGCCAGCATAATGTTGAAATCGTCGCTAACGTGGATTCTCGTTTTGTAATCGCAATGATTTTTAATCCCTTACGTAACGCGTTTCGCGCCATTTCGACTAACGACGCCGTTTCACCCGATTTGCTGATCAACACCAGCGTACCTTTAGAGACTCGCGTCAGCTGATGAACATCATTGAGAATGAGGTGCGGCAAGCTCGCCAGCGACAAAAAACGCGACAAATAATTCAGGCTGGTCAATGACGCGCCGCGCGCATATAAGAAGATATGGCTGGAATTAACCAGTATGTTGCACAGTTGTGTAACGGTCTCTTCTTTTTCATCACCAACAACATATCTTACGGGTTCGGCTATTAACCTGTCGCGAGAAAACTGATACCGTAGCTCGGTATAGCTCCGGTATCCCATTTTTTTACACACCCGATTAACGGATGTTGTAGTGGTGAATGTTTCGCTCGCAATCACCTTAGCTGAAATACCCGATATTTCATGAGCATGACACTGAATATACTCAAATATTAATCTTTCACTACCCTGAAAGGAATTCATAAAACCCACCCTTAACCTACGAATATAATATATTCTATCAATATCGTATTTATAACACTGGAATGCGAATCACACTCTATTCAACAGGTATGGTGATACGCAATTAGTACCATCAAACCTTTTATTGCCTTTTTTATTTCTCTTTATAATTTCTGCAATTCTATTGTTAGGGGTTTTACAATGACAAGGCAAAAAGTCGTCGCGATAACGGCATGCCCGACCGGCATCGCTCATACCTTTATGGCTGCCAACAAAATTGCAGCGTGGGGAGAAGAAAATAACGTCATCGTCAAAGTGGAAACACAAGGAAGCGATGGCGTCAAAAACAAGCTTTCCCGACAAGATATTGCCAGCGCAGATGCCGTCATTCTGGCAATCGATGTTCCCATCCAGGACGCTGAACGATTCGATAACGTTCCTCATCTCAAAATACGCACTCAGGAACTGATCAAAAATACCGATCGTTACCTGCGTCAGGCGCTGGCGATGGATAAAACCGTAACGGTAGCGTGTGAAGAACAGGAAGAAGCTCGCTCCGCCTGGCAGACCTTCATCGGCCATATTATGGCGGCGATCAGCTATATGCTCCCGGTCGTCGTCCTCGGTGGATTACTGATGGCGGTCGCCAAAATAACCGGGCAGTTTATTCCAATTGCCGGTACGCCGTTCGAGGTGCTGGATAAACTGGGCTTTATGGTGATCAAGTTCATGTACCCGGTTTTTGCCATGTACCTCGCGTTCTCTATTGCCGGTAAACCTGCGCTGATCCCCGGACTTATCGGCGGCATTATGTCCGACGAGGTCTATAAACGCTTTTTTGATCTCGACGGTTTTATGCCCTCAGGCTTCTTCGGCGCCATCGCCATCGGCTTTTTTGTCGGTCATCTGGTGCAGTGGCTCAACAATACCATTAACGTTCGCGCCCAACTTACCACCATTAAAACGATGCTTATCGTGCCGCTGTGTACCGGCATTACGCTCGTCATCGTTATGCAGTACCTGATCAACCCCTTCTTTGGCGCAATCAACCAGGCGATGGTCGAGTTTTTCACCTCCGCTGGCGACACCGGGCGCGGTTTTTACGCCATGATGATCGCCGCAGGGACGGCCTTCGACCTCGGCGGCCCCATCAATAAAGCCGCTGGTTCGGTGGCGCTGGGGCTCAACGGCGTCAGCGAAACCTTCGATTTAACCGCCAGAGAGCTGGCGATCGTCATTCCATCTATCGGCGTCGGCCTGGCGGCGTTGCTGAATAACCGTTTTGGCCTGCCCAACGTGTTTAGCAGCGAAGAAAAAACCGTCGGCGGTACGTCTTTACTGCTGGGATTCATTGGTATTTCAGAAGGCGCCATTCCTTTCATCCTGAAAAATCCACGCCTGATTCCGGTCTTTATGGTCGGCGCGATGTCCGGCGCGCTTATTGCTATCGCACTCGGCGTGAAGCAATCGCTGCCGTTGCCTGCCATCTGGGGATGGCCGCTGGCGACAAATGTCACAGGGTATCTGATCAGCGTGTTTGCCGGTTCTCTTGTATGCGCGCTGGGCGTGCTCTTCGCCAGCCCTAAGATCGCCAAATAATTCAGGAAGTAGAAATGAGCAACATTCACGTCATCGCCCATACGCACTGGGATCAGGAATGGTATTTCACCTTGCAGGATAGCAATATTCTCGCGTCCTGGAATTTTGCGGATGTGATCCGAACCCTGGAACAGAACCCTGCGTATACCTGTTACCACTTCGACGGCCAAACGGCTGTCGTGGAAGATTTCCTGGCCGTCAATCCTCAATACTGCGAGCGGCTGAAACAGCTGGTCGCCGACAGACGGCTTTTTATCGGCCCGTGGTACACCCAGACGGATACGTATAATGTTCATGGCGAATCCATCATTCGCAACCTGAAATACGGGATACTTTCCGCGCGTAAACTTGGCCATGCCATGATGGTCGGCTATTTACCCGATACGTTCGGCCATAACAGCCAGCTCCCGACCCTGCTTCGCGGGTGTAACCTTGATAACATCGTTTTCTGGCGGGGCATCAACCATGATACGCAGGTCGAAAAGAGTCAGTTCATCTGGCAAGCGCCGTCCGGCGCGCAGGTTATCGCTTGCACCATGCCCTTCGGCTATGGCGCGGCAAAAAATATTCGTGCAGACGACGCGCATCTGCACGACAAAATATTCCCAATCGTTAACCACATCCGCCAACGCTCCGGTCTGAACGATCTGCTCCTGCCCTGCGGCGGCGACCAGGTCAATATTGATCCCCATCTGCCGGAGATACTGCGTATCGCCAGCGCATGTTCCCCTGAAGGCGATCGTTTTCAGATCTCCTCTCTGGAAGCGTACATTGACCGCCTTCGACAACAGGCATCGGGATATGATCGCTGGCAAGGAGAATTAAAATCTCCCCGCTATACCCGCATTCATAAAACAATCGGTTCAGTACGTTACGACATCAAAAAGAAGAATTATGATGTTGAACAGTTCCTGTTAGGCAAGCTCGAACCCACCATTGCGCTGGCGCGTTATCAGGGCATTGAGGTCAACGTGCAGTGGGTTGACCAGATATGGAAAAACCTTCTGCGTAATCATGCGCATGACTCCATCGGCGGGTGTAACAGCGATGCCACCAATCGCGATATTCTCCATCGCCTTGAGCAAACGGAACAACTTAGCCATAGCCTGTGGAATCTGGTCGTAAAAGAACTGGCGACCGCCAGTTGTGAAGAGGGCGATCTTTTCGTCATCAACCCCAGCGCCACCGCCTGGTCGGGCATTATCAAAGCCACATTATATAGCCGTACGGCCGGTATTGAACTCAGCCATCATGCGCGTCCTCTTCCGTTCAGCGTTCTCGAACGCACGCAGGTCTCCGGCGGGCGCACGGTTCAGGTCACTGTGCAGGGCGAAAAAGAGGTCGAACTTCCGCCTTATTACCGCTGGCAGGTCGCTATTGACGCGCCAGTGTTACCGCCGCTGGGTTATACCCACATTCAGGTGCAGGAATCGTCACGCACCGCGCCTGCAATGCGCAACTGCGCTGAAAGCGCCATTGAAAACAACGATTACCGGCTGGCGCTGCATGCCGGTTCGCTGTCGCTTCATGATAAGCGCAACGGCCGGGTAATATCCGACCTGCTGACCTTTGAAGACTGTGCGGATGCGGGCGATAGCTATGACTTTTCGCCGCTGGAGGGCGATGTTCCGCAGCACTGCCACACATTTACGCTTATTGACTGCGAGAAAGGCCCGCACATTGAACGGATGACGCTAAGCGCCACGCTGATGCTGCCCCCTTCGCTGACGGCGCGAGCGGCGCAGGATGTTCAGCCCTACCCTGTACGCCTTGTCTGCGAGCTTCGCCAGCATGACACTCAGCTTTTTATCGCCGTTTCGCTGGAAAACACCGTCTGCGATCACCGCCTGCGCTTACTCATCAACAGCGATATTCGCACCACGGAATCCATCGCCTCTCAGCCCTTTGCCGTCATCCGGCGTCCTGTTGCCGATGCGCCAGCCGACTGGCGTCAGCACTATCGGGAAAAGCCGGTCGATATTGAAACCAGCGAGGGCATTATCGCCATCGAGGAAAACAACCGCTCGCTCATCATCAATAGCCTGGGCATGAAAGAGTTTCAGATATGCCAGAACGGGACGGCGCAGATAGCGTTAACGTTGTTTAAATCAACGGGAGTCCTGGGACGTGACGATCTTGACTGGCGACCCGGACGCGCTTCCGGCATTAATAATACCGTCGTCAACACGCCCGACGCGCAGCTGCTTAAACCGCTGCATTTCAGCCTGACGTTGGCGCTTGCCGATCGGGCCGACCCTGTGACGTTAAGGCATCTTGAAACCCGCGTGACGCGCCAGCCATTCACCTGGCAAAATCAGACGTTGAACACGCTGGACAACCGCCTGGAGCGTTTTACGCTCAATTTTGTTTCGCGCTCGCTGCCGGAAACATTCAGCCTTCTGACGCTTCCCGAACCGCTGATGCTTTCCGCAATACCCCATGCCCATACGGTAGACGGAACAATCATTCGTATTTTCAATGCCGGAGAGCACCCGGTGCCGCTCCCGCCTTCGCTAAGAAATATTCCGCAGATCAATTATCTGGAAGAACCTGTCGCAGATTGCACCACCATTTTGCCTTGCAGTACGTGTGATTTTCTTTTTACTCATCAGGAGCGTAACGAAAAAGTATGAGCCAGAACGCCCATCATACCTTCATCAAAAACACGTTAGCTCAGCTTTATCCCCATGCGGATCGGTACGCGCTGGCGGCGAAAATCGAGCAACTCTGTCAACGCTGGAAGCTACGAGAGCAAATCACCGCGCCTTTGGATCAGAGCCGGGTGTGGATGATTGCTTATGGCGACAGTATCCATAGCGGGGACGCAAACGCTCTTGCCTGCCTGCATCAGTTTTCGACACGCTGGCTTAAGGGCGTCATCAGCGACATTCACCTGCTGCCCATGTTCCCGTGGACATCTGATGATGGCTTCAGCGTTAAAGATTATCGCCACATTGCGCCAGAGTTAGGCCAGTGGTCAGACATTGCAGCGCTGGCAGGCGATTTTAATCTGATGTTTGATTTCGTGATTAACCATATCTCTCAGCAAAGCCGCTGGTTCCAGGGCTATTTACACGGCGAACCGCGTTATCAGCACTACTTTATTAGCGCCGACCCTGACGATGACTACCATCTTGTCACACGTCCACGCGCCCTTCCCCTGCTTACGCCATTCAAGCGCAAAACGGGGGAAACTGTACATATCTGGACGACATTCAGCGCCGATCAGATCGATCTGAATTTCCGGGAACCTGACGTGTTACTGGAAAGTATCGACATCCTGCTGGAATACGCAGCGCGCGGCGCGCGCGCAATCAGACTCGATGCGATCGGTTTTTTGTGGAAAGAGCGAAACAGTACCTGTATTCACCTGCCGCAGACGCATCTGATCGTTAAACTCTGGCGCGCCATTCTGGATACGACCTGGCCTGACTGCCTGTTGATTACGGAAACCAACGTCCCGCATCAGGAAAATATCAGCTACTTCGGCAACGGCGATGAAGCTCACATGGTGTATCAGTTCCCCTTGCCGCCGCTGACGCTCCATGCCTTTTTACGCGGTAACGCACGCTGGTTACGCCAGTGGGCGCAACGTCTGGAACAGGATGCGTTTCCCGACAAGACGACCTTTTTTAATTTCCTCGCCAGCCACGACGGCATCGGGCTGCGTCCCGTGGAAAATCTCCTTTGCGCAGAAGAGCGGCAGTTTCTGATAAGCGAGGTAGAACGCAAGCAGGGGCGTATTTCATGGAAAACCAACCCTGACGGCAGCCAGTCGCCGTATGAACTTAACATCAACTTTCTGAGCGCATTGAGCGAGCCAGGGGAAAGTCCCGACGACCAGCTCGCCAGATTCACCGCCGCGCACGCCATCCTCTTTATGCTGCGGGGCGTGCCTGCGATCTATTATCACAGCCTCTTCGGCAGTGAAAATGACAACGCCGGGCTGCTCGAATCGGGCATAAATCGCCGCATTAACCGGGAAAAACTGGACGCTGCCACGCTCCATGAGCAGTTGCTCTCGCCGGAAACGAGACAATCCCGAATCTACGCGTCTCTGGCGAAGTTAGCGCGTATACGTCAGCAGCATCCCGCATTTTCTCCGTTCGCCTCGCAGCGCGTTCCTGAATTGCCTGACGCGCTCTTTGGCGTCGTTCGCCAGCATCCTACAGAAGGCGAAACGCTGTACTGCGTCGTGAACGTCACAGGAATACCACAATCACTTTCACTGCCTGTCACAGGAACAGATCTGCTGACAGGCGCAGCATTCAACGGCGCTTGCGAGCTTTCCGGCTGGCAAACGGTATGGATTCTCGCTGATACGCAACCGGAGGCATAACATGGAGTTGTCCGCGCTTACGCATTCTGAACTGATTTTTATCGATCCGCCGCACCGCACTCCTGAAGCAGTGATCGGGGAGATGTCCGCCGCTCTGTTCAGGCAGGGCCTGATCAACGACAAGGCGATGTTTATTGATAGCGTCCTGCGCCGTGAAAGCGAAGGGCCCACGGCGTTGGGAGAGTCGCTGGCTGTCCCACATGGGAAATGCGGCTCGGTTGTCCAGGCCGCATTTAGCGTCGCCCTGTTTCGCCAGCCCGTCATGTGGCCGGGTCTTGAGGGGGGCGAGGAGGTTCAACTGGTGTTTCTGCTGGCAATTCCCCCAGAAGAAGCAGGCAGTACGCATATGCAATTATTAACCCGGCTGACCTCATCTCTGGTGGACGATAAAGTGCGTGAATCACTCATCAACGCTTCCTCTGCCGAAGAGGTGCTTGCGCTGCTCTCGCCAGATGCGCCTTCGGTTTCGCCAGAACCCGCCATTGCGGTGAAAAACACCCGGCTTGTCCCCCTGGCTTTGGGGATCGTCGCTGTTGCTGCATTTATCAATGCGGGTATTCACTGGATGAACGCAACAGCGCAATAACCCCTCCTGCGTCAAACCGGTTGTTTCTTTTCGCGCCGGTTTGACGAACGCCTGGCTTAACGCCCGAATTTTGTTGAATTTTTACGCAATTTTTAAGTCCAAAAATTTACATTAAGCGCAAGCGCCCGCCATTCGTACTCTTAAATTTTTACTTTGTTCTGAATCAATAAAATCGTAAACATCTTTGATGCAAATCACTACATATAGAACTTAAAATGCAACCCGACCCAATATGTTGTATTAATCGACTACAATTGCTACAAACACAACACGACGCCATAACGGTGATGTTGTGGATAACGTGGGTCGGGATTGCGGGAAGTCGTTGGATAGAGAGATGAATAAACCCACGCAGACTTCCTCAGCCTCTGTGGATAACCTGTTCTTATAAATATGGAGTGATCATGACACCGCATGTGATGAAACGAGATGGCTGTAAAGTGCCGTTTAAATCAGAGCGCATCAAGGAAGCCATTCTGCGTGCAGCTAAAGCAGCGGGAGTCGATGACGCAGATTACTGCGCCACCGTCGCAGAAGTCGTTAGTAACCAGATGAATGAGCGCAGCCAGGTTGATATCAACGAGATCCAGACAGCCGTTGAGAACCAGCTGATGTCCGGGCCGTACAAACAACTCGCTCGCGCTTACATTGAATACCGCCATGACCGTGATATTCAACGTGAAAAACGTGGCCGTCTGAACCAGGAAATTCGTGGTCTGGTTGAGCAAACCAACTCCGCGCTGCTGAACGAAAACGCCAACAAAGACAGTAAAGTGATCCCGACCCAGCGCGATCTGCTGGCCGGTATCGTGGCGAAACACTACGCCCGTCAGCATCTGCTGCCGCGTGATGTGGTGCAGGCGCACGAGCGCGGCGACATTCACTATCACGATCTCGACTATTCTCCGTTCTTCCCGATGTTCAACTGTATGCTGATCGATCTGAAAGGCATGCTGACGCAGGGCTTTAAGATGGGGAATGCGGAAATCGAGCCGCCGAAATCCATCTCCACCGCCACGGCCGTAACCGCGCAAATCATTGCACAGGTTGCCAGCCATATTTATGGCGGCACCACCATCAACCGTATTGATGAAGTGCTGGCGCCGTTTGTTACCGCCAGCTTCAATAAACACCGTAAGACCGCCGAAGAGTGGCAGATCCCGGACGCTGACGGCTACGCGCACGCCCGTACCGAGAAAGAGTGCTACGACGCTTTCCAGTCTCTGGAATACGAAGTGAATACGCTGCACACCGCCAACGGACAGACGCCGTTCGTCACCTTTGGTTTTGGCCTCGGCACCAGCTGGGAATCGCGCCTGATTCAGCAATCCATCCTGCGTAACCGTATCGCAGGTCTGGGTAAGAACCGTAAAACCGCCGTGTTCCCGAAGCTGGTGTTTGCGATTCGCGACGGTCTGAACCACAAGTTTGGCGATCCAAACTACGACATCAAACAGCTGGCGCTGGAGTGCGCAAGCAAACGCATGTATCCAGACATCCTGAACTACGATCAGGTGGTGAAAGTGACCGGTTCGTTCAAAACGCCAATGGGCTGTCGCAGCTTCCTCGGCGTCTGGGAAAATGAGAACGGCGAACAGGTTCACGATGGCCGCAACAACCTGGGCGTCATCAGCCTCAACCTGCCGCGTATCGCGCTGGAAGCCGGTGGCAATGAAGCAACGTTCTGGAAGCTACTGGACGATCGCCTGGTGCTGGCGCGTAAGGCGCTGATGACCCGTATCGCCCGTCTGGAAGGCGTGAAAGCCCGCGTTGCGCCAATCCTTTATATGGAAGGCGCCTGTGGTGTCCGCCTGAAAGCTGACGATGACGTTTCCGAGATTTTCAAAAATGGCCGCGCGTCCATTTCGCTGGGCTATATCGGTATTCACGAAACCATCAACGCGCTGTTTGGCGACAAACATCTGTACGACAGCGAAGCGCTGCGCGCTAAAGGTATCGCCATTGTCGAGCGCCTGCGTCAGGCGGTGGATCAGTGGAAAGACGAAACCGGCTATGGCTTCAGCCTGTACAGCACACCGAGCGAGAACCTGTGCGACCGCTTCTGCCGTCTGGATACCGCTGAGTTTGGCGTCGTGCCGGGCGTGACCGATAAAGGCTACTACACCAACAGCTTCCACCTCGACGTGGAGAAGAAGGTGAACCCGTACGATAAAATCGATTTCGAAGCGCCGTATCCGCCGCTGGCGAGCGGTGGCTTCATTTGCTACGGCGAATACCCGAACATTCAGCACAACCTGAAAGCGCTGGAAGACGTCTGGGATTACAGCTATCAGCACGTGCCGTATTACGGAACCAACACGCCAATCGATGAGTGTTACGAGTGCGGCTTTACCGGCGAGTTCGAATGCACCAGCAAAGGGTTTACCTGCCCGAAATGCGGTAACCACGACGCCGCGCGTGTTTCAGTCACCCGCCGCGTATGCGGTTATTTAGGCAGCCCGGATGCGCGTCCGTTTAACGCCGGTAAGCAGGAAGAAGTGAAGCGCCGCGTTAAGCATTTAGGCAATGGGCAGATCGGTTAATCCTCCGTTTGCAATACGTAAATGCCGGATGGCGGTGTAAACACCTTATCCGGCCTACAACCGCTGGCTATAGTTCCAATTTCATGAGTTTCCTCTAAGCAGTTGGTGTTGTAGCAAGGCGGCAAACGAACGAATCCCAGGGAGCTTACATAAGTAAGTGACCTGGGTAAGTGAGAGCGGCCAACGCCGCTACAGCGCCAAATGCAACGAGGAAACAATGAACTTTCACCAGTACTACCCCGTCGACATCGTCAACGGCCCCGGCACGCGCTGTACCCTGTTTGTTTCCGGGTGCGTGCATGAATGCCCCGGGTGTTACAACAAAAGCACCTGGCGGCTCAATTCGGGTAAACCGTTTACGAAAGAGATGGAAGACCAGATCATTAACGATCTGAACGACGCGCGGATTAAACGCCAGGGGATCTCACTGTCTGGCGGCGATCCGCTGCATCCCCAAAACGTACCGGACATTCTGAAACTGGTGCGACGCATTCGCGAAGAGTGCCCCGGCAAAGACATCTGGGTATGGACGGGTTATAAGCTGGATGAGCTCAACGCCGCGCAAATGCAGGTTGTGGATCTGATTAACGTGCTGGTCGACGGTAAATTCGTACAGGATCTTAAAGACCCGATGCTGATCTGGCGCGGCAGCAGTAACCAGGTCGTCCATCATTTACGTTGAGCGCACTCTTTAACGCCGTTTCTCTGCTTCAGGATAAACAAATGTAATGCGTTATAGCATTACATTTGCATTAACATTCATTTCTGAAAAACGCCTCTCAAAAACGGCTCACGCACTCCATCGCTACCGCTTTGAACTCGGCAAAATTCTGGCTGGCGCAGAGTCGCGTCATGGCGCGCTCACGCAAGAAAGTGACAAAAATATCGTAGATCGCCATTGCTTCTTCGTACTCGCTTTTACTGATGGCGAGTAAAAAGATGACGTGCGCCGTCTCATCTCCCCAGACGATGCCCTGCGGCGCGAGCACGGTATAGACCACCGTTTTCTTCGCCAGCAATCCCAGGGCGTGCGGCAGGGCGATGCTGTCGCCTAACATTGTGCTGACAATGGCTTCACGCTCAACCACCGAGTCGAGAAACTCCGCATCCACAAACCCCTCGCTTTGCAGCTGATCGCACAATGTCTTAAACAGCGTCTGCTGATCCATTGCACTGTCGATAATGCGAAAGTGAGCGGCGTCGAAGTATTTGTTCAGCATCCACGGGCGGGTTCTGTCCACCAGCACCAGCTTGCCGATCTGCTCCAGCTGGTAGTCGGTAGGGAATGGCGCAATCATGACCACCGGCTTATCTTTTTCGCTGACGCGCGCGGTAGAGATGACAAAATCTTCGGCAATGCTGTCCCGCTGCTCATAGTCACGCAGAGTCAGGGTTCTCACGATCTCAATCTGCGGATATTTCCGCGCCAGCACCGCTTCGATCATGCGTACCATCGCATTTCCCGCGTCACATACCAGCAGGATTTTAGGCTGCCGTTGGTAACCGATGTTGTAACTACGCTCCAGCCCAACACCAATATGCAATACCAGAAAACCAATCTCGTTTTCGCTGATGGTATACGGCGTGTATTTTCCCCAACCCGACACGGCCGCCAGCGTCATATCCCACGCCATAGGGTAGTGCTGCTTAATGTTTTCCAGTAGCGGATTGGGGATCATGATCTGATAGCGCACTCGCGTGATCATCGTTTTGATGTGGGTGAGCAGGTCGGCATGTAACTGTTTGTCATTCAACAGGTTATAGTTGTACTGCGTGTTGATAAAACGGAGGATATAGTTAACCAGCGCTTCATCGTCATCGGCATTGATGGCGCTGGGAGCAATCTCCTGCACCTGCCGTGCGGCAATGTGTACCTTCAGCCAGTTCTCTTCAGACGCCGACAGCGGTTTATCCGCCAGGTGTTGCAGCACCGCCGCAATATCCCGCGCCGCGAAGCAGACGTTGTCCTCCACCTCTTCCGTGGTAAATTCCGACAGCGGATACCCTTCGCTGATGCGCCGTACCGCGACGGCGCAATACAGGCGTAAAAACAGCTCGCCTTCATCTGTCAGACGAATACGAAAACGGGTAAATATTTCCTGCAAAATCGGCTGCAATTGCTCCGGCACGCCCGCGTTAAGCGCTTCTTCCACAATCAGCGGGTTCGCCGGGTCCTGCTGCGCCAGCGTCCACAGAAGATCGGTCAGACACGCGCGGATCGCCATCTCGCTGCCGAACAATTTCATGCCGTGGCGCGGGCGGGTTTCCAGCGTCAGATGATAGCGGCGCAGCCACTCGCGAACTTCCGCCATATCATTTTGCAGCGTCGCGCGGCTGACGAACCACTCATCCGCCAGATCTTCCAGTTTGAGCGAGAAAGCGGACGTCAGGAAACGAACCACCAGATAGTGCACCCGTTCCTGGCTGGTTCGCGGGATGCGCAGCGTACTCGGCTGCTGCTCCCGCAGGGTTTGATAGCGGGCCGGATCGTCAATTCGGAGCTGATAACCGTTGCCCCGGCTCAGAACAAACTGCGCGCCATACTGCGTCAGCAACGCATTCAACGCAGTAATGTCCGCCCGCACGGTGCGCGTGGAAACCGACAACCGCTGCGCCAGCTCATCCTGCGGCAGCGTCTCGTTTTGCAACATATCAAACAGCTGTGCCAAACGTTGGTTGGGGAATCGCACGTCACTTACCTCACTCTTGCTATTAACCTACGCACGTCCGGGTAATGGCCAACAGCTGGCGCACATCGTCTGGACGGGTGTTGCCACTCACCTTATCAATAATCGAACTATAAATGTGAGGAATGATTTTGCTGACGCCGGCATCAAGCGCAATCTGCAAAATCTCGCCAAAGTTTTCCAGATCGATACCGCCAGTCGGCTCCAGCCAGAAGTCGTGACGGGCGCAGGCTTCCGCTACCGCTTTGTACTCATCACGGCATTTCAGGCCGCCCATCGGGAAGTATTTAATCGAGCTGCCGCCCATGTCTTTCAGCAGGGCAATCGCCGTCTCAACGGGAACAATGCCGTCCGGCGTTTTGCTGCTCAGCGGGCCGGTAGAAATTTTCACTCTGCCCGGCGTCCCCGTCGGGGAGACCAGACCGTTAACGACCGTTTCACTCTGCCCCAGCAGCGCGCGGCTGGTCGCCACGCCGGTAAAGACCTGATTAACGTGCTGCGGCTGCACCTGACGAGAGATTTCGCTCACCATCGCCGACTGGTTCGGATCGCCAGCCCCCAGGCCAACAGAGAGGGCATTGTCGATAAGCGCCGCATATTCGCGCATATCCGCCACCGCGCTATCGACATCCGGGTAATTTTTGGAGAGCACGCCGACCAGCACATGGCCTTCCGCCGCCGCATAAATCTCACGGGCGTTCTCTTTGGAACCCGCCAGAACGTTCAGACAAACGCGGTCACGGTAAAAGTTAGGGGTCAGTTTCATGCTTTTTTCTCCTGATTAATCACGTCGCGAATACGGCGTGCCACAATCTCCAGTTGCGCCTGATTTACGCTGCGGACATCCGCCTCAATAATGCCTTCGTTAGCTTTGTAGCCACGGAAATAGATGGCGTACTCACCCTGTTTGAGGGCTTCCACCAGATCGCCGGTGGCAATGCCGGTCACGGCCTCATCGAATTTAATTTCCGTTCGCGCGATATCGCGTCCGGCGCTGTCCCACACCACGCGGGCGCTCACGCCATTAAGCGCATTCAGCGCATCAATGAACGGCGTCATTTTTTCGACCATCTCCGCGCCGCTCTCTTTCTGCGCGTTCAGGTAGAGCTCGATGGCGCAGGTCAGCCCGAGGATGCCCTCTTTACCGACTTTCATGGCGCGGCCAATGCCCGCCGTCTGGCGTTTCACCCACTCGACGTACTGAGTTTTACCGATCACCAGACCGCTGGTCGGCCCTTCAATCGCTTTCGCGCCGCTGTAGATCACCAGATCCGCGCCGACGCGGTAGTAACACTGCAAATCCTCTTCTGCCGCCGCATCCACAATCAATGGTAAATTGTGCGTGCGCGCGACTACCGCCGCCTGCTCTACGCTGAGCATGCTTTTCTGCACGCAGTGGTGAGATTTGATATAGAGGATCGCCGCCGTGCGCGGAGTGATCGCCGCCGCAAGCTGCGCTGCGGAACATTCGTTGGCATAACCGGCTTCAACCAGCTTACCGCCGCCCAGCGCCACCATCGTGCCAACCGGCGCGCCAAAGTTAACGTTGTGCCCTTTCGGCAATACAATTTCGTTATTCTCGATCGGGGTAACATGCAGGTTTTCCAGCAGCCAGTCGCTGTCCTGAACCAGTACCGCCGCTACCGACTGGGCAATCCCCGCCGAGGCGCAGGAGACGACCGTCGCCCCTTCCACATCCAGCAGTTTTGCAATGTACTCCCCGGTTTTATTGACCAGATCTTTCATCTCAAAGTACTGGTTCATGCCATCCATTGCCGCCTGCACCACTTCCGGGCGCGGGGTGGAAACACCGAGCGCGGTCATGCGCCCTGATGTATTAATCACTTGTTTCAGATTGTATTTTTCATAAATCGAAGTCACGTTCAGCACTCCCTTGTTCGGTTACATAGCCCTTACCCGCACGGATGGCGGCAAGCGGCACCAGCAATTTTTCAGCCTGTAAGCTGTCGTTTTCAGCGTCCACCAGCACGGTTGGCTGGCGCCTGAGCGTAAAGAGGGTCAAGTCGGCGTCCAGACCTGGCTCAAGGCGGCCTTTGCTTTTCAGGTTCAGGCCATCAGCGGCATTTGCCGTCACACAGTCGATGACCTGTGGCAGCGTCATGCCGATGGCGAGGAATTTCGACATCACATTGGCAAGCGAATAAACCGGGCCATTGATGCGGTTACGACAGTAGATATCCGAGCTGATGGTGTGCGGCAAAATGCCTAAGCTAATCGCGCGCTGCGCGACCGCAAAGCTCAGGCTGGCAGTGCCGTGACCAACGTCCAGGCGCACGCCGCGCTGTAGCGCCCGGGTGATTGACGCGCGCAGCTCGCCGCCCGGCGTCAGAATGCGATTAGGTTTGCCGTTATAGCAGTGAGTGATGATATCGCCCGCCGTCAGACGCTCAGCGATCTCATCCAGATCCGGCGGATTGTTGCCGATGTGTACCATCAACGGCAGATCGCCGTTCTCTTTCTGCATCGCTTTGGCGCATTCCAGCGGCGTAATGCCGTTTTCACCCACTACGCTGCTGCTCATTCGCGCCTTCAGGCCCACAATGAAATTCGGATGGCGTTTCACCGCCTGTTTCACGGCGTCCGCATCGACATTGGCCATATTCGCCAGTTCGTTTTGTGCGATCAGTCCTACGCGGGAGATATTCAGCAACGCATAAACTTCAGTGGCTGCTTCACGGGTCAGCGTGTAGAAATCATCAATGTCGTCTGCGCCGGTACTGCCCGCATCAACAACGGTGGTGACGCCTGTCGCAATACCGACGCTGTCCGGCTCATCGTGATAAATCGGGGATTTCGGATAGCAGTGGACGTGGGAATCAATCCACCCTGCGCTAACGTAATACTCGCCGCGCAGATCGACGGTTTTCGCCGCCGGTTGCTGGATATTGCCCAGCGCGGCAATTTTGCCGTCCTTCAGGGCGATATCGCTCACCGTATCGTCAACCAGACGCGCACGGCGCAGGAGTAAATCATACATCGCTCTCTCCTTTGCCGGATGGCGGCGTAACCGCCTTATCCGGCCTACAAATCAACAGTTAGCTAATGGCAATCGGGAAGATCGAACCTAAAATCATGGCGCCGAGGATCGCGCCGCCGGTGATCGGCTTCTGCCAGAGATAGAACAGCAACGCCCCCAGCAAAGAACCCACGCCGATTGGAATCGAGGCGGTCATCGCGCTGAGGATGATCAGTGGCCCCAGGAAGCGGCCTGACGCATTACCCGCCCCCATCATCACGTCCGCCCCGTAGGTGGAGTCGCTCTGATTGATGGTGAACTTACGCGCCAGAATGATGACGTAGCCAATTGCCAGACCAATCACCAGACCGGTGATTAACGAGGCGACAAAGTTAGCGACCGGGAAAACGATCCCTGCGCCCAGCAGCAGCGCCGGAACCCCAAGACCGACGCCGGTCTGGATCGCCCCGCCGATGTCCAGAATCCCCACCAGCGACCCTTCGATAATGCGGGCAAACAGGAAGCTTGCGCCAAACGCGGCCACCGCGCCGTAAACGCCGGTGTCCATCCCCGCTTTCAGCATTGCCACAAAGGCCACTTCGTTAAACGCGCCGATACCGTACAGGTAGTACATATGCGTCCCGGCAAAAACGCCGGATGAGAGCAAGCCTACAAAGATCGGGAACGACCAGTCGGCATACCAAAAACCTTTATTCTGTTCCATTATGATGGCCTCCGTTATTTGCCGCTGAGCGAGCCGTGGATCAGTTCGAGCCAGTTCGGCACGGTCATATTGAAGGATTCGATCATCTTCATGTCGAAGCCGCGGAAGAAGCCGCTCAGGACAAACAGCGCCACAATGGCGACCATCATCACTTTGGTGACGTGGTTCCAGCCGCTCTCTTCAACACCTTTGCCGATCAGAATACCCAGCACCAGACCCGGAACGGCGTTACCCATGATCAGCTGCGCCGCGCCGCCAAACACGGTGGCCCAGAAGCCTGATTTTTTCCCGGCGTCGATCGCCGCCAGCCAGAAGATAACCGGCATCACGGTATTCACCAGCAGGTTAGCCGCAGGCACCAATACCTTAACGGCAGTAACCTGCAACGCTTCCGGTACGGAAGAGGCGGTAAGGTTGAGGAAGGTCACGACGATCATGCCGATGATGCCGCAGGCAATCGCCATTTTCTTCGGATCGTGCAGCGTCTCGCCGACATTGCGGTTTTTGATCATCAGCGCTGCCGCGCCCCAGTTCGGGATGATGCGGTGATCGACATCCTGCGTGAATGAACCTGCCGCAACGGATGAGGCCCAGGCGTTGAAGAAGAAGCCCAGACCGAAGGAGAAGTGAGAAGCCGGGTCCCCTTCACAGGAGTTCAGTTCCCCCAATGTACGAAACGCGCCCATACCCTGTGTAGTCGGCGCATGAAACATGCGTGCAGCCCCGGCGCCCACACCGACGCCGACCAGGCCACCAATGATGAGCGATTTTATTAATATTATCAGGAACATATTTATGCCTTTTAATAAAGAATCAGCGTTGCGCGACGAAGTCCACCTTGTCGAGATTGATGGCAGTCACGTTGACGGTCACTTCCAGCTCCACGCTGTAGGTGCGTCTTTCCCGGCGCAAAAAGACAAATAAAAACGCTTCTTTGCGCACCGTTTCACGCGCTTGAACAACCTGCACATCCTGTGGCTCAATACGCAATAAAATATGCGGCGATGCTTTCATCACCGCGCCCTGAACGTGGTTCAGGGCATCGGCAAAGGCGCGCGCTTTGGCTTCGCCTTTACCGGTGACTCTCACCGTAGTGGTGAATTGTTCTTTCATACTTAAGCGCCGTATTTCTTCTGCCACGCCTGAACCAGACGCTCGCCAAGTTCTTCTTTATCCATAAAGCCGAACCCCAGCACGTTGCAGCCTTCGTTGATAGCCGTGACGCCTTCATCCACAGAGCGCATCCCGTATTTGGCTTTGTAGCCATACTTGTTTTGCGCCGTGATGGCACCCGCGCCGCCGCTACCGCAAAAAGAGATGCCAAAGGTAGCGTTTTCCGCTTTCATCACGTCGCCCAGCTTCATATCCGCCGCCACGCCCGGCACCACCACCGCACGACCACCGGCTTTTTCCACACCTGCCGCCACTTTCTGGCCCTTACCCAGACGATCGCCAATTACGACTGTAATCTGTTCCATTTTTTGCTCCTTAAAGGTTGTCTTTCGCGACTTCGAAATGTACTGACAGCAGCCAGGCTTCTTCCTCTGGAAGGTTGCCAAACGCCGCCACGATGTCGCGGGCAAGTACCATTGATTCGGCTGAAATTTCATCAAATAAACTGGCATCCACTTCCGGCAAAGGCTCGCCGGTCACTGACCGGTGCGCCATGGCGCGAACATGAGACGTCAGCATTTGTTCCTGTACGGCGTTGGGAATGATGTGATGTTCGCTGAGTAAGGCATACACCTGCGCCAGCATGCGATCGGCCAGTTCACCGATCTCCGTCACCTGCTCCCCCATGTCGTTCATTACTGCTCCGTTATTCACTCGTCTTACCCCGTTAATGGCTCTGGGTTAAAACTAACGGCGGGGGTTAAAAGTTTGTAGCGAGTTGTTTTCCACTTCGAAGTGGAAAGGCGAGTGGCGACAGTGATCTGTTCCACAGAAAAGGGGGATTTGGCGATTTATCGCTGAAAAACTGTGACATACGTCGCAAGGAAAAGCGGAAAAACCGATGAGAAAAAGCACATTCGCGCGATCGCCTAATGTGAAAAAGTGTGACGGGAATAGGGATTACTTATGGCCCAGGGGAAATGCCGGATGGCGACGCGATGCGTCTTATCCGGCCTACATACGTTATTAACGATACTTCTTATGGTACGCGTTGCGGGTGGTTTTAAACGTTTCCGCCGCCGCTTGCGCCTCTTTGATTTTTCCTTCATTCGCCAGTTTTAATGCGCCGTCAATCTGACCGACCAGCGTATCTAAACCGTGGCGAAAATCCTTCATCTCCGGGCTATCCGGGGCTTTATCTTCCAGCTTAGGCGGCGTGCCTTTTTGCGCATCCAGCGCAGCGACGCGCATTTTGCTTAACGCGTCTTTCAGTTCGGTCGCGTTATCCGTTTTTTCCACCACCTTCAGATTGTCGTTAAGCGTGTCCATATTGTCTTCAAGATCGGCAGAAAACACCGCCGAACTGAACGCCAGGGATGATATGGCAAGAACAGCTAACAGGTTTTTACGCATTGCTCACTTCCTCATTTTTATTATGAAAAGAAAACAAACGAGTGCTACTGCCCGGCGATTTTCATCTCCGGTAACAGTACGGAACCACACTGTATATTGCTACGCGTTTCAATATCGTTACCCACGGTGACGATATTGCGCCACATCTCTTTTAAATTCCCGGCGATGGTGATCTCGCTGACCGGATACTGGATCTCGCCGTTCTCAACCCAGAAACCGGCCGCGCCACGGGAGTAGTCGCCAGTAATGCCGCTCACCCCCTGGCCCATGAGTTCGGTGACGACCAGACCGGTGCCCATCTCTTTGAGCAGTTGTTCAAAGCTCAGCCCCTGCCCGGCAATGCGCCAGTTATGGATGCCGCCCGCGTGCCCGGTGCTTTTCAGCCCCAGTTTGCGCGCGGAATAGTTGGTCAGCAGCCACTGGGTCAGCACGCCGTCTTTCACAATGTCGCGACGCTCTGTGCGCACACCTTCGCTGTCGAATGGCGAAGAGGCCAGCCCTTTCAGCAGATGCGGGTGTTCTTCGATGGTCAGCCATTCCGGCAGAATTTGTTTGCCCAGCGAGTCGAGCAGGAAGGTCGATTTACGGTATACCGAGCCGCCCGCAATCGCGCCGACCAGATGGCCAAACAACCCGGTCGCCACTTCATTCGCGAAAATCACCGGCGCTTTCATGGTCGAGAGTTTGCGCGGCGCCAGGCGAGATAACGTGCGGCGCGCGCACTCGGCGCCCACCCATTCCGGCGTTTGCAGATCGCCTAACGCGCGGCCAATGGTGTAGGCGTAATCACGCTCCATGTCGCCCTTTTCTTCGGCGATGACACAGCTTGAGAGCGAATGGCGCGTGGAGCAGTACCCCTGCAACATGCCGTGGCTGTTGCCGAACACTTTGATGCCGTAATGGCTGTTAAAGCTGCCGCCTTCGGTGTTGGTAATACGTTTATCCGCCTGTAACGACGCCTGTTCCGCGCGAGCAGCCAGATCAATGGCCTCATCCGGGGTTACTTCCGCCGGGTGGAACAGATCGAGATCCGGCGCCTCAAAGGCCAGCAGATCTTTATCTGCCACGCCCGCGCACGGGTCCGGCGAGGTATAGCGAGCAATATCCAGCGCCGCCTGTACGGTACGGGCAATCGCCTGCGGGCTTAAATCGGTGGATGACGCGCTGCCTTTACGGTTCTGGTGATAAACGGTGATCCCCAGCGCGCCGTCACTATTAAATTCTACGTTCTCCACTTCACCATAACGGGTGCTGACGCTGATGCCGGTGGTCTTGCTGACAGAGACTTCCGCGCCGTCTGATTTGCCTGAGGCGAGCTCCAGGGCTGTCGAGACCGCTTCTTCCAGAATCTTACGCTGCGCTTCAACTTGTGAGATTACTTTCATCGCAAATGCCATACTGTAGAGAGAGTTTCTCTGAAGTCTAACAGAGAACCGTTTTTCAGTGCGCATCTTAACTGGTAACATTAGCCTCTTTTTTTAAGGAGCCTGACATGACAAAGCAGCCCGAAGACTGGCTCGACGACGTTCCCGGTGATGACATCGAAGACGAAGACGATGAAATTATCTGGGTCAGCAAAAGTGAAATTAAACGCGATGCCGAGGAGTTAAAACGCCTGGGCGCGGAAATTGTGGATCTGGGGAAAAACGCGCTGGATAAGATCCCGCTTGATGCGGATCTGCGCGCCGCCATTGAGCTGGCCCAGCGTATTAAGATGGAAGGCCGCCGCCGTCAGTTGCAGCTGATCGGTAAGATGCTGCGTCAACGCGACGTTGAACCTATTCGTCAGGCGCTGGATAAGCTGAAAAACCGCCACAACCAGCAGGTGGTGCTGTTCCATAAGCTTGAGCAACTGCGCGATCGCCTGATCGTTGAAGGTGATGATGCGGTGGAAGAAGTGCTGAGCCTGTGGCCGAATGCCGACCGTCAGCAGCTTCGCTCGCTGATCCGCAACGCGAAGAAAGAGAAAGAAGGCAACAAGCCGCCGAAGTCGGCGCGGCAGATCTTCCAGTATCTGCGTGAGCTGGCGGAAAACGAAGAGTAATGCGTACGTGAGTTAAGTGTGCCGGATGGCGACGCAACGCGTTTTATCCGGCCTACAGCCTGGTGCATTTGGTATTGCCGGATGGCGACGCAAAACGTCTTATCCGGCCTACAGCCTGGTGCATTGGTATTTGCCGGATGGCGACGCAATGCGTCTTATCCGGCCTACAGCCTGGTGCATTTGGTATTGCCGGATGGCGACACAACGCGTCTTATCCGGCCTACAGCCTGGTGCATTTGGTATTGCCGGATGGCGACGCAACGCGTCTTATCCGGCCTACAGATTGTAGGCCCGGTAAGCGCAGCGCCACCGGGCATATGATTACTCCGCCGCCTCCGCCTTTTTCGCCAGGCCATCCAACAGTTTTTGATGGATGCCGCCGAACCCGCCGTTGCTCATCACCAGAATATGATCGCCAGGCTGCGCGGTTTTCACCACCATGTCGGCCAGCGCGTCCACATCTCCGCTCCAGTGCGCAGGCTGAACACAGGCATCCGCGACTTCCGCCACCTGCCACGGAATATGCTGCGGTTGCAACAAGAACACTTCATCCGCACGCCCTAACGATGGAGCCAGATCGTCTTTGCAAAGACCCATCTTCATGGTGTTGGAGCGCGGTTCCAGCACCGCAAGAATACGCGCCGTACCGCCCACTTTACTGCGCAACGCCGCAAGCGTCGCCAGAATCGCCGTCGGGTGGTGAGCGAAATCGTCATACACCGTCACACCGTTGGCTTCACCGCGCAGCTCCAGACGACGACGGGCGTTGATAAACGATCCCAACGCGTTAGCCGCATCCGCAGGCATTACGCCAACATGACGAGCTGCGGCAATCGCCATCAGCCCGTTATTCATATTGTGTTCACCGACCAGCGACCACTTCACTTCACCGGCTTTTTCACCGTCCAGCCACACTTCCCAAACGGATGCATCCGCGTTCAGTTTCTTCGCCTGCCAGTGCCCCTGCTCGCCCACCAGCTCCTGCTCGCTCCAGCAGCCCATCGCGATCGTCTGCTTCAGGTTGATGTCGTGTTCCGGGAAAATAATGCGCCCTTGCCCCGGCACGATGCGCACCAGGTGGTGGAACTGCTTCTGAATCGCTTTCAGATCGTCAAAGATGTCCGCATGGTCGAACTCAAGGTTGTTGAGGATCAGCGTGCGCGGGCAGTAGTGCACAAACTTGGAACGCTTATCGAAGAACGCGCAGTCGTACTCATCCGCCTCAATGACGAAGAAGTGACTTTCACCCAGACGGGCGGAAACGTCGAAATTGCCCGGAACGCCGCCAATCACGAAGCCCGGCTGATAACCGCAGGCTTCCAGAATCCAGGTCGCCATGCCTGCCGTGGTGGTTTTACCGTGCGTACCGGCTACGGCCAGCACCCAGCGATCGCGCAGAACAAAGTCATGCAGCCACTGCGGGCCGGACATATACGGAATGTTCTTTTCCAGCACCGCTTCAACACACGGATTTCCACGGGTCATGGCGTTGCCGATGATCACCAGGTCTGGCTGTGGGTCGAGCTGGCTGGCGTCGTAACCCTGAATTAAATCAATGCCCTGCTTCTCAAGCAGGGTGCTCATCGGCGGATACACATTGGCGTCCGAACCCGTTACTTCATGACCGAGCGAGCGCGCCAGCATCGCCAGACCGCCCATGAAAGTGCCACAAATTCCCAAAATATGAATGCGCATACGTCACTACCCTTTTTTAATCTGGGGGCCATTTTACGCACATGTCAGGCAAGTGAGAAACGCATTTCAGGATATTCCGTACTTTGCTGGCGCGATTCACCTGAGCGCGGCCGCTGAAATATTTGTTAAGATTGTTACGGTCGCTTTACTCCATATCAATTGCAGGGAAAGTGTTATGAAAACGTTAGGTGAATTTATTGTCGAAAAGCAGCACGAGTTCTCTCATGCTACCGGTGAGCTCACTGCTTTGTTGTCGGCAATAAAGCTGGGCGCCAAGATCATCCACCGCGATATCAACAAGGCCGGTCTGGTCGATATCCTGGGTGCCAGCGGTGCTGAGAACGTGCAGGGCGAGGTTCAGCAGAAACTCGACCTGTTCGCGAACGAAAAACTGAAAGCTGCACTGAAGGCGCGCGATATTGTGGCGGGCATCGCTTCTGAAGAAGAAGATGAAATTGTCGTCTTTGAAGGCTGCGAACACGCGAAATACGTGGTGCTGATGGACCCACTGGATGGCTCGTCCAACATCGATGTTAACGTCTCTGTCGGTACTATTTTCTCTATCTACCGCCGCGTAACGCCTGTCGGCACGCCGGTGACGGAAGAAGATTTCCTGCAACCGGGCAACAAGCAGGTGGCTGCGGGTTATGTGGTCTACGGCTCTTCAACCATGCTGGTTTACACCACCGGCTGCGGCGTACACGCCTTCACCTACGATCCGTCGCTGGGCGTTTTCTGCCTGTGCCAGGAGCGTATGCGCTTCCCGGAGAAGGGTAACACCTACTCCATTAACGAAGGCAACTACATCAAATTCCCGAATGGCGTGAAGAAGTACATTAAGTTCTGCCAGGAAGAGGACAAGTCCACGAATCGCCCGTACACCTCGCGCTATATTGGCTCCCTGGTGGCGGATTTCCACCGCAACCTGCTGAAAGGCGGGATCTACCTCTACCCGAGCACCGCCAGCCACCCGGAAGGGAAACTGCGTCTGCTGTACGAATGCAACCCGATGGCCTTCCTGGCTGAGCAGGCGGGCGGCAAAGCGAGCGACGGTAAAGAGCGCATTCTGGATATTACGCCGGAAAGCCTGCACCAGCGCCGTCCGTTCTTCGTCGGCACCGATCATATGGTGGAAGACGTAGAACGCTTCATCCGCGAGTTCCCGGACGCATAATTATCATTAATCGCACGGATGTAGGCCGGATAAAATGCGCAGCGTTGCCATCCGGCAATTTATTGCCTGGTGGCGGCTTCGCCTTATCCGGCCTACGTTCGGTTACGCTGCCTGTAGCTTAAATACGGCCATCGCCTCCAGCAGCGCATGGGACTGCTCTTCCAGCGAACGGGTGGCTGCGGAAGATTGCTGTACCAGCGCCGCGTTCTGCTGTGCGGTTTCATCCATCTGACTGACCGCGATATTCACCTGCTCAATGCCCCGGCTCTGTTCCTGAGAAGCACTGGCAATCTCACGCATCAGTTTGGTCATGCGCATCACTTCTGTCGCAATCTCATCCATCGTTTCACCGGCCTGCATCGCCAGATCGCTGCCCTCTCCGACATGCGTTTGCGAGTCGCTGATGAGCGCGCGGATCTCTTTCGCAGCATCGGCGCTGCGGCTGGCGAGATTACGCACCTCACCGGCAACCACCGCAAAACCGCGCCCCTGTTCACCAGCGCGCGCCGCTTCAACGGAGGCATTCAGCGCCAGAATATTGGTCTGGAAAGCGATGCCGTCAATTACGCCGAGAATATCGGCGATACGGTCAGAGCTGCCGGAAATATCACGCATTTTCTCAATGACATAGCACACCATCTCGCTGCCGCGATCGGCGGTGTCCGAGACTGATTTCGCCAGTTGGTGCGCCTGATCGGCATTTTCAGCGTTCAGTTTCACCGTCGCAGTCAGCTCTTCCATGCTGGCGGCTGTCTGTTCCAGCGAGGTGGCCGTAGACTCCGTGCGTTGCGCCAGATGCAGGTTGCCCGCCGTCAGTTCACGGCTGCCGGTATCAATTTGCGTGCTGGCGTCACGAACGCGTACCACGGATTCACTCAGCGCCGCACGCATCTCTTCAAGGGCGGTATTCAGACGGTTAAATTCAGAGCTGGCAAAACGGCTTACCGTCGGCGATAAATCCCCTGTCGCCAGACGCTCCAGTTGCTCAACAACATTATCAAGAGGTTTCAGGAGCTTATTACGCAACATCAGCCATACCAGCGCCAGCAGGCCGATGGCGGCCAGCGTCGCCCCCGTCATCACCCCATAATAGACCCAGGAAGTGATAATACGGGTGGAGGCGTAGAGCCCCATACCGCCCGTCAGCAACAGGAGCAGGGTAAGTAAAGACAGTAAAACCAGTAAACTTGTACGAATAGAGAGGGATTTTGGCATCGTTATCTTTCCGGTTGTAGGGATATAGAATCTATCGACTACAACCGGAAAAAGTTTATACGTTTCAGGAAATTCAATATGTTACTTCGGTGTTGCGGCTGTGTTGACACGCGTAACCGGAGAACTCTGGCGATTCTCCCACAGCACCGTCAGACCACGCTGCAAGGCAATAAAAATAAACAACAAAATCCCGATAGCGATCTTCGTCCACCAGGAACTCAGCGTGCCATCGAAGTTAATATAGGTCTGGATCAGCCCCTGGATCGCCACGCCGAACAGCGTACCTAACACCGTCCCCACGCCTCCGCTCAGCAACGTACCGCCAATCACCACCGATGCGATGGCATCCAGCTCAACGCCAACGCCCGCCAGCGCATAGCCGGCCTGGGTATAAATGGAGAAAACAATACCTGCCAGCGTCGCAAGCCCGGTAGAGAGCATATAAATACGGATGGTGGTGCTACGCGTCGAAATCCCCATCAGGTTCGCCGACGCCGCATTTCCGCCAATGGCGTAAACCTGATTACCAAACCGCGTACGGTGGGCGAGGAAAATGCCGATCACCACCACCGCCAGCATCAGCAGCCCCATTGCGCTCAGACGCCCGCCGCCGGGGATTTTCCACGCCAGGCTGGAAAGCGTATCGTAAATCGGGTGGTTAATCGGAATCGACTCCTCAGACACCAGGTAGCTGACGCCACGCAGGAAGAACATCCCCGCCAGCGTAATGATAAACGCCGGAATCTTCAGCGCATCAATCAGCAGCCCCATAAATGCCCCGAACGCACAGCCCATCGCCAGTACCAGCGGGAAGGCCAGCAGCGGCGAGATCCCCCAGTAGCCAATGGCCTTCGCCAGAAAAACGCCGGTAAACGCGATCACCGATCCCACGGACAGATCGATGCCGCCGGAGAGGATCACGAAGGTCATGCCAACCGCAATAATTCCGAGGAAAGCGTTATCGGTCAGGATGTTACAGATAACCCGGGTTGAGGCGAAACCGGGGAACTGCGTCAGGCAATAGAGGTAGCCCAGCACAAAAACCCCGAGGGTGATCATCAACGGTAAGTTACGTTTTATCACGACCACGCACTCCTTTTATCAGACTGATAAAGCGCTGCGACTGCACAATCAGCACGCATAACACCACGATGGCTTTGACGACCTGGTTCATCTCCGGCGGAAAGCCTGACAGCAGGATGCCGGTATTCATCCCCTGGATAATCAATGCGCCCACGACCGACAGCAGCAGGTTAAAGCGCCCGCCCATCAGCGAGCCGCCGCCAATAACCACGGCCAGAATGGCGTCCAGCTCCAACCAGAGTCCGGCGTTGTTGGCGTCCGCTCCGCGAATATCCGCCGTGATGATGATGCCCGCAATCGCCGCGCACAGGCCACTCAGAACATAGGTGAGCATGACGATAATGCGGGTGTTCACCCCGGCATTTTTCGCCGCCCGAATGTTGATTCCCACCGCTTCAATGAACATCCCCAGCGCCGTTTTACGGGTCAGCAGCCAGAACACCACCAGGGTAAGCAGCGCGATAATCACGGGCGTCGGAAACAGCAACAGCGAACCGCTGCCGAACCACGATAAGTTGGGTGAGTTAAAGGTGACGATCTGCCCGGAGGTGATGAGTTGCGCCACGCCACGTCCGGCCACCATCAGAATGAGCGTGGCGACAAACGGCTGAATTTTAAGGATCGCCACCAGAATGCCATTCCACAAGCCCGCCAGTACGCCTGTTCCCAGCGCCGCGAGCAGCACCACCGGTAAGCTGTGCCCGGCCACCGTCATGGCGGCAGTGGTCGCCCCGGCAATCGCCATTACCGCCCCGACGGAGAGATCGATACCGCCAGTGGCGATCACCAGCGTCATCCCAATCGCCAGCAGCGCAACGGGAGCCGCGCGGTTAAGAATGTCAATCGGGCTGCCGAACAGGCGACCATCCTGCAAAATCACCTGCCAGAAATGCGGCGCCACCAGGCTGTCCACCAACAGCACCAGCAGCAATGCCACGATCTGCGGCATACCTGTCGGCCAGCGAAAACGTCGCTTCGGCGGTGTGGTTTGCGGGAGAGACTGAGGCATCACACTATTCTCCTTACGCCGCAATGGCGTTCATGATCGCCGGAACGGACAGTTCCGCCAGCGGGATCTCCGCCACCTGTTTACGATCGCGCATGATGATCACCCGATCGGCATAGCCCACCAGTTCCTCCAGTTCAGAGGAGATGACCAGCAGCGCCAGCCCGTCCGCACACAGCGTTTCAATCAGTCGGATGATCTCCGCATGCGCCCCAACGTCGATGCCGCGTGTCGGCTCATCCAGGATCAGGAACTGCGGTTTGGTCAGCAACCAGCGCGACAGCAACACTTTTTGCTGATTGCCGCCGGAGAGAAATTCAATCGGCTGTTCCGCACTGGGGGTACGAATGCCCAACTGGCGGATAAAACGCTCGGCAATCTCCTGCTGTTCTCTGCGGGAAATCGGTCGCAGCCAGCCTCGCTGCGCCTGTAGCGCCAGAATGATATTTTCCCGTACCGATGCGGCGGCAATAATGCCGTCCGTTTTCCTGTCTTCCGGGCAAAAGCCGATCCCAAGGCATGAAGCCTGATGCGGCGATCGCAGGGTTTGCGGCTTACCTTTGATCATCGCACTGCCGCTGTCGGCCGGTTTAATGCCGAAGATCACCTCTGCGGTTTCGGTACGCCCCGATCCCAACAGCCCTGCCAGACCGACGATCTCGCCGGGGCGGACTTCCAGGCTGAACGGCGAGATGGTGTCTTTCCTGCCGTAATCTTTAAAGGCAGCCACCGGTTTATCGCTCAGCAAGGTGCGCCCCGCCCGCTGTAGCGCATGGGTCTCCAGTTCGCGCCCCAGCATCATTTTCACCAGTTCGATCTGTGGAAGCTCGCGGGTTTCGCGGCAGCCGACAAAGCTGCCGTTGCGTAACACGGTGATCCGATCGCTCACCTGATAAACCTGATCGAGAAAGTGCGTAACAAAGATCAGGCTGACGCCGCGATCGCGCAGATGGCGCATCAGGCCAAACAGCATCTCAACTTCCTGGGTGTCGAGGCTGGCGGTGGGTTCGTCGAGGATCAGGACTTTCGCGGAGAGATCGATGGCCCGGCAGATAGCGACAATCTGCTGCATTGCAACGGAAAAGCGATTGAGCGGCTCACGCACATCCAGCGAAAAGCCGTAAGAGGCCATCAATTCTGTGGCGCGTTTCTCCATTTCTTTGCGCCGCAGCAGGCCAAAACGCCGGGGCTCACGACCGATAAACAGGTTATCCGCCACCGACATATTGGGCAGAAGGTTAACCTCCTGGTAGACGGTTCCGATCCCCAGTTGCTGGGCATGCGCGGTATTCTTCGGTGAAATCGCCTGGCCTTCCAGCCAGATAGTGCCGCGATCGGCATGGTATACGCCGGTTAATGCTTTAATCAGCGTTGATTTTCCCGCCCCGTTTTCCCCGAGCAGCGCCATGATTTCGCCCCGGCGCAGGCTAAAATCGACGTTATCCAGCGCCTTAACGCCGGGAAAGAATTTACTGAGTCCCTCGGTACGGAGGATTTCCTGATTTTGGTCGATGGTCATGGCATTCCTCCGGTTCGAAAGCACGGCCTTTCCGTAGGCCCGATAAGCGCAGCGCCATCAGGCAATAAATGCCGGATGGCGGCGTAACGCCTTATCCGGCCTACAGAAGACCAACAGCAAAATCAGTAGCCCATGTTTTTCTTCTTCTCTAACTCTTCTTTTGCGGTGTCAGGCAGGTACAGCGTCGATTTGGTGATGGTCAGCTTCTCAGGCATCGTGCCGTCTTTTTTGTATTTCTCCAGCGCATCGAAAGCGGGCCCGGCCATGTTCGGCGTCAGTTCAACGCTGGCATTGGCTTCGCCATCAATCATCGCTTTATAGATATCCGGCACGCCGTCGATAGAGCCCGTCAGAATATCTTTGCCCGGCTTCAGGCCCGCTTCTTTAATCGCCTGGATCGCGCCGATCACCATGTCGTCGTTATGGGCGTAAACCATGCAGATGTTTTTGCCGTTGTTTTCCGCTTTGATAAAGCTCTCCATCACCTCTTTCCCTTTACTACGGGTAAAGTCGCCAGACTGAGAGCGGATGATTTTGATGTTTGGCGCTTTGGCGATGGCTTCGGCAAACCCTTTCTTACGGTCGATCGCCACGCTGGCCCCAACGGTGCCTTGCAGCTCAACAACGTTACACGGCTTGCCATCCACCTCTTTTACCAGCCAGTCGCCGATCAATCTGCCTTCCAGCACGTTGTCGGCGGTGACGGTGGTCATATAGAGCGATTTGTCTTTAACATCAATGGAGCGGTCGAGCAGAAAGACCGGAATTTCCGCATCTTTGGCTTCTTTTAAGACCGGTTCCCAGCCTGTCGCGACCACTGGCGCAATAAAGATGGCGTCCACGCCCTGAGCGACAAATGAGCGTACGGCTTTAATCTGGTTTTCCTGTTTTTGCTGACCGTCGGCAATTTTCAGCGTGATGCCGCGTTTTTCGGCCTCGCTCTTCGCCACGTTGGTTTCGGCGGCGCGCCAGCCGGACTCAGAGCCGACCTGCGAAAATCCTACGGTTAAGGGGGCGGCCATTGCCATAGACGACATGGCTGCCGAAACTGCTGTGACTAAAAGTAAGCGCTTCCACATAATGATGTCCTCGTAGCCCAGGTTATTGTTGGGTGAAAAGCATTCGCGAGGAAAACTATAGACAATAGGTGATGTAACGGATTGCGTTACATCACACTTCAAAAAAGTAAATAAAAGGTTAATCACAACTTTGTAATCGCTTTCATTCGCCTATGAAAAAAGCAGCTGTTGTTATGGATTTTCCTGTCACGTAAACCGTCTGAAAATCGCAGCCGGAGGGGAAAGAAGACGAAAACAAGCGGAGACTTTCAGCGCGAGTTGGCTATAATACTCGCCACTTGTTTGCCATATATATTTAAAGGAAACAGACATGAGCTTACTCAACGTCCCTGCGGGTAAAGATCTGCCGGAAGATATCTACGTTGTTATTGAGATCCCGGCTAACGCAGATCCGATCAAATACGAAGTTGACAAAGAGAGCGGCGCACTGTTCGTTGACCGCTTCATGTCCACCGCGATGTTCTATCCGTGCAACTACGGCTACATCAACAACACCCTGTCTCTGGATGGCGATCCGGTAGATGTTCTGGTCCCGACGCCGTATCCGCTGCAACCGGGTGCTGTGATCCGTTGCCGTCCGGTTGGCGTTCTGAAAATGACCGACGAATCCGGTGAAGATGCGAAGCTGGTTGCCGTACCGCACACCAAACTGAGCAAAGAATACGATCACATCAACGACGTGAACGACCTGCCGGAACTGCTGAAAGCGCAGATCACGCACTTCTTCGAGCACTACAAAGACCTCGAAAAAGGCAAATGGGTGAAAGTTGACGGCTGGGACAACGCTGAAGCGGCTAAAGCTGAAATCGTTGCTTCCTTCGAGCGCGCAGCGAAGAAATAAGTTCGTTTTCGCTTGAGCTCAACGTAATTTTTCAAAAGCCCTCGTATTTGCGAGGGCTTTTTTTATGCCGGGTAAAACTGCCTAAGAGAGATTATCGACAAACCTTGTTTGCAGGAACGTCGAGTTTTTCTTTCAGTAAAATGTAATATCTTTATTTTCTGCACCAGAAAATGTTTCTGCATGTCTAAACTTGTAACCAGAAAAATAAGTCAATCGACGTCTCGCCACTGCTTGTTCAAACGAATGACTTCACTCAATAGTTCATTCTCATCCAGATCGCCATCATCCCTTAACTCAGGATCAGCGCAATAAGTATCTAAAGCTGTAAATACACGATCGATATACAATTGCGTTTTTTCATCAACTTTGATGATATCACTGGAGTCCCTGTAGCTTCTCCAGGCATCCATATATTCAATCTCAAATGCTAATGCTGATAAGTCTCCAGAAAGGAAACTATCTATTAACCTGAGTAAATTCATAACATCCCCCTTAGAACACATTCCCTAACGCCAGTAAATCATGCCGTTGTCTTTCAGACAGCTTCCAACCTGAGATAAAATTTCCATCAAAATCTGTCATAACATTAAGATTAGTTGATGGATTAAAATAGTGACAGACATCAGAATCCCATCGATACTTCCCCTTTATTTTAATAGTATCAACCATATCCATATGTTTCCTCACTGCATTTTCAAACGACACCAGATTTTGCTTATTAGTTGTACCAGAAATGCCAAAGTCTATAGCATGTTTAAATTTTTTCTGTAACTGCTTTGTAGAAAATTTAAAATCATTAAATCTTACAGCAGTCCTGGTTTCAATTCGCCTCGATTCCTCAAGTGCTCGAACCTCTGATTCTAACCCCACCCTCCCCAACCCATACACTGCGGCAATTGAGGCTGCCGTTATGGCAACACCGACTGTTTTCTCGTTAAGAATCTGATCGTAACCCTCAACAGCATCGCCACCCAGTTTCTCGGCGGTGTCCCTGAATCCCCCGACATTACCATTATAAATCCCCCCGGCCGCCAGCAGTCGCCCTACGCCAGCGCTGTTAAGGGTATGAGTCTGGGCTTTCGGCGTTGGAACAAACAGCTTATTGTATTCCGCTGGCAGGGCAAGATAACTACACTCGGTATTGCTTATCAGATGTTTACTGAGAATATAATCATAATCAACAGATATTGTTTCTGTATCTATCTCGTCTTTTATAATGCGAAGCTGAATCCTTGATATTGAAGCACCTCTGAGCTGAATATAATAATACTTCTCCCATTGACCATATCTATTTATGCGGTAAAACCAAAACGCCAGAAACAGGTTTTCATTGTTATTAATCGCATTAGCTAACAGCGGTGAACTTTTATCTATTTGCTTGCTGAATGTTAAGCTCTGTAGATTCGCACCTTTACCTGTATTCGTTACCCCCGAACTCAAAGAAAATACAAATATTTCATTCACATGATTTCGTTGCCAACGATTACCGACTGAATCAGTTGTGCCACATCCATCAGAAATATCACCTTGTTGCTCACCAATGAGTTTAAGATAAACAATATCACTCATCCATTACTATCCTTACCTGGATAATTATTTTGTAGAACGAGAATGCGACTGAAATAAAATTATTTCCGCTAGCGGGATCATATTACGCTATAATAATACAAAATAATATTTTAAGAAGAATAATAATTCACACTAATTAGTGTTTCATTTAATAAGCATTTTGCGTGATGAACAAAAAGATGAGTACGTCCTGATAATCCAGGACGACAGTTGGCACCACATAAAACAACGCCACCCGAAGGTGGCGTGTTTTTTATCAGCACTGGTCTCTGTCTAACCAGTTACCGCTTTCAATCAGCGTTAACCCTTCGACCGGACGTTGGTACACATACATCCATGCGCTTCCGTACGGTGTCTGGATTAACTGGCGTGCATATTCGCCGCCCCTGGTGCGCAAGGCATCAAGTTCGGCCAGCGTGGCGTTATCAATACGATAAACTTCACCGTGTACCGATCCGTTTCCCGGAACTGCGCCTGGATAGTGGCCCAGGCTATACAACTGGTAGTTATCGATACTGTAATCGCCCAGCAACTGGGCGTTGGTCATCCAGTGGCTGTTGCCCTGTTTGCGTCGTAAACTGCCGTAAACAAATATTCGCATTGCTAAAACTCGAACTGATAGAGCAAATCAAGTGCCTGATCTACGCCAGACACTGCTTCCAGATATAGCTTAGGCATCAGGCGATAACGTAACGTGAGCGTCGCCAAAGAGTCAAATATACCCACACCATATTTCACTTGCAGACCTGGCAGCACATATCCGCTGACCACAACCTGGGATGAGTCGCCCACCCCTTGCGTGTCCAGCGCCAGATTGCTTACGCCAAATGTCTCCCCGATTTTACCCACAACCTGACCACTTTGTGCAACCCCCAGACCAACAAGCATTGAGGTCATCGCCGCACTGTCGCTCTGATCGCTCTCCAGCCCCTGGCCGCGCAGCAGGTAAGACAGCGCCTCCTGCTGGGACATCGCCGGGTCGGAGAAGATTTCCGCTTTCGGCTCATCCGCAGTGCCGGTCACGCGCACCCCGGCAATGACGTCGTTCTCCGTCGATTCAGGATTACGAATCGCCTCGATGTTGAGCAGCGGCTGATCCGGCGGGCCAGAGAACAGCAGTTCCCCCTTACGCACGATCAGATCCTGCCCATACGCATGGAAGCGCCCGTCAGGAATATTGATCTGCCCGTTAAGCCCCAGTCCCTGTTTATCCTGCGCAACTTTCAGGTCGCCGGTCAGACGCGCTTTCAGGCCAAACGCATCCATGCGGACGTTGTTCCCTACGTGGACAATCAGGTTGCTGTTGATCGGAATCGACGCGCTCTGCGGATTTTCAGGCTGTAGATCGTTATTGAGCATGACTTCATCACTGGAGACGCCTACCGCGCTTTCCGGCAGTTCATGCACCACGATACGCGCCCACGGCACATCCACGCGTCCATCCAGCGTGAACAGGCTCGGCGTCGCCTCAAAGACCACATCCGGGGAAACATCCAGCCGCACCATCGGCGGCACGGTGATACGCACGCGACTGCCTTTCGCCGCCACGCGGGCGCGCCAGTTATCTATCTGGCTCCAGTCGGCGTCGCCGCTCAGATTAATTTGCCCCTGCTGTGTGCGCACCACGCCTTGCAGAGTTGAGCGCGTACCGTTGAAATTCATCGCCAGTTGGCTTGGCTGCATATCAAACGGCATAAAGTTGCCATCCACATCCAGGCCGCTCAGCTGTAGCTGACCAAACATCTGTGGGCTTTGCACGTCGCCCCCCAGACGCAGGTTTGCGTTCAACATGCCCGCCGCTTTTTCGCCGCGCGAGAAGACAGGGTTGACCATCGCCAGGTTGAAGTTGCGGATATTGACGTTACCGCCAATATTACGCCGCCCTTGCGGATCGGTTATCTGTACCTGCCCGTCGAACTGACCGTTATTGGTCAGACGGATCATCCAGCCTAACTGCGCCCGGTTATTGTGCAGATCGGCATTCAGGTTCAGCGTGTCGAAAGCCACCGGTAACGGCGCGTCATTGACCCGTTGCGTTACCTTCACGTTACGACCCGACAGCGTGACCTGCCCTTGCGGCAGCCCCTCTTTGGTGGTGTCCCACGCGACATCCGCTTTCCCGCTAAAGACGCCGCTGGCCTGCGTGGCGTCCGGCATAAACGGCTTCAGCATCGCCAGATCGAAACGGTTGAGATTCACCACCGCCCGTCCTTCTGCCCCGGCATCGATTGTTTGCGGTACGCACAGCTCCGCATTCGGGTTCGTCCAGCAGTGCGGCCCGATGCTGATTTTCTGTTCCTGGTTACGGTAATCCAGCGCAATGGCGCGCGTCAGCGACCACGGCCCCACCGGCGTCTGGAAGCGCGTATTGCTGAGCGTGCCTTTCCAGCGCGCTTCTTTACGGTCAAAACTGCCCGCAAGCGCAAGCTGCCCGGAGACCGGCTCGCCCTGAATCCGCAGTTGCAGTTCATGCTGCTTTTCGCTGCCTTTGGCATTCAGGGTGACGAGGTTGATATTGACGTCCGGCTGCGTAATCCGCTCAACGCGAACGTCAAGATTCCCGGCGATCTGGTCGGTGGATTTGATGTCCCCTTCCACACGCACCTGCGCCACCGACAGCTCCTGCCAGCGTAATCCGCGCGCGTTGATATCCGCCAGCAGCTGCGGCGCATCGACCGTACCACGGACTTTCACCAGCCCTTTGGCGGTACCGCCCAGCCCCGGCAGCGCGTTATCCAGATTCGGCGCATCAATTGTGGCATCGAGATTGAGATCCTTAATGCCCAGCTCGCCTTTCACATCAGCGCTATTGCGTCCCAGCTCCAGATGCAGACCCGGAATGACCCACTGCATGTAGCTGTTACCCTTCAGAGAGCCGTTAACATTGACCTTGTTCTGCTTCACGTTACCGATCAGTTTCAGCTCAGGCACATCCATCTGCCAGCTGCCGCCATAGAGGCTTCCCCGGGTTTTGATCAGGCCATTAAGCGTAGAAGGCCAGTCCGGGATCTCTTTCGCCGTGTTGATGCCGTCCAGCGTCAGTTCGCCGCGCCAGCTGATCGCCTGCTGCCAGTCAACCAGCGCTTTCAGCTCGGTTTTCCCTTCCAGCGCCGCCACGGTGAGCTTATCGAGATTGATCTGCTGTTCGTTGCCTTTCGCATCCAGGGTAATGGTGGCGGGCGGAATGTCCTGCCCCTTCACCGCCGTGCGCATCGACAACGTGTAGTCGGTCATCTTGCCGGTAAGTTTGAGTTTGATATCGTCGGCCTGGAACTGCTTGTCGCCGGTAAACGGCCAGTAAACCTGGCGGCTTGCCACTTCAACGTTCAGCGGCAACCCAGCCTCGGCGAGGCGCGTCTGGGCGCGCAGATCCATATCCACCGGCCCGGAGAGGTTAACGCCGATCTCCAGCTGTTCACGTAGCGCGCCGCCTACCTTCAGCTTCACCTTTTCGCCTTTCAGCGGATCGATATTCAGCGTACTGTTGAGGGTAATATCCACCGGCCACGAGTTGGTCAACTGCGCCGTTCCGGTCGCATTGACGGTGCCCTGGTTGGCGTCGATATCCAGCGCATCCAGTTTCATATTGCCGTCGATGCTGCTGACTTTCAGCAGCATGTTGCGCACCGTCAGGTCAGTATCGCCCGTCACGCGCAGCTGTTCGCCCTTAAACTCCTCAATATTAAGGTTGAGCGGCAGATGCACATCGGCCATCTCCGGCAACACGGGCTTTGAGAACAGATCCTTCAGCGTCTCGCCAAGCGGCTTTTCATCCGGTTGGGGATGGTCAATCTTCGGTTCAACCACCTCTTCCTGCGCCACTTCCGCCACTTTTGGCAGCGCGATTAGCAGCCCCTGTAGCGAAGTGGGCTTCAGAGTCAGGGTTTTCTCCTGCCAGTTAAGGCCAGAGGTGAAATCCATCACCGAGACGGTCGTATCATCAATTTTGAGATTGATATTGCTGAGCGCCACGCGTGAAAGCGTGATGGGATACGGCGTGGAAAGATTCAGCGGCCCGCTGTCCTCTTCTTCCTCCACCGGTTCGGAAGGCGGCATTTTTTTGCTGTCGATGGCGACGTTGATGTCCTTCAACGACAGAT
The DNA here is from genome assembly GCF_030333435.1 of Citrobacter sp. CK191. Classification (NCBI taxonomy): domain Bacteria; kingdom Pseudomonadati; phylum Pseudomonadota; class Gammaproteobacteria; order Enterobacterales; family Enterobacteriaceae; genus Citrobacter; species Citrobacter sp. CK191. Next base: position 262,720 of record NZ_JAOWFX010000034.1, on the reverse strand, counting down.
CGTTAACACACAGGCTGCTGTCCCACAGGCAGCCGAGTTTCACCGCCAGGTGGATTTCACCGGCATTCACCGCCACGCCGGGCTGATCGTAACGAATATTTTTCAGCGACAGGTCACGCCAGCCGCCAGTTACCTGACCGATCTCCAGCCCCGGCACCCAGCGGTTCGCCGCGTTAAAGACCAGATGCAGCCCCGTCGTGGTGCCCACCAGGAACGCCACGGTTCCCAGCAGCAGCAGAATAAAAATCAGTACGCCGAGGCTTATTTTCTTCCATAAACTCATAATTCAGGCCCCAGACCGATGTAAAACTGTAAACCGTGTTCGTCTTTGTCACCAACCGGCACGGCAAAATCGAGCTTGATCGGCCCGACCGGAGACTGCCAACGCACGCCAACCCCGGCGCCGGTTTTAAAGTCGCTCTTACGGATATCGCTGACGGCTTCGCCGCTGTCGACGAACATCGCCCCCCACCATTTTCCGGTCACGTTGTACTGGTATTCCAGCGAGCCCGTCACCAGCTTCGACGCCCCTTTCAGGTTGCCGTCGCTGTCTTCCGGCGAGATAGATTTGTATTTATAACCGCGAATACTGCGATCGCCACCGGCGAAGAAACGCAAATCCGGCGGCACTTTGTCGAAATCGCCGGTCTCAATCCAGCCCAGGTTGCCGCGCATCACGAAGCGATGGCGATCGTACAGCGAGCGAATCCAGACGTTTTGCGCCTGAAATACCGAGAAATCCACGTCCGAACCCCAGGCGGTGTTCGAGTAATCAATGGAGTAACGCTGGGAATCCCCCCACGTCGGCATCAGTCCGCCGCGCGATCGGGTACGGCTGATCATCACGCCCGGATAGAGCAGCATGGTGGTGTTGGTGACGTTACCCTGCGTAAAGTGATCGAGGCTCCAGCGCAGATTGATGGCGCGCTGCCAGCCGCTGGAAAGGTCCCAGTAGCGGGAAACGGCAAGCGTGGAGGAGTCCGCTTCGGTGTCGTTGAGATCGGTGCGCTTAATCCCCCCCTGAACCAGATAGTATTGTTCCAGCGGGTTCTTTAAGAGCGGCATTTTATAGCTGAAATCGACCTGCTGCTCTGGGGCGGAGATACTGGCGCTGGTGGTCAGGCTGTGGCCGTAGGAGTTCATCCACGGTTTTTTCCACGTCGCCTTCACACGCGGCCCGACGTCGGTAGAGTAGCCGACGCCCGTTTCAATGGTGTTTTCAGTACGTGGCGACATGACGCCGTGCAACGGTAATACTTTAGTTTCGCGCGCTTTATCAAATTCAGGCGCGACGACGACCGAGTTAAACCAGCCGGTGGCCGACAGACGGCGGTTCAGTTCCGCCAGGTCTTTCGACTGGTAGTAATCTCCCTCTTTGAACGGGATCAGGTTTTGCAGATACTCGTCGCGAATCTGCGAACCTTCGAAAGTGACCTGGCCAAAGCGATAGCGCTCGCCGCTGTTGTAATCGATATCCCAGAACGCCTGATGACGATCGAGCGACACGCCTAACTGGCTTTTATTAAATTCACTGTCGAAATAGCCTTTACGTAGCGCCACGCTGGTTAATGACTTTTTGAAGCCGTCATAGTCGCCATGATTCAGCACGGTTCCGATGGCCGGACGCGTTTTCAGCAAATCCAGATAATCCCTGTCGGTACGCGCGCCGCCGCGTAAAATCACTTCTGTTCCGCCGATGCGAACCGGTTCGCCTGGCGTCACTTTGGCGAGCAAGACCTGACGCCCCTTCTCCGGCGGCGGGCGCAGCTCAAAATCAATGGTCGGCTCGTAGTAGCCCAGCGCTTTTAACCCTTCGCGGATGGCATCATCAACGCGCGCGCGAAAACGCCGGTCCGGCGTCACTTCATCACTTTGAATCGTAGACAACTGCGCACGAACGTTTTTTTCCAGCTCGCCCGATAACCCCTCGACCTGTAAACGGACGTTTGCGGCTACGGCAGAACCGCTTAAGCACAGTAAGCTAACCCAGCATAACTGACGGATATATGGCACGTTTTCTCCTGAATATCCCTTATTCCCACCCCTGGAAGGAAATCACAATGCCGCTCCACGGCTTAACAAAAACCCAACAACCGGGATTGAAAAACAGACGACAACCCAAATATTTCTTATGTTTACTCTAGACGCATTCACTGTAACTATTGTGTGCAAAGACGCGTCTCGTTACAACCTTAACCCCAATTACTGATTTCGGGAGAATGGCCCATGAGTTTATTTGATAAAAAGCATCTTGTTTCACAAGCAGATGCCCTACCTGGACGCAATACCCCGATGCCAGTGGCAACTTTACATGCGGTAAACGGACACTCAATGACAAACGTGCCCGAAGGGATGGAAATTGCCCTCTTCGCCATGGGTTGCTTCTGGGGCGTCGAGCGTTTGTTCTGGCAATTACCTGGCGTTTACAGCACCGCAGCGGGATACACCGGCGGCTACACGCCAAACCCAACCTACCGGGAAGTCTGCTCCGGGCAAACCGGCCACGCCGAAGCGGTACGCGTCGTCTACGATCCGCAGGTTATCAGCTATGAACAATTGTTGCAGGTCTTCTGGGAAAATCACGATCCGGCGCAAGGTATGCAGCAGGGCAACGATCACGGAACGCAGTACCGCTCGGCGATTTATCCGTTAACGCCAGAGCAGAACGCCGCCGCACATGCCAGCCTGGCGCGTTTCCAGAGCGCGATGACTGCGGCAAACGACGATCGCCACATCACCACCGAGATCAACACCGCCACCCCGTTTTACTATGCCGAGGACGATCACCAGCAGTATCTGCACAAGAATCCGTATGGCTATTGCGGCATTGGCGGGATCGGCGTGTGCTTACCGCCGCAAGGTTAATTCAGCGCCTCTGGCGGCTTTACAGTTCCTTACGCTATACTAGCGACTGAAATTACCGGCCCACATCCTTCGGGCCGGTTTTCAATGTGTATATCACACGGATTTATCAACTTCCCCTTCCGAGGATCTGACCTGAACGGTCGGATAAGATATGTTAAACAGTATTTTAATTATACTCTGCCTGATCGCTGTGAGTGCGTTCTTCTCGATATCCGAGATCTCGCTTGCCGCTTCACGAAAGATAAAACTCAAGTTGCTGGCTGATGAAGGCAACATCAATGCGCAACGCATCCTGAAAATGCAGGAAAACCCCGGGACGTTTTTTACCGTGGTGCAAATTGGCCTTAACGCTGTCGCCATTCTGGGCGGTATCGTCGGCGATGCCGCATTCTCTCCGGCCTTTCATTCGTTGTTCTCGAACTATATGTCGCCAGAACTCTCCGAGCAGTTAAGCTTCGTGCTCTCCTTCTCGTTAGTTACCGGTATGTTCATCCTGTTCGCCGATTTAACCCCGAAACGCATCGGTATGATTGCGCCAGAAGCCGTGGCTTTGCGTATCATCAACCCGATGCGCTTCTGCCTGTTCGTTTTCCGCCCCTTAGTGTGGTTCTTCAACGGCCTGGCAAACAGCATTTTCCGCCTGTTTAAAATCCCGATGGTGCGTAAAGACGATATCACCTCGGACGATATTTACGCCGTCGTGGAAGCCGGGGCGCTTGCTGGCGTGCTGCGTAAGCAGGAACACGAGCTGATTGAAAACGTGTTTGAGCTGGAATCGCGTACCGTGCCGTCTTCCATGACATCGCGTGAAAACATCATCTGGTTCGATCTGCACGAAGATGAGCAAAGCCTGAAAAATAAAGTCGCGGAGCATCCGCACTCAAAATTCCTGGTGTGTAATGAAGATATCGATCACATCATCGGCTACGTTGATTCTAAAGATCTGCTCAACCGCGTTCTGGCAAACCAGAGTATGGCGCTTAACAGCGGCGTGCAGATCCGCAACACATTAATCGTGCCGGACACCCTGACCCTCTCTGAAGCGCTGGAAAGCTTTAAGACGGCGGGGGAAGACTTCGCGGTGATCATGAACGAATACGCGCTGGTGGTCGGGATTATCACGCTGAACGACGTGATGACCACGCTGATGGGCGACCTGGTCGGTCAGGGTCTGGAAGAACAAATCGTGGCGCGCGATGAAAACTCCTGGCTGATCGACGGCGGAACGCCGATTGACGACGTCATGCGCGTGCTGGATATCGACGAGTTCCCGCAGTCCGGCAACTACGAGACCATCGGCGGCTTTATGATGTTTATGCTGCGTAAAATCCCGAAACGCACCGACTCGGTGAAGTTCTCGGGCTATAAATTTGAGGTGGTGGATATCGACAACTACCGTATCGATCAGCTACTGGTAACGCGCCTCGACACCAAAACCAGCATCCTGGTCCCTAAACTGCCGGATAGCAAAGAGAAAGAAGAAGGCCCGGCATAAATGCCCGGCCCTGGAAACATCAACGGCTCCCATTGGGAGCCGTTTTTTTATACTACTTTAAACTACTGCATAGCACTTTGGTTAAGCCATCTCAGTTTGCAGACGCAGAACCTGACGGTTAACTTCGGACATCACAGACAAATGCTGCTTATCCTTCACTTTTGGGATAAGAATCTTGCCCTTATCAAACTCAAAAGCGCCAACGTCCTTGATATATAACCGTCCACGGAACAGGATCTTCACGTACTTCGCCACCTGTAGCGGGTTGTACCGTTGGAAAATTTTCATTGTTATCTCCTGCTGAGCGTTACGCCTTTGCGGTGCCACATTCGGCCCAGCTGTTCTAAGGCGCAAATTTTAATGCCATATGACTATAGACTATCTCTACGATGTTTCCAGTGTGTATAAGTTTATTTACCTTTTCATTACAGTTATTCAGAATTATCTATTCACCGATTCGCTGTCTTCAGTATAAGTCTTCATTTTTCGCAGGATTTGTGCGCCCGTCCGCAAACTGGCATCACGCTTGCGGGAAAAAGCATCATTCGCACATATGATTAAACCTCAGACCCAAGTGGTCGGATCACCTGCAAAAAATAAAGAAGGAAACCCCATGACCTTACGTAAACTGCTGGCGCTGTCGTGCCTGTTACTGCCGATGATGGCCTCCGCGCATAACTTTGAAACCCATCAGCGCGTATCGCCGATTGGGATCGCCGATCGCGGCGAACTGATTCTTGATAACAACAAGTTTAGCTACAAAAGCTGGAATAGCGCGCAGCTCCCCGGGAAAGTTCGGGTGTTGCAGCACATCGCCGGACGAACGTCAGCGAAAGAGAAAAACGCCGCGCTGATAGAAGCGATTAAATCCGCGAATCTCCCGCATGACCGCTACCAGACGACTACTATCGTCAATACCGACGACGCGATTCCAGGCACCAGCATGTTTGTGCGCAGCAGCATCGAGAGCAATAAAAAACTCTATCCGTGGTCACAATTTATTGTCGACAGCAATGGCGTGGCGCGTAAGGCATGGCAGCTTGAAGAAGAGAGCTCCGCCATTGTGGTGCTCGATAAAGACGGGCGTATTCAGTATGCCAAAGACGGCGGGTTAAGCCCGGCAGAGGTGCAGCAGGTGATCGCCCTGCTGCATAAGTTGCTGAATAATTAATATATAGAGACCCGGAAGCCGGGGTTAAGGAACGATTCACGCGGGGTATAGTCCAGGGGTTTCCCCTGCCAGTTGTGAACGTGCGCCCCGGCCGCAGCGGCAACGGCATGGCCTGCGGCAGTGTCCCAGACGCAGGTCGGCCCAAAGCGCGGATACAGCTGCGCCTGCCCTTCCGCCACCAGACAAAACTTCAGCGATGAGCCGATGGAGGTCGTCTGATGCTCGCCCAGCTGTTGCAGGTACTCTTGCAACTCGTTGTCGGCATGGGAGCGGCTAATCACCACCAGCGGCGGTCGCGCGTCGCGCACCTGAATCCGTTTACGCACGCCGCACTCTTCTTTCCAGGCTTTTCCTTCCGCAGCGCTGTACATCACTTTCATGACGGGCGCGTAGACCACGCCCAGAACCGGTTTGCCTTTATCAATCAGCGCAATATTGACGGTAAACTCGCCGTTACGTTTGATGAACTCTTTGGTGCCGTCTAACGGGTCAACCAGCCAGTAGCGCTGCCAGTGCTGGCGCACATCCCAGGAGGGCGGATCTTCTTCCGACAAAACCGGGATATCCGGCGTCAGCGCCTGTAACCCTTCCAGTATCACCGCGTGGGCGGCAATATCCGCCGCAGTAACCGGAGAATCATCCTGCTTGTTGGTGATTTCAATCGGTTTGATTCCATCGTAGACCTGCATAATGGCATCGCCCGCATTCCGTGCAAGCTGGCATACATGTTCTAGCATTCTCCACCTCGTTTATGGCAGTGGCGTTTAACTCTTTGTTTTACTTATACCCCATCGTAAATGAATCCGCCATCTGTGATAGCGATTGCGGTTTTAATGGCTGAATTCATGTCATGATTCACAGTTCTGTAAGCAACAAGACTTATATACATTTTCTTTTGTGTTTCAGATCTAAAAAAGGATGCCCCTGATGATTAAGTTTAGCGCAACGCTCCTGGCCACGCTGCTCGCCGCCAGCGTGAATGCGGCGACCGTCGATCTTCGGATTATGGAAACCACTGATTTGCATAGCAACATGATGGATTTCGATTATTACAAAGATACAGCGACCGAAAAATTCGGACTGGTACGCACAGCAAGTTTAATTAACGCCGCCAGAAATGAAGTCAAAAATAGCGTGCTGGTCGATAACGGCGATCTTATTCAGGGGAGTCCGCTGGGCGATTACATGGCGGCAAAGGGGCTGAAAGCTGGTGATATTCACCCTGTCTACAAGGCGTTGAATACGCTGGATTATGCGGTCGGCAACCTCGGTAACCATGAATTTAACTACGGTCTGGACTATCTGCATAAGGCGCTGGCGGGCGCGAAGTTCCCTTACGTGAATGCCAATATCATCGACGTTAAGACCAAAAAGCCGCTGTTTACGCCTTATCTGATCAAAGAGACTGACGTGGTCGATAAAGAGGGCAACACGCAGACGCTGAAAATTGGCTATATCGGTTTTGTCCCTCCGCAGATTATGACCTGGGATAAAGCCAACCTGAGCGGCAAAGTCACCGTCAACGACATTACCGAAACCGCTCGTCAGTATGTGCCGGAGATGCGCGCCAACGGCGCCGACGTTGTGGTGGTGATTGCCCACTCCGGGCTTTCTGCCGATCCGTACCAGACGATGGCGGAAAACTCCGTGTATTACCTGAGCGAAGTCCCCGGCGTTGACGCCATCATGTTCGGCCATGCGCACGCGGTCTTCCCTTCCAAAGATTTTGCCGATATCAACGGCGCGGATATCGCAAAAGGTACGCTTAACGGAGTACCGGCGGTCATGCCGGGTATGTGGGGCGATCATCTGGGCGTGGTGGATCTGGTGCTCAACAACGACAGCGGCAAATGGCAGGTGACCGGTGCGAAAGCCGAAGCGCGGCCCATTTACGATGCCGCCGCGAAAAAATCGCTGGCCACAGAAGATAAAAAACTGGTGGGAATCCTGAAAGCCGACCACGATGCCACCCGCGAGTTCGTTAGCAAACCGATCGGTAAGTCCGCCGATAACATGTACAGCTACCTGGCGCTGGTGCAGGACGATCCTACCGTGCAGGTGGTGAACAACGCGCAGAAAGCGTATGTCGAACACTTTATTCAGGGCGACCCGGATCTGGCGAAACTGCCGGTGCTCTCTGCCGCTGCGCCGTTTAAAGTCGGTGGACGTAAAAACGATCCTGCCAGCTTTGTTGAAGTGGAAAAAGGTCAGCTTACCTTCCGCAACGCCGCCGATCTTTACCTCTATCCGAACACGCTGGTCGTCGTAAAAGCCAGCGGCAAAGAGGTGAAAGAGTGGCTGGAATGTTCCGCCGGGCAATTCAATCAGATTGATGTCCACAGCAGTAAACCGCAGTCATTGATCAACTGGGACGGTTTTCGCACCTATAACTTTGATGTGATTGACGGCGTGGAGTATCAGATTGATGTGTCACAGCCTGCGCGCTACGACGGCGAATGCCAGACGGTAAATCCGCAAGCGGAACGTATTAAAAATCTGACCTTCAACGGCAAGCCTGTCGATCCGAACGCTATGTTCCTGGTCGCGACCAATAACTATCGTGCCTACGGCGGCAAATTTGCCGGTACGGGCGACAGTCACATCGCTTTTGCATCACCGGATGAGAACCGCTCCGTGCTGGCGGCGTGGATTGGCGCGGAGTCGAAGCGTGCGGGGGAAATCCACCCGGCGGCGGACAACAACTGGCGTCTGGCGACAGTTCACAGCGACACGAAACTGGATATCCGCTTCGAAACCTCGCCGTCCGATAAGGCTGCCGCGTTTATCAAAGAGAAGGGACAATATCCGATGAATAAAGTCGCTACCGATGACATCGGTTTTGCGATTTATCAGCTGGATTTGAGTAAGTAAAACCACGCCGGGTGGCGGCTTCGCCTTACCCGGCCTACGCGATCGACATGCCGTAGGCCAGATAAGCGCAGCGCCATCCGGCAAGCCGTTATGCCGCTCGCTCTTTCCGCTGTGCCAGCACCTGCGGCAAATTGAGTTCGATCCAGTCTGCCAGCGCGGCGACCTTCTCACTCACCTGTTCACCCAGCGTCGTCAGACTGTACTCCACATGCGGCGGCACCACCGGGTACGACACCCGATGAATAAATCCATCCTGCTCCAGCGCCTGTAATGACTGCGCCAGCATTTTTTCACTCACGCCGCCCATCTTGCGGCGTAAATCGCTGAAGCGGTGCGTTCCATCACGCAGTGCCACGAGAATTAATACGCCCCAGCGGCTGGTGACATGCTTTAACACCTCGCGAGAAGGACACTGCTCGGCAAACAAATTGCCATCGCGAAGCTGCTGAGAAAGCGTCGGGTTCGTCATCTTTACACTTACCTTTTTGTACGTACTTACTAAAAGTAAGTTTAAGTGCTAGCTTAATGAAACACAAGACGAACACAGGGAGATCCCCCATGATTGCAATTACCGGCGCGACCGGCCAACTGGGCCAACACGTTATCGATACCTTACTGAAAACCGTTCCTGCCAGCCAGATTGTGGCGATTGTCCGTAACCCCGCGAAAGCTGACGCGCTAACCCGACTGGGCGTTACCGTACGCCAGGCGGACTACAGCGACGAAGCCGCGTTCACGGCAGCGTTGCAGGGCATCGACAGATTGCTACTGATCTCATCAAGCGAAGTCGGGCAACGTGCCGCTCAGCACCGCAACGTGATTAACGCGGCAATAGCCGCAAACGTGAAATTCATTGCCTATACCAGCCTGCTGCACGCAGACCGTTCCCCGCTGGGCCTGCATGTTGAACATGTGGAAACCGAAAAAATGCTGGCGGATTCAGGCATTCCTTACGCCCTGCTGCGCAACGGCTGGTACACCGAAAATTACCTGGCGAGCGCGCCAGCGGCCCTGGAGCACGGCGTCTTTATCGGCGCGGCCGGAGAAGGCAAAATCGCCTCTGCAACCCGTGCCGATTACGCTGCCGCAGCCGCTCGCGTCATCAGCGAAGAAGGCCATGCCGGTAAAGTGTATGAACTGGCAGGCGACGAAGGCTGGACGCTGAGCCAGTTAGCCGCCGAACTGGCAAAACAGAGCGGGAAAAAGGTCGTCTATCAGAACCTGAGTGAAGCCGATTTCGCCGCCGCGCTGAAAGGCGTGGGCCTGCCAGCGGGTCTGGCGGATATGCTGGCTGATTCTGACGCGGGCGCCGCAAAAGGCGGTCTGTTTGACGACAGCCATACTCTGAGCGCCCTGATCGGTCGCCCGACAACCTCACTGGCGGAAAGCGTCAAAAGCATCCTGTAAGTGTTAAAAACAGGTTAATTGTTGTGGCATCCCTGCTGGCCATCTCTGATAATGAACAGATGGCTTTCAGGGAGAGACAACGTGCAAGGCGTACCCGAACAGTTTAGCGATGAGAAAGACAGCGCCCGCTTTCGCCATCTGGCGCAGGTGCCGGGGGTTGAGCTGTATCATGCGCATATCTCGCGTTACGCTTTCGAGCCTCACACCCACGAAGCCTTCGGTATCGGCGCGATTGAAGCCGGCGCCGAACGCTTTCGCTATCGCGGCACGCAGTACGTTGCCCCCGTTCACTCCGTTGTCACCATGAATCCCGATGAACTGCATACCGGCGAAGCGGAAACCGCCGACGGCTGGCGCTATCGGATGATTTATCTCGATCCCGATCTGCTGGAAGAGGTGACCGGGGTTCGTCACTGGTGGTTTCATGAGGTCACGCGCCACGATCCGCTGCGCTCACGCCAGATCTGCACGCTGATCCACGGCCTGTGGCATACCGACGATCCGCTGGCGCAAAAAGGGCTGCTGCTCGATCTGATCGACACCTTCCAGCCGCTGGCGCGCCATGCGCCGGAAGTGCGGGAAGGCGGGCATCGCTTTGAGCGCGTGCGGGACTACCTGCACGACAACTACATGCATCCGGTCACGCTTGACGAACTGGCGCGGGTCGCCTCATTAAGCCCTTGGCATTTTCAGCGTCAGTTCAAGGCCCATTTCCACGTTACGCCGCACCAAATGCTGATGGCGATCCGTCTGTGGCGGGCAAAGGCGTTTCTCACACTCGGGATGCCCGCAGCGGATGTGGCGGCCGCCACCGGGCTAACCGATCAATCTCATCTCACGCGCGCCTTTACCCATCGCTACGGCATTACGCCAGTGCGTTATCAAAAACAGGTTTATCCGCGCTAATGCGCAATCTCATACAATACTGGCGCATTTCTCCTGCCTACACTTTTCGCAATGTGAAACGATGTGGATATCAACGATGATTAGCGGCGTGTTGTATGCCCTGCTGGCAGGGTTAATGTGGGGACTGATTTTTGTCGGACCGTTGATCGTACCGGAGTATCCGGCGGTATTGCAGTCGATGGGGCGCTATCTGGCGCTGGGGTTAATTGCTGTGCCCCTGGCGTGGCTGGGGCGTGCGCGCCTGCGCCAGTTGACGCGCAAAGACTGGATAACCGCACTCGCGCTGACGATGATGGGCAATCTGATCTATTACGTCTGCCTGGCGAGCGCTATCCAGCGCACGGGAGCCCCCGTTTCCACCATGATCATCGGCACGTTGCCGGTGGTGATCCCGGTGTTTGCCAACCTGCTCTACAGCCAGCGAGATGGTAAGTTATCCTGGCGGCGTCTGGCGCCTGCGCTGGCGCTCATCGGCGTTGGCCTGCTGTGCGTCAATATTGCGGAGCTGAATCAGGGGCTGCCGGAGTTTAGCGGCTGGCGCTACGGTTCAGGTATCGCGCTGGCGCTGGTTTCCGTTGTGTGCTGGGCATGGTACGCGTTGCGTAATGCCCGCTGGCTGCGGGAAAACCCGGATAAACATCCGATGATGTGGGCAACAGCACAGGCGCTAGTGACGCTTCCCGTTTCGCTGCTGGGTTATGTCGCGGCCTGCATCTGGTTGGGTAAGCAGATGCCCGGCTTTCCTCTCCCCTTTGGCCCCCGGCCGGATGTCTTTGTCGCCCTGATGGTCGCCATTGCCGTGCTCTGTTCATGGGTGGGGGCGCTATGCTGGAACGTCGCCAGTCAAAAGCTGCCGACGGTGATTCTGGGGCCCTTGATCGTGTTCGAAACGCTGGCTGGCCTGTTGTACACCTTTATACTGCGCCAGGAATTTCCACCGCTGCTGACGGTAAGCGGCATTGCGCTGCTGATTGTTGGGGTGGTGATAGCCGTCAGAGCCAGGCCGCAGAAACCCGGCGTCGTCGTGGTTTCACAATCATAATGTGCCGGATGGCGCTGCGCTAATCCGGCCTACAAGATATTATCCTGTAGGCCGGAGCAGAGATTAAACTTTAAACACTGCTACCGTCTGGGTCAGACGTGCCGCCTGCTCTTCAAGCGCTACGGCGGCAGTCGCCGACTCTTCCACCAGCGCGGCGTTCTGCTGCGTCACGCGATCCATCTCCGCCACCGCCAGGCCAACCTGGTCAATGCCGCGACTTTGTTCATCAGATGCAGAGGCAATCTCCCCCATGATGTCGGTCACGCGCGTTACCGCACTGACAATTTCCGCCATCGTTTCCCCCGCTTCATGCACCAGCGCGGAACCCGCGCTGACCCGATTACCGGAGTCATCAATCAGCGTTTTGATCTCTTTCGCCGCCTGCGCGCTACGCTGCGCCAGCGTGCGCACCTCGCCAGCGACCACCGCAAAGCCACGGCCCTGTTCGCCCGCGCGAGCGGCTTCCACCGCCGCGTTCAGCGCCAGGATATTGGTCTGGAATGCGATACCGTCGATAACGCTGGTGATCTGCGCGATTTTGCTGGAGCTGGTGGCAATTTCATCCATCGTGCGCACAACGCCGTCCACTACGTTGCCGCCCTTCTGCGCCGTCTCAGAGGCATTTTTTGCCAGGCTGGACGCCTGACGTGCGTTGTCGGCGTTCTGTCTCACGGTTGCGGTGAGTTGTTCCATACTGGCGGCAGTCTCTTCCAGCGATGCGGCCTGCTGTTCAGTACGCGAAGAGAGATCGCTACTGCCTGTCGCAATTTCACCCGCACCGGTATAGATCGTGTCAGCGCCTTCACGTACCACGCTGACCGTGTTCGCCAGCGCCTGCTGCATCTCATGTACGTTATGCGCCAGCAGCGCCATTTCATTACTGCCTTCGGTATGGATATTGCGCGTCAGGTCGCCTGCCGCAATATGGCGGATATGTTCCATAACATCATGTAACGGTTTAAGTAAGACACGCTGCATTGCCAGCCAGCTAATCACGATCACCGCGACAACCGCCAGCATAACGGCCGCCAGAATCCACAGAATGCGCTGGTAGTCCTGTTCATTTTGTTGAATGCCCGCGTTCGTCAGTTCGGCCTGCGCGGCACGCCATTCCAGGTACACGTCCTGCATCGCCGTCTGTTTTTGTTCCGCATTCTGTTTGAACATCTCTTCCAGTTGTCCTGCGGCAAGGAAGGTATTCATTTTCGCCAGCGTCGCGGAGTAGATGCCGTACTGCTCTTCCAGACGGTCGGCCAGGTGTTCATCCAGCCCCGGCGTTTCTGGCAGCGCGTAGTATTTATCGTAATGACGCTGCGCATCAGCCAGCAGGGCATTCGCCGTCTTCACCAGTTCATTTAGCTGACCGCCGTTGATCTCATTAGCCATGCTGCTTTGCAGGCGCAACATGCCGCGGTTAAGCGTGACGCGCGCCTGGTTCAGGCTGATCCAGGCATCGGTAAACTCCGCGACGTTCTGGCTGGAACGCTGCGATACGGTAAAATTTTGCTTATCGTTATTGAGCGCGCTGATAAAAACGCCCGCCGAAATAAGCTGCATCGCGCCGAGGGCGAGTAATACGATAATCAGTAAGGTTATAACTTTGATTCGTTTGAACATTTGTTGCCTTTTACTATGCAGGTATTGTCAGAGGTCTAACTATCGGCAGTGCCGCCGGCATATTTAATTTTGCCCGGCGGCTTGCCGCGCGTATTCCTGTCCTTTTCAATAAGATTCAGCACGTTAAGGTACAAATATTTTTTGTGATGGTCATCACATTTTATTCTGACCCGAAAGGGTTATATCTTCGGCTTAAAGATGCATTTAAAATACATCTTATATTATTGAGAATGAGGTAACGGCTATGTCTTTTCGCGATCAACCTTTAGGTGAACTGGCGCTCTCTATTCCTCGCGCCTCGGCGCTGTTTCGTAAGTACGATATGGATTACTGCTGCGGTGGTAAGCAGACGCTCGCGCGCGCTGCTGCACGTAAAGAGCTGGATGTAGAAGCCATTGAAGCAGAACTGGCACAGTTGGCTGAACAACCGATTGAGAAGGACTGGCGTACCGCGCCGTTGGCCGAAATTATCGACCACATTATCGTGCGCTACCACGACAGACACCGCGAGCAACTGCCAGAGCTGATCCTGCAAGCCACCAAAGTGGAACGCGTTCACGCAGACAAACCCAGCGTACCGAAAGGTCTGGCGAAATACCTGACTATGCTGCATCAGGAACTTTCCAGCCACATGATGAAAGAGGAGCAGATCCTGTTCCCGATGATCAAACAAGGCATGGGAAGCCAGGCAATGGGCCCGATTAGCGTCATGGAAAGCGAACACGATGACGCTGGCGAATTGCTGGAAGTGATCAAACACACCACCAACAACGTCACGCCGCCGCCAGAAGCCTGCACCACCTGGAAAGCGATGTACAACGGCATTAATGAAATGATTGACGATCTGATGGAACACATCAGTCTGGAAAACAACGTCTTGTTCCCGCGCGCACTGGCCGGGGAATGATGTGTTGCCGGATGGCGCTAACGCTTATCCGGCCTACAATCCGTAGGCCCGGTAAGCTTTACGCCACCGGGCATCAAGATTAACGCACTCCTGCCATACGTTTCTTACCGATAAACAGCCAGCCCAGCCCCAGCGCAATAAACCACAGCGGCGTGACGATCAGCGCCTGACGGGTATCATCTTCCAGCGTCAGCAGTACCAGCACAAAGACAAAGAACGCCATACACACCCAGCACATCAGCTTACCAAGTGGCATCTTATAGATGGACTTCTCATGCAAGTGTGGACGCTGCTTACGGTACACCAGGTACGAGCAGAGAATGATGGTCCAGACAAACATGAACAGAATAGCCGACACCGTCGTGATCATGGTGAACGCGCCAATCACGCTCGGATTGATGTACAGCATCACCACGCCGCCCAGCAGACAGATACAGGAGAAGGTCAGCCCTTTCGCCGGCACCGCGCGCTTAGACAATTTAGCGAACGCTTTCGGCGCCACGCCCTCTTGCGCCAGACCAAACAGCATACGGCTGGTAGAGAACACGCCGCTGTTGGCGGAAGAGGCCGCAGACGTCAGCACCACGAAGTTAATCAGGCTGGCGGCGGCCGGCAGTCCTACCAGTACAAACAGCTCAACAAACGGGCTTTTGGTTGGTACTACCGAGCTCCACGGCGTGACCGACATAATGATGATCAGCGCAAAAACGTAGAACATGATGATACGAATCGGGATTGAGTTAATCGCGCGCGGCAGGGATTTCTCCGGGTCTTTGGTCTCTGCGGCGGTGGTGCCCACCAGTTCAATCCCCACGAACGCGAATACCGCTATCTGGAAGCCCGCAAAGAAGCCGCTGATCCCTTTCGGGAACCAGCCGCCATCATTCCACAGATGAGTAAACGACGCTTCAACCCCGGTCGGTGATTTGAAGTGCATCATAACCATCACCAGACCGACGACGATCAGCGCCACGATGGCGACAATCTTGATCATCGCGAACCAGAACTCCATCTCGCCGAACATTTTCACGGTCGCAAGGTTAAGGCTCAGCAGCAGAACAACGACCGCCAGCGAGGCGACCCAGTCGGAAAGGCCGGGGAACCAAAACTGCGCATAGGCGGTAATCGCAACGACGTCCGCCATCCCGGTGACTACCCAGCAGAACCAGTAAGTCCAGCCGGTGAAATATCCCGCCCACGGCCCGAGCAGGTCGGAAGCGAAATCACTGAAGGATTTATATTCCAGATTCGAGAGCAGCAATTCACCCATTGCCCGCATGACGAAAAAGAGCATAAAACCGATGATCATATAAACGAAAATGATCGACGGCCCGGCGAGGCTGATCGTTTTACCGGAACCCATAAATAAGCCGGTGCCGATGGCGCCGCCAATCGCAATAAGCTGAATATGACGGTTTGTGAGATTGCGCCGTAGCGACTGTTCAGCCGGTGCCTGTTCGTCGGCAACGACTTTTACCTGATCTACCATGTTTTTTCTTCCTGTACCTGTCTGTGTTGTGCAGGCTCTGCGGCCTTTAGTGCGTCATATGATACGACGATCCTGTTATCAGGACTCATCGATATTAGGTAAGAATCGGCGGGATGAATACTAAGATTTAGATATAATGTTAATTATATGTTTAAAGTGAGTGTCATATCACTCTGGCAACGCGAATTAGCTCACAAAAATACACGCAATGGCTACATTTGCAAGATAAAATATCGACATCTGGCTAACTTACGGTTTTCTTGCATATTTTCTGTTCCCCCCAACAAAGAGGGGAACAGAAGTCACTGCTTACAGGATTTCCAGCAGTTCTACGTCAAACACCAGAGTGCTGAACGGAGGAATGGACGCGCCCGCGCCACGCTCGCCGTAGGCCAGTTCCTGAGGGATAGTCAGTTCCCATTTGGAACCAACCGGCATCAGGGTCAGCGCTTCAATCCAGCCTGGGATCACGCCGTTCACCGGGAATTCAGCCGGTTCGCCGCGCGCAACGGAGCTGTCAAAGACGGTGCCGTCGATCAGTTTGCCGGTGTAGTGTACGCGTACACGGTCAGTACGCGCCGGAATCGCGCCTTCACCCTGGGTGATCACGCGGAATTGCAGACCGGATTCGGTGCTGTTTACACCCTCTTTCTCACGGTTTTCTTCCAGATATTTGACGCCATCTGCCGCCATTGCCTGGAAACGTTCGCGACGTACGGCATCCGCACGTTCGTGAATTTCACGCAGCGCGCGATGCACCACATCAACAGGCACTGCCGGGTGTTTGCCTTCCAGCGCATCAGCGATACCTGCCACCAGCGCTTCAGGCAACAGACCTTCCAGACCGGATTCGCTCAGCTGCTGCCCTACCTGTAAACCAATGCCGTAGCTTGCTTGCGCTTCGATAGTGTCAAAAGTCGGGGTTGCCATCATATTTCCTTTCATCGGAGGTAAAGTAGCGGGCAGCATAACAGCCACGTCTCTTCCGGTAAAACTTTGTCTCGGGAAGAGATGACAAATCGCGGGGAAAAAGAAACAATAAGAATAACCCATGCTGATGTCACGAAAGCGGGTATAACTACGAACATCATAGCGTTAGGCATCTATACTCTATGATTGAGGAACGAGACGCGGAGCAGGAGGAAAGCCATGCCCGGGCGCTTTGAACTAAAACCAACCCTGGCGAAAATCTGGCATGCACCGGACAATTTTCGCATCATGGACCCGCTGCCGCCTATGCATCGCCGTGGCATTATTATTGCCGCTATCGTGCTGGTGGTCGGTTTTCTGCTTCCCTCGAATGATACCCGCGATACGCCCGTCGTCACGCGTAATGTCCAGACAGATATCCAGTCACAGTCGCAACCGCCGACAGAAGCCGAACTTCAGGCGCAACTGGTTGCCCCGCAAAACGATCCGGGACAGGTTGCCCCCGTAGCGCCGGAACCCATCCAGGAAGGTCAACCGGAAGAGCCGCCGCAGACGCAGCAATCCCAGCCGCAAACACAGCCTTTCCAGCAGAATGGGGGAATTGACCAGCAGTGGCGCTCCTATCGCGTGGAGTCAGGTAAAACGCTGGCGCAGTTGTTCCGTGACCACGGCCTGCCGCCAACGGACGTTTACGCGATGGCGCAGGTTGAAGGCGCAGGCAAGCCGCTGAGCAATCTGAAAGATGGCCAGATGGTGCAGATCCGCCAGAATGCGAATGGCGTGGTGACAGGATTGACCATCGATACCGGTAATGACCAACAGGTTCTGTTTACCCGTCAGCCAAACGGCAGCTTTATTCGCGCCCGTTAAACGCGCAAATTGCCGGATGGCGGCGTCGCCTTATCCGGCCTACGGCACCCGCGATTGCAGGCCTGATAAGCGGTAGCGCCATCAGGCGTTACCGCTTCACCTTGTTCACCCACCAGATCCCCGAACACACCAGCACCAACGCAACCGCATATTTCAATTCAAAAATATTTTCGCCGAGGAAAATCGCCGACAGCACCGCACCGGAAACCGGAATCAGGAAGTTAAACGGCGCAATCATCCCGACGCGGTTGTACTTGAGCAAAATGCTCCACAGCGCAAAAGCAACAGACGAGAGCAGCGTCAGATAGCCCAGAATCGCCACAGAAGAGAGGCCGTGCACGGAGAGCGAGCCGCCGAAGGCATAGCCGCCAATCACCAGCGCCAGGCCGCCGATGCCAAGCTGATAGCCCGTCATCACCGTTGGGTCAACCGTCTGCGAAATACGTTTACCGTAAAGGGTCGCGGCAGAAAGAATAAAAGCAGCCAGCACCACGGAGCCATCACCCAACAGGCTAAAGCTGAAATCCATCAGCCCGCTGTTGAAGTTCACCACCATCACCCCGGCAAAGCCAAGAATACAGCCGAGGGTTTTGTTGTAGCTCAGTTTGTCGTTCTGGTAGATGAAGTGCGCCAGCAACACGCTAAAAAAAGTGCCTGTGGCATTCATGATCGATCCTTTCACGCCCGTGGTGAACGCCAGACCGATATAGAAAAAGATATATTGCAGCGAGGTTTGCGTCAGCCCCAGCAGGGTCAGTTGACCAAACTGGCGCGGGCTTAAGCGGCCGATCGGTTTACGCTGCGCCATCGCCAGCAACAGCAGCAATAACCCCGCGAACAAGAAACGGTATCCGGCAAAGACAATTTTTGACGGGATATCATCTGTCGCAATCTGAAAGATCTCGTACCCGCTTTTTATCGCCGGGTAGGCGCTTCCCCATAACAGACAACAAAATGCCGCCCCCAGATAGACAACGTTTTTACGCGCGAACAGGGGCTGCTGGTGGGTTATCTCCATTCCATCACCACTTTGAAATAATGTTTTATTTTTTATTATCCCGAAAAGGGTAAAGAATAGCCAGTGCGAAAAACAGGGGGGCAGAAAAGCAAAACGCCAGCACAAGGCCGGCGTTTTTACGCGATAGAAGAATAAAACTTATTCAGCTACTACGTTTACAGTCAGTTTAGCGAATACTTCGCTGTGAACCTGGAAGTTCACTTCGTGCTCACCAGTGGTACGCAGAACGCCGTTCGGCAGACGAACTTCGCTCTTAGCCACTTCAACGCCTGCTGCTGTTACAGCGTCAGCGATGTCGCGAGTACCGATGGAACCGAACAGTTTACCTTCGTCGCCAGCTTTGGACGCGATGGTTACGGTTTCCAGGGCGTTGATTTTCTCTGCGCGTGCATTTGCAGCAGCCAGAACGTCAGCCAGTTTAGCTTCCAGTTCAGCGCGACGTGCTTCGAAGAACTCAACGTTTTTCTTGGTAGCAGGAACAGCTTTACCCTGTGGTACCAGGAAGTTACGAGCGTAGCCCGCTTTAACGTTAACCTGATCACCCAGGCTACCCAGGTTTGCTACTTTATCAAGCAGAATAACTTGCATTACCTTATCCTCTCAAAGTCGTATTAATGGACCGTGGCCGATTACTGATGACGATCAGTGTACGGCAGCAGGGACAGGTAGCGAGCGCGTTTGATAGCGCGAGCCAGCTGACGCTGGTATTTTGCACGGGTACCGGTGATACGGCTTGGGACAATCTTACCGCTTTCGGTGATGTAGTTTTTCAGCGTAGCGATATCTTTATAGTCGATCTCTTGAACGCCTTCCGCGGTGAAACGGCAGAACTTGCGACGACGGAAATAACGTGCCATATGGCTAGTCTCCAGAATCTATCAATTCAATCTGCTCGGCATGCAGAACCATTTTGCTCAGACCGTTCTTTGCCTTGTGGCAAGAGATGAACCCCTGAACGGTTATGCGGCTGCCGACCGTTATACTGTGAGTAATGGCCTGGTTTTCGTGTCCGCTAACAATAACGGGCATTTGACACCACGCCTGCCGGTGGAACCCGGCTTCCTCCTGCACAGAACGATGCTCAAGCACGAACTGGCAGTGCGGAATTCCTGATGGACTGACCTTTCGAAGGGGCATCCTGCACACGGTGCCGGACAACGCCAGACGGTTGGTCATCAGAAATTACTCTTCAGAATCCCCAGCATCTGCATCATCTGCGGTTTCGTTTGCGAAATCATCGCGACGCTCACGGCGCTCGTCTTTCGCTTTAACCATCGGAGATGCTTCGGTAACAGCGTGCTTAGTACGCATTACCATGCTACGGATAACGGCATCGTTGAAGCGGAAGTTAGTTTCCAGCTCATCGATCACTTCCTGCGGCGCTTCAACGTTCAGCAGAACGTAGTGAGCTTTGTGCAGTTTGTTGATCGGGTAAGCCAGCTGACGGCGGCCCCAGTCTTCCAGACGGTGGATCTTGCCTTCTGCACCAGTGATTGCACCAGTGTAGCGCTCGATCATGCCCGGAACCTGTTCGCTCTGGTCAGGATGGACCATAAAAACGATTTCGTAATGACGCATCGAATTGCTCCTTACGGATTATTCAGCCTCCTGTCTGGGTCAGCCGAATCCCGGGGAGGCAAGGAACGTGTTAAAGGTCGGCTGAAAAATGACGCGTCATAATACTTGCGCCCATGAGGAAACACAAGTTGATTGCGCAAAAATTCACACGAAGCGCAAAGACAGGTTAACCATGTGATTTAAAATTAATCACATGGCATCGCGCCAATTTTTTGAACAACTGCATCAGAAATGGTCGCTATCGACTTCGCTGGTAGCGATTAAAATTAAATCAGAAGCAATTCACTTACAGGAGATATTGCTAACCAGACACAGCAGTCGAGGAGGTACAGTATGCGAGCGCGTGTTATGACCCTTCTGGCTGCGCTTTTGCTCAGTGCAAACGCGATGGCAGCCATCAAAATCGATAATCACCAGGCACGAAATATGGATGATGTGCAGAGCTTAGGCGTGATTTATATAAACCATAACTTCGCCACTGAAAGTGAAGCAGATCAGGCATTGAATGAAGAGACAGATGCGCGAGGCGCAACGTACTACCACGCCATCCTGACCCGGGAACCGGGAAGTAACGGCAACATGCGCGCCAGCGCGGATATTTATCGCTAGCACCAGGAAAAACCAACGAGAACATTGCCATAGTTTGACTTGCCCCCTTCACCGGGGGCTTTTTTTACGGCAAAAGCGGCCCCGGAATCAGGCCGGTAACATCCCGAAGGAAGTAATGATTCCAGGGCACGTGTCTTACTTTTGTCCGTAATAGGCGTCAGGCCCATGCTTACGCATAAAATGTTTATTCATTAAATAATCGTCGATCGGGCTGAGCGCCGGATTGATACCGCGAGCAATCCATGCCATCCGCGCGACCTCTTCCATCACCACCGCATTATGCACGGCGTCATGCGCATCTTTGCCCCAGGCAAACGGCCCGTGCTGATACACCACGACGCCAGGCGTATGCAGCGGCTGACCATCACCCAGCGTTTCGATAATCACATGGCCGGTGTTCAGCTCATATTCACCCTGCACTTCTTCTTCGGTTAACGCCCTGGTACAGGGGATATCGCCAAAGAAGTAGTCCGCATGGGTCGTGCCCAGCGCCGGGATCGCCAGCCCTGCCTGCGCCCACGCCGTGGCATGCGTAGAGTGCGTGTGCACGATGCCGCCCAGCGAAGGGTAACGACGGTACAGCGCCAGATGCGTGGCGGTATCGGAAGAAGGCCGCCACTGCCCTTCCACCACATTGCCCTGGAGATCCACCACCACCATATCGTCCGCTTTCATGGTTTCATAAGCCACCCCGCTAGGCTTAATGACCACCAGCCCGCGCTCTCTGTCGATCGCGCTGACGTTGCCCCAGGTGAAAGTCACCAGGCCATAACGCGGCAAATCCATATTGGCTTCAAAAACGTGCTGCCTGAGTTTTTGCATTATGCTGTCTCCACCAGACCAGCGCTGGCCATACGCGCTTTCACCCAATCACGCGCTTTCGCCACCTCACGCGCCGGATCGTCCGACGTTTCACTCCACATCTCAATCAGGTATGGCCCGCAATACCCACTCTGCTTGAGCGTGGCGAAACAGCGTTCAAAATCAACGACACCTTCACCAAACGGCACGTTCTTGAACACGCCTGGCTTCGTATCTTTGACATGAACCGCGACGATATGCCCCATTCCAGCCTGCAACTCCATCTGCACATCGTTATCCCAGGCTGACAGGTTACCGATATCAGGATAAAGCTGGAACCACGGGTTATTAAGATAGTGCGCATAACCCAGCGCTTTGCTGATGGAGTTCATCAGAGGGTAATCCATGATCTCCATCGCCAGCGTGACCTGAGCACGGCTTGCCATCTCGACGCTCTCTTTCAGCCCATCACGAAAACGACGGCGCGTTTCATTGTTGGCCTCCTGATAGTACACGTCGTAACCCGCAAGCTGGATGACGCGAATACCGATGTCCTGCGCAAACTGAATGGCTTTACGCATGATCTCCAGCCCTTGCGCACGTACAGCATCATCTTCGCTGCCCAACGGAAAGCGACGATGCGCGCTCAGGCACATGGACGGCACCCGCACGCCGGTCTCCGCGATAGCGCTCACCAGCGCCAGGCGCTGCTCACGGTTCCAGTCGAGGCGCGCCAGGCGGGCATCGGTTTCATCGACAGACATTTCAACGAAATCGAAGCCCAGTTCTTTCGCCAGCCGCAGGCGATCCAACCAGCACTCCCCGGCGGGGAGCGCTTTTTCGTAGATGCCAAGCGGAGTCTGTTTAGACAGCATATCCGCTCCTTATCCCCACAACTGGGCGATAGAACGTTTAAACTGACGCGCGGCTTCAACCGGAGAGGCGGCGTCGCGAATGCTGCGACCAGCAATAAAGACATGGATTGGAATGCCCTTAAACAGCGGCAGATCTTCCAGCGCCAGACCGCCGGTCACGGTCACTTTAAAGCCCATATCAGAGAGACGTTTGATCGCGCTGATATCCGCTTCGCCCCAGGCCACTCCAGCGGCCTGGGCATCACGGCTACGGTGATAAACCACCTGCTGAATCCCCGCATCGCGCCACTCCTGCGCCTGCTCCCAGGTCCAGTAGCCGGTCAGTTCAATCTGCACATCGCCGTTAAACTCTTGCGCCACTTCCAGCGCGCCTTTGGCGGTGTTGATATCCGCGCAGCAGATAACCGTCACCCAATCCGCGTTGGCTTCAAAGCACATACGAGAAAGAATTTTCCCCGCGTCCGCAATTTTGGCGTCAGCCAGCACGATCTTATGCGGATAGAGCGCTTTCAGATCGCGTACCGCACGTACGCCTTCACCCACGCACAGGATAGTGCCAACTTCGATAATATCGACTTCTTCCGCGATCAGGCGGGTCGTTTCGTAAGCGTGGGACAGCGTCTGGTTATCCAGCGCAACTTGCAACATAGGTAATGACATTTCTATTCCTTACTTAAACTGCCGCCGCAGTGGCGTTATCAATTAAATCCAGCACATCCTGCTCGGTACGGCAGGCGCGTAAACGGTCAAAGTTGGCTTCATCTTCAAACAGGTTGACGATTTGCATGATGCCGTCTTCCTGATGCGCGCGGGCATCCACTGCCGCCAGCGTGATGAGGATATCGACCGGGTCATTATCTTCGTGGTTGAAGACCATCGGCGTTTTCAGCGTCACCAGCGCGAAGCCGGTTTTTTTGACGCCCTCTTCCGGGCGGCCATGCGGCATCGCCAGGCCTGGCGCAATCACAAAATACGGACCAAAACGCTCTACGCCATCAAGAATGGCCTGGTAGTAACGCGGCTCCACAACATCTGCTTCCACCAGCAGGTCTACGCCGATTTTCACCGCCTCCTGCCAGGTGCTCGCTTCTGCATTCAGGCGAATGGACTTATTCTCCGCCAGCGAATCACGTAATTTCATGCTGCGTCCTTATTTCAGGTCGTTCGGAAAGTGCTCTTTGATCACTTCCATCAGTTTCGGACCAAAATCAGCGGCGGAAAGCATATTGCGCACGCCCACCACATATTTATTACCGGAGACGGTGATTTCGCTGGCGACGTGCGTCGAGGCAATAATGATGTCCGCGCCGTTCAGCTCACTTTTGTACTCACCCACTGCGCAGCTATTTACCGTGTGCGCAACGCCCTGCTGCGTCAGAAACTGGTCAACTTTCATTTTCATGATCATTGAACTACCTTGCCCACAACCACAAACAGCCAGAATACGTACGGTCATAATCGGAACTCCTTATTAAGCAGAGTGTTCTGCCAGTTGTTTTTCTGCATCTTCTTCAGCGCGCAATGTGCGCCCTGCGAAGAACATATAAGCCAGTGAAATCAGTATCATGACGCTCATAAACATCAGCCCGATGCTGACGAAGCCTTGCATCATCGGAGGCGCCAGAATCGACCAGTCAGCCATTCCCATCCAGGCGCTCATACCGGTCAGTTTCACCGCCCAGACGCAGCCAAAGATTTCGATCATGCCCATAACCAGGCAAATCTTGAGCGCCGCGCGCCAGCCGCCAAAGTGGTTAGCGAACACGCCAATCGTGGCGTTAGAGAAGAACATTGGGATAAAGCCAGGGATGATCAGAATGGAGGAGCCGCAACCTACCAGAATACCAACGGCGATCAGCTGACCAATCGTGCCCCACATAAAGCCCCAGACCACCGCGTTCGGCGCGAAGCTATAAATCGCCGCACAGTCAATCGCCAGCACAGCACCGGGGATCAGACGCTGAGAGATACCGTTAAATGCTTCGGACAGTTCGGCGACAAACATGCGCACGCCCTGCGTGATGATGAAAATAGCGACGGCGAACTGGAAGCCGGTTTGCAGGATATAGATAGACCAGTGCGTTTTACCCGCCATCGCCTGAACCACATCCAGGCCAAAAGAGAGCAGGATCGCGCCGAAGAAGATGGTCATGACAATTGCCGTGGAGACGATATTGTCGTGGAAGATATTCAGCCAGCCGGGCAGTTTGAGATCTTCAACGCTCTCTTCTTTTTTACCGAGATATGGCGCGACTTTATACGCCAGCCATGCGGCAAACTGTTGCTGGTGACCAATGGAGAAACCACAGCCGTCTGTGACTTCCTGCGTCGGCTTATACATCATATTGGAGGTGATCCCCCAATACAGGGACACCAGAACCGCCGTGCAGATAATGGTGGTCCACATCGGATAACCGAAGATGTAGAAGAACACCGCGATCAGCCCCGCCTGCTGGAACATGATATGCCCGGTAAGCATGATGGTGCGAATCCCGGTAATCCGGCGCAGCAGCACGTAGCCGATATTCAATGCCAGCGCTAACAGCACGGCATACCCGACCCAACTGTAGGCGTCGCCCATGCGTTCGATCGTCGCCATCATGGAGGCGTAAGTATCAGAAATCGCGCCATTGATGCCATACACCTCAGACATCTTCGCCACGACGGGCTTAAAGGTACTGGTCAGGATGCCGGACCCTGCCTGTAATAACATGAAACCAATAATGGTTTTTATCGTACCTTTGATAATAACGCTGACACTTTTGCGTAGGAGGATATAGCCCAGACAGGTGACAATACCCAGTAGCAGCGGAGCATTGGTCATAACCTGGTTAAAGAAAACGGTAAAGATGTTGTAGAGGATCTCCATAACGATCTCCAGTAGACGAAGTTGCTGAGCTCTGCGTACGCTCAGGTTGTTGTGTCACCACTCTAATTTTCAAAAGTAATCACAACAAGATTGAATTTGATTAATTGTGACGCACCACGCAAATAATTCCCACACTTCAGAAAAGGATTAACCCGACGTTAACCAGCCATCAATAAAACTCATTTTAATCAAATAGATATATTTAATTTCAATAGTTATACGCCCTTCATTACGTTCTCCTTTACTTCCAGACCGCCCTTCACAAGCAAAAATATGCCGTTGCCATCTTGAAAAAATAATGTCAGGATTAATCAAAACCAATCACACACTGATTCAATTTGAACAAACATGAAGGTAAATGCGATGAGTAAAGTGAAAAGTATCACGCGTGAATCATGGATCCTGAGCACCTTTCCTGAGTGGGGAAGCTGGCTGAATGAAGAGATCGAACAGGAACAGGTCGCGCCCGGCACATTTGCTATGTGGTGGCTCGGTTGCACCGGCATCTGGCTGAAATCAGAAGGCGGCACCAACGTATGCGTTGATTTCTGGTGCGGCACCGGCAAACAAAGCCACGGCAATCCGTTGATGAAAACGGGCCATCAGATGCAGCGCATGGCAGGGGTGAAGAAATTGCAGCCGAACCTGCGCACCACGCCGTTTGTTCTCGATCCTTTCGCGATTCGCCAGATCGATGCCGTGCTGGCCACTCACGATCATAACGATCATATCGACGTCAACGTCGCCGCAGCGGTGATGCAAAACTGCGCTAACGATGTGCCTTTCATCGGGCCGCAAACCTGCGTTGACCTGTGGATTGGCTGGGGCGTGCCGAAAGAGCGCTGCATCGTGGTCAAACCGGGCGATGTTGTGAAAGTGAAAGACATCGAAATTCATGCGCTTGATGCGTTTGATCGTACTGCGCTCATCACGCTTCCGGCCGATCAAAAGGCGGCGGGCGTACTGCCGGACGGCATGGATGCGCGCGCGGTGAACTACCTGTTCAAAACGCCGGGCGGTACGCTGTATCACAGCGGCGACTCCCACTACTCCAACTACTATGCGAAGCACGGCAATGAGCATCAGATCGACGTGGCGCTCGGCTCCTATGGCGAGAACCCGCGTGGCATCACCGACAAGATGACCAGCGCCGACATGCTGCGTATGGCGGAAGCGCTGAACACGAAAGTTGTGATTCCGTTCCACCATGATATCTGGTCGAACTTCCAGGCCGATCCGCAGGAAATCCGCGTTCTGTGGGAAATGAAAAAAGATCGCCTGAAGTATGGCTTCAAGCCGTTTATCTGGCAGGTTGGCGGTAAGTTCACCTGGCCACTGGATAAAGACAACTTTGAATATCACTACCCGCGTGGTTTTGATGACTGCTTCACGATGGAACCGGATTTACCGTTCAAATCCTTCCTGTAATTGTTCTCCGATGCCGGGTTTTCCCGGCATTTTTCTATATTTACTTTAGTATTTTCAGGCTATTTCAAATATCATCTTTTAAAATCAATTCGTATCGGAATAGCTCATGACTGAAGCACAAAGACATCAAATATTGCTGGATATGCTGGCGCAATTGGGCTTTGTTACCGTCGAGAATGTGATCGAACGTCTGGGGATCTCCCCGGCCACGGCGCGTCGGGATATCAACAAGCTCGATGAGAGCGGAAAGCTCAAAAAGGTGCGTAATGGCGCCGAAGCGATCGCTCAGCAACGTCCACGCTGGACGCCGATGAATCTGCATCAGGCGCAGAACCACGATGAAAAAGTGCGCATTGCTAAAGCGGCAGCGCAACTGGTGAATCCTGGGGAAAGCGTGGTGATCAACTGTGGATCGACCGCCTTTCTGCTGGGCAGAGAAATATGCGGTAAGCCGGTGCAGATCATCACCAACTATCTCCCGCTGGCGAACTATCTGATCGATCAGGAACATGAAAGCGTGATCATCATGGGAGGTCAGTACAACAAGAGCCAGTCCATCACGCTTAGCCCCCAGGGCAGCGAAAACAGCCTGTATGCCGGGCACTGGATGTTTACCAGCGGCAAAGGCCTGACCGCAGACGGTCTGTATAAAACCGATATGCTCACCGCTATGGCCGAGCAGAAAATGCTCAGCGTGGTCGGGAAGCTGGTGGTGCTGGTGGATAGCAGCAAGATCGGCGAGCGCGCAGGCATGTTGTTCA
This sequence comes from Citrobacter sp. CK191, assembly GCF_030333435.1. Classification (NCBI taxonomy): domain Bacteria; kingdom Pseudomonadati; phylum Pseudomonadota; class Gammaproteobacteria; order Enterobacterales; family Enterobacteriaceae; genus Citrobacter; species Citrobacter sp. CK191. Next base: position 235,211 of record NZ_JAOWFX010000034.1, on the reverse strand, counting down.
GCCGCGCCGATCAAATCGACACGCTGATTACGGGCAAAAATGCTAACCCTGACATTCTGCAACAGCTTGAAGCGCAAGGCGTTAGCATTCTGCGCGTTTAAAGATGCTGGCGGAAAAACGACACCGTTGCCGCCAGCGCCTCTGGCGTAATACGGTGGCGTACGCCTGCTTCCCACAGACAGGTCAGGTTCTGATCCCTGTTCGCCTGAATCAGCGCCTGTTGTAAGCGGAACGTTTCCACCGCAGGGACGACGTCATCTTCCTGTCCATGCCATAGCAGCAGCGGCCGGTCGGCCAGTTTTGGCAACTGATGCGCCACCTCCCACTCAGCCAGGGGAGCAATGATGTCGTCAAATTCTCGCTGTTGCTCCGGCGTCTCAGGAATTAATGGCGGAAAAAGCGTATGCGCCAGTCGGGTGAAATAACCCGACCCCATCAGGCTGGCGACGCATTTTACCTCCGGGTGGCGGGCCATGATCCCCAGCGCCGTCATACCGCCCATTGATGCGCCCCCCACGGCCAGACGTTCTTCCAGCACCCAGTTTTCCTGTTGAACTGCCGCACGTAACGCAGCGAATTCCTGCATGTTTTGCCGCAGAATCTGCCAGAATTGGGTCATTCGCCCCTGCGCATCACCGCTAAACCGCGCGCCATGCTCGGGCGCATCCGGCATGATAACCCGGAACCCGGCCTGCGCCAGGGCAACCGCAAAGTAGCTATAGACCAGGCTGGAAGAGGTAAAACCGTGGTAAAAAATAATACATGGAAGGGGCGTGTCACGTTTACCGTCAGGAAACGCGTGGAGTATGGAATGTCCTGCCAGGTACCGTGTTTCTATTTTTATCATATATCCCCCTTTCTCTGATATGCCACGGAGAAATACATAACTCAAGTTAATGAGTACGGCAATGATTCATAATGTTGAGAAGTGGATTACGCTTTCACTCTATTTTCATTCGAAAATCGCGTGAGAGATAACAATTTGGGAACATTCCCCCTAAAGGAAATTAATAAGGCACTACACTATGGCTATCAGTAAACGAGATAGAGTTATGCGACGGTTCGCCCCATTGATGCTGGTACTGTTTTTAAGCGCCTGTAGCGTATTGCAAGGGACGCCGCAACCAGCACCGCCAGTCGCTGACCATCCTCAGGAAATTCGCCGTGACCAGACACAAGGGTTGCAGCGCCTGGGAACGGTAAGCTCAATGGTTCGGGGTTCTCCTGACGATGCTGTGGCAGAGATCAGAGCGAAAGCCGCCGCCGCTAAAGCAGATTATTACGTTATTTTGTTGGTTGATGAAACCATCGTAACAGGCCAATGGTATTCGCAAGCCATCCTGTATCGTAAATAGCGGAAGGTTGAAATTTAGTCAGCTTTACATTGCTTTGCGCCTCTATGCGTTTACCTGTGCACAATGAAATCATGGGATGACCGCAATGGAATGCCCTGTTGAATGCGGGGTCACGTAAAAGGAGCTGACGATGAAACGATCTCTTGCCTTATCCTCACTGCTGCTTTCTGCCGGTCTGGTGAGTACGACGGCGCAGTCTGCCGAATTCGCCAGCGCGGACTGCGTAACGGGCCTGAATGAAATTGGTCTGATATCCGTGAGTAATATTTCGGGAAATCAGCAGGATGTGGAACGTATCATTGCGTTAAAAGCCGATGAGCAGGGCGCTTCGTGGTATCGGATTATCCAGATGTACGAAGAACAGCAGCCCGATAACTGGCGCGTACAAGCCATACTTTATGCGTAACAGATTGCCTGATGGCGTAAACTTATCTGGCCTGCACCGATCGCAGGCATGATAAGACGCGCCCGCGCCGCCATCAGGCAAATCGTTATCGCAATCCCCCCGTTGCCCGCAGCAACAGATCATTTTGCACCTGTTCAGACAGGCGTAACACGCCGCGCGTGTCCAGCATCATTTGGCACCAGGCCTGTGCCAACGGCGGAGAAGCATAGCGCAGCATTTGCGCCCCGCAACCGAGCAGGAACAGCTGCTGCGTTATCTCCCGTCCCTGCGCTTCATCGGGTTTGCGCAAGCGCTGTTGCAGCTGACGTACCGCCCGATCATAATGCCGATCCTGCCCTTTGACCTCCGCAAAAGCCTCGTTGAGCAACTCATAGACGCCGGTCTGTTTACTCAGCACCCGCAGCACGTCCAGACACATGACGTTTCCCGACCCTTCCCAGATGCTGTTGACCGGCATCTCACGATACAGGCGCGGCAGCTCGCTCTCCTCGCAATAGCCAACGCCACCGAGCACTTCCATCGCCTCGGCAACAAAGGGGATGCCGCTTTTGCAAATAGCAAACTTCGCGGCTGGCGTGAACAAACGCGCCCGGAGCGCTTCTTTCGGGTCGCCACGACGATCCCACGCACGAGCCAGACGAAACAGCAGCGCCGTCTGGCCTTCAAGCTGGAGCGCCATACGACTTAAAACCTGCCGCATCATGGGCTGATCAATCAAAGATTTGCCGAACACCTGCCGCTGATGCGCATGGTAAATCGCCACCGAAAACGCCCGGCGCATCATACTATGACTGCCCAGCGCGCAATCAAAGCGGGTCATCCCTCCCATCTTCAGTATGTGACGAATCCCCTCGCCTTCCTCACCCAGTAGCCAGCCCACCGCATCCTGAAACTCAACCTCACAACTGGCATTAGAGCGGTTGCCCAGTTTGTCTTTCAGTCGCTCAAGGCGAACGCCGTTTCGCTGCCCGTCAGGCAAAAAACGCGGGACAAAAAAGCAGGATAACCCGCCTTTCGTCTGCGCCAGCACCAGGTGCGCGTCGCTTTGCGGCACGGAGAAAAACCATTTGTGCCCCACCAGGCGCCAGGTGCCGTCGTCCAGTCGCTCTGCCCGGGTGGTGTTACTCAGCACATCGGAGCCGCCCTGCTTTTCCGTCATGCCCATGCCAATCAGCAGGCCGCGTTTTTGCCCACCGGGCAGGAGGTGTGAATCATAGCGATCGCTGCGTAGCGGCGTTAACCAGTCGTGGAAGGGGGGCGGCAGCATCTGTAGCAGCAGCGGCGTAGCGGCAAAAGTCATCGTGACTGGACACAACGTGCCCGCTTCCACCTGCGCATGCAGCATAAAACGCGCAGCCCGCGCGACAAAGGCCCCCTGTCTGGCATTCTCTTCCCAGGCCAGATTATGCACACGGTTAGCGCACAGGCCCTGCATCAGCAGATGCCAGGCGGGATGAAAACGAACATCGTCCAGCCGCTGCCCTTGTGGATCGTAACGCAGCAGTTCAGGTGGAAAGGCGTTCGCCAGCCGCCCCAGTTCCAGCGACTCCGCAGTGCCCAGTTGTTGACCGATGCTGGCAAGAAGATCGCTGTCCCAGCCCGCGCCTTCACGGGCGACCGCCTCGCAAAGCGCGCCATCAGACAGGAATAAATTGCTGTTGTTGAGCGGTGCCGGTTGGTTAAAAACGGTATGCGTTTGCCAGTGCATTGTGTTTCCCTCCGTCAATGGCAGTCGCATTAAGTATGGTCAGCCTGCGGGGGACGCGCCTGGGATAACGGTCACAAAAAAGCCATCCCGAGGGATGGCTTCATCAGTCAAAAGCGCTTAGCTGCGCTGTCGCACCGCTTCAAACAGGCAGATCCCGGTCGCGACGGAGACGTTCAGCGACGACACGCTGCCCGCCATCGGAATGCTGATCAGCTCATCACAGTGCTCGCGGGTCAGACGACGCATCCCTTCGCCTTCAGCGCCCATCACCAGCGCCATCCGACCGGTCATTTTGCTCTGGAACAGCGTATGGTCAGCTTCGCCCGCCGTACCGACAATCCAGATATTCTCTTCCTGCAACAGACGCATGGTACGCGCCAGGTTGGTCACACGGATCAGCGGCACGCTTTCGGCTGCGCCGCAGGCCACCTTTTTCGCCGTTGCATTAAGCTGTGCGGAACGATCTTTCGGCACAATGACCGCATGTACGCCAGCGGCGTCTGCGCTACGCAGACAGGCGCCGAGGTTATGCGGATCGGTCACGCCGTCGAGGATCAGCAGGAAGGGATTGTCGAACTTCGCGATCAGATCAGGAAGATCGTTTTCCTGATACTGGCGTCCCGGCTTCACGCGCGCAATGATCCCCTGATGTACCGCACCCTCGCTTTTTTCATCAAGATACTGGCGGTTCGCCAGTTGGATCACCACGCCCTGCGCTTCCAGCGCATGGATCAGCGGCAGCAGGCGTTTATCTTCCCGCCCTTTCAGAATAAAGACGTCCTGAAAGCGCTCTGGCGCACGTTCCAGAAGAGCCTGCACCGCGTGGATGCCGTAAATCATTTCACTCATTGATGGTTCTCATTGATCAATTTTGCCGGGCGGCGCGATGCCAGCCCGGTCTACAGTACAAACGCCCTCTCCACGCAGGGGGAAAGGGGGAAATTACTCAGCTGACTTTTTCTTCGCCGCGCGCTTCGCTTTTGTCGCGGCAGCGATTTTCTGCGTCTTTGCCGATGGATTTTTGGCTTTCTTCTCTTTCTTCGCCTTACCTTTCGCTTTCTCGCCGCGGAAGGCGCTATCCGGTTCGAAGTTCACCTTTTTGCCCACCTGACGACGCTTACCGGCATTTTTAGCCGTTTCGCCTCTTTTCGCTTTCTCACGCGCGGTTTTACCGACGTTGCGCGGGGCGCGTTCGCTGGAGATCAGGCTAAAGTCAATTTTACGCTCATCCATATTGACCGCTTCGACGCGGACTTCCACGCGGTCGCCCAGACGGTAGGTCTGGCCGCTGGATTCCCCCATCAGACGCTGCCCTACCTGATCGAAACGGTAGTAATCGTTGTCCAGCGAAGAGACGTGTACCAGACCATCAATAAACAGCTCATCCAGACGAACAAAGAAGCCGAACCCGGTTACGCTGGAAATCACCCCTTTAAAGACGTTCCCCACCTGATCCAGCATGAAGTCACACTTCAGCCAGTCAGAGACGTCGCGCGTGGCTTCGTCAGCACGGCGCTCGGTCATAGAACAGTGCTGGCCCAGTTGCAGCATCTCTTCCATCGAGTAGTGGTAGCCACCCGTTTCCGTCGTGTTGCCCTTATGCCCTTGCTCATGCGCCAGCAGATACTTAATGGCGCGGTGCAGCGACAGGTCAGGATAACGGCGGATCGGCGAGGTAAAGTGCGCGTAAGACTGCAATGCCAGACCAAAGTGGCCACGGTTTTCTGGATCGTAAATTGCCTGTTTCATTGAGCGCAGCAGCATGGTTTGCAGCATTTCCGCGTCAGGCCTGTCGGCAATCGACTCCAGCAGCTCCGCATAATCACGCGGTTCCGGCTTATTGCCGCCCGGCAATTCCAGCCCCAACTCCGCCAGAACGGAACGGAAGGAGGTTATAGCCTCGGTGCTCGGCTTGTCGTGAATACGGAACAGCGCAGGCTCTTTGGCTTTCTCAACGAATCGCGCCGCCGAGATATTCGCCAGAATCATGCATTCTTCGATCAGCTTGTGCGCGTCATTACGCTGTGTCTGCTCGATACGTTCAATGCGACGTTCAGCATTAAAGATAAACTTCGCTTCTTCGCTTTCAAATGAGATGCCGCCACGCTCTTCGCGGGCGTTATCCAGCACTTTGTAGAGGTTATGCAGCTCTTCGATGTGCCTGACCAGCGGCGCATACTGCTCACGCAGGTCCTGGTCGCCCTGTAGCATATGCCAGACTTTGGTATACGTCAGGCGCGCATGGGAACTCATCACCGCTTCGTAGAATTTATAGCCGGTTAAACGCCCTTTTGATGAAACGGTCATTTCGCAGACCATACACAGGCGGTCAACCTGCGGGTTCAGCGAACACAGGCCATTGGAGAGCACTTCCGGCAGCATCGGCACAACCTGCGACGGGAAATAGACCGACGTCCCACGGTTGCGCGCTTCGCGATCCAGCGGCGTTGGCGGACGCACGTAATAACTTACGTCAGCGATAGCCACCCACAGGCGCCAGCCGCCACCGCGTTTCTTCTCGCAGTAAACCGCATCGTCAAAGTCACGGGCGTCTTCGCCATCAATCGTCACCAGCGGTAAGTCGCGCAGATCCACACGGCCTGCTTTCGCCTCTTCCGGCACTTCTTCTTTCAGGCCGGCGATCTGCTGTTCTACCGCCTGCGGCCAGATATAAGGAATTTCATGGGTGCGCAGCGCCATATCGACAGCCATGCCAGTGCCCATGTTATCGCCGAGAACCTCAACGATTTTACCGACCGCTTTAGTGCGGCGGGTCGGTCGCTGGGTGAGTTCCACCACCACCACAAAGCCCATGCGCGCGCCCATCACCTCTTCAGGCGGGATCAGGATGTCGAAGCTCAGACGGCTATCGTCCGGCACCACAAAGCCCACGCCAGCATCGGTAAAGTAACGACCGACAATCTGGCTGGTTTTCGGCACCAGAACGCGCACGATACGCGCTTCGCGGCGGCCTTTACGATCGGCTCCCAGCGGCTGCGCCAGTACCTGATCGCCATGAATGCAGGTTTTCATCTGCTCCCTGGAGAGATACAGGTCATCTTTACGTCCTTCGACACGCAAAAAGCCGTAGCCATCACGGTGGCCGATAACGGTACCTTTCAGCAGGTCGAGGCGTTCCGGCAGCGCATAGCACTGGCGGCGGGTGAAGACCAGCTGTCCGTCGCGTTCCATCGCGCGCAGACGGCGGCGCAGGGCTTCCTGCTGCTCTTCACCTTCAATATTCAGTTCCACAGCCAATTCATCACGGTTGGCTGGTTTTTCACGTTTTGTTAAATGTTCGAGGATAAATTCCCGGCTCGGGATAGGGTTAGCGTATTTTTCAGCTTCACGTTCCAGGAAAGGATCTTGTGACATGGCGGTTCCTCCGTTGTCAGCTCTGATGAAGATTTTCGTCACTCCACCAGCAATAATTTATAAAGCGGTTGATTCTCTTCAACCAAATCGGCAAGCGTGTAGTTATCCAGTTCCTTGAGAAAACTTTGCACGGCCTTCGAAAGTGCCTGCTTGAGTCGGCAGGCAGGAGTAATGTGGCAAAATTCGCTGCTGCAATTTACCAGAGATAAAGGTTCCAGCTCACGAACCACATCACCGATAACAATAACATTAGCCGGTTTACCCAGGCGGATACCGCCATTTTTTCCTCGAATAGCAGTAACGAAGCCCGCCCGGCTAAGTTGATTGATTATTTTGACCATATGATTACGGGACACGCCGTAGACTTCTGTCACCTCAGAAATACTGGTCATACGTCCTTCGGGTAGCGACGCCATATAGATTAGCGCACGTAATCCGTAATCGGTGAAACTCGTTAACTGCACATCAACCTCAGGAAAAGGGGAAAACGGGATAAACCAGGTTGTATTAATTACATTGATGATAAACCAGCCACCAGCCAGGTCGCTAATTTATTTCAGTTCGGGAAGGAAAAAAGCGAGGATCTTACGCTGTATTAAGCCGGATGGCGGTGAAAAGCGCCTTATCCGGCCTACAGTGTGAACAGGTCTGATAAGCGCAGCACCATCAGGCACTGCGCCATGACCCCAAATTATGCGTCAAACGGGTCACGCAGAATCATCGTTTCAGTACGATCCGGGCCGGTAGAAATAATATCAATCGGCACGCCGGTCAGTTCTTCGATACGTTTGATGTAGTTCAGCGCCGCCTGCGGCAGGCCGCTGCGATCCTTCACGCCAAAGGTGGACTCAGACCAACCCGGCATGGTTTCGTAGATCGGCTCGATGCCTTCCCAGTCATCCGCTGCCAGCGGTGTGGTGGTCACTTCACGGCCATCCGGCATACGGTAAGCCACGCAGATTTTCACCTCTTCCAGACCGTCCAGCACGTCCAGTTTGGTCAGGCAGAAGCCAGACAGGGAGTTGATCTGCACCGCACGGCGCACAGCAACGGAGTCCAGCCAGCCGGTACGACGACGACGACCGGTGGTGGCGCCGTATTCGTTACCCTGCTTGCACAGGAACTCGCCGGTGTCATCAAACAGCTCAGTCGGGAACGGACCCGCGCCCACGCGAGTGGAGTAAGCTTTGATGATACCCAGAACGTAGTCCACATAACGCGGCCCCAGGCCAGAACCGGTCGCTACGCCACCCGCAGTGGTGTTAGAGGAGGTAACGTACGGATAAGTACCGTGGTCGATATCCAGCAGCGTACCCTGCGCGCCTTCGAACATGACGAAATCGCCGCGCTTACGCGCCTGGTCCAGCAGATCGGAAACATCAACAACCATAGAGGTCAGGATGTCGGCAATTGCCATCACATCATCCAGCACTTTCTGGTAGTCAACAGCTTCCACTTTGTAGAAGTTCACCAGCTGGAAGTTGTGATATTCCATCACTTCTTTCAGTTTTACAGCGAAGGTAGCTTTATCGAACAGATCGCCAACGCGCAGACCGCGACGAGCCACTTTGTCTTCATAAGCCGGGCCGATACCACGACCGGTGGTGCCGATCGCTTTCGCGCCACGCGCTTTCTCACGCGCGTTATCCAGCGCAACGTGATAATCAAGGATCAGCGGACAGGCTTCAGACAGCAGCAGGCGCTCACGGACAGGGATACCACGGTCTTCCAGTCCTTTCATCTCTTTCATCAGCGCAGCCGGAGACAGCACAACGCCGTTACCGATGATGCTGGTAACATTCTCACGAAGAATACCTGATGGAATAAGATGGAGGACGGTTTTTTCACCGTTGATTACGAGAGTATGGCCTGCGTTGTGACCGCCCTGGTAGCGTACAACATATTTAGCCCGTTCAGTCAGAAGATCGACGATCTTTCCTTTACCTTCGTCACCCCATTGGGTGCCCAGTACGACGACGTTGTTACCCATTTTTCAAAATCACCGTTTGCTTAAAAATGGATTCTACCATCGCTTTTTCAGATATACAGCACTTTTTGCATGCTAAGATCGGCAAATACGACTACTTTTTGATCAGCCAATCGTTTTCCTCAACATGTAGTAGACAACAACTCCGGCAACCACAAGACCGCCGCCAAAACGACGTAAAACATTTTCCGGCAGTTGCGTCATGGCAGAGATCATTTTCTTCCAGGCGCGGGGATACAGCATCGGGCCTAAACCTTCCAGCACCAAAACGAGGGCAAGCGCCAGCCAGATAGTTGAATTCATCCATCGTCCTTATATAAAAAGAAAACCACCGCCTCCCTGAGGATGCCGGTGGTTTTGTTCATCTAAAACCGTTGATACGATTTTAACGTGTTGCCGTATTCGGTGTCTTCATGTAACGGAAGAAATCGCTGTCCGGGCTCATGATCATCACGTCCTGATTGCCTTCGAAGCTCTTCTCGTAAGCACGCAGGCTACGGATGAAGGCGTAGAAGTCCGGGTCCTGACTGAAGGCATCGGCAAACAGTTTCGCGGCTTCGGCATCACCTTCACCACGCGAAATGCGGCCCTGACGCTCGGCTTCCGCCAGCGTTCTGGTCACTTCATAGTCGGCGGTCGCGCGCAGTTTCTCCGCTTCTTCCTGACCCTGTGAACGGTGACGACGGGCTACCGCTTCACGCTCGGCGCGCATACGGTTGTAAATCGCCTCGGATACTTCGGTCGGCAGGTTGATCTGCTTGATACGCACATCCACCACTTCGATACCTAACGCCGCCATACTGTTCGGGTTGATCACCGGCACTTTGCCATTGGTTTCTGCCGCAACGCGTTCAGCTGCTTCAGCAATCGCGCTATCCGCCGCCGGAGTCGCCACTTCATCTTCCGTTCCCGCAGAACCGGAGTTCAGCGCGTCACGCACTTCCAGCGTTAAACGGCCACGGGAATCGGTCACGATGTCTTTCACATCCAGACGACCAATCTCAGAGCGCAAACGGTCAGAGAACTTACGTTTCAGCAGCACTTCGGCCTGAGAAACATCGCCGCCGCCTGTCGCCAGGTAGTAACGGCTGAAATCACTGATGCGCCATTTGATGTAGGAGTCAACGATCAGGTCTTTTTTCTCTTTGGTTACAAAGCGATCGGCCTGGTTGTCCATCGTCTGGATACGCGCATCAAGCGTTTTCACCGACTCAATGAACGGGATCTTAAAGTGCAGACCCGGCTCATAAACCAGCGGTTTGTTTTCATCGTCACGCAGAACTTTACCGAAACGCAGCGTAATTCCGCGCTCGCCTTCTTTGACAACAAAGACAGACATGTACAGCACTACCAGCACGATGATGATAATCGCAATAACTGACTTACGCATCGTTATTCCCCCTGACGCTGGTAGTCGTTACGCTGCGCGTTAGCGCGGCGTTGGTCCATAATATCGCCCTGACTGGTGGACGAGGTATTGCTTGCTCCGCTCGTGCTGGACGATGAAGCCGGCGGCAGACGCAGCAGATTGTTAGCCGTGCTGTCTTTTGCCGCAGGCGCGTTAGCGCCTTTCAGCATCTGATCCAATGGCAGAACCATCAGATTGCCACCTTTGTCGTTGACCAGAACTTTACGCGTATGGCTCAACACTTTTTCCATCGTCTCGATATACAGACGCTCGCGAGTAATCTCTGGTGCGGCTTTATATTCCGGCAGAATTTTAGCGAAGCGAGCCACTTCACCCTGCGCTTCCAGGATGGTTTGGGTTCTGTATGCACGCGCTTCTTCAAGAATACGCTGCGCCTGACCGTTCGCACGCGGCTGAACTTCGTTGGTGTACGCTTCCGCTTCACGGATGTATTGCTGTTCGTTCTCACGCGCCGCGATAGCATCGTCAAACGCCGCTTTTACCTCTTCCGGCGGACGCGCTGCCTGGAAGTTGACGTCCAGCAGGGTAATACCCATGTTGTACGGACGAATGGTCTCTTCCAGTTCACGCTGGGTATCGCTACGAATAACGGTACGACCTTCCGTCAGAATGCGGTCCATCGTGTATTTACCGATAACCCCACGCAGGGCGCTGTCGGTCGCCTGACGCAGACTGTCATCCGCGCTGGTCACGCTGAACAGATAACGTTGCGGATCGGTCACACGGTACTGCACGTTCATCTCAACGCGCACAACGTTTTCATCAGAAGTCAGCATCACACCGGACGCCGCCAGTTCGCGAACCGCTTCCACGTTCACCGGGGTAACTTCATCGATAAACGTCGGCTTCCAGTTCAGACCCGGCTCAACCAGGTGGCTGAATTTACCGAAGCGTGTCACCACGCCGCGTTCCGCTTCTTTGATGGTGTAGAAACCGCTGGCAGCCCAGATAATGACGATCGCTGCCGCTGCGATGGTAACGACACGACCTCCGATATGCGGGCGCGGCCCCTGCGATGAACTACCACCGCCAGAGCCTGTACCTTTACCGCCACCCAGACCACCGAGCTTTTTACTCAGTTTGCGGAAGATATCATCAAGATCAGGTGGCCCCTGATCGCGACCACCTTTGTTTCCATTTCCCTCAGAGTTGCCGCCAGGTTTGCTGCTTCCCCACGGGTCGCGGTCTTGTCCGTTATTACCGGGCTGATTCCACGCCATGTTTGTGCTCCATATTTGTTATGCGGTGATCCCCGTTGTCTTTCGACGAGAGGGATAAGGCGAAATTACTCCATGCTCCAGACGAGCCGCCATTAGATCACATAGTCGATCAACGCCGGTTCTTGTTTACAGAGGCGACGCCAGTCGACAATCGGCATGCGAACCTGCAAACTTACGCTGCCGTCCTCCTCCATCCACTCTTTTTCTATTGCCTGAAGTTGGTAAAACCGGCTTCTCAGACGCCCTTCCTGCGGCGGCAAACGCAACGTATGCTGCGCCACCTCGCCGGAAAGCCGCTCCGTCAAAGCCTGAAAAAGCTGTGGTATCCCAACCCCTGTTTGCGCAGAAAGCCAGACACGGATTGGTTTGTTCTCTTCATCCCTGTCGATACGCGGTTCAAAATCGTCCAGCATATCGATCTTATTCATCACCATCAGGGTTGGGATCTCGTGAGCGTCGATCTCTTCGAGAACCGTATCCACTGCGTCGATGTTTTCCTGTACGCGCACATCAGCGGCATCAACAACGTGTAACAAGAGCGTGGCCTGCCGGGTTTCCTGCAAGGTCGCTTTAAACGCCGCCACCAGATCGTGCGGTAAATGACGGATAAACCCTACGGTATCCGCCAGTACGGTTTCCCCTACATCTGCGACATCGATACGGCGCAGCGTCGGGTCCAGGGTCGCAAACAGTTGGTCTGCGGCATACACCCTGGCTTCAGTAATCTGATTGAAAAGGGTGGATTTACCGGCGTTGGTATATCCCACCAGCGAGACCGTCGGGACATCCGCTTTTATACGCGACTGCCGCCCCTGCTCACGTTGCTTCTCAACTTTCTCCAGGCGCGACTGTATTTGTACAATACGATTACGCAGCAAACGACGGTCGGTTTCGAGCTGGGTTTCACCCGGACCGCGCAAACCAATCCCGCCTTTCTGCCTTTCAAGGTGGGTCCAGCCACGAACCAGACGCGTGGCCAGATGACGCAGTTGCGCCAGTTCAACCTGCAACTTACCTTCGTGGGTACGTGCACGCTGAGCAAAAATATCTAAAATAAGACCGGTTCTGTCGATCACGCGACATTCACACAAACGTTCCAGGTTACGCTCCTGGGCCGGGCTTAAAGCATGATCGAAAAGCACGACCGCAGCGTTAGACGCTTTCACGGCTTCCGCAATTTCAACTGCCTTACCTTCACCTACAAAGTACTTCGGGTGCGGTGCTTTACGGCTACCGGTAATCACCTGCATTGCTTCGACACCGGCGGAAGAGACCAGAGACTCAAACTCCTGGAGGTCTTCCATATCTTTGTCTTGCGAAAAATAGATGTGTACCAGTACCGCCTGCTCACCGGCATCATAACGGTCAAACAAGCGTCAACCCCTCGATATATATCAGCGGGGAACGCAGGTTCCCTGGCTCCCCGTGTGTAAAACAGCCAAAACCTTATTCGGTTTCTTCGCTGTCCTGTTGCGCAGAAGTACCCTGCGCGCTGCTACCGTGATGGTAGTTACTGCTGGTGCCGCCACCGGCATTGTTACTGTGATGAGAAACCGGGCGAGACGGGACAACAGTAGAAATCGCGTGCTTGTAAACCATCTGGCTGACCGTGTTTTTCAACAGGATCACGAATTGATCAAAAGACTCGATTTGACCTTGCAGCTTAATACCATTCACCAAATAAATAGAAACTGGAACACGTTCCCGACGCAGTGCGTTCAGGAACGGATCTTGTAAAGATTGCCCCTTAGCCATTCTCTCTTTTCCTTATATGCTTATTTGTACTTTGAACCTTTCGATTCTGAAAAATTGCGCACGATACGTCTCAATTGTACACATTCAGTTCGCGATAGCACCAACAACCTGCAATACTTCGTTTCGCGCCTGGTCAGGCTTTTCACTGTCAAGCCAGCGTACTCCTTCCCAACCACGCAACCAGGTTACCTGACGCTTCGCCAACTGCCTCGTGGCGCAAACACCTCTATAAACCATTTCATCATATGAAATTTCGCCTTCAATGTATGACCACATCTGGCGGTATCCCACACAACGAATGGAAGGCAAGTCCGTATGCAAATCTCCACGGGCAAAAAGCGCCCGAACTTCTGCTTCAAAACCTGAAGCCAACATCTGATGAAAACGCTGCTCAATTCGCTGATGGAGCAGTTCACGGCTCGCCGGGGCGATGGCGAACTGATGCACCTGATACGGTAGAGCGTCTCCTGACGTTTGCGTCAGTTCCGTTAAAGTTTTACCCGAAATGAAAAAAACTTCCAGTGCCCGGGAAAGTCTTTGCGGATCATTTGGATGAATCCGTGCGGCAGCGACCGGATCAATATCCTGAAGCTGTCGGTGCAACGCATCCCATCCCTGCTCTGCCGCCTGTTGCTCAATTCGGGCTCTGATTTCGGGTTCCGCCGACGGTAAGGGCGAAAGTCCCTCCAGCAACGCCTTGAAATACAACATGGTGCCGCCCACTAACAGCGGAATACGCCCCGCCGCAGTAATCTCCGCCATTTCCGCTAACGCATCGCGACGAAAATCCGCTGCTGAGTACGCTTGCGCCGGATCGAGAATATCCAGCAATCGGTGCGGAGCGGCCTTTAACTCTGAAGCTGTCGGCTTCGCCGTACCGATGTCCATCCCCCGATAAATAAGGGCGGAATCAACGCTTATCAACTCTACAGGCAAAACTTTACGCAATTCAATTGCTAACGCTGTCTTGCCGGAGGCCGTCGGCCCCATCAAAAAAATCGCCTTTGGCAGGCTCGCCTTACTTACATCACTCATGTTTCAGGGCGTTCATCACCGAATGTAAATCAACAGGTTGTAACAGACCACCCGGCGGCGCCTTCACGAGCTGCGGACATAACCGCTCTACATCAGCCAACAGCGTAATGGCCTGCGCCATCGTCCACTGCGGATGTTCACTCATCAAATTCCGCGCAATCCATTGTGCAATATTGCCCGCGTCAAACGCTGACTGCTGCGCGAGGTAGCCTATCAGTTCAGGAATCAAGATTTGTAAATTTTGTTGGCGTAAGGGTAAAGGCACTGCACGAATGGTCACATGCTGCGCATCTGACTGGAATTCAATCCCCAGATCCGTCAGTGGTGTTTGCGCTTTTTCCAGCGCGGATTTCTCCTCCGCCGACACTTTTAAGCGCAGCGGAATCAACAACGGCTGGGCGCAGACCGGCGTCTGCCCCGGCGTCAGTTGGGCCTGACGCAGCCAGCGTTCCGCCACGGGCAGCGCCAGCAGGTGGATATTGCCGTCACGCTCAAGCAATGCGCAATCCGCGCCGACAATAGTCAGCACGCGACCGAAACTTTGGCTATGCCCTGCCAGTGACGGCGCTGCCGTTTCTGCTTCCGGTGCAAGCGCCGGTTGTCGCGGAGCGGGCGTCTGTAACAGCTGGCGGTACACTTCGCCCTGCTGTTTCTGGTAGCCCGGCTGGGCATGCGGCCAACTGGCAGCAGGCTGACGTTCGCCGGTTGCCCCTGACGACGTGGAATAGCGCGGCGCGACGGGTTCCCGCGCAGAGGCCGGTTCAGCGAAATGATTACGCCCGGCCGCCACGCGGTTTTCCGGGATATGACGCGGCGCAGGATCTTCTTCCGCCAGCGACAACGGCGCATCAAGCTGCTGCTGTAGCACGCTCAATACGCCCTGATAGATGAAATCATGCACCAGCCGCGACTGGTGGAAACGCACCTCATGTTTCGCCGGATGCACGTTCACATCCACCTGATGCGGGTCAATCTCCAGATACAGCACAAATGCCGGTTGCCGATCGCCGCCCAGTTTGTCTTCACAGGCCTGACGAATCGCATGATTGATTAACCGGTCGCGCATCATGCGGCCGTTCACGTAGCAGTACTGGATTTCCGCCAGCGCCGCCGTAGTATGGTGAGGATCGGCCACCCAGCCGCGCAGCGTCAGATCGCCGTGCTGCCATTCAATCGCCAGCGCCTGTTCCAGAAACGGTGCGCCGCAAATCGCGCCTAATCGACGTTCCTTCTGCCCGTCCTGCGCAACCGCGCGGTACTGGCGCACCATTTTACCGTTGTGCGACAAATTAAGGGTGACGTCGAAGCGCGCCAGCGCAATGCGGCGGATAATTTCGTCAATGTGGTTGAACTCGGTTTTCTCGGTGCGCATAAACTTGCGCCGTGCCGGCGTGTTGTAGAACAAGTCCAGCACCTCCAGCGTGGTGCCGACTGGATGCGCCGCCGGTTTTACCGTCACGTCCATATCACGCCCTTCGGCATAGGCCTGCCAGGCTTCCGCCTGTTCCGCGGTACGTGACGTGAGGGTTAAACGCGAAACCGAGCTGATACTTGCCAGCGCTTCGCCGCGAAATCCGAGGCTGATAATCGCTTCGAGATCGTCAAGCGAGGCGATTTTACTGGTGGCATGGCGAGCCAGCGCCAGCGCCAGCTCGTCTTTTTTAATTCCGCAGCCATTATCGCGAATACGAATAAGCTTTGCGCCGCCGCGTTCGATATCAATATCGATCCGCGTCGCCCCTGCATCAAGGCTGTTTTCCACCAGTTCTTTCACAACCGACGCAGGTCGCTCTACCACCTCACCTGCGGCAATTTGGTTCGCCAGTTGCGGCGGTAGAACCTGAATCGGCATGTAAAATCCTTAGTTAATCAACGACTCGCCCGGCGACACCGCGCTGGCCGTTTGCGCCGGAGCGCTCTGCGGCCCGGATTGCACCGGATGCGCCTGGAAGTAGTTACGCAACCCTTGGTAAATCGCCTCTGCCAGCTGCTGCTGATAAGCATCGCTTGCCAGCAAACGTTCTTCGCCGCTGTTGCTGATAAAGCCCGTTTCAACCAGCACCGAGGGGATATCCGGGGAACGCAACACGCCGAGGCTGGCGTGTTCAGGGCGACGCTTATGCAGCGAACCAATGCGCTGCAACTGACCTAACATGTTTGTCGCCACATCATACCCTACGCGCTGGGAATGACCGAATTGCAAATCCAGCACCGCCTGGCTTAAGTAGGGGTCAGCCTGACTGTTCGCCAGCACATCGCCCGCGCCGCCCAGTAGCTCAGACTGCTTCTCATGTTCTTCCAGCCAGTTCGCCATTTCGCTGTTGGCGCGACGGTTTGACAGCACCCATACCGAAGCGCCCGTCGCGTTGCGGTTTGGCGCGGCATCCGCATGAATGGAGACGAGGAAATTGGCGTTCTGCTTACGCGCCACGTCGGAGCGCCCCATCACGGAGATGAAATAATCCCCGTCGCGGGTCAATACGCCTTTGAACATCGGATCGTTATTCAACAGCGTGCGCAGCTTACGGGCGATAGCAATCGTCACGTTTTTCTCCCGCGTCCCACCGGGGCCAATAGCGCCGGGGTCTTGCCCGCCGTGACCGGCATCAATGGCAATCACCACTTTGTCGCCGTTACTGGATGTCGCCCGCGCTGCCGGGCGCGTTACCGTATTGCTGCTGGTGACAGCGGTAGCGCGATCCTGGTTTGTTTTAAACGGATTTCGCGCAGGTTCAGTCGGACGCGGAGCAACCACCGGCGTCTCAACGCGTTTTGCGACGACAGGCGGTGGAGGTGGCGGCGGAGGCGTATCGGCGTTGATGGTAAAGACCACGGTATAGTTACCGCCGCTCTGTCGTTTCACGGCCTCGGTTTTACCGTTCTCCGTCAGATCGACAACCAACCGCAGCGACTGCGCGTCTTTCGCCGTACCGGAGCGAATCGCTTTTACCAGGTTGTTGCCGCTAAACTGCAACGGCAGTCCCTGAATCACGCCGGTCTGTTTGATATCCAGCGCGACGGTACGTTTACCTTCTTGCGAAAACGCGTAATCAGGATCGCCGATAAAACTGAACGTAATCCGCGCCTGCCGATCGCCGTTAGATACCTGAATATCGGAGAGGCTGGCGGCCCCCGCCTGCGCGCACAGCAGGACCAGCGTTGCCACCACCCAATTTCTGATGCGATAAATCATCCCGCCACCCTTAAGGTTAACCGGCCAAACGCGCCAGCAACAAATCACCTGATGAGGAGACAGCACTAATGCGCGCCTCACGACCTTGCGCCTGGTAATCTATGTGTATTTCGACATCCGGGTCAGGCAGTACACCTTTACCTTGTTGCGGCCATTCCACCAGGCAAATGGCATCGTTGGCAAAATAATCACGGATCCCCATAAATTCCAGCTCCTCAGGGTCCGCAAGTCGGTATAAATCGAAGTGATACACCATTAAGTTATCGAGCGTATAGGGTTCAACCAGCGTGTAGGTCGGGCTTTTCACATTGCCTTTGTGGCCCAACGCCTGTAGAAATCCCCGGCTGAAGGTGGTTTTTCCCGCCCCCAGGTCGCCGTACAAATAGATGACGGTCGCACCGTCACAGGCTTTCGCTACGCGTAGTCCCAGGTCTAAAGTCGCCTGCTCGTCAGGTAGCGGAATTACTCGATTCATCATGGTTTACGTCAATCACATCAGGGTTAACAATACGCTGTAGCGTAGAAAAGAGATCGGTTGCCAGCATGCCGCGGGCGCCATAACGCGCCGCTAAAACATCCGCCGCCGCACCGTGGGCAACACATCCCGCACACGCTGCATCATACGGGGAAAACTTCTGTCCAAGCAATGCGCCAATAATGCCGGAAAGCACATCGCCCATTCCACCGCTGGCCATCCCGGCGTTACCGGCATCAATAATGCCCAACGCATGCGATTGGGCGGCGACGACCGTTCCCGCACCTTTCAGCACCGCCACGCCACCATACCGTTTTACCAGACGACGTGCTGAAAGTAAGCGATCACTTTCAATTTCTGCGACAGAACAACCCAGTAGCCGCGCGGCTTCCCCCGGATGCGGCGTGATCACGCGATTGTGACGTTTATCGGGATTGATTGCCAGCAGGTTCAGCGCATCCGCATCCCAGAGCATCGGTTTGCGAAAATTCTCAGCTTTCTGTAGCGCTTTTTTACCCCATTCCTGCTGTCCGAGCCCGGGGCCGATCACCACCACGTCCGCCCATTGCAGACTGTCATCGAGAGATTGAGGCGTCAGTTCATGCACCATCAGTTCGGGACGGGCGGTCAGCAACGGCGCGATATTTTCGCTGCGCGTCAGCACCCGCACTAATCCTGCACCGGCACGCAGCGCCGCTTCGCCGGTCATACGTATCGCTCCCGCCGTCCCGTGGTCGCCGCCAATAATGACCAGCCTACCATGATCGCCTTTATGCGACGTCGGGCGGCGTGGTGTCAGCCAGTGGGAAAGTTGCGAAGCCGCAAAGCGCTGGATACGAACTTCTTGTCTTGCCAGCCAGCTTTCCAGCCCCAGCGCGTCAAAGTGCAGCGCTCCCACGACATCCCGCGCCTTGCCCGTCAGTAAACCGGGTTTCAGCGCAACGAAGGTAACGGTATGCGCGACATTCATCACCGCTCCAGGCGTGGCGCCCGTTTGCGCCAGCAAACCGGAAGGGATATCAATAGCCACCACCGGCGCTGGATGGCTGTTCGCTCGTTCAATAAGCGTAGAGAGGGAGGTGCGCGGAGCCTGCGTCAGGCCGGTCCCCAGCAGGGCGTCAATAATCACATCAATATGATCCGGCCAGATGATATCCGACGCATGAATGACGCCCCCGGCATTGAGCCACGCCTCGCGCGCCTGCGCTGCCTCTTCAGGAAGCGGCTTATCGCTCTCCTGCGCCAGTAGCGTCACCTCAATACCTGCGGCTTTCGCCAGCCTCGCCACCACGTAGCCGTCGCCGCCATTATTACCGTGACCGCAAAGCACCAGCCAGCGCCGGGAATCGGGGTACGCGTCGCGTGCAACCTGAAATGCGGCTTCCCCCGCCCGCAGCATCAGCTCATACAGCGTCAGCCCTAAGCTGTCCGCCGCCTCGCGTTCCGCCCGTTTGATCTCATCGGCGGGCCAGATGGAGTGTGGTATACTTGCGGGGTTTTTCTTCATTGTATGGTCCGTCATGTCAGAGCCCCTCGATCTCAATCAGTTAGCGCAAAATATTAAACAGTGGGGGCTGGAACTGGGCTTTCAGCAGGTCGGTATTACCGATACCGATCTCAGCGCCAGCGAACCCAAATTACAGGCATGGCTGGATAAACAATACCACGGCGAAATGGACTGGATGGCTCGCCACGGAATGATGCGCGCCCGCCCTCACGAATTATTGCCCGGCACGCTACGCGTCATCAGTGTGCGCATGAATTATCTGCCTGCCAATGCCGCTTTCGCCAGTACCCTAAAAAATCCCTCTCTGGGCTACGTCAGCCGTTATGCGCTGGGCCGTGACTACCATAAGCTGTTACGTAACCGTCTCAAAAAACTCGGCGAGAGGATTCAGCAGCACTGCGTTTCGCTGAATTTTAGACCGTTTGTCGATTCTGCGCCCATTCTGGAACGTCCGCTGGCTGAAAAAGCCGGGCTTGGCTGGACAGGTAAGCACTCACTAATCCTTAACCGCGAAGCCGGTTCGTTCTTTTTCCTGGGGGAATTGTTAATTGATTTGCCTCTCCCCATTGATACGCCAGTTGAAGAAGGCTGCGGGAAATGCGTTGCCTGTCTGACCATCTGCCCGACCGGCGCAATCGTCGAGCCTTACATGGTGGATGCGCGCCGCTGCATCTCCTATCTCACGATTGAGCTGGAGGGGGCGATACCAGAAGCGCTTCGGCCATTAATGGGCAACCGGATTTACGGCTGCGACGATTGTCAGCTTATCTGCCCGTGGAACCGCTACTCGCAACTGACCGATGAAGAAGATTTCAGTCCCCGCAAGCATCTTCACGCGCCAGAGCTGATTGAACTGTTTGGCTGGAGCGAAGCCTGGTTTTTAAAAGTTACGGAAGGATCGGCGATTCGCCGCATTGGTCACTTACGCTGGCTGCGAAATATTGCCGTCGCGTTAGGCAATGCGCCCTGGGATAACGCCGTGATTACCGCCCTGGAAAGTCGCCGGGGTGAGCACCCACTTCTCGATGAACACATAGAGTGGGCGATTGCGCAGCAAATTGAGAAGCGAAATACCTGCGTGGTGGAGGTGCAATTACCGAAGAAACAACGCCTGGTCAGGGTCATTGAAAAGGGACTGCCGCGCGACGCCTGAGTCATCCACAGCTTGTGTATAAAAATAAAAAGACATTGCGATTCAAGAGGGAAAAAATCGTCAAGTGATCGCATTAACATTTCGAAATGATAATTAATTTATCAATTTCAATAAGTTACAAAGTTACTATTCACCATGCGAAGTTTTTTGTATTCCAGGAATAATGCCTGGACCTGTGGATAAGTCTGTTTACAAGAGTGTTTCAGAGGCAAAATAAAAGGTCCCCAACGTGAAAATACGCTGTGGATAATTTTATGGAGATAAGAATTTGGAGCGGGAAACGAGACTCGAACTCGCGACCCCGACCTTGGCAAGGTCGTGCTCTACCAACTGAGCTATTCCCGCTTAATCTTCGTCTTCCAGGCCGCTGCCTGAAATCCTGCGATTGGGTGGTGCGTATCTGCTGATACTTTCAAATTTTGGAGCGGGAAACGAGACTCGAACTCGCGACCCCGACCTTGGCAAGGTCGTGCTCTACCAACTGAGCTATTCCCGCTTAATCTTCGTCTTTCAGACCGTTGCCTGAAATCCTGCGATTGGGTATCTGGTGTTGCTTTCAAATTTTGGAGCGGGAAACGAGACTCGAACTCGCGACCCCGACCTTGGCAAGGTCGTGCTCTACCAACTGAGCTATTCCCGCTTAATCTTCGTTTTTCAGACTGTTATCTGAAATTCTGTGATTAAATTTGTTGCTGTCGTAATTCGCATTTCTGCGTCGTTACGGGAGGCGCATTATACGAGAAATCCTTTCTGCTGCAACCCCCTAAAACGCAATTTTTTCCGTTTTCGTTCTGAGTGTTGAATTTATCAGCAAAGCGTACAATTTAGCGCCAAATTCACCCCGCCGCAAGCACACCCGGCAGGCAAATCGTAAGCCGGATAAGACGCTTCGCTTCGCCATCCGGCAAACACGCCGTTTACAGCTTAATAAAATTCTCGCGGTAATAAGCCAGCTCCGCCACCGACTCGCGAATATCATCCATTGCCTGGTGCGTCCCCTGCTTGGTAAAACCGGCAAGGATTTCCGGCTTCCAGCGACGCGCCAGCTCTTTCAGCGTACTCACATCCAGATAGCGATAGTGGAAATAGGCTTCCAGTTCAGGCATGTACTTAAACAGAAAACGGCGATCCTGGCCGATGCTGTTGCCACAAATCGGTGATTTACCTGCCGGAACCCACTCTTTTAAAAATTCAATGGTCGCCAGTTCTGCGGCGCGATCGTCAAACGTGCTGGCTTTTACCCGCTCCACCAGACCACTTCCGGTATGAGTACGCACGTTCCAGTCATCCATTAACGCCAGTTGTTCAGCAGACTGATGCACCGCAATCGTCGGCCCTTCCGCCAGGATATTCAGGTTGGCATCGGTCACCAGCGTCGCGATCTCAATAATGCGATCGCGCTCGGGATCCAGGCCGGTCATCTCAAGATCTATCCAAATGAGGTTGTTTTCATTGGCACTCATGCTATTTTCCACCCTTCAGAGGTCACAGTCAGTGTGACTATATTCATCTAAAATAGCGTGTATCATAGATGTTTTGCCCATTGCGGGCGACCAGGAGCCAGTACGATTGAGTAAAAATAAACTCTCCAAAGGCCAACAGCGCCGCGTGAAAGCCAATCATCAGCGTCGTCTAAAAACGTCCACGGAGAAGGCAGACTTCGATGACAACCTGTTCGGCGAGACCGCTGAAGGTATCGTCATTAGCCGCTTTGGCATGCATGCCGACGTAGAATCCGCCAATGGCGAGATTCACCGCTGCAACATCCGTCGCACGATCCGTTCGCTGGTCACCGGCGATCGCGTCGTCTGGCGTCCGGGTAAAGCGGCGGCTGAAGGCGTTAACGTCAAAGGGATCGTCGAAGCCGTACACGAACGCACCTCCGTGCTAACGCGCCCGGATTTCTACGACGGCGTGAAGCCTATTGCCGCCAATATCAACCAAATCGTCATTGTCTCCGCCATTTTGCCGGAGCTGTCACTCAATATTATCGACCGCTACCTGGTGGCCTGCGAAACGTTGCAGGTTGAACCGATCATCGTGCTCAATAAAATCGATCTGCTGGATGACGAAGGGATGGACTTCGTTAATGAGCAGATGGATATCTATCGCGACATCGGCTATCGCGTGTTGATGGTATCCAGCCATACGCAAGATGGCCTCAAACCATTAGAAGAGGCGCTAACCGGCCGTATCAGCATCTTTGCCGGGCAGTCTGGCGTTGGAAAATCGAGCCTGTTGAACGCCCTTCTGGGCCTGCAAGAAGCGATCCTCACCAATGATGTGTCGGATAACTCCGGTCTGGGGCAGCACACCACGACCGCCGCGCGCCTGTATCACTTCCCGCACGGCGGCGATGTGATTGACTCCCCCGGGGTACGCGAATTTGGCCTCTGGCATCTCGAACCGGAACAAATCACCCACGGATTTGTCGAATTTCATGACTACCTGGGCCATTGCAAATATCGCGACTGCAAGCATGATACCGACCCAGGTTGCGCCATCCGTGAAGCGGTAGAAGACGGTAAAATTGCAGAAACCCGTTTCGAAAATTATCACCGCATTCTGGAAAGCATGGCACAGGTAAAAACACGTAAAAACTTTTCTGATATGGACGACTGACAACTACGCTAAGCATCGCTAGAATCGTCCCCTTTTTTCAGGATGCCGGCGTCAATGCCGGTTCAGGAACAACAATGGCCTGGAGGCTACCTTGTTAAACTCATTTAAACTTTCGCTACAATACATTCTGCCGAAACTATGGCTCACTCGCCTGGCGGGCTGGGGCGCGAGAAAACGAGCGGGCTGGCTGACCAAACTGGTTATCGATCTGTTCGTGAAATACTACAAGGTCGATATGAAAGAGGCGCAGAAGCCGGATACCGCCAGCTATCGCACCTTTAACGATTTCTTTGTTCGTCCGCTGCGTGACGACGTCCGTCCGGTGAATACCGATCCAAACGTACTGGTAATGCCGGCTGACGGCGTGATCAGCCAGTCAGGTAAAATCGAAGAAGATAAAATCCTGCAAGCGAAAGGTCACAACTACAGCCTGGAAGCGCTGCTGGCAGGTAACTACCTGATGGCGGACCTGTTCCGCAACGGCTCGTTTGTCACCACCTACCTCTCTCCGCGCGACTACCACCGCGTACACATGCCGTGCAACGGCATCCTGCGCGAGATGATCTACGTACCGGGCGATCTGTTCTCGGTGAATCACCTGACCGCGCAAAACGTGCCAAACCTGTTTGCCCGTAACGAACGCGTGATCTGCCTGTTTGACACGGAGTTTGGCCCAATGGCGCAAATTCTGGTCGGGGCGACCATTGTCGGCAGCATCGAAACCGTCTGGGCGGGAACCATTACGCCGCCGCGTGAAGGCGTGATCAAACGCTGGACCTGGCCGGAAGGGGAAAGCGAAGGGTCTGTGGCGCTGTTGAAAGGTCAGGAGATGGGCCGTTTCAAACTGGGTTCAACCGTGATCAACCTGTTTGCGCCGGGTAAAGTCACGCTGGCTGAACAGCTGCAAAGCCTGTCAGTGACCAAAATCGGTCAGCCGCTGGCCGTTTCTACCGAACTCTTCGTGACCCCTGAAGCGGAACCCGCGCCGCTGCCGGAAGAAGAGATCAACGCCGAACACGACGCCAGCCCGCTGGTTGACGACAAGAAAGACGAAAGTTAAATAAAGGATCGCTGCTGTGCGCCTGATTATCACTTTTCTGATGGCCTGGTGCCTCAGCCTGGGGGCGTACGCTGCGACGGCCCCCGACGCCAAACTGATTGCCCAGGAACTGGAGCAGGCTAAAGCGGCAAAACCCGCTCAGCCAGAGGCCGTAGAGGCCCTCCAGTCCGCGCTGAACGCGCTTGAGGAACGAAAAGGTTCTCTTGAGCGCGCCGAACAATATCAGCAAGTTATCGACAATTTCCCTAAGCTGTCCGCGACGCTACGCGCACAGCTCAATAACTTGCGCGATGAACCGCGCAGCGTGCCGCCAGGCATGTCCACCGATGCGCTAAGCCAGGAGATCCTCCAGGTCAGCAGCCAGTTGCTGGATAAAAGCCGTCAGGCCCAGCAGGAGCGAGAGCGCGCTCGTGAAATCGCCGATTCGTTAAGCCAGCTTCCACAACAGCAAACGGATACCCGTCGCCAGTTAAATGAGATTGAGCGGCGCATTGGCACCGCCAGCGGCAACTCCCCGCTCAACCAGGCGCAAAATCTGAGTATGCAGGCCGAATCCGCCAGACTCAAAGCGCAGGTTGATGAGCTGGAACTGGCGCAGCTTTCGGCGAATAACCGTCAGGAACTGGCGCGAATGCGCTCCGAACTGGCGGAAAAACAGAGCCAACAGCTGGATGCCTGGTTGCAGGCATTACGCAATCAATTAAACAGCCAGCGCCAACGAGAAGCAGAGCGAGCGCTGGAAAGCACCGAACTGCTGGCGGAAAACAGCGCTGACCTGCCGCCGGGCATTATCGAACAGTTCAAGGTGAACCGCGAGCTGTCGCAGGCGCTTAACCAGCAGGCGCAACGCATGGATCTGGTGGCCTCACAGCAACGCCAGGCCACCAGCCAGACGCTACAGGTTCGTCAGGCCCTGAACACCCTGCGGGAACAGTCGCAGTGGTTAGGCGTATCGAATATGCTGGGGGAAGCCCTGCGCGCACAGGTATCGCGTCTCCCGGAAATGCCCAAGCCGCAGCAGTTAGATACCGAAATGGCGCAACTGCGCGTACACCGTATGCGCTACGAAGACCTGCTCAACAAACAACCGCAACTACGTCAGATTCGCCAGGACGGCGGTCAAACGCTGACCTCTGAGCAGAGCCGCATTCTTGACGCCCAACTGCGTACCCAACGCGAGCTGCTGAATTCACTGTTGCAGGGCGGTGATACGCTGATCCTCGAACTCACCAAGCTGAAAGTGTCCAATAGTCAACTGGAAGACGCGCTGAAAGAGGTCAACGAAGCCACTCACCGTTACCTGTTCTGGACGTCTGACGTGAGTCCGATGTCGCTCTCGTGGCCTATCAGCCTCGTTCAGGATCTGCGTCGACTGATCTCACTGGATACGTTCAATCAGCTCGGCAAAGCCAGCATCATGATGCTTACCAGCAAGGAGACGTTGCTGCCGCTGTTTGGCGCGCTGGTGCTGGTTGGTTTTAGTCTCTATTCGCGCAAACATTTCACCCGTTTTCTGGAGCGTTCATCCTCCCGCGTCGGGAAAGTCACGCAGGATCACTTCTGGCTGACGCTGCGCACCGTGTTCTGGTCGATTCTGGTCGCCTCCCCGCTGCCCGTACTGTGGGCCACGCTGGGCTATGGGTTGCAGGAGGCATGGCCTTATCCTCTGGCCGTCGCCATCGGCGACGGAGTGACAGCAACGGTTCCGCTGCTGTGGGTCGTCATGATTTGCGCCACCTTTGCCCGCCCTAACGGTCTGTTTGTGGCGCATTTTGGCTGGCCCCGAAACCGTGTCGCGCGCGCCATGCGCTATTACCTGATGAGCATCGGGCTGATTGTCCCGCTCATTATGGCGCTGATTATGTTTGATAATCTTAACGATCGGGAGTTCTCCGCGTCGCTGGGGCGTCTCTGCTTCATCCTGATTTGCGGCGCGCTCGCGATTGTCACGCTGAGCCTGAAGCGCGCCGGTATCCCGCTGTACCTCGATAAAGAGGGCAGCGGCGACAATATGGTCAACAGTATGCTCTGGAACCTGCTGATGGGCGCGCCGCTCATTGCGATCCTTGCGGCCGCTGTCGGCTATCTGGCCACCGCGCAGGCGCTGCTGGCACGACTGGAGACCTCCGTTGCCATCTGGTTCCTGCTGCTGGTTATCTATCACGTCATTCGCCGCTGGATGCTGATTCAGCGTCGCCGTCTGGCGTTCGATCGCGCTAAGCATCGCCGGGCCGAAATGCTGGCGCAACGTGCGCGCGGTGAAGAAGAACCCGCCCACTCCACCAGCCTCGAAGGGGCCGTCGAAGTGGATGAAAGCGAAGTGGATCTCGACGCCATCAGCGCCCAGTCGCTGCGCCTGGTACGTTCTATCCTGATGCTTATCGCCCTGCTGTCGGTCATTGTGCTGTGGTCGGAAATCCATTCCGCCTTTGGCTTCCTGGAGAATATCTCGCTGTGGGATGTCACCTCCACGGTGCAAGGGGTTGAAAGTCTGGAGCCGATTACGCTGGGCGCGGTGTTGATTGCGATCCTGGTGTTTATCATCACCACGCAACTGGTGCGTAACCTGCCCGCACTGCTGGAGCTGGCGCTCTTGCAGCATCTGGATCTGACGCCCGGCACCGGCTACGCCATCACCACCATCACCAAGTATCTGTTGATGCTGATTGGCGGGCTGGTCGGTTTCTCGATGATTGGCATTGAATGGTCGAAGTTACAATGGCTGGTCGCCGCGCTCGGTGTCGGTCTGGGCTTTGGTTTACAGGAGATCTTCGCCAACTTTATTTCCGGCTTAATCATCCTGTTCGAAAAGCCGATTCGTATTGGCGATACGGTGACCATTCGCGACCTTACCGGCAGCGTGACCAAAATCAACACCCGCGCCACCACCATCAGCGACTGGGACCGTAAAGAGATTATCGTGCCGAACAAAGCGTTCATCACCGAGCAGTTTATCAACTGGTCGCTGTCTGATTCGGTAACGCGTGTGGTGCTGACCATCCCGGCGCCGTCAGACGCTAACAGCGAAGAGGTGACGCAAATTCTGCTGACTGCGGCGCACCGCTGTTCACTGGTGATTGACAACCCGGCGCCGGAAGTATTCCTGGTTGACCTGCAACAGGGGATTCAGATCTTCGAACTGCGTATCTATGCCGCAGAGATGGGGCACCGTATGCCGTTGCGCCATGAAATCCACCAGTTGATTCTGGCGGGCTTCCATGAGCACGGTATTGATATGCCATTCCCGCCGTTCCAGATGCGCCTGGAAAGCCTGAATGGCAGGCAGACTGGAAGAACGCTGACATCCGCCGCCAGGAAAAGTCGCCCGGCGGGAAGTTTGTAAGCCGTAATAATGCCGGATAGCGGCTTCGCCTTATCCGGCCTACAGAACAGCAATGAACGCGTAGGCCGGGTAACGGCAAAAAGATTACTCCACCGCCCACCGAGGCTGTTTCGCCATCCGGCGGCTGTAGTTCTGATAAATCGCCATCGCTAACAGCGAGAAGAATATCGGGCCGCCGGTCATCCACAGCGCACTATTCCAGTCCCCGGCTTCAATCACCGGCTGAATGATGGTAAACACATTCGCAAACGTCACCACCAGCACGACCACGCCCGTTGCCAGCATCGTAGAAACATGGGTTTTGAAGATCACAAATGGCCGTTCCAGGCCTTCGCGAGACTTAAAGAACGGGAAGGCCAGCGCGAGGAACAGGTACGGCAACGTCATCGACACGTTCGCCATCAGCGTCAGTTTGTTGTAGAACGCCGACGCGGTATCACCGCCAAAAGAGACCAGCAGAATAAACAGACTCACCAGCAGACACTGCATCCACATTGCGGTAGCTGGCATACCTGCCGCGTTCAGCGTCGTCATCGGCGCAGGCCACAGCGCTTTTGGCGTCCCCTGGATAATGGCCTTCAATGGCGAGTAGCTCAGCGTAAAGAACGCGCCGGTATAGGCAAGGAACATGGAGAGGCCAGTGATACGCGCAAACCAGACGCCGGTCGCCATTGCCGCTTCCGGCGACAGATGCAGCGCGTTACCCAACGTCATCCCCAGGCTTTTCATCAGAATATAGGTGATATTTCCGAGGTTAACGGAGCCATTACTTAATACCTGTTGCCAGTTGGTGCTAACACCCCATAAAAATATCGCCAGCGAATAACCAACGGAAATAACAATTGCCGCAAAAACAATTCCTTTCGCAAAATTCTTTTCCGGCTTTTCTGTTTTATCCACCAGGCCGCCTACCGCTTCAATTCCGCCGTAGGCAAAAATAGCGAAAACAACAAATGAGAGCATGGCCAGGCCGGATTGATATCCGGGATTGGGTGAGGAGACAAAATTAATATTTTCCGCAAAATGCCCACCATTTAATAACAAAATAGCGACACTCACTAACAACAAAACTAAATTAAGACACATCACGGCAATCCCCCCTACTGCCGTAATACGCGCAATTTTATTAATTCCCTTTGATGCGATACAGGTCACCAGAATCATCCAGCCGACGGCGAGCAGACCAACAACCTGCGTCGGTTCAAGCCCGGCGATCCGCCAGTGCTGCGTCATATCTGCACCAAACAAGAACGTAGAGAAAGGCACCCAGACTTTCGCCGCAGTGCTCACCATCCAGATAACATAGGAGGAGAACCACATAAAAGTGCCGATAAACGCATAACGCGGGCCAACGCTATTATTCATCCACGAATAGATTCCGCCTTCTTCTTTTCGATAAGCAGAACCCATTTCAGCCATCATTAAGGCAAATGGAATAAAGAATAATAATGCAGAAAAGATATACCACGGGATCGCGCTATACCCCATTAAATAAAACGCCGACGGGCTATTGGCAAAACCAAAAACGGACGTAAATATCATCAGGATGAGGCCAGCCAGGCTCATCTTCTTTATTGTCTGGTTCATGAAACCATCCCTTACTCTGGGCACGTTGGCTAAACGGCGCTCACCGGTTTGCACTGCCCCTTTGCAGAGGTCAGCAATAAAAATCAACACAGAATTGATACCTGAATGGTATCAAACATCCAGACTTATATTGTGGCTATAAGAGGGGAATTGAAAAAATGTGCTACAAAATGGCGCTCATTGCGCCATTTTGTTTCGCAAAAGAGGGGTTTTCGGATTTATGCCCGATCAACGGTAAAAGCGATAACCTCAGCGAGGCTTTCCGCCCCCAGCGCCAGCATCACCAGACGATCCACGCCCAGCGCCACGCCGGAACAGTCAGGCATCCCCACCTTCAGCGCCTCCAGCAGGTTGTTATCGATAGGCTGCTGCGGTAAGCCTCGCGCGGCGCGCTTACGGTTATCCTGCTCGAAGCGTTGTTGCTGCTCGCGCGCATCCGTCAGTTCGTGGAAACCATTCGCCAGCTCAATACCTTTGAAGTAAACCTCGAAGCGTTCAGCCACCCGATGGTCTTCAGTGCTGATTTGCGCCAGCGATGCCTGGCTTGCCGGAAAATGGTACACAAACGTCGGCTTCTCTTTGCCAATGTGCGGTTCCACGCCCATAGTAAACAGCAGTTGCAGCAGCGTATCGCGATCTTCTTCGGTATCCGCGATATTGCTTAAATCCAGCTTCGCCGCCGCTTCACGCAGTTGAGTTTTATCCGCAGACAGCGGATCAATCTCCAGATGGCGCTGAAACACCTGCTGGTAAGAAAGACTCTCCGCAGGTTGACATTCCAGCACCTGTTGCAGCAGGTCGTCCACTTCGTTCATCAAACGGTACATGTCGTAGTGGGGACGATACCACTCCAGCATGGTGAATTCCGGGTTGTGATGACGCCCCATCTCTTCGTTGCGAAAGCTACGGCACAGCTGGAAAACCGGGCCGCATCCCGCCACCAGCAGGCGTTTCATGTGGTATTCCGGGCTGGTCATCAGATAAAGGTTCATGCCCTGAGAGTGGCCTGGGCCGACGAAACGCGTTTCGAACGGGAACAGATGAATGTCCGTTACCGTCGCCTGGCTCATGCAGGGCGTCTCAACCTCCAGCACTCCACGATCGGCAAAGAAACGACGGATCTCCGTCATAATTGCCGCACGTTTTAACAGGTTAGGAATGGACGCGCTCGGCTGCCAGGTTGCCGTTTCGCTCATGGTACTTTCTCCGATTTAAGACAAGGGCACGAAGTCTACTCGTAACACGCCAGTGAAACAAATTTTGTGCGGGAATAATGCGCTCCGCCGGAAAAGTAAAAAAAGTGAAGCCAGGTGGTTTAGTAATTAAATTAATCAGAATCAATGATAAATCGACTCGTTGATGCGCTAAAAAAATCGAACACGTCAAATTTCCCTCACATCCGTAAGACTATACTGTTGTACCTATAAAGGAGCAGTGGAAACGCGTTCGCAACCCGCATCAATCAGGAGTTCAATCTGATGGTGTACGGGGACGAAATAACAACAATCTGGAGGAATGTCGTGCAAACCTTTCAAGCCGATCTTGCCATTATAGGCGCCGGTGGCGCGGGATTACGTGCTGCAATAGCTGCCGCGCAGGCGAATCCTAACGCTAAAATCGCACTGATCTCAAAAGTGTACCCAATGCGCAGCCACACCGTTGCTGCCGAAGGGGGTTCAGCCGCTGTCGCCCAGGATCATGACAGCTTTGACTACCATTTTCATGATACGGTAGCGGGCGGAGACTGGCTGTGTGAACAGGATGTCGTGGATTACTTTGTCCACCATTGTCCAACTGAAATGACGCAACTTGAGCAATGGGGTTGCCCGTGGAGCCGCCGCCCGGACGGCAGCGTCAACGTACGTCGTTTCGGCGGTATGAAAATTGAGCGTACCTGGTTTGCCGCAGATAAAACCGGCTTCCATATGCTGCATACCCTGTTCCAGACCTCTTTGCAGTTCCCACAAATCCAACGCTTTGATGAACACTTCGTCCTGGATATCCTGGTCGATGACGGTCATGCCCGTGGCCTCGTGGCCATGAACATGATGGAAGGCACGCTTGTGCAGATCCGCGCCAACGCGGTGGTGATGGCTACCGGCGGCGCAGGCCGCGTGTATCGCTACAACACCAACGGCGGCATCGTGACCGGCGACGGTATGGGCATGGCGCTGGGCCACGGCGTACCGCTGCGTGATATGGAATTCGTTCAGTATCACCCGACCGGTCTGCCGGGTTCCGGTATCCTGATGACCGAAGGCTGCCGTGGTGAAGGCGGTATTCTGGTCAACAAAAACGGCTACCGCTATTTGCAGGATTACGGCATGGGCCCGGAAACGCCGCTTGGCGAGCCGAAAAACAAATACATGGAACTGGGGCCGCGAGACAAAGTGTCTCAGGCGTTCTGGCACGAATGGCGCAAAGGCAACACCATTTCCACACCGCGTGGCGATGTGGTTTACCTCGACCTGCGTCATCTGGGCGAGAAAAAACTGCTCGAACGTTTACCGTTCATCTGCGAACTGGCGAAAGCCTACGTGGGTGTCGATCCGGTTAAAGAGCCGATTCCGGTTCGTCCGACCGCGCACTACACCATGGGCGGCATCGAAACCGATCAGAATTGCGAAACCCGCATTAAAGGTCTGTTTGCCGTTGGCGAGTGCTCCTCTGTGGGTCTGCACGGCGCTAACCGTCTGGGTTCTAACTCTCTGGCGGAACTGGTGGTCTTTGGCCGTCTGGCGGGCGAACAAGCAATGGAACGCGCCTCAACTGCAGGCACGGCTAACGACGCCGCGCTTGATGCGCAGGTTGCGGGCGTTGAACAACGTCTGAAAGACCTCGTTAACCAGGAAGGCAACGAGAACTGGGCGAAAATCCGCGATGAAATGGGCCTGTCGATGGAAGAAGGTTGCGGTATCTACCGTACGCCGGAACTCATGCAGAAAACCGTGGATAAGCTGGCGGAGTTGCAGGAACGCTTCAAGCGCGTTCGTATCACCGATACCTCCAGCGTATTCAACACCGACCTGCTGTACACCATCGAGCTGGGTCATGGTCTGAACGTAGCGGAATGTATGGCGCACTCCGCGCTGGCACGTAAAGAATCACGCGGCGCTCACCAGCGTCTGGACGAAGGCTGCACCGAGCGTGACGACGTCAACTTCCTCAAACATACCCTCGCCTTCCGCGATGCTGATGGCACAACTCGCCTGGAATACAGCGACGTGAAAATCACCACTCTGCCACCGGCAAAACGTGTGTATGGCGCTGAAGCGGAAGCCGCCGATAAGAAGGAGAAGGCGTAATGTCTGAGATGAAAAACCTGAAAATTGAGGTGGTGCGCTATAACCCGGAAACCGACACCGCGCCGCACAGTGCTTTCTACGAAGTGCCTTACGATGAAGCGACGTCGCTGCTGGATGCGTTAGGCTACATCAAAGATAACCTGGCGCCGGACCTGAGCTACCGCTGGTCCTGCCGTATGGCGATCTGCGGTTCTTGCGGCATGATGGTCAACAACGTGCCAAAACTGGCGTGCAAAACCTTCCTGCGTGATTACACCAAGGGTATGAAGGTTGAAGCCCTGGGGAACTTCCCGATCGAACGCGATCTGGTCGTCGATATGACGCACTTTATCGAGAGCCTGGAAGCGATCAAGCCGTACATCATCGGCAACCCGCGTACGCCGGATCAGGGGCCAAATACCCAGACCCCGGCGCAGATGGCGAAGTATCACCAGTTCTCCGGTTGCATCAACTGTGGTCTGTGCTACGCCGCGTGCCCGCAATTCGGCCTGAACCCTGAGTTCATCGGCCCGGCTGCGATCACGCTGGCGCATCGTTATAACGAAGACAGCCGCGACCACGGTAAGAAGGAGCGTATGGCGCAGTTAAACGGTCAGAACGGCGTATGGACCTGTACCTTCGTGGGCTACTGCTCCGAAGTCTGTCCGAAACACGTCGATCCGGCTGCGGCCATTCAGCAGGGTAAAGTAGAAAGTTCGAAAGACTTTCTTATCGCCACCCTGAAACCACGCTAAGGAGTGCAACATGACGACTAAACGCAAAGCCTATGTGCGGCCAATGACGTCCACCTGGTGGAAAAAACTGCCGTTTTATCGCTTTTACATGCTGCGCGAAGGCACGGCGGTTCCGGCAGTCTGGTTCAGCATTGAACTGATTTTCGGCCTGTTTGCCCTCAAACATGGCGCGGAATCCTGGATGGGCTTCGTTGGCTTCCTGCAAAACCCGGTAGTGGTGATCTTAAACCTGATCGCCCTGGCGGCAGCCTTGCTGCACACCAAAACCTGGTTTGAGCTGGCGCCAAAAGCCGCCAACATCATTGTTAAAGACGAAAAAATGGGGCCAGAGCCGATCATTAAAGGTCTCTGGGTTGTTACTGCGGTTGTCACCGTAGTCATACTGTATGTTGCCCTGTACTGGTAAGGAGTCCGGGATGATTAATCCAAATCCAAAACGCTCTGACGAACCCGTATTCTGGGGCCTGTTCGGTGCAGGTGGTATGTGGGGCGCGATTATTGCGCCGGTAATGGTTCTGTTGGTGGGTATTCTGCTGCCGCTGGGACTTTTCCCGGGCGATGCGCTGAGCTATGAACGCGTACTGGCGTTCGCCCAGAGCTTCATTGGCCGCGCGTTCCTGTTCCTGATGATCGTCCTGCCGCTGTGGTGCGGTTTACACCGTATGCACCATGCGATGCATGACCTGAAAATCCATGTGCCAAGCGGAAAATGGGTATTCTACGGTCTGGCGGCGATTCTGACCGTTGTCACGGCAATCGGCATCCTCACAATCTAAGCCATACGCCCTCTTATCTGCGCGATAAGAGGGCGCTTTTTTATTTCCCCTTCTCCCTTATTTTTCCCGCCAGGTTCTACACTTAGAAAAAACCGCTAAGGAAAATCCCATGCGCCTGCTGCCTGTCGTTGCCGCCGTTACCGCTGCGTTTCTGGTCGTCGCGTGTAGCACGCCTGTCCCGCCCAGGGGCGTTACCGTTGTCACTGACTTTGATGCCAGACGCTACATGGGCACCTGGTATGAAATCGCGCGTTTCGATCACCGCTTTGAAAGCGGTCTTGAAAAAGTGACGACAACCTACAGTCTGCGGGATGACGGTGGCCTGAACGTCCTCAACAAAGGCTACAACCCGGACAGGGGCATGTGGCAGAAAACAGAAGGGAAAGCCTGGTTTACGGGCGACCCCAGCCGCGCCGCGCTGAAAGTATCGTTCTTCGGCCCCTTCTACGGCGGGTATAACGTCATTGCGATCGACAGAGAGTACCGCCATGCGCTGGTGTGCGGCCCGGATCGCGACTACCTGTGGATACTCTCACGCACGCCGACACTCTCTGAAGAGATGAAGCAGCAGATGCTGGCCGTCGCGACCCGGGAAGGGTTTGATGTCAGTAAATTAATCTGGGTAAAACAACCCGGCGCTTAACGCTTTTCCCGGAGGATTAGTGAGCGCTGAGCTTCAGCCCAATAATCCCCGCTACGATCAGCGCAAGGCTCGCCAGACGCGCAGGACTGGCGGATTCGCCAAGCAGCAAAATGCCGGTGATGGCAGCCCCTACCGCGCCGATGCCCGTCCAGACCGCGTATGCCGTGCCAACCGGTAAGGTTTTCATCGCCCATGACAACAGCGCCATACTGACAATCATCGCCGCAATGGTAATGACGCTGGGCGTCAGGCGACTGAATCCGTGAGTATATTTCAGGCCGACCGCCCAAACGACTTCAAGCAGACCCGCAATGAACAAAATTATCCAGGACATATCTGGCTCCAGAAAAATGGGGCCGTCCCCGGTGAAAGATACATTTGCAGGTCGTCCTGCAAAGCAGAGGTGTGAGAAAGCATTTTTGCCTGCGAAAAAATCAAATTCAACCCTTTTATTTTCCGCCGTTGCAAAAGCATGAATTGGGCGCAATTCGCAGCGCAGTTCACGCATTCGACGCTCATCGGACTTCTCTATGATGAGACGCTTTCTGAAGTCAGGAAGCCATCGCCTACTTCTGGATGCGGAAAGTTTATGTTAAAAATTTTAGTGATTGACCGCTGCCATTTCACCCGCACGGGGATAGAGGCCTGGCTTAATCATTCTGGCTTATTTGATTCTTCGTTCCTGGTATCAGGGTTGAATAACTTGCTACTGGCAAAAGAGCATATTTCCCAGTGGAAACCTCATCTGGTTATCGCTGACTTATATAGTTTTTTCAACTACAGCCACTCTTTTAAGCCAGCAGAGCCGCTCCTGATGGCCTGCGGAGCCACACCTTTAATTTTGCTGCAATCAGGCGGCGGACAGTACCAGGCCGATAGCGACCCGCTGTATCAGGTCCATGCCGTAGTATCGAAACAGGCCACGCTGCATGAGCTATCGCGGAATATTCAGGACGTGCTGCTTGCCCAGTCTGTTACTGACACGCCAAAAACCGCCACGCCGCTGCTTACGCCGCAGGAGGAAAAGGTGCTGACAATGTGGATGGAAGGTGCGGGAAACAACGCAATCGCGGCTGCGCTCGGTATTCACGGCAAAACGGTCTACACCTACAAACGCAATATCCGCATGAAATTGCATATGGATAATCGCTACTCGCCGTTTTTATCCTTACCGGAGCAAATCAATTAACGGTACGACGCCACGCCGTACCGTTCACATTTATTGCTGGGCTCTGGTCGCGGCGCCTGAAATGGCGCTGCCGCCTTCAGAGATATCCTGCCCAACGCCGCGTGTTGTATTACACGCAGTTAGCACGGAAGAAAGCACCAAAACAGAAAAGATCGCTGCAATTGTTTTCTTAACCATAACGTCTTCCTTTTCTAGCCAATGTTGTTTGTGTATAGCCACTTAAGCATAGACAAGATCCCGCAATGTGACGGGCGTTCGACGATTTTTTAAGACACCTGGAAATAATTAGCTGGCAGCGTGAGAGATAGAATTGCCGAGATGTTTGATGTCTTCACCAAAGCCACGCGCGGTATTACACCCCGTCAGCAACGCGCCGGTGAAAAGAATGAGTGCTACAAGACTGATAAGACGTTTCATCATTCCTGCCCTGGGAAAAGGTATGGCGCAGCTCAATGCCGCACCATAAATTCAACTTAGCAAATTGCTGACAAACTCCACGTCTGTTTTACCGGATGGCGGTAATACCCATGCGTCACGCAGTCGCCGTAGGCCCGATAAACTTGCGCCATCGGGCATTTCAGACGTTGTCATCAATCTTAATGTCAGCGTCTTATTTAACGCGGGATACGTATTCGCCAGAGCGCGTATCCACTTTGATCACTTCGCCAATCTGGACGAACAGCGGAACTTTAACCACTGCGCCAGTAGACAGCGTAGCCGGTTTGCCGCCAGTACCTGCGGTATCGCCTTTCAGGCCTGGATCGGTATCTACGATTTCCAGTTCAACAAAGTTCGGCGGGGTCACGGTGATCGGCTGGCCGTTCCACAGGGTCACGATGCACTCAGCCTGATCCAGCAGCCATTTCGCGCTGTCGCCGATCGCTTTGGCGTCAGCAGACAGTTGTTCGAACGTTTCGTTGTTCATGAAGTGCCAGAACTCACCGTCGTTGTACAGGTAAGTCAGGTTCATATCGACAACATCAGCACCTTCAGCAGAGTCGGTGGATTTGAAGGTTTTCTCTACACGAGTGCCGGTCAGCAGGCGGCGCAGTTTAACGCGTGCGAATGCCTGGCCTTTACCCGGTTTAACGAATTCGCTGGCTTCAACCGCATAAGGTTCGCCGTCCAACATGATTTTAAGACCAGCACGAAAATCGTTGCTATAGTACGTTGCCATAAGGCCCTCTGAAAATTGTTAACTGGTAGCTAAGCCACAAAATGGCGCATATTGTAACCCTAAATACCCCATCCAGAGAAGATTGGTTAGCGCAACTTGCCGATGTTGTGACCAATCCCGATGAACTACTGCATCTTTTGAATATAGACGCAGATGAAAAACTGTTGGCCGGACGCGACGCCAAACGCCTGTTCGCCCTGCGCGTACCGCGATCTTTCATCGCGCGTATGGAGAAAGGCAATCCCAACGATCCGCTTCTGCGTCAGGTACTTACCTCACAGGACGAATTCGTAACCGCCCCCGGTTTTTCCACCGACCCGCTGGAAGAGCAGCACAGCGTCGTGCCCGGATTACTGCACAAATACCGCAACCGTGCGTTGCTGCTGGTAAAAGGCGGATGCGCGGTAAATTGCCGCTACTGCTTCCGTCGCCACTTCCCGTATGCGGATAATCAGGGCAACAAACGCAACTGGCAGGTCGCGCTGGACTACATCGCCGCACACCCTGAACTGGATGAGATCATCTTCTCTGGCGGCGATCCTTTGATGGCGAAAGATCACGAACTGGACTGGTTGCTTACGCAACTGGAAACGATCCCGCACATCAAACGGCTGCGTATCCACAGTCGTTTGCCGATCGTGATCCCCGCGCGCATTACGGATGGGCTGGCAGCCCGCTTTGCGCGCTCTTCTCTGCAAATTCTGCTGGTGAACCACATCAACCACGCCAACGAAATTGACGACACGTTCCGTCAGGCCATGACGACGCTGCGCAACGCGGGCGTTACCCTGCTCAACCAGAGCGTACTGCTACGCGGGGTGAACGATAACGCGCAAACGCTGGCAAACCTCAGCAATGCGCTGTTTGACGCCGGCGTCATGCCCTACTACCTGCATGTGCTGGATAAAGTTCAGGGCGCGGCGCATTTCATGGTGAGCGACGATGAAGCGCGGCGAATTATGCGTGAACTGCTGACGCGGGTATCCGGTTATATGGTGCCCAGACTGGCGCGTGAAATTGGCGGGGAGCCGAGCAAAACACCATTAGATTTGCAGTTACGCCAGCAATAATTGTTCAAACGAGTGTCCGGTTTCGGACACTCGCCCTTAAAATCGCTTATTTGAATCCGTTCATATAGCGCGACACTTTCCATATTATGTTATTTTAATAACATAATACACCGAATATATTTCAAAATTATATATTGATTCAAATTAAGTTACCTGATTAATAATTGGTTAGGGAGAACCTTTATGGCGATGAGTATCAAAGGCGTTAATACGGGCGTTATTCGCAAAGCGAATGAGTTTATTGCGCTGGCATTAAAAATAAAAGAACCGAGGAATAAAGAGTCGTTGTTTTTTCTGACGGCGCTGGAATTAAGAGATCTGCTGATCGCTCTGGAAAGCAGGCTGCACCAGAAGCATCACCTGTCCCCCAACGCTCGCCAACAATATGAAAAAGCACGGGATAGAGTCAGTAAAAAAATGCTTGAGAGCATTCCGGCCATTCAGGAAGAGGAACTCAAAAACGCAGATATTAATCGCCGGGTGAATACATTAACGCTGATAGACGACCAGAGCGAAAACGTCATGCTTTCTTTTACGCTGCATGACGGTAAAACATGCGAGCTGATGATTAATGAATTACAGATTGACGTTCTGGTGCGCGCAATTATTCGCGCTATAGATAATGCCGGTATGCGTGAGCTGGTGCTGCGTATTACATCACTACTGGATTTTCTGCCATTATATGATGCCGACTGTCTGGATAACGGTAATCTGGAATATGACGCCTACGCGCAACCTGAATGGAAGCACAATCTCTTCAGCCATTATCTGGCGGTGCTCTATCGTTATACCGATGAGACAGGTAAAACACATTTTAGCGGCGCTGTGGTGAAAAACCGCACCCCTTCTGGCAGCAAAGAGGCAGAGGCCATTTCACGCCGACTGCTTGATTTCAGCCCACGGCTGAAGAAGCTGGCCGGGAAACCGTGCCAGGTGTTTGTCAGAACGCTAACCGCTGATAAGACGCACAAACTCACTCAGGAGCAGTGCCTGCGCGCGTTGCATCATTTACGCATACAGTCGGTCGAGAAAGCGAAAAACGCCTGATGGCGCTACGCTTATCCGGCCTACGATCACATACGCCTGTATAGACCACTGTATTACACAAAATCATTCAACCTGCATCACGGCGGCAAGCAAAGAAATCCCCAGCAGCACAGATAACTATGTGACTGGGGTTTCACAGCGCAGCCAACAAAGAGGCAGGTTGAAGAATGAAGTGTAATCAGTTAGGGCACTTATAAACCTGACCGTTCATTTCACTGGCGGTCGGGACAAAGCTGGACAACATTCCCTGCGTTGGGCTGCTGACGCCATAAATCACATTTCCGCCCATTGCCGCAGCCTGGTTACGCAGGTCGTTCGCTGCACCACGCATGGAGCCGCCCTCTTCACCGTGCTGACCAGAAAGCCAGTTGCTTTGCTTACCGGTCGCAGTGCCGATCAACTGGCATTCTGCGCCAGGCTTGTCTTCCACAAAACGCACACTTTGCCCGGCAGCGGTCAGTTGGTTGCTGGAGCTACAACCCGCCATCAGCAGCGCAGCACCGACGATCCCTGCTAAATATTTTACGTGCATGTTATTCCCCATAATCAATGAGCTGGACGCCACTCACGTCGTCCATGTCTGAATCTTATACTAAAAAGATGACCAAAAGAAAAACCCCCGAACATTTCTGCCCGGGGGTTTCTAAATTCTGGGAGATGAGCACCCAAATCATTCTGGTTGCAGGGAGGCGGCCAGTTTGTTAATCCCCAGAAGCTTACTCAAGTAAGTGACTGGGGTTAGCAAACGCAGCCAACGCCTCTGCGGCCTGAAGGATGCAGGGTGTGGGCAATTACATCATGCCGCCCATTCCACCCATACCGCCCATGCCGCCGGCTGCGCCTAAGTCAGGAGCATCGCCTTTCGGCAGGTCAGTTACCATGCACTCGGTAGTGATCATCAGACCAGCCACAGATGCCGCGTACTGCAAAGCAGAACGGGTTACTTTGGTCGGGTCCAGGATACCCATATCGATCATGTTGCCGTATTCTTCGGTTGCTGCGTTGTAACCGTAGTTGCCGTCGCCGCTTTTAACGGTGTTAGCCACAACAGACGGTTCTTCGCCGCAGTTCAGCACGATCTGACGCAGCGGGGATTCCATTGCGCGCAGCGCAACTTTGATACCCACGTTCTGGTCTTCGTTCTGGCCTTTGAGTTCCGCAATTTTAGACGCGACGCGAATCAGCGCAACACCACCACCAGCAACCACGCCTTCTTCAACCGCAGCACGGGTCGCGTGCAGGGCATCTTCAACGCGTGCTTTTTTCTCTTTCATTTCAACTTCGGTCGCAGCGCCAACTTTGATAACCGCAACACCGCCTGCCAGTTTCGCTACGCGCTCTTGCAGTTTTTCACGGTCGTAATCGGAAGTGGCTTCTTCGATCTGCTGACGGATCTGAGTGACACGGCCCTGGATCGCAGACTCTTCACCCACGCCATCAATGATGGTGGTGGTGTCTTTGTTGATCACAACGCGTTTTGCCTGACCCAGGTCTTCCAGGGTAGATTTTTCCAGCTCCATACCGATCTCTTCAGAGATGACGGTACCACCGGTCAGGGTTGCGATATCTTGCAGCATTGCTTTACGACGATCACCGAAGCCCGGCGCTTTAACCGCCGCCACTTTCACGATGCCGCGCATGGTGTTAACCACCAGCGTAGCCAGCGCTTCGCCTTCCACATCTTCAGCGATGATCAGCAGCGGTTTGCCTGCTTTCGCAACGGCTTCCAGAACCGGCAGCATTTCGCGGATGTTAGAGATTTTCTTATCAGCCAGCAGGATGAACGGGCTTTCCAGTTCTACTGCGCCAGTTTCCGGCTTGTTGATGAAGTAAGGAGACAGGTAGCCACGGTCGAACTGCATACCTTCAACCACGTCCAGCTCATCCTGCAAACCAGTACCGTCTTCAACGGTGATCACGCCTTCTTTACCGACTTTGTCCATCGCTTCAGCGATCAGTTTACCTACGGTTTCGTCGGAGTTAGCGGAGATAGTACCAACCTGAGCAATGGCTTTAGAATCAGAGCACGGTACGGACAGGGTTTTCAGTTCTTCAACCGCAGCAGCAACCGCTTTGTCGATACCACGTTTCAGATCCATCGGGTTCATGCCCGCAGCAACGGCTTTCAGACCTTCAGTGATGATGGACTGAGCCAGTACGGTCGCGGTGGTGGTGCCGTCGCCTGCCGCGTCGTTCGCTTTAGAGGCAACTTCTTTCACCATCTGCGCGCCCATGTTTTCGAACTTGTCTTCCAGCTCGATTTCACGCGCTACGGAAACACCATCTTTCGTGATGGTCGGCGCACCGAAAGATTTATCCAGAACCACGTTACGGCCTTTCGGACCGAGGGTCACTTTCACTGCGTCTGCCAGTACGTTTACGCCGCGCAGCATTTTCACACGAGCGTCGTTACCGAATTTTACGTCTTTAGCTGCCATTTTCTCTTTCCCTTAAATTCGTATGTTCAGTGTCGTTCGCGGATTACGCTTCAACAATTGCCAG
The DNA here is from genome assembly GCF_030333435.1 of Citrobacter sp. CK191. Lineage (NCBI taxonomy): Bacteria > Pseudomonadati > Pseudomonadota > Gammaproteobacteria > Enterobacterales > Enterobacteriaceae > Citrobacter > Citrobacter sp. CK191. The sequence continues at coordinate 193,558 of NZ_JAOWFX010000034.1, read as the reverse complement.
AATGTCGCTTTCAGACATGATCAACACTTCTTCATTGTCGATCTTCTCAGATTTCACACCATAGCCATCGTTGAAAATAACGATGTCGCCAACCTTAACGTCCAGCGGCTGCACAGTACCGTTATCCAGGATGCGACCCTTACCGACAGCGATGATTTCGCCACGCGTTGATTTACCCGCTGCGGAACCGGTCAGAACAATGCCGCCAGCAGATTTGGATTCAACTTCTTTACGTTTGACGATCACACGATCATGTAACGGACGAATACTCATTGATAGCTCTCCTTTGAGAAAGTCTTTATCAGTTATGGGTGACGCCGGCCCGTGAACGGTTTCCCGGCTAGTGACCAGAGAGATGGGGATGGGTTTTTGCCCCTTCAAGGGGGCAGATGAAAAAAAATTCTTATCAGCAGAAAATCGCGCGAAAACGGTAGCTCACCTCACATTTCATAACGATTTAAGGCGGCCCGTCATAAGTAAATCCGATTGTGTTACCATCGAAAATCTGCGCAGTTGCCCAAAAATTGGGCGTAACCGGATAGTGACTCATGAGTGGACTAAAACAAGAGCTGGGACTGGCTCAGGGCGTGGGCCTGTTGTCGACATCACTGTTAGGAACCGGCGTCTTTGCCGTCCCGGCGCTGGCCGCGCTGGTGGCGGACAATAACAGCCTGTGGGCCTGGCCTGCGCTCATCGTTTTAGTCTTTCCTGTGGCGATTGTTTTTGCCATCCTGGGGCGTCATTTCCCCAGTGCGGGCGGCGTGGCGCATTTTGTCGGGATGGCGTTTGGTTCACGAATGGCGCGCGTCACCGGATGGCTGTTCCTGTCGGTCATCCCCGTCGGCCTGCCGGCGGCGCTGCATATCGCCGCCGGATTCGGTCAGGCGATGTTTGGCTGGCACGGCTGGCAGCTTTTACTGGCGGAATTCGGCACGCTGGCGCTGGTGTGGTTCATTGGCTCTCGCGGCGCCAGCTCCAGCGCCAACCTGCAAACGATCATTGCCGGGCTGATTGTGGCGCTGATTGTCGCCATCTGGTGGGCGGGCGATCTCAAGCTGAACAAAATTCCGTTCCCTGCCCCTGCGGATATTGAGCTGCCCGCCTTGTTCGCCGCGCTGTCGGTTATGTTCTGGTGCTTTGTCGGCCTTGAAGCGTTCGCCCATCTGGCATCGGAATTTAAAAACCCTGAACGCGATTTCCCGCGCGCACTGATGATCGGCCTGCTGCTGGCCGGCTCCGTTTATTGGGCGTGTACGGTGGCGGTTCTGCATTTTGACGCCTACGGCGCGCAAATGGCGGCGGCAGCGTCGCTCCCTGACATCGTCGTGCGATTGTTTGGCGTACAGGCGCTGTGGGTCGCCTGCATTATTGGTTATCTGGCCTGCTTCGCCAGCCTGAATATCTATATCCAGAGTTTCGCCCGCCTTGTCTGGTCACAGGCGCAGGACAGGCCAGATCATTATCTGGCGCGTCTTTCTGCCCGCCGCGTTCCCCGCAATGCGCTGAACGCCGTACTGGGCTGTTGCGTACTCAGCACATTGTGCATTTACATCCTTGAGATCAATCTCGACGCGCTGATCGTCTATGCCAACGGCATTTTCATTATGATCTACTTGCTGTGTATGCTGGCCGGGTGTCGGTTGCTGGCAGGACGCTATCGCGCGCTGGCGGTGACTGGCGCTCTGCTGTGTCTGTTATTGCTGGCAATGGTGGGATGGAAGTGTCTGTACGCGCTGATTATGCTGACGGCGTTGTGGCTGTTTTTACCCCGCAGGTTGGCTAAGCGTCAGCATTCGTAGGCCCGGTAAGCATAGCGCCACCGGGCATTTATGCCGGATGGCGCCGCTGAAGCGGTTTATCCGGCCTACGGTTCAACGTTTGATTTAATCCTTGCGGTCGTCTTTATGATCTAAACGGTCACGCTCGTCATCTTTACGCTGAAACTCACCGTCAAACGTCTCGCCGCCGCCCGTTCCGGCGCTAAAACCGCCGTCAGGCATACGGGAAAAACGCAAATGCGGCAGCAACTTCATGGTCAGGTGTTTCTGCACGGGCGGCAATAAAAGAAGCAGCCCCAGGAAGTCGGTGAAGAAGCCGGGCAACACCAGCAGCAGGCCCGCGATGATCAGCGACACGCTCTTGATCATCTCCGCCGCCGGACTCTCGCCAGCCGCCATTTTCTGCTGCATCAACAAAAAGTTCTTGAAACCCTGGTTTCGCACCAGCGACATACCAATGACCGAGGTGAAAATCACCAGGATCAGCGTCATCAGGACGCCCAGCACATGGGCGACCTGGATAAAAATAGAAATCTCAATGTAAACATAGAGAAAGATGGCAATAAACGGTATCCAGCGCAAAGGACTCTCCTGTAAATGACAGCCGTTTTCATCACGTCTGTCTGATATGGGTGCGCGATTCACATGCGTCAGATGTTGAGACGGTTAGCAAAATTTCAAGCTGTTTGTACACTTATTTTTAGTGGTAATCCCAAAGCGGTGACCTATTTCACAAAATAATAAATAAGGGGTAACTTCCCACACTTTAAGTGATCCAGGTTACGGTAGAAATCCTGAAGCAGAATATGATCTCGAGTATCAGACCGATGCAGGGGATAATCGTCGGTCAGGAAACATTCGAAACCACATATATCCTGTGTGTTTATGTAATTATTGGCAGCTTGAAAAAGAAGGTTCACATGTTAAACAACATTCGTATCGAAGAAGATTTGTTGGGTACCAGGGAAGTTCCAGCGGATGCCTACTATGGTGTTCACACTCTGAGAGCGATTGAAAACTTCTACATTAGCAATAACAAAATCAGCGATATCCCTGAATTTGTACGCGGTATGGTAATGGTGAAAAAGGCAGCGGCCCTGGCCAACAAAGAGCTGCAAACCATCCCTAAAAGTGTGGCCAACGCCATCATTGCCGCATGTGATGAAGTCCTGAATAACGGCAAATGCATGGACCAGTTCCCGGTAGACGTTTACCAGGGCGGTGCAGGTACTTCCGTCAACATGAACACCAACGAAGTGCTGGCCAATATCGGGCTGGAACTGATGGGTCATCAGAAAGGTGAATATCAGTACCTGAACCCGAACGACCATGTGAATAAATGTCAGTCCACCAACGACGCCTATCCGACCGGTTTCCGTGTTGCCGTTTACGCGTCTATCGTCAAACTCATTGATGCAATCAATCAGTTGCGTGAAGGCTTCGAGCGTAAAGCCGTTGAGTTCCAGGACATCCTGAAAATGGGTCGTACCCAGTTGCAGGATGCTGTACCGATGACCCTCGGCCAGGAATTCCGCGCTTTCAGCGTACTGCTGAAAGAAGAAGTGAAAAGCATTGAACGTACTGCTGAGCTGCTGCTGGAAGTTAACCTCGGCGCGACGGCAATCGGTACTGGCCTGAACACCCCGAAAGAATACTCTCCGCTGGCGGTGCAGAAACTGGCTGAAGTCACTGGCTTTGCCTGCGTACCGGCAGAAGACCTGATTGAAGCAACGTCCGACTGCGGCGCTTATGTCATGGTACACAGCGCGCTGAAACGCCTGGCTGTGAAGATGTCTAAAATCTGTAACGACCTGCGTTTGCTCTCCTCAGGCCCACGCGCGGGTCTGAACGAGATCAACCTGCCGGAACTACAGGCGGGCTCTTCTATCATGCCAGCGAAAGTAAACCCGGTAGTACCAGAAGTTGTTAACCAGGTATGCTTCAAAGTCATCGGTAACGACACCACCGTAACGATGGCAGCCGAAGCAGGCCAGTTGCAGCTGAACGTAATGGAGCCGGTTATCGGCCAGGCGATGTTCGAATCTATCCACATTCTGAGCAATGCCTGCTACAACCTGCTGGAAAAATGCATTAACGGCATTACCGCAAACAAAGAAGTGTGCGAAGGATACGTTTATAACTCCATCGGCATCGTCACCTACCTCAACCCGTTCATCGGCCACCACAACGGCGACATCGTTGGTAAGATTTGCGCCGAGACCGGTAAGAGCGTCCGTGAAGTGGTGCTGGAGCGCGGCCTGTTGACTGAAGCAGAGCTGGACGATATTTTCTCCGCACAGAACCTGATGCACCCGGCTTACAAAGCAAAACGTTATACTGATGAAAGCGAACAGTAATCGTACAGGGTAGTAACACAGGAGGCACGTCAGATGACGTGCCTTTTTTCTTGTCATAAGTTACCAAATAACAACAATTTAATATCAACTTGTTAAACAACAAGGAAGGCTAATATGATAGTTTTAGAACTTATCATCGTTTTGCTGGCAATCTTTTTGGGTGCCAGACTTGGGGGCATCGGTATTGGATTTGCAGGTGGGCTTGGCGTTCTGGTTCTTGCAGCCATCGGCGTTAAACCAGGGAATATCCCGTTCGATGTTATTTCCATCATCATGGCGGTTATCGCTGCCATCTCCGCAATGCAGGTTGCGGGCGGTCTGGACTATCTGGTTAACCAGACGGAAAAACTGCTGCGCAAAAACCCGAAATACATCACGATCCTTGCACCGATCGTCACTTATTTCCTGACTATCTTTGCCGGTACTGGCAACATCTCTCTGGCAACCCTGCCGGTTATCGCTGAAGTGGCGAAGGAGCAAGGCATCAAACCTTGCCGTCCGCTCTCCACCGCGGTGGTTTCCGCACAGATTGCGATCACCGCATCGCCTATCTCTGCGGCGGTTGTGTACATGTCTTCCGTCATGGAAGGTCATGGCATCAGCTATATTCACCTGCTGTCCGTGGTGATTCCGTCCACTCTTCTGGCGGTACTGGTGATGTCCTTCCTGGTCACAATGCTGTTTAACTCTAAACTTTCTGACGACCCGGTTTACCGCAAACGTCTGGAAGAAGGGCTGATCGAGCTGCGCGGCGAAAAGCAAATTGAAATCAAACCGATGGCAAAAACCTCGGTCTGGCTGTTCCTGCTGGGCGTTGTCTGCGTCGTGGTTTATGCCATCGTCAACAGTCCAAGCCTCGGCCTGGTCGCAACACCGCTGATGAACACCACCAACGCGATTCTGATCATCATGCTGAGCGTCGCGACGCTAACGACCATCGTCTGCCGTGTCGAAACGGACTCCATCCTGAACTCCAGTACCTTTAAAGCAGGTATGAGCGCCTGTATCTGTATTCTGGGCGTAGCATGGTTGGGCGATACTTTCGTTTCTCACAACATCGACTGGATCAAAGACACTGCGGGTAGCGTGATTCAGGGCCATCCGTGGTTGCTGGCCGTCATCTTCTTCTTTGCTTCCGCTCTGCTGTACTCTCAGGCAGCCACAGCGAAAGCGTTGATGCCAATGGCACTGGCGCTGAACGTCTCTCCGCTGACCGCTGTCGCGTCTTTCGCTGCGGTTTCCGGCCTGTTCATTCTGCCGACCTACCCAACGCTGGTCGCTGCGGTTCAGATGGATGACACCGGTACAACCCGTATCGGTAAATTCGTCTTTAACCACCCGTTCTTTATCCCAGGTACGCTGGGTGTTGCCCTTGCCGTTTGCTTCGGCTTCTTGCTGGGCAGCGTCATGCTGTAAGTTCTCCTCGCGGGGCGTATACGCGCCCCGCTTTCTTACCTCCGCTTTGACTAACATCCCGCCGCCTTCCGTTGTATAGTGACCACACTCTTGCTGCTCTTTCTGTTCTTTCGAGGTGTTTATGCTTGATGATAATAGTCAGGATATCTCCATCCCCGAGGCCGTCGTGGTGCTCTGTACCGCGCCGGATGAAGCAACAGCCCAGGATCTGGCCGCTAAGGTGCTGGCGGAAAAACTGGCCGCCTGCGCCACGTTACTGCCGGGCGCGACATCCTTGTATTACTGGGAGGGCAAACTGGAGCAGGAATACGAAGTGCAGATGATTTTAAAAACCACCGTTTCGCACCAGCAAGCGCTTCTTGAATGCCTGAAGTCTCATCACCCGTATCAAACGCCTGAACTTCTGGTTTTACCCGTCACTCACGGAGACACTGATTACCTCTCATGGCTCAACGCATCCTTACGCTGATCCTGCTGCTGTGTAGCACATCCGCCTTCGCCGGATTATTTGACGCACCAGGCCGCTCGCAGTTTGTCCCTGCCGACCAGGCTTTTTCCTTTGATTTTCAGCAGAATCAACATGACCTGAACCTCTCCTGGCAGGTGAAAGACGGCTACTATCTTTACCGCAAACAGATAAGCATCACCCCCTCTCAGGCCGAAATTGCCGAAATCCAGCTCCCGGCGGGCGTCTGGCATGAAGATGAGTTTTATGGCAAAAGCGAAATCTACCGCAAGCGCTTAAACATTCCGCTCATCGTTAACCAGGCCGCATCCGGCGCGACGTTAACCGTGACGTATCAGGGCTGTGCTGACGCAGGCTTCTGCTATCCGCCGGAAACCAAAACCGTGCCGTTAAGCGAAGTGAGCGCCAGCACGGTGGCTAAATCCACGCCGTCGCCGGTCGCGGCACAAACGGAGGAGACGCCGCAACCTGCCGCCCGGCTGCCTTTCTCCGCGCTGTGGGCATTGCTGATTGGCATCGGGATCGCCTTTACGCCCTGCGTCCTGCCGATGTATCCGTTGATTTCCGGCATTGTGCTCGGCGGTAAACAACGCCTCTCAACCGGACGCGCGCTGCTGCTGACCTTTATCTACATACAGGGTATGGCGCTTACCTACACCGCGCTGGGGCTGGTTGTGGCCGCTGCCGGGCTACAGTTCCAGGCGGCGCTCCAGCACCCTTATGTGCTAATCGGCCTTGCGCTGGTCTTCACGCTGCTGGCGCTGTCAATGTTCGGACTGTTCACGCTACAGCTGCCTTCTTCATTGCAAACGCGCCTCACGTTGATGAGTAACCGTCAGCAGGGCGGCTCTCCTGGCGGCGTATTTGTCATGGGCGCGATTGCCGGGCTTATCTGCTCGCCATGCACCACCGCGCCGCTGAGCGCCATTTTGCTGTACATCGCCCAGAGCGGGAACATGTGGCTTGGCGGTGGAACGCTGTATCTCTACGCGCTGGGCATGGGGCTGCCGCTGATTCTGGTCACCGTGTTTGGCAACCGTCTGCTACCGAAAAGCGGCCCGTGGATGGAACACGTCAAAACCGCTTTTGGCTTTGTGATCCTCGCGCTGCCGGTCTTTTTGCTGGAACGGGTAATCGGCGACGAGTGGGGGCTGCGTCTGTGGTCGCTGCTGGGCGTCGCCTTCTTCGGCTGGGCGTTTATTACCAGCCTGCACGCCAGACGCGGCGGGATGCGCATTGTGCAAATCATCCTGCTGGCGGCGGCGCTGGTCAGCGTACGCCCGTTACAGGACTGGGCGTTTGGCGCAACAACCGCCCAGACGCAGGCGCACCTGAACTTCAAGCCGATTACGACAGTCGATGCGTTAAATCAGGCGCTGGCAGAGGCAAAAGGAAAGCCGGTAATGCTGGATCTCTACGCCGACTGGTGCGTCGCCTGTAAAGAGTTTGAGAAGTACACCTTCAGCGATCCGCAGGTTCAGCAGACGCTGGGCGACACCGTGCTGCTACAGGCTAATGTCACCGCCAACAATGCGCAGGATGTCGCCTTGCTCAGGCACCTGAATGTGCTGGGTTTACCGACAATCCTGTTTTTTGATGCGCAAGGCCATGAGCACCCGAATGCGCGAGTGACGGGCTTTATGGATGCGACGACCTTTAGCGCACATTTGCGCGATCGCCAACCGTGAGCGACACTTTCTGTGGGAAAGACGGAGGAGAATACCGTGCAACGTGAAGATGTCCTGGGAGAAGCCCTGAAATTACTTGAGGTTCAAGGGATAGCAAACACCACGCTTGAGATGGTGGCAGAACGCATTGATTATCCGCTTGATGAGTTACAGCGCTTCTGGCCCGATAAAGAGGCTATTCTGTACGACGCCCTGCGTTATCTGAGTCAACAGGTAGACATCTGGCGTCGCCAGCTTTTGCTTGATGAAACCCTTACCGCAGAACAAAAACTGCTGGCACGCTACAACGCGCTTTCGGAGTGCGTGAGCAACAACCGCTATCCTGGTTGTCTGTTTATTGCTGCCTGTACGTTTTATCCCGACCCTGCCCACCCTATTCACCAACTGGCCGATCAGCAAAAACGGGCGGCGCATGACTTCACCCACGAATTGCTGACAACGCTCGAAATTGACGACCCGGCGATGGTGGCGAAACAGATGGAACTGGTGCTGGAAGGTTGCCTCAGCCGAATGCTGGTCAATCGCAGCCAGGCTGATGTGGATACCGCCCACCGTCTGGCGGAGGATATACTGCGCTTTGCCCGCTGCCGTCAGGGCGGCGCGTTGACGTAATTAGAGCCAATTTTGCGCTTTTTGCGTGAAAAGCAGGCAGTCAGCTGTCTTTTGTCATTTTTTTCATGGAAAGCCGTTGACGCCTGCGCCCCTTTACGGTTTAATGCGCCCCGTTGCCCGGATAGCTCAGTCGGTAGAGCAGGGGATTGAAAATCCCCGTGTCCTTGGTTCGATTCCGAGTCCGGGCACCACTATTTAAAGAAACCAGCCTACGGGCTGGTTTTTTGCTTTCTGGCGTTCCGGTAGATTTCTGGTCATTGCAGGACGTTATTTGCTTGCTGGATTTCTCGCCATTTTCTTAGATGTTCGTTGCATTTAAAGACATATATACCCTCTGACAAGCCTATCTCTTACTTCCAGATACGGTCTTTCTACGATCAGCTACGGTCAGCTACGGTTATTTTCATTTCTAACTGTTCATAATGATGCAAAAGCACGAGGAAAACGGGGGAATCTGACAACATGCGCCCTCCACTAGTCATATGGGGATATTCACAAGTCCGTCCACCTACAACATACACTTCTTTCCCTTTCACTTCTTACCATTACCAGAATCCCCCCACCATAAAATGATTTATCAATAGTAATACTACTTAAGCTGAACGTATTGCATTATTAAATCTGAGTGTCCGCTCTGAGCGAGGAGCGGACCACATTATCTGAAGAAAGGCATCACTGATAATGTCGGGACAGCTCATAATAAAAAATGTATAACTTTTCTTTTCATCGACGGTTAAGAAGGGATTTTAATGGTTTCGGTTAAGGAAATAAAAATGAAGTATCCAGGCGCAGATGCCTGGCAAATGGGTGACAGCCCGGAACTGGCTAGCGAGCTTGCGGACCTGATCAAAAAAGGGATCAAAACGGCCTCTTGCGGATCTTTTGCCTCTTACCAGCAGGAGGAATCTGCCCCGAGGATTGGGAGTTATAACATTATCCTTGATGGACAGAATGTTCCGGTCTGCGTGATCAGACTGGTTTCAATGCGACTGGTGCGTTTTTGTGATGTGACTGAGGCGTTCGCCCGCAAAGAAGGTGAAGGCGATTTAAGCCTTGAATACTGGCAGAAAGAGCATCAGCGGTTTTTCACCCGCGAAGGTCATTTTTCTGAAGATATGGAGTTGATCGCAGAAGAGTTTGAAGTGGTTGAGATGCTGTAAGACGAGATAAACGGCTGACGTTTTATCAATTGCCATTTATAACAACGTCTCCTCCTGGCACAGAGCTGCCTGTCAGATTAGATTAAACTCTGTATTGTGACAAAGCCAGGTCAAGTCTGAGCTAATACATATGAAGAGTGTATACAGGCTTCGCACCGCAGCAAACCGTTCTGACTTAATGGTAGATATCAAAGCGAGAAAGATTGAAAAACATATACAAACTGAAGAAAACCTGCAACCCCGGTAAAAATGAACTGTGTGAAAGAGTGAAATAGCCTCTTGAAATAACAATACACCGCACACGCTAAAAAAATAAGTCCATTGAGAATAATATATTTATGTAGAATCTTATGTGGTTCATTCACCTTATCTTTTCGCCATTCAATTACCCTTAAGTTAAATTAATCATATTACCATATGATAACTACAGCGATAGTCCCGTCATTACGGATATGTAATTCATCTACGAGATCAAAAAACAAATTAGCTCTGCATATGACTAATTATTCATTTGTGACTCTACATAAATTTAAGAACATATCATTATTTTTAACTACACCTGGTTATTTCCTGAAGAAAAAGCTATTATTCGGCAAATTTTAATCCATTAGAAGAGAGTCAGGTATAAGCGGAATGTCGGCAAAATAAAGGATAACAGGTGATATGAAAAATAATAATGGACTAGAGAAACGCAGGTTTATGACACAAAATGAAATCAATTTAATTCTTAATGCTGTTAGTACAGGAACCTATGCAGTGCGTAATCGCTGTCTGGTTTTGCTGTGTTTTATTCATGGGTTAAGGGCAAGCGAAATATGTCGTCTGCGTATCTCAGATATTGACCTTAAGGATAAATGTATACATATTTACCGATTAAAAAAAGGATTCTCAACTACCCATCCCTTACTGGAAGAGGAAATTCGTTCGATAAAGTCCTGGCTGAAAATTCGCCTTACAAGCCAACATTCAGAAACTGAATGGTTGTTTTTATCACGTAAAGGCAATCCCCTTTCCAGACAGCAATTTTATCAGATAATCGCCAGGGCCGGGAAGAAAGCAAAACTTGCAATTTGTGCCCACCCGCATATGCTTCGCCATTCCTGTGGATTTGCTCTGGCAAATATGGGGATAGATACCCGCTTGATTCAGGATTACCTTGGCCATCGCAATATTCGTCATACTGTCTGGTATACTGCCAGTAACGCTGGGCGTTTTTATGGCATCTGGAATAAAACAAAAAACAGAGATGTCTGTAGCAGACTGTAAGGAAAGAAAAATATAGACAGTAAATAAGTCTGAATAAAGCTATGTGCCATGGATGGCACTGTAATAGTCGCATTAGCTGTATGGTTATCTATTTTATGTTTCTACACTATATCCTGTGTTATTTTTTCTGGCCAGTATAATTGACACCTCTGACATGGTCTGAATAGTTATTCCCCCGCTGAATACGTTTTTCCCCTCTGAGAATATACGGAATAGTCTTCTTGTGATGTCTGATGAAATCTTTAGAATGAAGTCGCCCACTGACATGGGGCTTTGTGAGCTTCATAGAATAAAATGGGATAGTGGTCAATATGTGCAATTAATAATACATCCCTAGCTTTAGCTATCAGTTATTCGTATCACTGGAGCTGACTCTTTATCATTCTGATACCAGGAGAAATATTATGAACCGACGCCGTTTTCTTACTGCCAGAGAAGTTCAGGCCATGATGAAAGCCGTACGTCATGGTCAGACAGGAGAGCGAGATTATTGCCTTATCCTGCTGGCCTTTCGTCATGGAATGCGTATAAGTGAACTACTGAACCTGCATTACCGGGATTTTGATCTTTATGAAGGTCGGATCAATATCCGCCGACTGAAAAATGGTTTTTCTACTATTCATCCCCTCATGCCGGACGAGTGTGAAGCCATTGAATGCTGGAGCCGGGTTCGTGCGAGCTGGAAAGGAGCGCAGAAAATAAACGCGGTGTTTATTTCCCGCAAAGGCTCACAACTTTCCCGCCAGCAGGCATACCGTATAATACGTTCTGCTGGTCAAAAGGCCGGAACCAGCACCACCACACATCCGCATATGCTGCGACATGCATGTGGTTATGAACTTGCTGAAAGAGGTACAGATACACGTCTAATCCAGGATTACCTTGGTCACCGAAATATTCGCCACACCGTACGTTATACAGCCAGTAATGCCGCCCGGTTTGCAGGATTATGGGAAAGGGTAAATCCGCTAGAGGAAAAGCTACTAAAACAGAAGATCAAAAATGATGAACTATATAGTTCATTGATAACTAAGGAAAAATAAGACGCTGAACAAGTCAATTGGGACCAAACTGTCTATATCATAGAGGAATTTTGTAATTTTCTGCAACCTGTAAGTCCATTTTTTTTGCGAAAAAAAAATATCCAACTGATTTAAAATTGTTTTTTTACTCACATTTTTTTACGTTTCATACATCCTCACCTTTTTTCCGCACCTTTTCTCCGCACGTCGAGTTCTGCTTTCCACTTGTCTTGTTGATATAACTCACGATCACCTCAGATATATTCATCTATATAAAACCAAAAAATAAGAATTAAATTCCAGAGCAACGCATAAAAAAACGAAATTAAGAAATTTATTGCTACGAGTCAAAATGGTCCCAATTGACTCATCAGTTGGGTAAAAACTGCGCAAGATCGGCAGTCGAACTATTCGGCTTAAACCTGAAATGCCAGGAAGGTACAACGACTGCCAGTTTCGGTTCGTAATATCGACATTGTTTAAAGGAAAACCGCATGAAAATCAAAACACTGGCAATCGTTGTTCTGTCAGCACTGTCCCTGAGCTCCACAGCAGCCCTGGCCGACACCACCACGGTAAACGGCGGCACCGTGCATTTTAAAGGGGAAATCGTTAACGCCGCTTGTGCAGTTGATGCCGGTTCTATCGATCAGACAGTTCAGTTAGGCCAGGTTCGCTCCGCCAAACTCGCTGCTGAAGGCAACACCAGCTCCGCTGTGGGTTTCAACATTCAACTGGATGATTGCGACACGACCGTTGCAACCCAGGCATCCGTTGCGTTCACAGGTACTGCTGTTAATGGCGCCAACCCTACCGTTCTGGCGCTACAGAGTTCCGCATCAGGCGGCGCGACTAACGTCGGCGTACAGATCCTCGACAAAACTGGCACCGCTCTGGGGCTGGATGGCGCGACCTTCAGCAGCGCTACCACGCTGAATGACGGTACTAACATCATTCCTTTCCAGGCTCGTTACTACGCAACTGGCGCAGCAACTGCCGGTACTGCGAACGCAGACGCAACCTTCAAAGTGCAATACCAGTAATTCAAACGTCTGACAGGGAAGCATTCCGGGCCAGGATGGCCCGTTATCCATAACAGGACAGGGGTGATAACGATGCAAGGAGTGAAATCAGGTCTGCTGATATTTCTGTTTCCGTCGCTGGCACTGGCTGGCAATCACTGGAACGTGACATTGCCCGGGGGAAACATGCGTTTCCAGGGGGTCATTATTGCCGAATCCTGCCGCGTTGAAGCAGGAGATCAACAGATGACGGTCAATATGGGGCAGATCAGCAGTAATCGGTTTCATTCGTCTGGGGAAGATGCCAACCCCGTGCCATTCGATATTCATCTACAGGATTGCAGCACTGCCGTGAGTCAGCGCGTAGGCGTGTCATTTCGCGGAGTTGCCGACGGCAAAAACCCGGAGGTGCTTTCAGTTGGCGAAGGGCCGGGAATAGCAACCGGCGTAGGCATCGCTTTATTTGATAAAGACAATCAATTGATTCCACTCAACAGCCCGCCGGGTGCCTGGACGCAGTTGTATAGCGGCCCCACCACGCTTCATTTCGTGGCGAAGTATCGGGCAACCGGGAAGCAGGTCACCGGGGGAGCCGCCAATGCTCAAATCTGGTTCTCTCTGACCTATCAGTAATTAGCCAGCAGGTATGCCGGAAACAGGAAACAACGGTGAGTACGAAAGGGGAAAATGTGAAAAAAACACTGGAGATGACACGCGGCTTACTGGCGGGCTTTTTGATGCTCGCCGCAAGCGGTTTTTCCGCCAGCACTGAAGCAGGCGTGGCGCTGGGCGCAACCCGGGTTATCTATCCGGCCGGACAAAAACAGGTTCAGCTGGCGGTGACCAATAACGACAATAACAGTACCTATCTGATTCAGTCATGGGTTGAAAACGCCGATGGCGGCAAAGATGGTCGTTTTGTCATCACCCCTCCGCTGTTTGCGATGCAAGGTAAGAAAGAGAATACCTTGCGCATTATTGATGCCACTAACAACCAGTTACCGCAGGACCGGGAAAGCCTGTTCTGGGTAAACGTAAAAGCCATTCCTTCGATGGATAAATCAAAGCTCAGCGATAACACCTTACAACTGGCGATTATCAGCCGCATCAAACTCTACTACCGCCCAACGAAACTGGCTCTGCCACCGGATCAGGCGGCGGAAAAACTGACCTTTAACCGTGACGGTTCATCGCTGACGCTCAACAACCCGACGCCGTATTACCTGACGGTGACCGAACTCAATGCCGGTACGCGCGTGCTGGAAAATGCGCTGGTGCCGCCAATGGGTAAAACCTCGGTCAAGTTGCCACCTGATGCCGGTAGCAACATTACCTACCGGACGATTAATGACTATGGCGCACTGACCCCGCAAATGAAGGGCGTTCTGCGTTAACACAGGGGCCGTCCACCAACAGGACTCCCCCGCACATTACAATTAAGAACTGACAGCCGGGCGACTTCGGACCGGAGGGACTATGTCACATCTCAAATACGGACTGGACCGTTTGGGTTCCCAACGCGCCCGGCGCAAAGCATTCTATATTTTTGTCCTTGCGCAGATACCATTGGCGCTTTGCCTCGCGGGTTTCGCGCGGGCAGATCTCTATTTTAACCCCCGTTTCCTGGCCGACGATCCCTCGGCCGTTGCGGATCTCTCTGGATTTGAAAACGGGCAAGAGGTGCCGCCTGGTGCCTATCGCGTGGATATCTATCTGAACGATGGCTTTATAACTACCCGCGACGTCACGTTTAACGCTGGCGCAAACGGTCATCGACTGGAGCCGTGCCTGACCCGCAGCCAGCTCGCTGGCATGGGGGTCAGCACGTCGGCCATCACCGGTATGGATACGCTGGCGTCCGACGCCTGCGTACCGTTGACGGAAATGGTCAAAGATGCCACCACCCGCTTCGATGTCAGCCAACAGCGCCTGTACCTGAGTGTCCCGCAGGCTTTCATGGGCAATCGCGCACGCGGTTATATTCCACCGGAACTCTGGGATGACGGGATTAACGCCGGTTTGCTGAACTATAACTTTACCGGCAACAACGTACATAACGATGCCAGCGACAGCAGCAATTACGCGTATTTAAACCTGCAAAGCGGCCTCAACCTTGGCGCCTGGCGTCTGCGTGATAACACCATCTGGAGCTACAGCAGTGGCGGTAGCGCGTCCAGTAATGAGAATAAGTGGCAGCATGTGAACAGCTGGCTGGAGCGTGATATTACCCCCCTGCGCGCCCGCCTGACGCTTGGCGACAGCTACACCAACGGCGATATCTTCGACGGGATTAACTTCCGTGGCGCCCAGTTAGCCTCTGACGACAATATGCTGCCGGATAGCCAGAAAGGCTTTGCGCCGGTCATCCACGGCATTGCGCGCGGCACGGCGCAGGTCTCTATCAAACAAAACGGCTATGAAATCTACCAGAGCACAGTGCCGCCGGGCCCCTTCACAATTAACGATCTCTACGCCGCAGGCAACGGCGGCGATCTCCAGGTCACCATCAAAGAGGCCGATGGCACCAGCCAGGTCTTCAGCGTGCCGTGGTCTACGGTGCCAATGTTACAGCGTGAAGGGCACACCCGTTATGCAGTGACCGCTGGTGAATACCGCAGCGGCAACGACCAGCAGGAAAAACCAAAGTTCTTCCAGAGCACCCTCCTGCACGGGCTCCCGGCAGGCTGGACGCTGTATGGCGGCACCCAACTGGCCGACAACTATCGCTCCTTCAATTTAGGGGTCGGTAAGAACATGGGCGAGTTCGGCGCGGTTTCGCTGGATGCAACTCAGGCCAACGCCACCCTGCCTGACGACAGCTCTCACCAGGGGCAATCGATACGCTTCCTTTATAACAAGTCGCTCTATGAGACCGGCACCAACGTCCAACTGGTGGGATACCGTTATTCCACCCAGGGCTATTACAGCTTTGCCGACACCACTTACCGCAGGATGAGTGGCTATGACGTTGAAACCCAGGATGGCGTGATTCAGGTCAAACCCAAATTCACCGACTACTACAACCTTGCTTATAACAAGCGGGGCAAGGTTCAGATGAGCGTAACGCAGCAGTTGGGGCGCACTGCCACACTGTACGTGAATGGCAGCCGTCAAACTTACTGGTCAACCAACAAGGCCGACGAACAGCTACAGCTGGGGTTAAATGCCGCCGTTGACGATATCAACTGGACGCTGAGCTACAGCCTGACCAAAAACGCCTGGCAACAGGGCCGCGACCAGATGTTAGCGTTCAACGTCAATATTCCGTTCAGCCACTGGCTGCGTTCCGACAGCAAATCCGTCTGGCGGCATGCAAGCGCCAGCTACAGCATGTCGCACGACCTGGATGGCCGGATGACTAACCTGGCCGGTCTTTACGGCACGCTGCTGGAAGACAATAACCTGAGCTACAGCATGCAAACCGGTTATGCCAGCGGTGGCGAAGGCAACAATGGCGGAACCGGCTACGCGGCGATGAACTATCGCGGCGGCTACGGCAACGCTAACGTGGGCTACAGCCACAGCGATGGATTTAAACAGCTGTACTACGGGATGAGCGGCGGTGTACTTGCCCATGCCAACGGCATCACCTTAAGCCAGCCATTAAATGACACGGTAGTGCTGATTAAAGCGCCTGGCGCCGGAGACGTGAAAGTCGAGAACCAGACCGGCGTACGTACCGACTGGCGCGGTTATGCCGTCATGCCGTACGCCACTGAGTACAGGGAAAACCGCGTCGCGCTGGATACCAACACCCTGGCGGATAACGTCGATCTCGATGATGCGGTGGTCAGCGTCGTGCCGACCCACGGCGCCATCGTCCGCGCCGAATTTAAAGCCCACGTCGGGGTAAAAATCCTGATGACGCTGACGCACAACGGCAAACCCGTGCCATTCGGCGCTATGGTCACTTCCGGCGATAACCAGAGCGGCAGCATCGTGGCAGATAACGGCCAGGTCTACCTGAGCGGCATGCCGCTGGCGGGAAGCGTTCAGGTGAAATGGGGCGAAGGGCCGGGGGCTAACTGCATGGCCCGGTATCGCCTGCCGGAAGAGAGCCAGAAACATGTGCTGAGCCAGCTCTTTGCAGAGTGCCGTTAAGGAAGGAATGATGATGAAAAAACCACTGTATTTCCTCGGCGCTGTGCTGACGCTGGCCTGCGTCAATGTCTTCGCCGCCGACAGCACGATTACGATTAGCGGCTACGTCCGCGACAATGCCTGCGCTGTCGCGGGAGAGTCAAAAGATTTTACCGTTGACCTGATGAATAACGCCGCTAAACAGTTTAATGCGGTGGGGGCGACAACCCCGCTCGTCCCATTCCGTATTGTCCTCTCTCCCTGCGGTAACTCGGTTACGGCAGTCAAAGTCGGCTTTACCGGCACGGAGGATAGCAGCAACACCAGTCTATTGAAGATCGATAGCGGTGCCTCGGCAGCCGCAGGCATGGGCGTGCAGATCCTCAATAACCAACAGACGATGCTGCCGCTCAATGCCGCGTCATCATCCATCGCGTGGACCACGCTCACGCCTGGGCAGACCAACATCCTCAACTTTTATGCACGCCTGATGGCTACGCAGATTCCGGTCACCGCCGGGCACGTCAATGCCACAGCAACATTCACGCTTGAATTTCAGTAACCGGAGGCTGAGATGAAACGCAACTATGTAGGGTGGCTTCTGGCAAGCGTACTGACAGCGGCCTCTTCAGGGCTTCAGGCCGCTGATATCACGATTACCGTCAACGGGAAGGTGGTGGCGAAGCCGTGCACGGTGTCTACCACCAATGCCGCCGTTGACCTCGGTGACCTGTATACCTTCAGCCTGGTAACCGCAGGTTCGGCTTCCGCCTGGCACAGTACCGCGCTGGAACTCACTAACTGTCCGATCGGCACCTCCCGGGTCATCGCAACCTTTAGCGGAACCGCAGACAGCACCGGTTATTACAAAAACCAGGGGACCGCCGGCAATATTCAGCTCGAATTGCAGGATGACGCAGGCACCACGTTAAACAATGGCGCCACGAAATCCGTTCAGGTGGATGACTCAACGCAGTCCACCCGCTTTCCGTTACAGGTCAGAGCGTTAACGGTCAACGGCGGCGCCACCCAGGGAACTATTCAGGCGGTGATTAGCGTCACCTATACCTACGCCTGAGTCAGGAGAGTTTGTCATGAAAAAAATCATCGCGCTATTCACCACACTGCTGCTGATGGGTTGGTCGCTGGATGCTGCGGCATTCACCTGTAAAGTCAATGATACCGGGCAGACCATGACCTCAGGGTCAGCGAATGTCTATGTAAACCTGACGCCATCTGTTGGAGTGGGTCAAAACCTGGTCGTAGATTTATCCTCTTCAGTTTCCTGTAAAAACGACTCCTCCGGTGGCTCTATCATAGACTACATCAATTTAACCAGCGGCTCCGCCTTCGGTGGCGCGCTTGCGGCGTTTACGGGGAGCGTTTACTGGGCAGGGAATACGTATCCTTTGCCGATGAACGGTAATTCATCCGTCTATACCATCACTCATACGGATTATCGCGGATTGCCGCTGCGCATGTATCTGACCGCGACCGGAGCAGCGGGAGGCGTCGTCATCAACTCTGGCGAACTCATCGCGCAATTGAATATGCATAAAGTGGCCAGCGACGGAAACCCGAATAATTTCATCTGGAATATTTACGCCAACAATAATGTTGTTGTCCCTACTGGGGGATGCGACGTATCAGCGCGTGATGTCACCGTGACGCTTCCAGACTATCCCGGCTCAATGGCCGTGCCGGTCACTGTCCACTGTGCGCAAAACCAGAACCTCGGCTATTACCTCTCAGGTACGACCGTCGATGCCGCCAACTCTATCTTCAGCAACACCGCGTCCTCCTCAGCGGCGCAGGGTATCGGCGTTCAGATGACCCGATACGGTAGTGTTGTTCCCGCTAACAACACCGTAGCACTGGGCACGGTCGGCACATCGCCGGTAAATCTTGGCTTAACCGCGACCTACGCGCGCACCAGCGGCCAGGTCACGGCGGGCAACGTACAGTCGATCATCGGGGTGACATTTGTTTACCAGTAATCCTCCCTCCCCGCTGGAGAAAACAAGGGTGGACTATATCCTGTCTCCCTGTTCAATGGCGGCGGAAGGACTCGCCAGAATGATGACCTGCGGTCAACGGCGACCGGTGCTGCTGCAACACCAGACGCAGGAGCGCCTTTCGCTACAGCTAACATCCGAGGTCGGAAGGATTGTCGTTTTTCTCCCTGACGATCCTTACTGGCTGCTGTTTATTCTTAGGGAAGCCGCCTTCCTGCTTGCTGAGGCAGAAACACCGCTGCCCATGCTGATCCTTAGCCGTAGTCCATCCGCCTGGCTATGGCAAACGCTGCTCTACCATGTTCCTGATAAACGGCAACTTACCGCCGTCCGGGCGGTCGCCTCCGACCTTCCAGGGAAACAACTGGCAGCGCTGCTACAGGGGGACTTCCTGCAATACCCGAAACTACAGCAATTGTCCTTTTTAGACGCGCAGATACAGGGCAAACCGGCAGCGGGGTTAAGTAAAACGGAATTGAGCGCCACCCTCTCTCTTCTGTACGGGTACAGCATCAACACACAGGCGAAGATCCGCGGTGTGAGCCAGAAAACACTTTATAATCAAAGAACGTCAGGACTAAAAAAGATGGTGGCGTCTCACCCGCATCTGATTACCCGCTTTCCTGGAAGCCAGAGCAAGACTCACAACAATCAGCTCATCGCCGCGCTATCTCCCTTTGAGCGCGAATTTATCCATGCCATTCATAGCCAACAGGTATTCCCGGTATTTCAACCCATAACCGACGGCCACCTGCGGTTGCAGGGGGTTGAAATCCTTTCCCGCTGGAGAAGAGGCGACAACGTATTGCTTCCCGGCGAATTTCTGCCGCAGATCCACGCCGAATACGCCTGGCTCCTGCTCACGGCCTTTGTGCTACAAATAGCAATCCAGAACATTAACCAACACCAGGGTAAGTTCTGGTTCTCAATAAATATTCCACCCTGCATCGCCAACCACGAAAACCTGCTGCGGATGATGGAAACGGCGCGCCAGCAGCTACAGCAGCCGCAATGGTCGGGTAGATTAGTGCTGGAATTTGCAGAAACGGTCGATCTGCATCAGCAAGGAAGAACAGCAGAAAATATGGACAAAATCCAACGGCAAGGCTTTCGCATCTTCCTCGATGACTGCTTTTCACACAGCAGCGTAATGTTTCCCGTCAGGACAATCCGCTTTAGCGGCTACAAGCTGGATATGAGTATCGTGAATGATTTTCAACGCGATCCACATGCACTGGCGCTGATAAAGAGCCTGCTCTACTACTGCCAGTTGACACAGAGCCGCTGTATTGCCGAAGGCGTCGATAGTCTGGAGAAATTCAATCAGTTGAAAGCGCTGGGAGTTGACCGCTTTCAGGGCTATCTTTTCTCGCCGCCCATCACTCACGATCGTCTGCCGGAGATAATCCAGCAATTTTTACCGAAACATCCCGCACCTCGCTGAACGCACGCTGCGCCTTACTGATTTCATAGAGCGCCGCATGACAGGGGATAACTTTTCTGAGACCGACGTGTTCCACGGTCCGGCGAAGGGCTACCCCCCATCATGCTGCGCGTTTTGTTATACCGCTTTTCAGAGTTTGAAGCTGCCGACCACTTTTTCAAGCATCTCGGTTTGCGATTCCATTGACTGGGCCGCTGCGGCAACCTCTTCTACCAGCGCCGCATTCTGCTGGGTCGCGCTATCAAGCTGAGTAATGGCGATATTAATCTGCTCAATTCCACGACTTTGCTCATCGCTTGAGGAGCTGATCTCAGAGATTAAAACGCTCACGTCTTCAACCTTCTCCATTAAGCCGTCCATTGTCGTACCCGCCTGGCGAACCAGACCGCTACCTTGCTCAATGCTGCTGACCGATTCTTCAATGAGCTTCTTAATTTCCTGCGCGGACTGGGCGCTTCGCTGCGCAAGAGAACGCACCTCACCGGCAACGACGGCAAAACCACGGCCATTCTCACCGGCCCGCGCCGCTTCAACCGCCGCGTTCAGCGCCAGAATATTGGTCTGGAACGCGATGCCATCAATTACGCTGATGATTTCCACCACTTTTGAGGATGAATCATTGATGTTGCTCATTGTGGCAACCACGTCATTGACCACTGAAGCTCCCGCCTTCGCCGCGTCGGAAGCCTGTGTCGCCAGCCTGTTCGCCTGCAACGCATTCTCCGCATTTTGCCGTACGGTGCTGGTGAGTTGCTCCATCGACGCCGCCGTTTCAACAATGGAAGCGGACTGTTCTTCCGTACGGGAGGAGAGATCCAGGTTGCCTCCGGCGATCTGCCGCGAAGCGGAAGAAATTGCCGAGGAGCTGTGCCCAACCTGCTGCATCAAATCCTGAAGGAACGCGATGAATTTATTAAAGTTATTGATGATGGCATTAAATTCCGGGCTTTTGCTTTCCACAAGCCGTTGCGTGAGATCGGCGCCGCCGCCGGATAGCGCCTCTATGTTCCTGTTCAGCAGCGTCACATTCCTGAAAATGTTGCGCACAATCAGCATCAGGACAAGAACAATGATAAGGCCGATCACCGTCTGTACGAGCGTGAGTGTTGTCAGTATCGCATTAGACTGGCGCACCAGGTTGCTGCTGGGCGTATCAATCACCAGATACCACGGGCTGCCTTCAATCGACAAAACAAACAGCGAATGGGCGCCGTCTTCGCCGTCATAGCCGCCCTCATATTCCGCTTTTTGCCCCTGGCTCAGCAGATTGAGCAGCGGTAAAGCTGACGGAATATTCAAATCGCGCACATTCATCAATGCGGTATTGCCTTGAGTCGGCGCGCCGTTCCCAACAATTTTGCCATCAGACTCAACAATTAATACGGTTCCCTCGACCGCCTTCCCCATCTCTTTTGCCAGTTGGTTAAAAAAGCCCAACGTCACATCGATAGTGGCGACACCCCAGGCCTTTCCCTCTTTCCAGATTGTCATCGCGCAGTTGGTTCTCGGCTGCGGGCTGGCCGAATCCTGGTAGGCTTTGGCCCATGCACACTCACCTTTTGGCGCAGCCATACCGTCTTTATACCACGGCTGTTCCCAGTATTTTTCTGACTCCGGCTGGTTCCAGACCGTATTAAGCTGGAGCACGCCACCGGCATCGCGCGCATAAAAAGTGCTGAATTTGTCGCGGCCCGGCTCGCGCAGCCCGGGTAATGGCCAGATGCCGCCGCCAAAAACGTTCAGATCGCCATACTGGTTCACAAACAGCGGCAAGAGCGCGTCAATTTGATCGCTCTGAAGCCCGGAAACCAGTTCGGTGATCGTGCGCTGCTGCGCTTTAACGCGGTTCATTTGCTCTTTTATCGCGTCACTTTGCAGCTCGACCGTGGCTCTTATATTTCTGGTTTCCGTTGCAATAATCTGCGGAGAGACAAATTGTTTGATAACAACAAACGTAACCAACAGTAATATAACAAAAAAACTTATAAGCAGGAGTGTCACTCGGGCTTGAGTTGTTTTCCACATCATGGGGTAGGGTCTCGATCGGTTTGGATAAGTGTTATAACGACATTTATCCGCAATTCTTTACTTATTTCGATCGCTCTGAATAAGGTTTTCCCCACATAAAATAAAAACAGCATTTTAATTAACCGTCGTCCATCTGACCTTGTATAAGGCCGCACATCCGCTTTCAAAAATAATTAAATACATATCATGAAGTTGCACAATCCGCGCAATGCATCGCAGGCTAATGAAGTTTTATTTTTCAACTTATGATGTCAGTTTTATTCCTTACCTTTATTTTTTATCGCCTTGTATTTTTTATTAATACGCCCGGCCCCGCTCCGGCGCGACTGCCGAAGCGGGGCATTCATAGCCAAAAACTAGATAGCACGGCGTTTATAAGGACGATAGTGCGGTAGCCAAAAATGCGCCGTAATGCGCTGTGTTAGCACAGCATCATCCAGCGCATCCGCTACGCCAGACAGCTGCGCCGCCTTCCCCACTTCAAAGGCAATACGGCGGGTTACGTCGCATATCATGTTGATTTCCGGCAGCAATCCTCCGCCATGATGACGCACCGAAGGCGAGGCGTCGGCAAGCGCGCGGCTCGCCGCCATCAGCATCGTTTCCGTGATCCTCCTGGCGCCGCTGGCAATTGCGCCAAGACCGATGGCAGGAAAGATATACACGTTATTACACTGCGATACCGGTATCGTACGTCCGGCAAAATCTACCGGCTCACAAGGGCTTCCCGTTGCGATAATCGCCTGTCCATCAGTCCAGCGGACAAGGTCCTGCGGCCGGGCCTCCATTCTGGAGGTCGGGTTAGACAACGGCATAATAATCGGGCGTTCGCAGTGGCGATACATCGTACGCACCACCTCTTCAGTGAACAGCCCCGCCTGCCCTGAAACGCCCAACATCACGCCAGGTTTCGCGTTATGAATGACCTCCAGCAAGGATGGCGTCGCGCCAGCGTATGCCCATCCAGATAGCATTTCAGGAGGCTGCGCCAGCGGAACCTGAAAATCAGCCAGCGACGAGGCGGTGGTCATCACCAGGCCGTCGCGATCCACCATGAAAATCGTTTTGCTGGCCTCTGCGGCGTCCATACCTTCGGCCACCCGGCAGGCTATGATATGGCGGGCAATGCCGCAACCCGCCGCCCCTGCGCCAACGATGACCATCGTCTGCTGATTAAAATCACGCTGACTGGCGCGGCAGGCCGCTAAAATTGTCGCCAGCGCGACCGACGCCGTTCCCTGAATATCATCATTAAAACAGCACAGCTCATCACGATAACGATGCAGCAAAGGAACCGCAGTATGCTGGGCAAAGTCCTCAAATTGCAGCAATACATCCGGCCAGCGACGTTTCACCGCAGCGATGAACATACCGATAAACGCAAAGTAGTCTTCACCGGTGATGCGCGGATGCCGCCAGCCCATATAGCGGGGATCGTCTAATAATCGCGGATTGTTTGTCCCGACATCCAGCATAACGGGCAACGTATGCGCCGGATTTACCCCGCCGCAAACGGTATACAGCGACAGTTTGCCAATCGGTATCCCCATTCCCCCGACGCCCTGATCGCCCAGTCCCAGAATGCGTTCCCCGTCCGTCACCACAATCACTTTGATATCGTGTCTCGGAATATCATGCAGAATATCGTCAATACGTTCGCGATCGGGCCACGAAATAAAGACCCCTCTGGCGCGGCGGTAAATCCCGGAAAACTTTTCACAGGCCGCGCCAACAGTCGGGGTATAAACAATCGGCAGCATTTCCGGGAGATGTTTTTTCAGCAGGTAATAAAATAGCGTCTCATTCGTATCCTGGATATTACGCAAATAAATATGCCGCGCGTTATCAGACTCCGCCTCCAGATATTGTTGGTAAGCGCGTTCCGCTTGCTCATCAATATTTTCGATAGCGCAGGGCAGCAATCCATTAAGATTAAAATCATTCCGCTCTTGCTGAGTAAAACTGCTCCCCTTATTCAATAACGGCGATTCCAGTAACAGTTTCCCCGTAAACGGGACGTATAAAACATCGTGTGTCACGTTGCTGTCCATGAGTTAAATCCGGTAATAAGAAAGCGTTAAATCAGCACATAGTTGGCAATCAACATCGCGGCAATCCCCGCCAGCGCCGGGAGCAGCGTTCTTCTGACGATCATAAACGGTGAGCATTCGCCCGCTTTGCTCACGGCGATAATGATGCCTGCAACCGGAGAAATAGAGCGCCCCATTCCCGCCATCAGCTGCATAGGCAGAATCATATTGACCGCGCTTTCACCAAACTTCGCCGCGATAGAGGGCGCCAGCCCGGAAAAGGAGAAGAATGCCGCCACGCCAGAACCGGTTAATACCGCGGTAACGCCCACCAGCGCCGTCATCACCAGCGTCATACTGGTAAAGCCCAGACCGGCGCTTTGTACGGACTGAAGGAGATAGTCCACTGCGCCGATTTTCTGTAGCCCCTGGGCATAGATATCCGCGCAGACCAGTAAAGAAACGATACTGGTAAACATGCTTCCCATTCCTTTGAAAAATACCTGCAACCCTTTGCAACAGGCGCGGAAATCACGCGTGGTGAACAGCTCGAAGAAAAAAGCGACCACCGCCCCGAGGATCATCGCCGTCACAACGTCAATTTTGATGGATGCGATCGCCAGCGGGCTGAAAACCAGAACCAGAATGACGGGCAATACAGGCAGCAGCGCATAAATGGCGGGCACTTTGCGTCCTTCCTCTTCCGCTTCGGCAACCTCTTCCGTCCCCGGAACAAACCCATCTTTTTTATCGAAATATTTGGCGGTAAAGAAAATCACCACCGCGACGGCCAGCATAACCACAACCGCCACCGGCATCTGATAGTGCGCAAAGTAAATCGCGCTTTCCATTCCGGCATGTTTGGCCGCAAGATTCGCCGTTCCAACCGCCGGGCCAAGATCCATAAACGCGCACAGGCCGATCATCGCGGCAGCGGACGCTTTACTGACGCCCAGCCGCACCAGAACGGGAAAGAACGTCACCAGTAATAACATCGCCAGCCCGGCAGCGCTGGAGATCGCCACATGCAGAAGCTGCGCGCAAATGTAGCCCAGCGCAAGAATAAGATAAGGCGCTTTAATGACCTGCAAGGGACGAATACACATATTCACCATCGCATTCGAGGCTTTGATGTGATCCATATAACTGGCGAATCCTCCCGCCGCCATAATAATTAAGCCGATACCCGCGATTTGCGTGGTCAAAGACTCTTTTGCAAAACTGAAGATATCCAGCCAGGTTGACCCGGTAGATTTTGCTTTACCATAAAGAATACTATTCTCTGGGTAAAACAGAACGGTAACTGTTAATAACGCCAGCCCCGCGAATAATAACACAGTTTGCGGCTGGTAATTTTTCACAATTAACCACGCGGCAATTACTGTTATCACTATTGCTATAATAAATGCAGTCATAACAACAATCCCTATACCATACAAATCAGAGATGTCAGCCTTATGCAAGCAGCGTTTTCATCAACAGCTAAAAACCTGCTCATACATATTGCCATGAGAAGATGTCCGTCAGTTCACGGAATTAAATAATTGTACTGTCGATTTAATCGTAATAAACCACCGTGCTATAAAATATGGGAAAGGGCTTTTCCCATATTTTTTTGTGAGTAAGATCGCATCTTATCTACATGGGGCGCGATCCCGCAGAAAATAAGACGTTTTACTAAATTGCCAGCCACGGAATGATTGACGGCAGAGGTATCTTTTCATATAACAATCTCAATATAAAACGTCACCGGGTACTGCACATGTACAGAAAAAACACATTAAGTCTGGATGAGTATAATTCACTCACCCAAAATATTGGTGACCTGACAGAGTCTGAATGTCGGCTTAATGACTATATTAATAAACACTTCAGCGAATTACCTTATCATGGGATTGTCGATCTTTCCCAGAATGCCGCCGTGAGCAAAGCAACCATCGGGCGCTTTCTGAATAAAGTTGGTTTTACCGGCTATGCGGCTTTCAGAAGAGCGCTGGATACCACGCTGTCAAAAAACAAAATCGCCGCGCCTTTTGAGAAAAACAGTCGCCAGCGGCCTAAAAACACCACCAAAACAGAACAGATTGTTGAGACCTTTAATAATAAAGTCACTTCATTATTTAATGGTTTTAAACAGACCATCAGCATCGATAGCCTGAATAAATTCATCGAACTGGTACTCAACAGCCAGCGCCATATTTATGTGGTCGGCCCTTCCTCCTCCCACGCAATGGCGCTGCATTTTTGTACGTTGTTAAAGTACTTTCGCAGCAACATCACTCTTCTGCCTACCGACATCAGCGAGTTGCCCAAGTGCCTGATAAACATTGAACCAGATGATGTTCTGATCGTATTCTCCTACTATCGCTTTAACCGGGTCGCACTCAATATCGCGAAATGGTTCAGAAAGAAAAATGCGACCGTCGTGCTGATCACCAATTCTGATGCCAATCCTTACGGTAAATTCTGCGATCTTCAGTTTGTACTGCCAAGCGACGTGGAGTCCATTTTTCAAAGCCGAATTCTCGGTTTCTTTTTTATCGAACTGATTCTGCATCTGGCTTATGAGAAGAGTGACAATGAAGGCAACTTTGCCCAACTGGAAGAGTTGTTTCTCTTCTTTGAGACATTTTCCGCTTCTTCACATAATACCTGACCAGCAGAGTCGGGAGGGACGCTCCCGACATAAAGCGCTACGCAATATCGATGACTTTCATTTCATCAAACCGCGCGAGGGTCTCGGCAATCAGCGCATCGTTGCAACCAATATAAGACAACGGCTCGCAGGCATCGGCAATTTCTTCTGCGGATAACGACGCCCGAATTTCCGGGCTGGCGTGGACAATGTCGATAAGACTTTGCTCACCATTCGCCTGACTGAGCAGCGCTTTAACTAAATTATAAGCGGGTTCTCTCCCTATTTTGTTCGCCAGACTCATCGTAATCGATTCCGACATAATGAAAGATTTCGAGCAGTCAAAATTAGCGCGCATTCTGTCTTCATTCACAATAAGGTGGGAAAGCAGCTTTTTGGCCCGGCTAAGACTGACCGATAAGGCGTTCGACGCCTCGGGTAGAATCGTCCAGTTCAATACTCTCATCGACGCCGCGCGCACATCCTGCTGATCCAGCATCGCAGGCGCGCCGGAGGCGTACATCCAGCCCATCCTCGCCAGCGTCTGAATCATATTGCTGGCGCGCGGATTAGCCTTGTGCGGCATGGTGCTGGAGCCTCCGCCGCCCTCACCTTCAAGCACTTCCGCGATGGGGGTGCGTCCTAGGGTTTCCACGTCATTCGCCAGGCGGCAGAGCGTACCGTGAATCAGCGCAAAGCATTGAACCACTTCAACAATTGCATCCTGGCTGGCATTGTTTATACCACAGGGAACGTTTAGCCCCAGCGCCCGCATCAACCGATCACGCGTCGCCATTCCCTGAGAACCGACGGAGGCAAGATTCCCCACCGCGCCGCCAAACAGACCCGTAATCGCCCGGGGATAGAGCTGTTGCAGCCGGTTCAGATGCCGATTCACCTCCGCCAGATAGCCGGAGACATGCAGCCCCCAGGTCGTGGCGGAAGCATCAACCGAATTAGTGCGCGCAACCATAACGGTGCGGGCATGCTTTAAAGCCATGCCCTTCATCTCTTCCCCTACCTCAATCAGCTGCTGATATACCCGTTGCAGCGTCTGCTGTAATCGCATCGCCACGCCGGAGTCCAGCAGATCCTGGGTGGTGCATCCCCAGTGGAGATAGCGGCTAACCAACGGAGAGCCAGCAGCCGAAATCTGGTCGATCAAGGGTTTAATCGCCATGCCCACCGTTTGCGTTCCCTGGGCTAAGGCGGGCCAGTTTATCTCGATGTTCTGACATGCCTGCTCGATTTCAATCGCCGCCTGTTCAGGAATAATGCCCAGCTCGCTTTGCACGCGCGCTACCGTTGCTTCAAACGTCAACCAGCAGCGAAGCAGATTGTCGTCAGACCAGATTTCCCGCATCCGACTCTCGGTAAAGAGCGATGAATAGAGGTCAGAATCAAATACTGTTGTTTGCTTACCGTACATACTGCGACTCTCCGGCAATATAAAGCATATTAATATAAAAGGTCGTGAATGAATCTTGCGGGATCGGCCAACTGATTAACAGGGGAAAATAAAATTCCCATTCATAAAATACGTCATGAGAATTTTGTTTTCCCTTTTTAACACCCGAAAAACACAAAAATGAGATAGCTATCACAATGAGTTGCTTTGTTAGTGCAACGCGTATTCCGCTTTACTTTAACTTTTCGCAAATAAGCATCATTAAATTTAGCAACACGATAAAACAGGACATCGTTATGCGCTAAAAATCACATTTTGTAATGAGAAAAAATAATTCCCATATCATGAACTTCCTTTTTTCCAGAACAATCCCCCCTGCGATAAACCGCTCACTCGAACAGATAAATAAGCTAACTATTGTTTTCTGGGGATGCTATGAAAATAAAAATGATTTCACTCATTCTACTGACGGGGATGACAACCTCCTCATATGCGATGAGTATCTATAATAAAGATGGAAATACGCTGGATATTTATGGCCGTGTAGAAGGTAAAATTGCCAGCGGAGAAAACTCTTATGCCGGAAGCGAAACACGAACGAATCTGGGTGGCCGTCTGGGGATTTACCTCACCCGGGATTTGGATTTTATCCCCGAGACAAAGATCGTGGGCCGTCTGGAATGGCAGGTGCGAACCGAAAAAAACGACAGCAATACCGGGGATAGCGATTTAAAAGCGCGCTACTCCTATATTGGTTTGTCCAATAAAACCTGGGGCGAACTGATTGTCGGCAGGACTAAAAACCCGTTGTATCAGGTCATGAAAATGACTGATAAATATAAAAACTTTACGCCGAATATTTACAGCTACGGCATCACCACCATTGATGACTCCTACCAGTTCAACCGCCAGGACGGCACCGTACAATGGAATGCTAAATTTGCAGGCAATGAGATACAGCTGGCGTGGGTCGCGGGCAATGGCAACAGTAATGAAGCTCTGGATTATGGCGCAATGGCCAGTTACAGAAACACGCTCAGACTGGGGGATTTCAGACTCACACCGGCGATTGCCGCCAGCCGTTATAAACGCCAGGATGGTGTAAAAACCACCGATGGCCGGAATCAAAACGACCAGATCATGGCAGGCTTGCAGCTCAGCTATAAGAACGTTGAAGCCGCCGTCACCGCATTACGCACATCCATTGCGCGCGATAATAAAAGCGACAATGACTTTAAAGGCATGGATTCATTACTGTCCTGGAAATACGGTAAATTTAAATTCCTTACCGGTTACAGTTTCCTGGATGAGAAAGATAAATCCGTCTATGAAAAAGAGGACTGGCGTGTCGAAACACAAATAACATTAGCCGATGATACCTGGTTATCATTTACTTACGATAAAGCCTTCGCCAATAAAAACCAAAAAGTCAATGATGACGCGCTCATCGTTGGACTCCGCTATGACTTCTGACAGGTGATTTATGAAAAGAATAATGCAGTTATCCCTTGCATCAACTTTTTTATTTGGCAGTTTATGTGTGCATGCTGATGCGCTATTAGCGCCCTCACCCTATGCAAAAATAGAGGGGGATAATAAAATTGTCGCGCTGTATGGCAACTCTTTCACGTTCTATAACAACAATATTAATACCCGGTTGCGGGATCTGACGCGCTCTTTACTGCCGAACCACGCGAAAGGGTATAAATATCGGGGGATCACCATCTCAAGCGGTCATTTAGGCTGGCAAATTCATAATCTCGCCTATCAGAATACATTGCAAAAATGGGACGTTGTCATCTTGCAAGGCAACTCCACGGAGACGATCTCACAGAAAGAGAGCACCCGGCAGAATTTCATCGAATCCGCGACAAAAATGGCGGATATGGCGCATCAGGCAGGTTCAAAAGTCGTGTACTTCATGACCTGGGCAAAGCGGGATCAACCAGAGGATATACAGAAACTTGCTGACGCCTATGTTTCCATTGCGCAGAAAACTGGCGGCTATGTCGCGCCGGTCGGCCTGGCTTTTGAAAAAGCGCGTAAAGCACACCCGGAAATTAATCTTTATTACCACGATGGCGTACACCCTTCCATTGCAGGAACCTATTTAGCCGCCTGTGTGTTCTTTGCCACGCTGTATAACCAGTCGCCAGTGGGCGGAGCGCTGCCCGTAGACACGGATATGACCCCAGCCACCGCAAAAGCATTGCAGCAGATTGCGTGGGAAACCGTCAGCGAATTTCAGAAATCATCATAGCCGGTTCGGTTGCCCGATGGCGCAAGCTTATCGGGCCTACAATCTCACCACACCGTAGTACCGTAGGCCGGATAAGGCGAAGTCGCCATCCGGCATTACCCGCACCACACCGTAGTACCGTAGGCCGGATAAGGCAAAGCCACCATCCGGCATTACCCGCACCACACCGTAGTACCGTAGGCCGGATAAGGCAAAGCCGCCATCCGGCATTACCCGCACCATACCGTAGTACCGTAGGCCGGATAAGGCAAAGCCGCCATCCGGCATTACTACCGGGCATCCCTGCCCGTTTTTAACTCAGAAGTCGTAATTAACAGACAGCTTCAGGGTACGCGGTTCGCCACGGTACACATACACGCCATCGTAGTCGGATACACCAGACCAGTATTGCTCGTTGGTGACGTTATCCACCCCTAAACGCCATACCATCTCATTCTGCTCCTGGTTTACGCGCATCCGGTAACGAACGCCGAGGTTAAGCGTGGTGTAACTGTCCAGCTTCTTCTCATTAGCGGCGCCGTCATACTGCGAGCCGGTGTGATTCAGTCGCGCGGTAGCGGTCAGCCCATCAACCTGCCGGATATCATATTCAGCACCGAGAACGGCGGTGAAACGTGGAGTACCGGAAGCATCATTCCCCTGGTTGACGCCATCCTGCGTTTTGGTCAGTTTCGGCTGTAACCAGGTCGCACTGCTGTTCAGACGCAGACCGTAGACCGGCTCACCAAACAGGTTAACTTCCACACCCCGGTTACGCTGCTCGCCATCGGTCGAATATTCCTGCGTCGTCTCGTTCTTAATCACGGACGGTTTCTTAATCTCAAACAGCGCCAGGCTACCGCCGACGGTGCCGAAATCAATTTTCACGCCCACTTCATTTTGCTTAGAGTGCAGAATACCGATGCTTTTACCGTAATCCGGCGACTCGTGGTCGGTAATGTTTTCACCCGGCTGTAGTGCCTCGGTGTGGTTAGCATACAGTGACACCGTGTCCCACGGCTTATATACGATACCGTAGGTCGGCATCCATCGACTTTCCGTATAGCGAGAGTCAGTGTCTTCTTCACCGGTCGCATTGCTGTAGTTACGCACCACCACTTTCTGATTACGCGCGGCGACGGTCAGCAGCACCTGGTCATCAAAGAATCCCAGCGTATCGCTGAGGAGATAACCCTGAGTACGGTTTCGGGAGGTTGTCAGCGGATCGTGATAGTTGCCGCCGGCGAGATCCCACTGCGGCATCGGCACGTCATGGTTGTCATAGATATTGGTCATGGAGCCAGGGTTGGCCCAGTTCATACGCCATGCCGTTTTATCGCGTTTGATCACCGCCGAATAGCCCAGGTTCACCTTATGGCTGACCGACCAGGTATCAAATTCGCCGCGAATACCCGCCATACTGCTGAACGCGTCAATAATACGGTTGGTATACAGCACATCGACGACAGCATCACCCGATCTGTTCAGTAATTTTGGCGCGGTATAAATCCCGGTTTCATGCGCATGTTGCGCCCCGGCGCCGCCGTAGACCGTCCAGTTATTCAGGATGTCGTATTCAGCGCGCGCCATACCGAACTGGTTAGTGATATCACTGTAGCCCCACTTCTGGCTGTAGTTATCCGTGTTGTTCGGTACATCCGGCACGAAATCGACGCCGCTTAAGTTAATCCCCATCGTCCCGCCGTGGAACGTCTTCTTCTGGGCGGCGACATCCAGCGAGGAGCGCAGTTTATCGCCGCGATAATCCAGCCCGAGGGCGGCCAGCGTCGTGCGTTTTTTCTCGTTATCAACGGCGGTTTCGCCTTCACGATGCAGAATGTTTACTCGCGCGCCAAACTGATTGTTGTCGCCAAAACGACGACCGGCATCCAGCGTGGTACCTACCTGAGTTGAAGAGGTGTAATCCACTCCCAGGCGCGTCAGCGGCAGGTCATCAGCATGTTTCGGCTCCATGTTGACCATACCGCCCACCCCGGAACTTGCCGCGCCGTTCACAAAAGAGCTGGCGCCTTTAAACACTTCCACGCGCTCAAACAGCGAAGCATCCACAACCTGACGCGGCAGCACGCCAGCCAGACCGCCCCAGGTCACGTCATCCCCCGCCAGCTCAAAGCCGCGAATACGATAGTTTTCCGAGAAGTTCCCGTATCCCTGTACGGGCTGTACTGCGGCGTCGTTTTTCAGCACCTCGCCGACGGTCTTCGCCTGCTGGTCTTCCACCAGTTTTGAGGTGTAACCGATAACGTTAAACGGCACATCCATCGCTTTTTGTTCGCCCAGAACCCCCAGTCGTCCTCCGTGGGCAACCTGCCCCTCCAGGAACGCGGGCACCTGCGCGTCGCCACCGGCTTTAAAACCACTGTTTGCGGATTTGGCCTCAACGACCATCGTATCTTCTTTCCCGGTAGTGTCTTCTGCTGCGTAAACACCGTGAGCGGCGGCACCAATCGCGAATGCCAGCAAGGATTTTTGCAGAGAATAATTATTTTTTGCGCTGCTTTTCATCATTAATCTCATGAATACAAGGACACGAAAAAAACCCTTTAAAATGGGGTTCTTATTGAATGAAACCCGAACAAAAATGCTCGTTTTATGTATGGGAAGGGTTTTCCATATATATGTTCTGTGTCCATCCTTGATACGAAGAATAATCACCGAAACCCGCACAGCCAACATGATAATGAGAGTAAAACTCATTATCAATGTTATTTAGATTTTTCATTGTGTGAACAACGGTTACGGGATTTATGGCATTGACACGATTAGCTGTAACGTTACACTAAACCGTTGTAGTTTATACTCTGCTATCCAGATGGCGATACTGAATGAGCCGCCATTCACCGATTGCTGCAAAGGAGATGTATGGCAAACATTCGAGATGTCGCAAAACATGCGGGCGTTTCCGTCAGCACGGTGTCCAATGTGCTTAACGGCCGCACCGATCAAATGCGCCCGGAAACGCTGGCGCGCATTCAGCAAAGCATGCAAACGCTCAACTATTTCCCCAACCGGGTCGCCCAGCAACTCAAAACGGGGCAGGCAAAAATGATCGGGTTACTGGTGCCATCCATCGTGAACCCCAGCTTTGCGGCACTGGCGCGTGAAGTGGATCTGGCCGCCAAAAAACACCTCTACCGCGTGCTGATCGGCAACACCTATCGCCAAATCGAAGAAGAAGAAGCGTTTCTGGAAGATATGTTTGCTCATGGCGTTCGCGGGATTATTGTGGCCGCCTGTGATATCGAAAAGCCGCATTTCGCCCACGCGGCGGCGCAGGGCATGATAATGGTGAACTACGATGGCCGTATGCCCGCAAGCGTTGACTCTGGCGGTTTCGCGCTGGACAGTGTGTCGATGGATAACGTTGAGGCGGGCCGAATGGCGGCAGAGCATCTTATCGCGCGCGGGTGTCGCCGCCTCGCGTTTGCGACCGTCGCAGGAATGACCCCCAGCCGCGCGCATAAAATAGAAGGCTTTCTCAGCGCGGTACGCCAGCACAACATGTATCGTGAAGGGATGATCATCGAAGGAAAAGCGATGGCCGCCTACGGAGATACCGAAATGACCGAACTGGGCCGTTCTCTGGCGCAAACCCTCTGCCAGCAATCCCTTCGTCCTGACGGCATCGTCGCCATTAACGATGCGCTTGGCATTGGTTTGATGAGTGGTTTGCACGAAGCCCGCATCCGAGTACCGGAAGAGATCTCTCTCGTCGGTATCGACAATATTTCACTCTCTGGCCTGGTTTACCCCGGCCTGACCTCTATTATGCCGCCGCTCACGGAGATGGCGGACGTGATGGTTGAGCGCCTGATCGCCCGAATAGAGACTCCGGCAATCCCTCCCGACGAGTTTTTGTTTCCCCCTTCCCTGGTATGCCGACAATCGGTGCGGGAAGCGGAAAATATACGATGAGAATAACGCGAGAAGAACGTCGCGTTCTTCTCGCGTTATTCTCAGAGTAATGTCGGGCCGACGGTGAGGAGAATATTGGCAAAACGGCGGGTTTCGCCCGACGCGATCACCAGCAGCGTATCCGATGATTTTGCCAGCGCGTAAAACGCATTTCGCTCAACATGAGCAAGTTCCGTCATTTCTGAAAGCAGACCACGGTATTCACGCTCAATCGTGTTATCAAATTCAGCCGGGCTCGTCATTAACGTCGCTTTCTCTACGTTAATATAGCCAAGAATTTTCTCCAGAATCATCACGCTGCCAATTAAGCCGGGAGAAAAGTTAAGCCAGATAATACGTGCCTGCGGTGACGAGTTGGTCAGGAAAGAGTAATTCGCATCCGCGATCAGAATATTGGCTTTATGACCGCACTGCGCCAATGCCTGTAATAAATCAGGATGAATAATATCTGACTTTATCATAAAGAGTCCCTTTTAACTCAGGCGGGTTTTACAACCCGCCCGCTTTTACGCCCGATAAATACCGCCATTAATATCAATCGTCGCGCCGGAGACGAAACCATCATATTCAGAGGCGAGGAAACAGATTACCCGGGCGACATCTTCAGGCGTACCGGCGCGCCCCAAAGGAATAGCCTGAATCGTCTGGTCGGCAGACGCCTGCGTCGTATGCTGATTATGAAAACGGGTGCCCAGAATCAATCCTGGGGCCACGGCGTTCACCCGAATGCCAGATTCGCCCAGTTCGGCGGCAAGTGAGCGCGTCCAGGTCAAGACGGCGCCTTTCGTGGTGGAATAAACCAGAGATCCCGCATGGCCGCCGGAACGACCGGCTAATGACGCCAGATTCACAATGCTCGCCCCATCTGGCGAGGCTTTCAGCCAGGGCAACGCCTGCTGGGTGACATTGAGCATCGTGGTCATATTCACGTCAATAACGGTACGCCAGAACTGTGGTTCGATCTCGCCGAGCCATTTTCGGGCGATAATTCCACCGACGTTATTCACCAGAATATCAATGCCGCCAAGAAACGCCGCGCCCTGCGCAACGCACCGCGCGGCATCTTCCTCATTCGTTAAATCAGCATAACCGCAAGCCGCCCGGCCTCCCTTTTGCTCCGCAATGGCCATTAATTCTCGTGGGCCTTCTTCGCCGCTGAAATAATGAATATAGATATCACATCCGGCCTCAATTAATTTTCTGGCCGTTTCTTTACCAATACCCTGTTCCGCACCGGTAATAAAAACTTTTTTACCCACTAATGATCCCATTTCATACTCCACTTATTCAGATTTAAACATCGCCAGGCGATAACCTGTCGCGTTACTGCCATTTTCAGCGCGCGGACATCCCCGCCACTGAGCGTGGCGAATATCCGTAATGAATAATCAGTAGCCTGCCAGTCCAGGCAACCAGGTGGTTAATGGCGGCGCCATCGCCACAATGATGATGCCGACGAAAACAACCGCCAGATATTTCGCCATTGGCCGAATAACATGTTTCATCTCCACACCGCAGATGGCGCAGGTGGTATACAGCCCTAATCCAATCGGCGGTGAAAATAAGCCAAAGCCCATCGCCAGAATCATGACAATACCGAAATGCAGCGGGTTAAACCCAAGCTGAATGGCGATTGGCACCAGGATAGGGGCGAAAATGATCAACGCTGGCGCACCTTCCAGAACCGCGCCAAAGATAATCAGAATCACAATGGTCAACAGCAGGAACAGCCAGGCGCCCTGTTCCATTCCAATCCCCACCAGCAGTTCAGCAATTTGCTGCGGAATCATCTGTATCGTCAGCGCATAAGAAAGGCTGGTCGCGCAGGCGACGATGAACAGCAGTACGCCGGACATGGCCGCGATATCAATAAACATTTTTACCGTCGCTTTCAGCGTCAGCTCGCGAAACGCCAGGCGACCGACAACGATGGCGTAAATCACCGCAAAGGCAGAGATTTCTGTCGAGGTCGCAATCCCCATCATCACCCCACGGCCAATCATAAAGATCATGACCAGCCCCACGGCGGCGCCAAGGTAGAGCTGCGCACGCGGGCGTAAAACCGGGTAAGCCTCGCTGACGTTAATTTTTCCGCCAAAACGGTTGGCCGCGATCATCAGCAGTACCAGCAGGCAGACGGCGGGAACCAGGCCGGCGATAAACAGCGCGCCGATGGAGATATTCGCCACAAACCCCATGACGATCAGGTTTACGCACGGAGGAATGGTCTCCGCCATCACCGCCGATGCGGCGAACACCCCTGCGGCCTCTTCGCTGTCCTGCTTAGCGCGACGCACCGCAGGCATCAAGACACCGCCCACTGCGGCGACATCCGCCAGTTTGGAACCGGAAATCCCGGAGAAGAAGGCCATCGACAGCACGGTCGTCATGTTTAACCCGCCGCGAAAACGCCCCATCCCGCGCACAATCAGCTCAACCAGACGCGTTGACATCCCGTTGATTTCCATTGCCGCCCCGGCAAGTAAAAAGAACGGAATCGCCAGCAGAACGAAGTGGTCCACCCCGGCGGCAACCTGCTGAGAGAAAAAGACAAACGGTAACGACGGATCGCAAATAAAGAACACCATTGCGGACATGCCCAGCGTAAACGCGATAGGCACACCGGCCAGGATACCCAGCGCAAAACAGATCAGCATCAGCCCCGCCGCCGCGCTGGCCGGATCGGCCATCAGCGAGAGTTTCAGATACCCCAGCGCCGCCAGCACCAGGATTCCGCCGCCGCTGAGCAGAACAACCCGCGCGCGTTCATGCAGCGCATGTTCCAGCGCGGCCACCATCATCACCACGGAACCGATCAACACCGGGATAACGTAAATCGTCTGCGGCAGGCCGGTCTCGGTCGTTTGTACCCGCGCGGCCTGCACCAGGTCATAGCTGGAAATCACCAGCCCCACCGACACCAGAAACAGCACCCAACGACTGGCATGGATAACATAAGGGCGCACCTGCTCGGGCAAAAAACGCAGGAACAGATCGACGCCAATATGCCCGCCTCTGCCTGTGGACGTGGCCACGCCAAAAAAGACGAGGGCAATCATCAGCGCACGCGCCACCTCTTCCGCCCAGTGAATCGGTGAATGCAATGCGTAGCGCCAGATAACGGATGCGAATACCACCAGTACGTTGATAAACAGCACCAGTGCCCCGGCCCAGGATGTTAAGGTCGTTAAGCCTCTGCTCAGTCGGCCTAACAGCATCAGCAAAGCATTTTCATCCTTTGCTTTCATAGAGATATCTGCCATGTTGGACTCCTTTCATGGGCTTACCGGGTGATACCGCCGACCCACCCCAAAACCGGCTGAATCGGCGGCTCACGTATTACGACTTATCGCCTGGCGCCGCGGCGGTAATCTCATCAACAATCGGTTTCATATCAGGATATTGATCGAGGAATGCCTTCCAGACCGGCTGCACCTGCTGCGCAAAGTACGCGCGATCGGTCTCACGGAATGTCACCCCTTTGGCTTCCAGGTTTTTAATCGCTTCCTGCTCTTTCTGGCTTGCCTGCTGGCGCTCGTACTCTGTGGCTTCCTGCGCCGCCGC
Organism: Citrobacter sp. CK191; assembly: GCF_030333435.1. NCBI lineage: Bacteria > Pseudomonadati > Pseudomonadota > Gammaproteobacteria > Enterobacterales > Enterobacteriaceae > Citrobacter > Citrobacter sp. CK191. The sequence continues at coordinate 155,392 of NZ_JAOWFX010000034.1, read as the reverse complement.
AAGGACGTCGGCCCGCAGCGCTTCTGGAATTTGTTCGAAGCTCTTCTTATTCATGGCAATCATCAGCGGGTTAAAGCTATGGCGGGTCAGGGTGCCATTCTTGATAATTTCATAATATTTGCTGGAGTAGATGGTCGGCGCATCATGTTCAACGCCGTCGATAACGCCCATTTGCAGACTGGAATAGACCTCGCCGCCCGGCATCGGAATCGCCACCGCGCCCATATGATTCAGCGTGGCGATAAAGTTAGGCACCGGCAGAACGCGGATTTTCAGATTCTTTAAATCTTCAGGTTTTTCAATGGTCTTTTTGGTATACACATTACGCGCGCCTAAGTTATAGCCATAACCCAGCACCATAACGTTAGCTTTATTCAGCATTAACGCAGAAAGCTGCTCGCCCGCTTTTCCGTCCAGCGTTTTGCCAACCTGGTCGTAATCTTTAAACAGATACCCCAGATCCAGAACGCCAATTTCAGGCACCAGCGTGGCCCAAATCGAGGTGCCGGAGATCATCATATTGATTGCGCCAATGCGTACCTGCTGCGTGGCATCGGCCTCTTTTCCTAACATCCCGTTGGCAAAATAGTTGAGCTTAATTTGCCCTTTCAATTTTTCGTTTTTGTTCAGGTTCTCCTGAAAACGGGTAAACCAGATATAGTGCGCGGAGGAATCATCCCCGGGCAAAGAGGAGTAAACGCGAAAATTAAGCGCTGCCTGAGCAAAAGAAGTCACCACACTGCCCGCTATCAGCGCGGTACTTAAGCAAGCTAAAGCTAAAAAACGTCTGGTCGAACGAAGCTGTTTTATTTCCATCATGATTGTCCTTCCACATACCATTAGGGTAGCGATAACGCCGTCTGGCACCGCTAAATCGCCAGGAGAGTAAATGAGAAAAACTGCTGTATGTTTCTTCTGTAACGTTTTAGTGTAACGTTACAGAAACTATCCGCCTCCCTGTACAAAAGCAAGTCGCTTCCTTTCATCAGTGGGAGTGATATGTGAATTTTGTGGCGGGCATCGCTAATTCGCGCAGGTGCGTTACATCGTTAAAACGACATCATCGCTGTTTAGTCACTGTTTAGCGCAGAAGGAAGCAACGGGAGAGAAAAAAGAGGAAAAGGGTTGGTGAATGGGGGCGTCAGTCAACGCAGGAGTGCCGTCGTTATCTGGCGGCACTCCTTTACGCTTTACCGTTCAGAGATATAGCGGGCAACCGTCGCTTTCGCGCCGTTTTCCAGCAGCGACAGGTAAGCCTGCGTTACCTGCGCCACAAACAGCGGCTCATGCGGTAATTCGTTCCCGAAAATGGCCTCCACGCCCAGCAGCGCTTTTACCCGCGCCTCGCCTTCCGCGCTCTGCATCACCGCATTCTGCAAGACCGGCAACAGCGGATCGCTAACGTCAATACGGTTTCCCTGTTCGTCCACCCCGCCGACGTAACGCATCCAGCCCGCAACGCCCAGCGCCAGCAGATCAAAACGATGGTGGTGAACCAGGTGCCAGCGAACGGAATCCAGCATGCGCTGCGGCAGTTTCTGGCTACCGTCCATCGCAATCTGCCAGGTACGGTGACGCAGCCCCGTGTTGCTGTAGCGCGCAATCAGCATATCGGCATAGCGAGTGAGATCCACCCCCGTCACGTTCAGCGTCGGCGCCTGCTCTTCCAGCATCAGCGCCCTCGCGGCGCGTCGGAAGTGCTCATCTTCCATACACTCATTAATGTGCTGATAGCCGGAAAGATAACCCAGATAAGCGAGGAAAGAGTGGCTGCCATTAAGCATACGCAGCTTCATCTCTTCAAACGGCAGCACGTCAGCCACCAGTTCGGCTCCGGCCTTTTCCCATTCCGGGCGGCCTGCGACAAAGTTATCCTCGATAACCCACTGACGGAATGGCTCGCAGGCCACGCCTGCCGGGTCGCGCACGCCGGTAAGCTGTTCAATCTTATCCAGCGTTTCCGCCGTCATCGCCGGGACGATACGATCCACCATCGTGGAGGGGAACGTCACGTTCTGCGCAATCCAGGCAGCCAGCCCGGCATCAACGGCTTGCGCATAGGCGCATATTACGTTGCGCATAACATGACCGTTTTCCGGCATATTGTCGCAGGACATCACGGTAAACGCCGGGAGACCCGCCGCTCTGCGGCGCGCCAGCGCGGCGACAATAACGCCCGGCGCTGATTTTGGCTGCTGAGGGTTTTGCAGATCGGCAACGATAGCCGGGTGATCGAGCATCAACTGGCCGGTAGCCGGAGAGTGGCAGTAGCCTTTTTCCGTGATCGTCAACGATACAATGGCAACCTGCGGCTCGCACATGGCAGCCAGCACCGTTTCCAGGCCATCCACCTGCGCATGCAGCGCGTTCTTCACTACGCCAACCACGCGGGCGGTCCAGGCATCGGCCGACATTTCCGCCACCGTATAGAGGCGATCCTGATTTTTCAGATCGGCGATCTGCTGCTCGCCGCCAATCAGGTTAACTTCGGTGTATCCCCAGTCGCTGCCGTGTTCCGCAGCCAGAATATCCGCATAAACGGCCTGATGCGCACGATGAAACGCACCAAATCCCAGGTGAACAATTCGCGGAACCAGCGCGTTGCGATCCCAGTTCGGAACGGTGGCTTTCGCGTGTAATAGCTTATTTTGCATCTTTCTACTCACTGTATAAAAAGAAGGATTGGCGGCAGCAGGCCTATTGCGCCCTTGCTGCCGCCAGGCTGTCTCAGCTCAGTATGGAGGTGGGTTCAGCGGGCTTTACCCGTTCAGGCGCGCTTTGACACCAGAGCGAGTCATAGCTGTAGCCCGTCAGGTCTTCCACAATATGGCGGGCTTCCGGCGTCACATCCTGTTTAAGACCGTCCGCTTTGAGGCGTTCAATTTCATCCACGAAAATTTTGTGCGTGCGCTTATTCAGATGGAAGGTCAGCGCTTGCCACAGTGCAATGATCAGAAGCCCGGCCGTACCAACGAACAGCAGCATGGCAATGGTCGTGATCGCTTCCTGCGGCTGCGTCTGGCTGCCTTTCACGAAGCCGCCGCTTTGCAGAAGCAGGCCCACGGCAAAGGTCGCAATAGCTACCGTTGTCTTACGGGAGAACGTCATGACGGCGGCAAACAGCCCTTCACGGCGCTGACGGGTGATCATTTCGTCAATGTCCGGGATGAACGGGAACACGTTCCACGGCGTGAACTCCAGAATGCAGCGCCCGACCTGGTAAACCCCGGCGAGAATCACCAGCAATACGATTTTGTTGTCGGTCGGGAACTGGTAAACCAGGAAGAACCCGCCCAGGCACAGCATCATCAGGCTGTAGGAGAAGACATAGAGGCGAGAAGGGCCATATTTAATAATCGCCACGCCCGCCGCCAGCGTGACCGGCAAGCCGACGATACTCATCGACAGCAATGTTCCCGCCAGCGAGGATGAAACATTCAGGCAGTAGACGCAGAAAAAGACGAATACGGTGTTGTAGACATCCTTGGCGGTAAAGGAGAAGAGATAGATCGCCAGATGTTTACGGAACGCGCGCACTTTTAACGTTGAGGCATACTCTTTGAACAGGTTGCCAAACGCCGCCAGTTTTTCGCCAGCGGTCATCGGCTGACGCTCTTTTTCCATTTCCGCCAGCATTTCCGGCGTCAGTTCACGTTCCCAGGTCACTTTCCAGGAGATAAACACACAGACCGTAAACAGCACGGCAAATACAACGCCGTTGATCAGATACGCATCCGCGTTGTTTTCACCCAGCCAGCCGATCAACAGGCCCGGAATAAAGGTGGCAAGGAACGTCCCGGATGCCGACAGGAACATGCGGCACGTTGACAGTTTGGTACGGTCATTGAAGTCTTTGGTCATCTCAGACGGCAGCGTTTCCCACGGGATCAGCACCATAGCGGCGATAATCTCAAAGGCCAGGTACACAGCGAGATAGAACCAGAAGTTCATGCCGTTCATCCATAACAGGATGTAAACCAGCATGAGTGGCGCGCCAATGAGCAGGAAGAACCGGCGGCGGCCAAATTTCTTGCCCAAATAATGCTTATAGAAATGGTCCGTGAAGCTGCCCATAAACAGGCTCACGATCGCATCGACAATACGCGCGATCGCCACAATAGACGCCGCTTCAATCGGCGACAGACCAACAAAGGTGGTATAGAAGAAAAGCAGCCAGGCACCGATAACGGTAAATGCGCCGCCCCCCATGATATCCGTCAGGCCGTAGCCGATACTGACGGGAATGGTGACTTTTCTGTTCTTACGGGTCATCGTTTATTCCTGCATCAGTCTTATCGAAAACGGAAATAGCGGCGGGCGTTATCCACGCAGATGCCACGAATCATATTATTGAGGATCGCATCGTCCTCCGGCACTTCCCCTCTTTCGACCCACCCGCCAATCAAATCACAGAGGATTCGGCGGAAATAATCGTGTCGGGTATAGGAGACAAAGCTACGGGAATCCGTCAGCATACCAATAAAGTTAGAGAGTAATCCCTGATCGGCAAGCGCATTGAGCTGATTCACCATGCCGCGTCGCGTATCGTTAAACCACCAGCCGGAGCCAAATTGCAGCGGGGATTTCACGCCATCTTCACCGCTCTGGAAATTAGCGATGGTGGAGGCAACCACATCGTTATAGCTGGCGTTGAGGTTGTAGAGGATCGTTTTCGGCAGACCGTTGTTTTCCGCCATTGCGTTCAGCAGACCATTCAGGCTTTCCGCAAGGTGCGTCTGATCGCCAATGGAATCAAAGCCACAGTTAATGCCGATTTTTTCGAACATTGGCGTGTTGTTGTTGCGAATCGCGCCAAAGTGAATCTGCATTGCCCAGTCGCGCTGTTTGTACATTTTGGCTAAGGCGACAAAAATAAGGCTATCCCAGGCCTGAAGTTCATCTTCACTCAGCGCATCACCTGCCAGTCGGCGCTGGAACAGCGAGGCCTGCCCGGCAGCATCAAGCGGGCGAAAACGAACGGCCAGCGGCCCATGATCCGACACCCGGCAACCCGTGCTGTGGAAAAAATCGACGCGCGCTTCAAGCGCCGCGAGAAACTCATTCAGAGTGGTAATGGTTTTTCCGGTTTTCTGCGACAGGCGAGAAACAAACGTCAGGAAGCGATCGGGATGCGTTTCAAACAGTTCATCGGGACGGAAGGTCGGCAGCACGAGCGTTGAAAAATCACGCTTTTCCGCCAGTCGCTGATGATATTCCAGATCGTCAAGCGGCCCATCGGTTGTGCAAAGCGCTTCAACATTTGAACGTGTAATTAACGCCTGCGGTAAAAAATCATCGCGACGTAATTGTTCATTACACTGCGCCATAATCGTGCGCCAGTTCTTACTGTTTAGCGTTTCCTCAATCGCGAAATAATATTTCAGTTCAAGATGAGTCCAGTGATACAGCGGATTACCAAAACTGGCCTCAACGGTTTGCGCCCACGCTTCAAATTTTTCCTCTGAAGAGGCATCGCCGGTAATTTTCCGCTCGGGTATGCCATTGGCGCGCATCGCCCGCCATTTATAATGGTCCCCTTCCAGCCAAAGCTGGGTAATATCGGAAAAAGGTTTGTTTTCCCAAATCGCTTTCGCTTCAAGATGGCAGTGATAGTCAATAATAGGTAACGTCTTAGCCAGCTCAGAATACAACCGCTGACCCGGTTCGTTATTTATCATAAAACTTTTATTTATCATGGACATAATTACTCCGCACAAGGGGATGGCTTTTGCTAAAACGTCCCCAGGTTGAGGCTAAAATCGGTGTATGACAGGTACTTAATAGCCCCGACATTACCCCTCCCGCCCATTTAAAGTCTACTACCATACAAGTGTAATTAAGAAATTTGTGACTTAAATCATGTTATGCAACTTTCAATAAAAAAATCACTTTCAGTCGTAATGGCGTGTATTAATCCCTGTGCTATAGCGGCTATTTTCACGATAAACGACAAATAAGAACAAACTGATCATTATATTTTACAAAATTAAAACACTTACCGGAAATAAGCTTTCCAGTAAAAGCTTCCCCTTAACGGAAATGTATATTCCTGGCGGCATTTAATCTTTTTTCTACGGTAAGGTTGATCAAATTGTCATTACTGAATATGCTAGTCAATACTAGTATGGCATGAAGTCAAATATACGAAATACGCAATAAGATAAGAAAGGCGGACAAAGAATGCAGATGACAATGCGCTGGTTTGGGCCACAGGAAGACAAAATCCCGTTGGAATACATTCGCCAGGTGCCGGGTGTAGAAGGCGTCGTCGGGGCGCTCTATGATGTCGCCCCTGGAGAAGTGTGGCCGGTTGAAAAAATTAAGGCGCTGGTTGAGCAGGCGCACGCTGCGGGCCTGAAGATGGAAGTCATCGAAAGCGTCAATATCCACGATGACATCAAAATCGGCACCCCGGAACGCGATCGCTATATTGAGAATTACAAGCAGACGATCCGCAACCTGGCGGGCTTTGGCATAAAGGTCATCTGTTATAACTTCATGCCGGTCTTCGACTGGATGAAAACGGACATGAACTACGTCCTGCCGGACGGTTCTCTGACGATGGCCTTTGAAAAACATGGCATTGATAAGACGCTGGAAGAGGTCGTAAAAGAGGTTCTGGATAACTCCAACGGTTTCGCATTACCGGGATGGGAACCTGAGCGCCTGGCTAAAGTGCAGGAATTATTCGCGCGCTACAGTGGAGTGGATGACGACAAGCTGCGGGAAAACCTGTTTTATTTCCTCCGGGAGATTATTCCCGTGTGCGAAGAAGTGGGCGTGAAAATGGCCATTCACCCGGACGATCCGCCGTATTCTATTTTCGGCCTTCCGCGCGTGGTCAAAAACCACGCCGACCTGGCGATGATTTGCGATGCCGTTGACTCTCCGGCGAATGGCATCACCCTCTGTACCGGTTCGATCGCGGAAGATCCAGAAAATAACGTCTATGAAATCCTGGCTGAATTCACGCGTCGCAAGCGCCTCCATTTTGCGCACGTACGCAACATTAAGCTGATCAAAGATAAAGACTTCTACGAGTCGGCCCACCCTTCGCAGTACGGTTCGCTGGACATGTACCGCGTAATGCAGGCGCTCCACGATAACGGCTTTGATGGCTACATCCGCCCGGATCACGGTCGCTTTATCTGGGGAGAAACGGGACGCCCAGGCTATGGTCTTTACGACCGCGCGCTCGGCGTCACTTACCTGTCAGGTCTCTGGGAAGCGCTGGAGAAAAAATAAAGTCCGTTGTGAATCACGATGTAACGAGATAAAAAACCCGCCATTTTGCGGGTTTTTACTTGCCGTACCCCTCAATATCACCGCTTTTCTCACCAAAGTTGATCCAGACGCTATTTTACGAAAAAACGCTTGATGCAAAAATTGATCTTGATGATAATCATTCTTGTTATCATGTTTATTATCATTTTCATAACGGATGCGCCCGCTATGCATAACACTATGGCTGCAATAATAAAAAACAACGCTCCGCTTTCTCCTTCAGGCACCAAACGCCAGATAGACAGCAAAGTATTGCTCGGCGAAGAAGGCTGGGTACTGATTGAGCATAAGGGTGAACATTATCTGCTCCGCCAGACGCAATCCGGGAAACTGATCCTGACTAAATAAATAACCAATTTCGCCAGCCACCCAGGTCTCCCCCCAGGCAGCCAGCACTTTTCAATTTCCTTATGGAGAGTTGTTATGTTACGCCTGCAATCTGCCTCCTTGCGCCCATCTCTGCTGGCGCTGGCAATCGTTAGCACCCTGCCAGGAGCGGCTTACGCGACCACAGACGATATCACCGTCACTGCGACCGGTAATGCGCGCAGCACCTTTGAAGCCCCCATGATGGTGAGCGTTATCGATACGTCCGATCCCGAAAACCAGACCGCCAGCTCGGCAGCCGATCTGCTGCGTCCTGTTCCAGGGATCACCCTGAGCGGAAGCGGGCGAACCAACGGCCAGGATATCAGTATGCGTGGCTATGACCGTCGCGGCGTACTGATTCTGGTGGACGGCGTTCGTCAGGGAACCGATACCGGGCACCTCAACAGCACCTTCCTCGATCCGGCGTTGATCAAACGTATTGAGATCGTTCGCGGCCCTTCTGCACTGCTGTACGGCAGCGGCGCGCTGGGCGGCGTGATCTCTTATGAAACCGCCGATGCGAAAGATCTGCTTCAGGAAGGCCAGAACAGCGGTTTCCGCGTCTTTGGCACCGGCGGCACCGGCGATCACAGTCTGGGAATGGGCGCCAGCGCCTTTGGCCGAACCGATAACCTTGATGGACTGGTGGCATGGTCCAGCCGCGATCGTGGCGACCTGCGTCAGGGCGACGGCTCCACGGCGCCAAATGATGAATCGATCAATAACATGCTGGCAAAAGGCACCTGGTATATTAACGATGCGCAGGCGCTGAGTGGGTCATTACGTTACTACAACAACGACGCGCAAGAGCCGAAGAACCCGCAAACGATTGATGCCTCCACCAGCAACCCTCTTGTGGATCGCTCGACCATCCAGCGCGACATGCAACTCTCTTACAGGATCGCGCCGCAGGGCAACGACTGGCTGAATGCCGATGCCAAAGTGTACTGGTCTGAAGCGCGCATCAACGCCCAGAACGTCGATAACACGGGCGAATTTCGCAAACAAACCACCAAAGGCGGAAAAGTTGAAAACCGCACGCGTCTCTTCAGCGACGCTTTCGCCTCTCACCTGCTGACGTATGGCGGAGAGTATTACCGTCAGGAGCAAAAACCCGGCGGTGTGACAACCGGCTTCCCGGAAGCAAAAATCGACTTCAGCTCCGGCTGGTTGCAGGATGAAATCACCCTTCGCGACCTGCCCGTCACCCTGCTGGGCGGCACGCGTTACGACAACTACCGCGGCAGCAGCGACGGCTATGACGATGTTGATGCCGATAAATGGTCATCCCGCGCCGGGTTAACCGTCAGCCCGACGGACTGGCTGATGCTGTTTGGCTCTTACGCCCAGGCATTCCGCGCGCCGACAATGGGTGAAATGTATAACGATGCAAAACACTTCTCCATTGGCAGCTTCTACACTAACTACTGGGTGCCAAACCCTAACCTGCGCCCGGAAACCAACGAAACGCAGGAGTACGGTTTTGGTCTGCGTTTCGACAATCTGATGCTGTCCAACGATGCGCTGGAGTTCAAAGCCAGCTACTTTGATACCAAAGCAAAAGATTACATCTCCACGACCGTCGATTTCGCCGCCGCGACCACCATGTCTTACAACGTCCCGAACGCCAAAATCTGGGGCTGGGATGTGATGACGAAATATACCGCTGATCTGTTCAGCCTCGACGTGGCCTACAACCGCACCCGTGGGAAAGACAAGGATACCGGAGAGTATATCTCCAGCATTAACCCGGATACCGTCACCAGCAAGCTGAATATTCCCGTCGCGCAGAGCGGCTTCTCCGTTGGCTGGGTAGGAACGTTTGCCGATCGCTCAACGCATATCAGCAGCGAATACAGCAAACAGCCGGGTTATGCCGTCAACGACTTTTACGTTAGCTACCAGGGACAGCAGGCGCTGAAAGGCATGACCACCACGCTGGTGTTGGGTAACGCCTTCGATAAAGAGTACTGGTCGCCGCAGGGCATCCCGCAGGACGGGCGCAACGGCAAGATTTTCGTGAGCTATCAATGGTAATCACCCGCCCCGGTTCGCCGGGGCAAACACTGGAAGGAAGAGACAATGAACCACTACACACGCTGGCTTGAGCTAAAAGAACAACATCCTGGTAAGTACGCGCGTGACATCGCTGGTTTACTGGGGATCAGCGAGGCGGAGCTGACGTTTGCCCGCGTCGGTCATGACGCATGGCGGCTGCGCGGCGACACGCGTGAAATTTTCGCGGCGCTGGAATCCGTTGGCGAAACAAAATGCATCTGCCGCAACGAGTACGCGGTACACGAGCAGGTCGGCGCATTCACCAATCAACACCTGAGCGGTCACGCCGGGCTGGTACTGAACCCACGCGCGCTCGATCTGCGCTTATTTTTAAATCAATGGGCCAGCGTGTTCCACATTAAGGAAGCGACCGCCCGCGGCGAGCGCCAGAGCATTCAGTTCTTTGATCATCAGGGCGATGCGCTCCTGAAGGTGTATGCCACAGACAACACCGACACCGCCGCCTGGGACGAGCTTCTGCAACATTTTATCGTGACCGAGAATGCGCCGCTGGCGCTGAAAGCGGCTGAAACCCCTGTTAACGAAACGGCTGCCGATGCCGTGACCGTTGACAGAGAGTGGCGCGCGATGACCGACGTTCACCAGTTCTTCACGCTGCTCAAGCGCCATAACCTGACCCGCCAGCAGGCTTTTGAACGGGTCGCTGACGATCTGGCCTGCAAGGTGCCGAACAGCGCGCTGGCGCAGCTCCTCGACGCCGCCCTTAAAGACGGCAATGAAATCATGGTGTTCGTCGGCAACAGAGGCTGCGTGCAAATTTTCACCGGCGTGGTCGAAAAAGTCGTGCCGATGAAAGGCTGGCTGAATATTTTCAACCCGACGTTTACGCTGCACCTGCTGGAAGAGACGATTGACGAGACCTGGATAACCCGCAAACCTACCGCAGACGGCCACGTCACCAGTCTGGAACTCTTTGCGCATGACGGCACGCAAATCGCTCAGCTTTACGGTCAGCGTACGGAAGGCGAACCAGAACAGACACAGTGGCGCAAACAGATTGAGGCGCTGATGCCAAAAGGGCTGGCGGCATGAAAAAACTGCTTGCCCTGATTGCCGCCCTGCCGCTGACGGTTCTTGCCGCGAAACAGGATAAGATCGTCGCGCTCGGCGGAGATGTCACCGAGATCGTGTACGCGCTCGGCGCACAGTCTTCGCTGGTCGCCCGCGACAGCACCAGCCAGTGGCCGCCGGAGGCCACTGCCCTGCCGGATGTGGGGTATCTGCGCCAGCTAAATGCCGAAGGTATCCTCGCCACGCGTCCCGATCTTGTGCTGGCAAGCAGCCAGGCTCAGCCCTCGCTGGTACTCAAACAGGTCGAGCAAAGTCATGTTCGGGTCATTACCGTACCGAGCCGCAACGACCTGCGCGTCATCGACGAGAAAGTGCAGGTCATCGCCAACGCCACCGACCGGGTGGCTGAAGGCGAGGCGCTGCGCCAGACGCTGAATAAAGAGATCTCCGCGCTGCCGACCACGCCGCTCAATAAGCGGGTGCTGTTTATTCTTAACCACGGCGGAATGAGCGCGATGGCCGCCGGACAGCAAACGGGAGCGGATGCCGCCATTCGCGCGGCAGGGCTACAAAATGCAATGCAGGGCGTCTCCCGCTATCAGCCGCTCTCACAGGAAGGCGTGATCGCCAGCCAGCCCGATCTGGTGGTGATTCCCCAGGAGGGATTAACGGCGATGGGCGGCGAAGAGAATCTCTGGAAGTTACCTGGACTGGCGCAGACCCCTGCCGGGCGCAATAAGCAGGTGTTCGCGGTCGATGATATGGCGCTGCTCGGTTTTAGCGTGCGTACGCCTCAGGCGATTCAGCAGCTACGCGCGAAAGCGGAGTCATTGCCCTGATGCCACGGCGGATCACGCTTTCTCTGTATACGCTGGCGCTGATGCTGGCAGTGGTGACGGTCGTGGCAAGCGGTTTTGGCGCATTACGCCTGCCGCTCAGCCTGCTCTGGCATGACGGCGACGACGCGTTACGCCAGATCTGGTTCAACATTCGTCTGCCCCGGGTTCTGCTCGCGCTGGTGATTGGCGGCTCGCTGGCGCTGTCCGGGTGCGTGATGCAGGGGCTCTTTCGCAACCCCCTCGCCGATCCGGGACTGCTCGGCATCAGCAGCGGCGCGGCGTTAGCCGTTGCGCTGTGGGTCGTCCTTCCGCTCACGCTGCCTCCCCTGATTATGCTGTATGCGCCGATGCTGGCGGCATTCATTGGCGCGCTCATCGCAACGGTCGTTATTTTCCTGCTCAGCCGACAGCGGGACAGTTCGCTCTCCCGGCTGCTGCTGGTCGGCATCGCCATTAATGCGCTATGTGGCGCGGCGGTGGGCGTGTTGTCGTGGATCAGCAATGACACCCAGCTACGCCAGCTCTCGCTATGGGGAATGGGCAGCCTTGGCCAGGCGCAGTGGTCAACGCTGCTGGCGGTCGCCTCTTTGATGATCCCAACGGTATTTCTCATCTGGCGTCTTGCTGGCGCGCTTAACCTGCTGCAACTGGGAGAGGAAGAAGCGCATTACCTGGGCGTCGATGTCCGGGTTGTTCAGCGAATCCTGCTGATCTGTAGCGCGTTGCTGGTGGCGGCGGCTGTCGCCGTCAGCGGCGTGATCGGGTTTATCGGTCTGGTCGTGCCGCATCTGATACGGATGTGGCTAGGGGCGGACCATCGTGCGGTGATCCCCGGCTCCGTGCTGGCGGGCGCCTTTCTGCTGCTGATTGCCGATACCATCGCCCGAACGCTGGTTGCCCCGGCTGAAATGCCGGTCGGGCTGCTGACCAGTATTCTGGGCGCGCCGTGGTTCCTGTGGCTTATTTTCCGCCGGGGAGGTCAATATGGCTGAACGTTTTCTCGCTGACAGCGTCAGCTACGCCGCTGCGGGCAGAACAATTATTCGCGATATCTCGCTCTCCCTGACCCAGGGAGAACTGCTGGCATTAATTGGCCCCAACGGTGCCGGGAAATCGACGCTGTTAAGGCTGCTCACCGGTTATCTCACTCCGGCAGACGGACGTTGCCTGCTGGCCGGCAAACCGCTTGAGCAATGGCCTGCGCAGACGCTGTCCCGCTACCGCGCGGTCATGCTTCAGCAAACGCGAATGGGGTTCGACTGGCCCGTTGAGGCCGTAATCGGCATGGGGCGAATGCCCTGGACGCAGCAGCCCGAACCGGCGGTGATTCATCAGGTGATGCAGCTTACGGAATGTTTGTCGCTGGCGGGAAGACGTTACGCCTCCTTGTCCGGCGGCGAACAGCAGCGCGTACAGCTGGCGCGCGCGCTGGCGCAGCTATGGTGCGACGGCTCCCCACGCGGCTGGCTTTTTCTTGATGAGCCCACCTCCGCGCTGGATCTGTTCCATCAGCAGCATTTACTGCGGTTGCTGAAAACGCTGACCCGTAAGGGCCATCTGCATGTTTGCATCGTGCTGCACGATCTCAACCTGGCGGCCCTGTGGGCGGATCGAATCGTGTTACTGCATGGCGGCAACATCGTTGCCGAAGGCGCACCCGCCGAGGTTCTGCAAGCCGGTACGCTAACCCGCTGGTACGGCGCGGAAGTTCACGTCGGAACACACCCGACAAGCGGCGGGCCGCAGATCTTCCTCGCGCCTTAACCGGGAAATGCCGGATAGCGGCTTCGCCTTATCCGGCTGACAATTCTGCGGAGAATCGCTTTCCTCAGGCTATACTTTCCGCAAAACTCATTACCAGGCGGAATCATGATCGCACCAAAACAGCTTCCCTCCCTGCGTTTACCGCTGGCAGGACTCCTGATGTTGACGCTGCTGTGGGCAGGTTTCACCGTGCACAGCCATTGGGAAGCGTTTATCCAGTGGTGTCTCGCCGCCCAGATCACCCTGCACCGCTATCTGGTCATGTATTTGCTGCAACTCAATAACCACCAGTACACCGGTGGGCTATGGCTGCTGACCGGCGCGTTCTTCTATGGCGTACTGCATGCGATTGGGCCGGGGCATGGGAAATTTATCGTCACCACCTGGCTGAGCACGACGAAAGAGAGCCTGCTTGCCGCGCGGGTCGTACCCTTTATTGGCAGCCTGATGCAGGGCGTCAGCGCCATACTGTTCGTGTTTATTCTGGCGGTCGGCTTCAACCTGGCCGCCGGCGATCTCAGCACCAGCCGCTGGTACGTCGAGAAAATCAGCGCCGTCCTGATTGGCGCGTTCGGGCTATTTATCATCTACCAGGCGCTAAAAACCCTGCGTCCAAAGCCCATTTTCTCGCGTTTCTCCCAGCCGCACAGCCACGACGAACACTGTGGCTGCGGGCATCACGGCGTGGGCGCAGAACTCACCGACGGCAACTGGAAAACACGCCTCGGCGTGATTCTGGCGACAGGCGCCCGCCCCTGTAGCGGGGCAATCATGATTTTACTGTTCTCCAACGCGCTCGGTATTGTCAGTTGGGGGATTGCCGCCGTCATGACCATGTCCTTCGGCACGGCGCTGTCGATTATGGGACTGTCGCTGGCGGTACGTTACGCACGCAACCAGACCCAGGCGCTGTTTGCCGGGAACCATGCCCCCCTGCGCTGGCTGGGGCCGGTTATCCGTATCATCGGCGGGCTGGCGCTGATGCTGTTTGCCCTCATTCTGTTTCTGACGGTGATCCCCATCAGTGCGAACGGTGATTATATTGCGGCGGGGTGTTAACCTGTTTGCCGGGCGATAGCGTGCTTATGCCCCTGTCTTTCCCTACCTCCTTTGAATTACCCGTCCCATCAGGGATAATACCCACACAATGTGTAATCTCAGGATCGCGATGAAACATTCTCTGCAACGCCGCGCTGGACGAAAACGCCAGATGAAACTCGGCACGACCGTGATATTGATGGTCAGCGCCGTGTTGTTCTCCGTGCTGCTCGTCGTCCATCTGATTTATTTCTCACAGATCAGCCACATGACGCGCGACGCGCTGGCAGACAAAGCGCTGGCGGTCGCCCGTACGCTGGCGGACTCCCCGGAAATTCGCCAGCGTATGAAGCAAAAGCCGACAGAGAGCGGCATTCAGGCGATCGCCGAGGCGGTTCGCAAACGCAACGATATGTTATTTATCGTGATTACCGATATGAAGAGCATTCGCTATTCGCACCCGGAAGCGCAGCGAATCGGCCAGCCGTTTAAAGGCGACGACATCCTGCTGGCGCTACAGGGGCATGAAAACGTCGCCATCAATCGCGGTTTTCTTGCTAAAGCGCTGCGGGTTTTCACGCCCATTTATGACGACAATCATCAGCAGATCGGCGTCGTGGCGATTGGCCTTGAACTTAGCAGAGTAACGGAGCAGATCAACAACAGCCGCTGGAGCATCATCTGGTCGATTCTGTTCGGCGCGCTGGTGGGGCTGCTGGGCACTTACGTGCTGGTGAAGGTGCTCAAACGCATCCTGTTCGGCCTGGAGCCGTATGAAATTTCCACGCTGTTTGAGCAGCGCCAGGCGATGCTGCAATCCATCAAAGAGGGGGTGGTCGCCGTTGACGACGGCGGCGAGGTGACGTTAATCAACCAGGCGGCGCAGGAACTCCTCGATTACCGCAAATCGCAGGATGACGCGCACTTATCCTCGCTTAGCCACGCCTGGTCGCAGGTAGTGAATCTGAACGACGTGCTCCGCGACGGTACGCCGCGCCGGGATGAAGAGATTACCGTTAAAGATCGTCTGCTGCTTATCAACACCGTTCCGGTGCGCAGCAATGGAAAAATCATCGGCGCGATCTCCACGTTCAGGGACAAAACAGAAGTCCGCCAGCTCATGCAGCGTCTGGACGGAATGGTCAACTACGCGGATGCACTCCGTGAACGATCCCACGAATTTATGAACAAATTACATGTCATTCTGGGATTATTGCATCTGAAGAGTTATAAGCAGCTTGAAGATTATATTATTAAGACGGCTAATAACTATCAGGAAGAGATCGGCTCACTGTTGGGGAAAATAAAGTCGCCCGTTATCGCAGGCTTTTTGCTCAGTAAGATTAATCGCACCTCCGATTTAGGGCACAGCCTGGTGATTAGCAATGAAAGTCGATTACCGGACAGCCGTAATGAAGATCAAATCACCGTATTGATTACCATTCTGGGCAATTTAATTGAAAACGCGCTGGAGGCGCTAGGTCAACAACCCGGCGGTGAAATCAGCGTATCCTTGCATTATCGGCATGGCTGGCTGCATTGTGAAGTCAACGATGACGGGCCGGGAATTGACCCCGAACGCATAGAGCAAATTTTTGACAAAGGCGTCTCGTCAAAGGGAACGGAGCGTGGCGTCGGTCTGGCGATAGTAAAACAGCAAGTTGAGAGTATCGGCGGCAATATTACCGTCGAATCGGAACCCGGGATCTTCACACAATTTTTTGTTCAAATACCCTGGGACGGGGAGAGGACCAGCATATGATCAATGTTTTAATTGTCGATGACGATGCGATGGTAGCAGAGTTAAACCGCCGCTATGTTGCGCAGATCGCTGGCTTTCACTGCTGCGGCACCGCGTCTACGCTGGAGAAAGCAAAAGCGTTTATCTTCGATGGCGAAAACCATATTGATCTGATTTTACTGGATATTTACATGCAGAAGGAGAACGGGCTGGACCTGCTGCCCGTCCTGCACAGCGCCGGATGCAAATGTGACGTCATCGTTATCTCCTCCGCCGCCGACGCCACCACCATCAAAGATTCGCTCCATTACGGCGTGGTCGATTATTTGATCAAACCGTTTCAGGCTTCCCGCTTTGAAGAGGCGCTGACCGGCTGGCTGCAAAAGAAAACGGCGATGGAGAAGCACCAGTATTATGAACAATCAGAGCTGGATCGGCTGATTCACGGCAGTGCATCCAATGAGCCGGATACCCGACGCCTGCCTAAAGGGCTGACGCCGCAAACGCTGCGCACCCTGTGTCAGTGGATCGATGCGCACCAGGACCAGGAATTTTCAACTGACGAGCTGGCGAATGAGGTCAATATTTCCCGCGTTTCCTGCCGTAAATATCTTATCTGGCTGGTCAATTGCCATATTCTGTTTACCAGCATCCATTATGGCGTGACCGGCAGACCGGTTTACCGTTATCGTATTCAGGCCGAACATTATTCTTTACTTAAGCAATATTGCCAGTAGAAAAGAAGCCGCTTCGCATTATGCGTTATATAAAGGTAACAATTATTACAATAATGAAAAATAACAAAGGCACAAGTTACACCCTCAAAAATAGAGAATTTGTGCCAGATCAAATATGAACACAAATATGTTTTAATTCATCAGCTTATTATTCAGAAGCGTCACGTTGTTTTTAATTTCAAAAACGGTAACAAAAGTTAATTAAGTATTATGTGACTCGTAGAGTGTGTATTTTTAACTATAAAGGAGTAGTCTGGGATTCACCGGACACATAAAAAAAATTAAAATAACGCTATTTTTGTGAGCAGACGATATGTTCCTGAAATTCAGTAACATAGAATACAAAACACACAACCTGCCCTGCTCTTCTTTGTCAACCAGCCCATCGCCAGGGAGCTTCGTTCTCTGAATACGCCATAAACAGAAGCCAAGAATGACTCATGATTTACTGAAAAATTCTTATTTCATGTTTAGAGATTAATCATCAATACAGACAAAGCGAATATTCGTCAGGCTCTGAGGACAATTCACAAAAAACAGAACATGACTGTGATCTATTTATCAAAAATTAAACAGGTTTATCGCGAGGGTAGATAAATGTTATTTAGTATACAACTTATCATAATATTAGTGTGTTTGTTTTATGGCGCCAGAAAAGGCGGTATCGCGCTGGGTTTATTAGGCGGTATCGGTCTGGTCATTCTGGTCTTTGTTTTCCACCTCCAGCCGGGTAAACCGCCCGTCGACGTAATGCTGGTGATCATCGCCGTGGTCGCCGCCTCCGCCACGCTACAGGCCTCCGGCGGCCTGGATGTGATGTTGCAGATTGCCGAGAAGCTGCTGCGTCGCAACCCCAAATACGTCTCCATCGTCGCCCCGTTTGTAACCTGCACGCTGACCATCCTGTGCGGTACGGGCCATGTGGTGTACACCATTCTGCCCATCATCTACGACGTCGCGATTAAGAACAATATTCGCCCGGAACGTCCTATGGCAGCCAGTTCTATCGGCGCGCAGATGGGGATCATCGCCAGCCCGGTTTCTGTGGCGGTCGTTTCGCTGGTCGCGATGCTGGGTAACTTCACCTTTAACGGTAAGCATCTGGAGTTCCTTGACCTGCTTTCCATCACCATTCCATCGACCCTGCTGGGTATCCTGGCTATCGGTATTTTCAGCTGGTTCCGTGGTAAAGATCTGGATAAAGACGAAGAGTTCCAGAAGTTCATCTCCGTCCCGGAAAACTACCACTACGTGTATGGCGACACCGCTACGCTGCTGGATAAAAAACTGCCGAAAAGCAACTGGCTGGCCATGTGGATCTTCCTGTCGGCCATCGCCGTTGTCGCTCTGTTAGGCGCTTTCTCTGAACTGCGTCCGGTCTTCGGCGGCAAACCGCTGTCGATGGTGCTGGTCATTCAGATGTTCATGCTGCTGACCGGCGCGCTGATTATTATCCTGACAAAAACCAATCCTGCTTCTATCTCAAAAAATGAAGTCTTCCGTTCAGGTATGATCGCGATTGTGGCGGTGTACGGTATTGCCTGGATGGCGGAAACCATGTTCGGCGCGCACATGACTGAAATCGAAAGCGTGCTGGGCGAAATGGTGAAAGAGTATCCGTGGGCCTATGCGATTGTTCTGCTGCTGGTCTCCAAGTTTGTAAACTCCCAGGCGGCGGCGCTGGCGGCGATTGTTCCGTTAGCACTGGCTATCGGCGTAGACCCGGCTTACATCGTGGCGTCAGCACCAGCGTGCTATGGCTACTACATTCTGCCGACCTACCCGAGCGATCTGGCCGCGATTCAGTTCGACCGTTCCGGCACCACCCACATTGGTCGCTTCGTCATTAACCACAGCTTTATTCTGCCCGGTTTGATTGGCGTAAGCGTCTCCTGTGTATTTGGCTGGATCTTCGCCGCCATGTACGGGTTCCTGTAACAGCACCTTGCGTGCCGCCCGTTATCGCGCGGCACGCCATCTATACAATTCAAATAATTCAGGATAATTAAAAAGGCTGGAAGCATATGTCGAATAAAGAATTTATATATCAGGCGCCTTTCCCGATGGGGGAAGACAAAACGGAGTATTATCTCCTGACCTCCGATCACGTTAGCGTTGGCGAATTTGAAGGAGAGTCGATACTGAAGGTTGAGCCACAGGCCCTGACGCTCCTGGCCCAGCAAGCCTTCCACGATGCCTCCTTTATGCTCCGCCCGGAGCACCAGCAACAAGTCGCCTCCATTCTCCATGACCCCGAAGCCAGCGAAAACGATAAGTACGTCGCGCTGCAATTTTTACGCAACTCCGAAATTGCCGCTAAAGGCGTTCTGCCGACCTGCCAGGATACCGGCACGGCGATTATCGTCGGTAAAAAGGGCCAGCGCGTCTGGACGGGCGGCGGCGATGAAGCCGCGCTCTCCAAAGGCGTGTTCAACACCTATATCGAAGACAACCTGCGCTATTCGCAGAACGCCGCGCTGGATATGTACAAAGAGGTCAACACCGGCACCAACCTGCCCGCGCAAATCGACCTCTACACGGTTGATGGCGATGAATACAAGTTCCTCTGCGTGGCAAAAGGCGGCGGCTCGGCGAACAAAACCTATCTGTATCAGGAAACCAAAGCGCTGCTGACGCCCGGCAAGCTGAAAAACTTCCTCGTTGAGAAAATGCGCACCCTGGGCACCGCAGCCTGCCCGCCATACCACATCGCGTTTGTGATTGGCGGGACATCGGCGGAAAGCACGCTGAAAACCGTGAAGCTGGCCAGTACGCATTATTACGACGGTCTGCCGACTGAAGGTAACGAACACGGCCAGGCCTTCCGCGATATTCAACTGGAACAGGAACTGCTGGAAGAGGCGCAGAAGCTCGGCCTTGGCGCACAGTTTGGCGGTAAATACTTCGCGCACGATATCCGGGTAATCCGCCTGCCGCGTCACGGCGCGTCCTGCCCGGTCGGCATGGGCGTCTCCTGCTCGGCTGACCGCAACATCAAAGCCAAAATCAACCGTGAAGGGATCTGGATCGAAAAACTGGAGCACAATCCCGCGCAGTACATCCCGGAATCCCTGCGTCAGGCCGGTGAAGGCGAAGTGGTGAAAGTTGACCTCAACCGGCCGATGAAAGAGATCCTCGCCCAGCTTTCACAGTACCCGGTATCAACCCGCCTGTCGCTGAGCGGCACCATCATCGTCGGTCGCGATATCGCCCATGCGAAGTTGAAAGAGCGCATCGAATCCGGCGAAGGTCTGCCGCAGTACATTAAAGATCACCCCATCTACTACGCAGGCCCGGCGAAAACGCCAGCAGGCTACCCGTCCGGCTCCCTGGGGCCAACCACCGCAGGACGCATGGACTCCTACGTTGACCTGCTGCAATCTCACGGCGGCAGCATGATCATGCTGGCGAAAGGCAACCGTAGCCAGCAGGTCACCGACGCCTGCCACAAATACGGCGGCTTCTATCTGGGCAGCATTGGCGGCCCGGCTGCGGTGCTGGCGCAGCAGAGTATCAAGCATCTGGAGTGCGTGGAGTACCCGGAACTGGGGATGGAAGCGATCTGGAAAATCGAAGTGGAAGACTTCCCGGCGTTTATCCTGGTGGATGACAAAGGCAACGATTTCTTCCAGCAGATTGTCAGCAAACAGTGCGCGAACTGCGCGAAATAACCTGCCCGGCCCGGCGATCCTGTCGGGCCGTTTTTCCCTTTATTTACAGCATGGCGGATACGCCGTTTACCCCCCGATGGCGCTACGTTTATCAGTCCTGTGGCGACGATCGCAGGTCGCCCCACAACCTTAAAAAATTAAGGTTGGCTTAATGTTGCTTTGCGAGGATCGGCGCACTTAGTTGATGGACATACCATAATGTTGAAGCGCGTTTTAAAAAGACCGACCCTCGGACACATTACCTGGCTGTTACTCCTTTCATTCTACATCGCCGTCTGTCTGAACATCGCTTTCTACAAGCAGGTGATGCAAGCCCTGCCGCTGGATTCAATGCACAACGTGCTGGTGTTTTTATCCATGCCGCTTGTCGCGTTTAGCGTCATCAATATCGTACTGACGCTGGCGTCGTTCCTGTGGCTTAACCGCCCGCTGGCCTGCCTCTTTATTCTGACGGGCGCCGCCGTGCAATACTTCATCATGACCTACGGCATCGTCATGGACCGCTCCATGATCGCCAACATGATGGATACCACACCGGCAGAAACGTTCGCGCTGGTCACGCCGCAAATGGCGCTTACGCTGGGATTAAGCGGCCTTCTGGCGGCGGTAATCGCCTGTAGCATCAAAATCAAACCGACCTCTCTGACATTACGCAGCGGCGCGTATCGCGCCCTCAACGTGCTGGCTTCGCTTCTGCTGATCGTGCTGGTCGCCGCCTGCTTCTACAAAGATTACGCCTCGCTTTTTCGCAATAACAAAGAGCTGATCAAGTCTCTCAGCCCGTCGAACAGCCTGGTCGCCAGTTGGTCGTGGTATTCACATGAGCAACTCGCCAACCTGCCTTTGGTACGCATTGGCGAAGATGCGCATCGCAATCCCGCGATGCTGAAAGAAAAACGGCATAATCTGACCATCCTGATCGTCGGCGAAACCTCGCGTGGGGATAACTTCTCGCTGTCTGGCTATTCACGGCAAACCAACCCGCGTCTGGCGCAGGATAATGTGGTCTACTTCCCGCACACCACCTCCTGCGGCACCGCAACGGCGATCTCGGTTCCCTGCATGTTTTCCGGTATGCCGCGTAAACACTACAATGAAGGGCTGTCGCACCATCAGGAAGGGTTGCTGGACATCATTCAGCGAGCCGGAGTTAGCGTGCTGTGGAACGATAACGACGGCGGCTGTAAAGGCGCCTGCGATCGCGTGCCGCATCAGGATATGACCGCGCTGAAATTGCCGGGTCAGTGCATTAACGGCGAATGTTACGACGAAGTGCTCTTTCACGGGCTGGAGGAATACATCGATAAACTCCAGGGCGACGGCGTCATTGTGCTGCACACCATCGGCAGCCACGGCCCGACCTATTATCACCGTTATCCGCCGCAGTTCGCGCAATTTACCCCGACCTGTGACACCAATGAAATTCAGACCTGTTCACAGCAACAGTTAGTGAATACTTACGATAATACCGTACTGTACGTGGACTATATTGTTGATAAGGCAATCAATATATTAAAAGCGCATCAGGATAAATTCACCACCAGCCTGGTCTATCTTTCCGACCACGGTGAATCTTTAGGAGAAAATGGCGTCTATTTGCATGGGCTGCCATACGCCATTGCGCCGGATGCGCAAAAGCATATCCCGATGCTCCTCTGGCTCTCGGAGGATTATCAGAAACGTTACCGGACAGACCTGACATGTTTGCAAAAGCGGGCAGCCCAGGAGGATTTCTCGCAGGACAACCTTTTCTCAACCATGCTCGGATTAACGGGCGTACAGACCAGGAACTACCAGGCCGCAGACGATATTCTGCAACCTTGCAGGAGGCTAACTGAATGAAAATTCTGATTGTTGAAGACGATACGCTGTTATTACAGGGACTGATTCTTGCTGCACAAACGGAGGGTTACGCCTGCGACGGCGTTTCTACCGCCCGGGCGGCGGAACACTGTCTGGAAACAGGGCATTACAGCCTGGTCGTGCTGGATCTTGGGTTGCCTGATGAGGACGGTCTGCATTTTCTGACGCGAATAAGACAGAAAAAATACACCCTTCCGGTATTGATCCTCACCGCCCGCGACACGCTCAACGACCGCATCACCGGGCTGGATGTCGGGGCGGATGATTATCTGGTGAAGCCGTTTGCGCTGGAGGAGTTACATGCGCGTATTCGCGCGCTGCTGCGTCGTCATCACAATCAGGGTGAAAGCGAATTGACCGTCGGCAATCTGATGCTGAATCTGGGGCGTCGTCAGGTGTGGCTGGCCGGGCAAGAGCTTATCTTAACGCCCAAAGAGTATGCGCTGCTGTCGCGGCTGATGCTCAAAGCAGGCAGCCCGGTACACCGTGAAATCTTGTATAACGACATCTATAACTGGGATAACGAACCGTCAACCAATACCCTGGAAGTGCATATTCACAACCTGCGCGACAAAGTGGGGAAATCACGTATCCGCACGGTGCGCGGGTTTGGTTATATGCTGGTTGCCGTTGAGGAAAACTAAGTGAACCTTACGCGTTTTCTGCACAGACCGATGACCCTTCGTCAGCGTCTGATGCTGACCATTGGCTCTATCCTGCTGGTGCTGCAACTGATCAGCACCTTCTGGCTATGGCACGAGAGCACCGAGCAGATTGAGCTTTTCGAGCAGGCGCTGCTGGAGGACAGGAATAACGATCGGCACATCAGGCATGAGGTTCGCGAAGCGGTCGCCAGCCTGATCGTTCCCGCCGTGTTTATGGTCAGCCTGACGCTGCTGATCTGCTATCAGGCCGTCCGGCGCATCACCCGCCCGCTTGCCGACCTGCAAAAAGAGCTGGAAGCCCGCACGGCCGATAACCTGACGCCTATCGACATTCACAGCTCGACGATTGAAATTGAAGCCGTCGTCTCGGCGCTTAACCAACTGGTCACTCGCCTGACGACGACGCTGGAGAATGAACGCCTGTTCACCGCCGACGTCGCCCACGAGCTACGCACGCCGCTGGCGGGCGTGCGTCTGCATCTGGAACTGCTGGCGAAAGCGCACAACGTTAACGTCACGCCGTTGATTGCGCGTCTTGATCAAATGATGGACAGCGTCTCACAGCTGCTGCAATTAGCGCGCGTGGGGCAGTCGTTCTCATCCGGTAATTACCAGTCGGTGAAGCTGCTGGATGACGTGATCCTGCCCTCTTACGATGAACTGAACACCATGCTGGAAACACGCCAGCAGACGCTGCAACTGCCGGAAAGCACAGCAGACGCCACCGTGCGCGGCGATGCCACGCTACTGCGTATGCTGTTGCGTAATCTTGTGGAAAATGCGCACCGCTACAGTCCGAAAGGGTCAACCATCACCATTATCCTCAATAATGCGGAAAGCGACGCGATGATGGCCGTCGAAGACGAAGGGCCGGGAATTGATGAAAGTAAATGCGGGGAGTTAAGTGAAGCGTTTGTCCGCATGGACAGCCGCTATGGCGGTATCGGGCTGGGATTGAGCATCGTCTCCCGCATCACGCAGCTGCACCACGGGCAATTCTTTTTGCAAAACCGTGTGGGAACGACGGGAACCCGCGCGTGGGTGCTGTTGAAAAGAGATCAGTAAGTCGTGACCCAGACATACAAGAAACTGCTGACAATCAGCATACTGAACAGGGTTGTCAGACTTTCATACATTCGCGTTTTCATCACACTCTCCTCCGATGGTCTGGAGGAGAGTATGCCTGACGAAGATTAAGCGAACATTAAGATTTGTCGACCTGATAAACGCAGTCTGTAGGCCTGATAAGCGTAGCGCCATCAGGCAAAGGTGTTGCGCCGTCTGTAGGCCTGATAAGCGCAGCGCCATCAGGCGGTGCGCTAAAGCTTACTCGTCAATACGCGGATGCTGCTGCACTAACCGCGAACGTTTAGCCTGCAACTCCTCAATCTCCTGATCGATATCTTCGATTTTCTGCTCGATATTATCGTAGTGCTCGCCAAGGATTTCTTTCGCTTCCTGGATATCCGAGGCCGCTGGCGTCGCCCCTTTCAGCGGACGGTTGGCGGTCTCTTTCATGGTAATACCGGTAATAAAACCGACGACCGCAATCGCCATCAGGTAATAGGCTGGCATCATCAGGTTCTGCGAGCTTTCCACCAGCCAGGCGGCCAGGGTCGGCGTCAGACCTGCAATCAGCACCGAGATATTAAACGCCGCCGCCAGCGCGCTGTAACGGATGTGCGTCGGGAACATCGCTGGCAGAGAAGAAGCCATCACCCCGGTAAAGCAGTTCAGGATCACCGCCAGCATCAGCAGACCGGCAAAAATCAGGCCGATAATATTACTGTTGATCAGAATAAAGGCCGGAATAGCCAGCGCAAACAGCGCGATACTGCCCATAATCACAAACGGACGGCGACCGAAACGGTCACTGAGCAGCCCCATCACCGGCTGCACAAACAGCATCCCGATCATGATGGCGATAATAATCAGCACGCCGTGGTCTTCCGAGTAGTGCAGGTTATGCGACAGGTAGCTCGGCATATAGGTGAGCAACATGTAGTAGGTCACGTTGGTGGCAATCACCAGGCCGATACACGCCAGCAGGCTGCGCCAGTGTTTGGTTGCAATCTCTTTAAAGGAGACTTTTGGCCCTTCCTGCAAACCTTCGCGATCGCCCTGCTCCAGTTTATCCACATGCTGCTGGAAGGCCGGGGTCTCTTCCAGCGCATGACGCAGATAAAGACCAATGATCCCTAGCGGCAGTGCGATGAAGAACGGAATACGCCAGCCCCAGTCGAGGAAGTTCTCCTCGCCGACAACGGTGGAGATCAGCACCACCACGCCCGCGCCCAGCACGAAGCCCGCAATGGAGCCGAAGTCCAGCCAGCTTCCCATAAAGCCGCGTTTACGGTCTGGCGAGTATTCGGCGACAAAGATCGACGCGCCGGTATATTCGCCGCCGACCGAGAAGCCCTGCGCCATCTTACACAGCAGCAACAGTATCGGCGCCCAGATGCCGATAGAGGCATAAGAGGGGATCAACCCGATACAGAACGTACTGATCGACATAATCACAATCGTGATGGCAAGAATCTTCTGGCGACCATATTTATCGCCGAGCATACCGAAGAATAAGCCGCCAAGCGGTCGAATCAGGAAGGGAACGGAGAAGGTGGCAAGTGCGGCAATCATCTGCACGCTGGGGTCAGCCCCCGGGAAAAATACTTTACCTAACGCGTAGGCGACAAACCCATAAACACCAAAATCAAACCACTCCATCGCATTACCCAGCGAGGCTGCGGTAATCGCTTTACGCAGTTTACCATCATCAATAATGGTCACATCACGAAGCGTAATCGGTTTTACTTTTTTCCTTTTCAGCATAGCTGTCCTCGTAGACTAAGCCCTGTCTCGCTACATACTGCATTCATTGGCGCACAAAGCGCTAACGTCACCGTCGAGCGTTGGAATCGTGCGGGCACAATTCCTCGTAGAACAAGCGTAGCAGGTTTACTTACACTGACTGGTCAAGGTCTGTACAACCGAACCTGTTGACGCCTGATTGGGCGGTTAATGACCTCTTTACCCTACCAGTGTTTAAATTTGTGATCAACTTCACACATATATTGCCGTTTCGTCAGCGAGCGTAAATAAGGGCATTTTTATCTGTATTTTTACATTGTCAGCAAAGCGCATTATTGACAATAAATGAGAGGCGATTTCGTTATTCTTTTCGAAATATCACGTCCGTCACTATTATGCTGCTAGCAAAAAATCCGCCATAACTCTTCACAAACAATTTACAGCATTTTTAATAATCATCGCGTTCCCTGGCCTTTACGCAAAATATGTGATGAAGATAACTAAAACAGTGTTTTATTTTGATTGAATCAATATTCCACTGAATGCAAGATAACACCCGACGCAACATCCCTGAGGATTGTGACAAACAGACGTATGCCACATTCGATTATGTATCACGCAGGGAGAAAGAGGGTTTCCCGCCGTTCTCTTTGTGAAATAACAAATTGAAATTAAATAATATTTATCGACTTGTCCGTTAGTTCCGCGCGACAAGATGTGAGGACTTTTATGAAAATTAAAGCCACGATTGAACGCATCCCTGGCGGGATGATGTTGATCCCTCTGCTGCTCGGCGCAATTTTAAATACCCTGGCCCCGGATACCGGCGCCTATTTTGGTTCATTTACAAAAGGCATGATCAGCGGCACCGTGCCGATTCTGGCCGTCTGGTTCTTCTGTATTGGCGCCTCGATTGATTTGCGCGCTACCGGGACGGTATTACGTAAATCGGGTACGCTGGTTATTACTAAAATAGCCGTGGCGTGGGTGGTCGCGATGATTGCCGCCTCGTTTATCCCGGATACCGGTATTCAAACCGGCTTCTTCGCCGGTTTGTCCGTACTGGCGATCGTCTCCGCAATGGACATGACCAACGGCGGCCTGTACGCCAGCCTGATGAACCAGTACGGCACCAAAGAAGAGTCCGGCGCGTTCGTCCTGATGTCTCTGGAATCTGGCCCGCTGATGACAATGGTGATTCTGGGCTCCGCAGGTCTCGCCTCTTTCGAACCGCATCACTTTGTCGGCGCCGTGCTGCCATTCCTGATTGGCTTCACATTAGGCAACCTGGACCACGACCTGCGCGCGTTCTTCAGCAAAGCTACGCCGGTGCTGATCCCGTTCTTCGGCTTTGCGCTGGGTAACACCATTAACCTGAGCGTGATTGTCGATACCGGCCTGCTGGGCATCCTGCTGGGTGTCGCGGTTATCATTATTACCGGTATCCCGTTGATTATCGCAGACCGCGTCATTGGCGGCGGTAACGGCACTGCGGGCGTCGCGGCCTCCTCTGCGGCAGGCGCTGCGGTAGCGAACCCGGTGATCATCGCGCAGATTAACCCGGCGTTTGAACCCGTCGCCGCGTCCGCCACGGCGCTGGTTGCCGCCAGCGTGATTGTGACGGCGATTCTGGTTCCGATTATCACCGCCCTGTATGCAAAACGTTTCGGCAACATCCCGGCGCCGGGCAACGCGGAGGCAAACCCAACGGAATCCCTCCATCACTAAACGTCATACGTCCCCTCTCAGCCCACGAGAGGGGACGGCGCAAAAATCTCCTCAATCATCGCATCCACCAGGCGCTGTGCCGAACACAGCCTTGGCATCCCCAACGCCACCGTCTGCCAGCGCTGGGTCACTGACCAGCACACCGGATGTTTATCGGGATCGCACCAGTCGCCAATCCAGCTCAACATGTCATTGTGCTCCCCCGCGCCGGCCACGGCGGGCGAATGAAGCCACTGATGGTAATAATGACGCGTGGTGGGCGCGGCGTGAATACTGTGCGCCAGATAATCGGTAGCCATCGCGCGCAAATTATCTTTCAGCATCGCGACCACTTCCATATTGCCCAACCGACAGGCATCGCCAAACGGCCCCCAGCGCAGCTCCTCCAGCGCGACAAAACAGCGCCCCGGCAATGACCAGCCGTCATAGGCTCCGGCGCGCCAGCGGGTAAAAATCTGCTCGCTGTGTTCGCCCGCCTGCACCGTCAATCCACGCCGGGTCAGCGCCTTCTCTTTATGTTCGCTGCGCCGGGCAAACCCGTCGCTCAGCGCCGCTAACTGCTGCGTGATGCCAGGAATAGCTTGCCCTCTGGGGCTTTCCGTCTGTTGCAGAAGGGTCAATTGCCGGGAAATGCGCGTCAGCGCCAGATGGCCGGGATCGAGCATCCCCGCCAGTTTTTCCACCAGCTTAAGACGCATCATCAGATGCTCATTGAATACGCCCGCCATGACCCAGGCGCGAAGCTGCGTCTGGCTCAGAATTTCTTGCGTCAGGCGTTCGCGAAAACGCTGCTGCTGTTGCAGGTTGCCGCCAGGTCGCTTCGGCTCTTCTCCCTGAACCAGATCGACCATAAACTTCGGGTGAATGCATTCCAGCATCCGTCCCGGGCCTTCCAGTAACACGTTCGTCATGAGTGCTCGGCTGCAAAAAGGGTCTGGATATCATCACGTAACAGGCGGGAATCTTCATGAATCCACCGGGTGGCGGAGATACTGTGCTGTAACTGTTGGCTCAGTCTGTTCACAACCGATTCATGTTGCTGGCGCGTCACCAGACTCTCGCGCAAGCTCTCCTGCAATCCCGACAGACACAACGAAAAATCGGCAAAAAAGGTCGCCATACCTGCCGTAACAGAAACATCGACCTGGGCATCTAAAGCTTTATGAATTTGTTGGAAGAAATGGCTGACATGCTGGATCAGAGTGTTATGCAATGCCGTTATATCAATGACATAGCGTGTCCTGGCTTCCACATAATCATTCCATCCCCAGTTCGGTTGATTCAGCCAGCGCGCAAAGGTGTCGCGCACGCCGCCCGCGCGAGGCGCGGCGCCTTCCGGCGGGTTCTCCTGAGCGACCGCCTCGCTAAACAACGGTTGAGTATTGAAGTTAAACATACTGGCATGAAACGTCGGGAAGCTGATTCGCGCCCGGAACCCCGCCTGGCTCAGATCGTCTTTTACCCGCGCCTCAATTGGCCGCATCGCGTCATTTAACACCCGGCTTAGCGTCGATTCGAGCTGTTCGAAGCGCAGCGCCAGATCGCGGCTAATGTTCTCCTGCGCCGCCAGTAATACCGCTTCGCATGACGCACGCATTTTGCTTAAAACGACCTGCGCCTGCCTTTCGTTATGCAGCACCAGCGTTTCGCCCTCGACCACCGCCTCCTGCTCAGGGGAAAGCGGATCGCGCGGCAGCCACGCCACCACGCTCTCTTCGCGAAAAAGCGGCGCGATACGGTGCAAAATATCGGCCTGCTGCTGGCTCAGGAACGTGTTCGCCGCCTCCATCATCCGTTCAACTTCATGGCCGACCTCATCGCTCACGCGATCCTGGCTCACCTGAAGCTGTCGCATATCTTCTTCGACGCGGGAAATATTGACCTGCAACGCGTCATGCGCCACCGTCAGCCCGTGATAGCGAAAATCCAGATATTCACGCGCGCGCTGTGCGTAATTCAATAATTTATGCGACGCCGACCGGAGCGCATACAGTGAGGCGTTGGCGTAAGCGGCGTGAATCAGCCGCTGTACGGGCTGTTCAAATAGCGAATCTTCCCACAGCAGATCGGCGGCATGACGAATATGTTCGATATCATCAAGATCGGCGCTCCGCCAGCGCCTGCCGAGCGCGGCCTCGGCAAAATCCTGCACCCAGCGCTGTTCCTGATGATCCGGCAACCGCCCGTGCACCCGCAGTTCGTGACGCGCACGGTTCGCCAGATACCCCCACATGGAAGAGACCGGAAAAATTTGCCCGGGCGTAATGCTGCCATTCATCAGCGTGCCGGAAATCAGCGCGCGAACCTGTTCTTCATCGTCGCTGTTGCGGTCTTTCTGATCGAACTTATTCACCAGTGCGTACAGCGGCACGGATTTCCCCACCGCCGCAATGGCCTGGCGCACCTCTTCATCCGAAATGGATTTCAGTTGGGTGTAATCCATCACCGCCAGTACGGCAGAAGCGCGCGCCAGCTGTTCATTAAGCATCTTTTGCAGGTGCGGCTGCCCGGCTTCATTAGGGCCGGGCGTATCCAGTAGCGTCAGTTGCCCCGGATAGTTCTCCAGCCCCGCCAGATGCACAAACTCCACCTCAATCACCGGAATATGTTCAATCGCGGCATACGCCGCAAAAGGAAAATCGACCCCCAGCGCTTTTGACAAGCGCACCAGATCGTTCAGGCTTTTCAGACAGTGGAAGATGGGCTGCGCGCCCAGGTAATGACGCTCAAAAGCCACGCCCTTTTCAATTCGCTGGAGCAGCGCATTCATGTCTTTATCGATTTCCAGCACCTGGGTCAGATGCTGGCGATCGCACGCCTGCATACGCTGTTGCAGCGTTTGCATGAGCGTATCAATCGGCGCGACGTGAGAAAAATGCAGCACCGGCTCTTTCTGCCCTGGCGTATGGCGAATCAGCGTCGGTAACGCCGTCATTGGCCGATTACGGTTGGGCAGGACTTCGGTTCCGACAATGGCGTTAATTGTCGTCGACTTCCCAGCCTTCATCGTCCCGACAATCGCCAGCACCATCTCCAGGCGCGTTATTTTACGTAGCTCATTATTGAGCGTGCCGTGCTGAGCCTCCACGTCACGCCCGCTAACATGCTGAGGCCGGGTATTTTCATTCCCTTCCCCCCCTTCCTGAGCGGCGCCATCCAGCGAAGCCACAGGCAGTTGTTGCAATAACCGGAGATGTTCCAGAGAAAGCAGCAACAATCTTTCCGCTTCCTGGCTTAATTCATATATTGTCTGTGTGTACATGGAAAATCTTTCCTTAACGCAAACTTTATTACTTTTATTTAGCCGGATGATTTTATTTGTTTGCTTTTCGGCTTTTATAATTACGTGTGGAAATAATTTTATTAAAATAACTTATTGTTAATATTAGAGATATTTTTATCAACCACACCTGTCTCTCTTACCGTGTAAAAGTAAGAGGGATAAAGATTTATAACGCGTCTGGTCGTTCCTCTCACCTTATCTTAAATAGTAAAACGTAGCAATTTCCCTTAAAAAAATAGTCATGACATTTTTCTTACCCTGGCGGCAACCTTCAGCCACAGGTTGTCGTATCCTTAAATTGCGAGTAGTCCCGACAACGTTAAGGATTTTGTGTATAATTGCGGCCTTTTTCGGCAATCTGCCATTTTTTGGGCGCTTTTGCCCCTGCTGACTTTTTTGAGGAAATCGACATGTCATTACCCCATTGCCCACAATGCAACTCCGAATATACCTACGAAGATAACGGCATGTTCATCTGCCCGGAATGCGCCCATGAATGGAACGACGCAGAACCGGCGCAGGACAGCGACGAGCTGATCGTAAAAGATGCCAACGGCAACCTGCTGGCAGACGGCGACAGCGTGACCGTTGTTAAAGATCTGAAAGTAAAAGGCAGTTCTTCCATGCTGAAAATTGGCACCAAAGTGAAGAACATCCGTCTGGTTGAAGGCGACCACAACATTGATTGCAAGATCGATGGCTTTGGCCCGATGAAGCTGAAATCTGAGTTCGTGAAAAAGAACTGATTTTTCCAGGCCCGGTAAGGCGTTTACGCCGCCATCCGGCATTTATTGCCCGGTGGCGCTTCGCTTACCGGGCCTACGATAACTACACTTAACTGGCTTCTCTTACCTGAGGTCACGATTATGCCGTTAAGTCCCTACATCTCTTTTGCCGGTCACTGTGCCGACGCTATCGCGTACTACCACAAAACGTTAGGCGCGGAACTCCTCTATAAAATCACCTTTGGTGAAATGCCCCCGCCAGAGCAGGGCAGCGAAGACGGTTGCCCGTCAGGCATGCAATTCCCTGATACCTCCATCGCCCACGCCAACGTACGCATTGCAGGCAGCGACATCATGATGAGCGACGCCGTCGCGTCGGGTAACGCGAGTTACTCCGGCTTTACGCTGGTGCTCGACACGCAGGATGTCGCCGAAGGGAAACGCTGGTTTGATAACCTGGCCGCACAGGGACAAATCGAAATGGACTGGCAGGAAACCTTCTGGGCGCACGGTTTCGGGAAAGTGACCGATCAATATGGCGTACCGTGGATGATCAATGTGGTGAAACAGCCGCAGCCGACAGAGTAAACCGACGGGAGGCGCGCCCTCCCGTGCTGTCATCGAAGCCCCTTCAATTCTTCATCGCCAAGTAACCATCCCTTAACTAAAACGTCACATTAATCCGCCACGATGGGGCCACTTTTTTAGGGAGGCCGCATCATGCAAACGGTTATTCGCGTCGAGAAACTCTCCAAAACGTTCAATCAGCATCAGGCGCTGCATGCGGTTGATCTGAACATCTCTTCCGGTGAGATGGTGGCTCTGCTTGGGCCTTCCGGTTCCGGCAAATCCACCCTTTTACGTCACTTAAGCGGTTTGATTACCGGCGATAAAGCGCCGGGCTGCCATGTCGAGCTGCTGGGCCGCACGGTACAGCGTGAGGGCAAACTGGCGCGGGACATCCGCAAAAGCCGCGCTCACACCGGCTACATCTTCCAGCAGTTCAACCTCGTGAACCGTCTGACCGTACTGGAGAACGTGCTGATTGGCGCGCTCGGCAGCACGCCGTTCTGGCGTACCTGTTTTAGCTGGTTCACCCAGGCGCAGAAGCAGCGCGCGTTACAGGCGCTGACCCGCGTCGGGATGGCGCACTTCGCGCATCAGCGCGTATCGACGCTTTCCGGCGGACAGCAGCAGCGCGTCGCTATCGCCAGGGCATTGATGCAGCAGGCGAAAGTGATCCTCGCCGATGAGCCGATCGCCTCGCTGGACCCGGAGTCGGCGCGCATTGTGATGGACACCCTGCGCGACATTAACCAGACCGACGGCATCACCGTGGTCGTCACGCTGCATCAGGTGGATTACGCCCTGCGCTACTGCGAACGCATTGTGGCGCTGCGTCAGGGGCATGTGTTCTATGACGGCAGCAGCCAGCACTTTGATAACGATCGTTTTGACCATCTCTACCGCAGCATGAACCGCGTCGAACAGAACGCGCAGGCTGCTTAACATCCCCACAATGAGGAATGGAAATGAGCTACAAAGCCGTTGCCGCGCTGGCGTTCACCAGCATGTTCAGCATCAGCACCTTGTTAAGCCCGGCACATGCGGAAGAACAGGAAAAAGCACTGAACTTTGGCATTATTTCGACCGAATCACAGCAAAACCTGAAGCCGCAGTGGGACCCGTTCCTGAAGGACATGGAAAAGAAACTGGGCGTCAAAGTGAACGCCTTCTTCGCGCCTGACTATGCGGGCATCATTCAGGGAATGCGCTTCAACAAAGTGGATATCGCCTGGTACGGCAACCTCTCGGCGATGGAAGCCGTGGATCGCGCTAACGGTCAGGTATTTGCCCAGACCGTCGCCGCAGATGGATCGCCGGGCTACTGGAGCGTGCTGATCGTCAACAAAGACAGCCCGATCAATAACCTGGACGATCTGATCGCCAAACGTAAAGATCTCACCTTCGGCAATGGCGATCCGAACTCCACCTCTGGCTTCCTCGTCCCCGGTTATTACGTCTTCGCCAAAAACGGCATCTCCGCCAGCGACTTCAAACGCACCGTTAACGCCAGCCACGAAACCAACGCGCTGGCCGTCGCCAACAAGCAGGTGGATGTCGCAACCAATAACACCGAAAACCTCGACAAACTGAAAACCTCCGCGCCGGACAAGCTGAAAGCACTGAAGGTTGTCTGGAAGTCGCCGCTGATCCCGGGCGATCCGATCGTCTGGCGTAAAAATCTCTCCGAAACCACCAAGGACAAGGTGTACGACTTCTTTATGAATTACGGCAAAACAGCGGAAGAGAAAACCGTGCTGGAACGCCTGGGCTGGGCGCCATTCCGCCCCTCCAGCGACCTGCAACTGGTGCCGATTCGCCAGCTGGCGCTGTTTAAAGAGATGCAGGGTGTGAAGGACAACAAGGGGCTGAACGAGAGCGAAAAAACCAGCAAAACCTCCGCGATTAAAGCGCAGCTGGACGATCTCGACCGCCTGACCGCCGCGCTGGGCGCGATGACCAGCGTCACCAAAGCGGTGCAGTAAACCTGATACCCGGTGGCGCTTCGCTTACCGGGCCTACGATGTTCTGTAGGCCAGATAAGGCGCAAGCGCTGCCATCCGGCAATAAACGACGCACGGAGCTAAACATGCAAAGCATCACCGTCGCCCCGCCAAAGCGTAGCTGGTTCTCGCTCCTGAGCTGGGCCATCCTTCTCGCCGTCCTGGTCGTTTCGTGGAAGGGCGCCGAAATGGCCCCGCTCACGCTAATTCAGGATTCCGGCAACATGGCGACCTTCGCCGCCGACTTCTTCCCGCCGGACTTCAGCCAGTGGCAGCACTATCTGGGCGAAATGGCCGTCACTCTGCAAATCGCCGTCTGGGGCACTGCGCTGGCGGTCATTCTGTCGATTCCCTGCGGCCTGATGTGCGCCGATAACCTCGTGCCGTGGTGGATTTACCAGCCGATGCGTCGCCTGATGGACGCCTGCCGCGCGATTAACGAAATGGTTTTCGCCATGCTGTTCGTGGTCGCCGTTGGTCTCGGGCCGTTTGCCGGGGTAATGGCGCTGTTTATCCACACCACCGGCGTGCTCTCCAAGCTGCTTTCCGAAGCGGTGGAAGCCATTGAACCCGGCCCGGTTGAAGGCATTCGCGCCACCGGCGCCAACAAAATTGAAGAGATCCTCTACGGCGTGCTGCCGCAGGTTATGCCGCTGCTCATCTCCTACTCGCTGTACCGTTTTGAGTCCAACGTCCGCTCCGCCACGGTGGTCGGCATGGTGGGCGCAGGCGGCATCGGCGTCACGCTGTGGGAAGCGATTCGCGGCTTTCAGTTCCCGCAGACCTGCGCCCTGATGGTGTTAATCATCATTACCGTCAGCCTGCTGGATTTCCTCTCCCAGCGTTTGCGTAAGCACTTTATCTGATTAGCGAGGCATTGATGGCTATGCACTTGTCTACACATCCGACCAGTTACCCAACGCGCTATCAGGAGATTGCCGCGAGACTTGAGCAGGAGCTTCGCCAGCATTACCGCTGCGGCGATTACCTTCCGGCGGAACATCAGCTTGCCGCCCGCTATGAGGTGAACCGCCACACGCTGCGCCGCGCCATCGACCAGCTCGTGGAGCGCGGTTGGGTGCAGCGTCGCCAGGGCGTCGGCGTGCTGGTGCTGATGCGCCCGTTCGATTACCCGCTCAATGCCCAGGCGCGCTTTAGCCAGAATCTACTGGAACAAGGCAGTCATCCCACCAGCGAAAAACTGCTGGCGGTGCTGCGCCCGGCATCCAGCCACATCGCCGATGCGCTGAGCGTCAAAGAGGGTGATAACGTCATCCACCTGCGCACCCTGCGCCGGGTAAATGGCATCGCCCTGTGCCTGATCGACCATTACTTTTCCGACCTCGCCCTCTGGCCGCTGTTGCAGGGCTTTAACCACGGTTCGCTGCATGACTACCTGCGCGAGCAGTGCGGTCTGGCGCTACAGCGCACCCAGACGCGCATCAGCGCCCGCCGTGCGCAGGCCAAAGAGAGCAAGGTGCTGGAAATTCCCAACATGGCGCCGCTGCTGTGCGTGCGCACGCTGAACCACCGTGACGGCGAAGAAAACGCGACGGAGTATTCCGTCAGCCTGACCCGCGCCGACATGATCGAATTCACTATGGAGCACTGACGGAATGCACTTCGATACCGCCACTCGCCAGCGCTGGATGCGCGCGCTGGCTTACAGCAACGCCGACGCGCTTAACGTGAAAATGCAGGCGCTGAAACTCACGCCGGAATATGAACTGATTCGCGCCCCGGAAACCGGGCTGATGCAGATTCAGGCCCGCATGGGCGGCACCGGCAACCGCTTTTTCGCCGGAGATACCACGCTGACCCGTGCGGTGGTGCGTCTTAAGAGCGGCACGCTGGGCTACAGCTACCTGCTGGGGCGCAACAAACACCACGCCGAGCAGTGCGCCGTCATCGACGCGCTGTTGCAGGAGCACACTCACTTCCAGACCTTAATGGAAACCTTAATTGCCCCGCTGGAGGCGGAACGCGACGCACACATTACCGCTCGCCGCGCCGAAGTAAACGCCAGCCGGGTCGACTTCTTTACGCTGGTACGCGGAGATAACGCATGACCCTACAAACCGCCTTTACCCTGCCCGTTCAGGACGCGCAACAGAGTTTTCGTCGCCTGCTGAAGGCGATGAGCGAGCCGGGGGTGATTGTCGCCCTGCATCAACTGAAGCACGGCTGGCAGCCGCTGAATCTGGCCACCACCAGCGTATTGCTCACTCTGGTCGACGGCGACACCCCGGTATGGCTCGCGCCGTCCATCAACAACGACATTGCCAGTCAGAACCTGCGCTTTCACACCAGCGCGCCGCTGGTTGAACAGCCGCAGCAAGCCGCCTTTGCCGTCGCCGATGAACTCATCAGCAGCGAGCAGCTAAACGCCCTTTCCGCCGGAAGCGCCGTCGCGCCGGAAACCAGCGCCACCCTGATCGTCCAGGTCGCCAGCCTGAGCGGTGGACGTATGCTGCGCCTGACCGGGGCGGGTATCGCCGAAGAACGCATGATTGCCCCGCAGTTGCCGGAGTGCCTCATCCATGAACTGACTGAGCGCCCGCACCCGTTCCCGCTGGGGGTCGATCTCATCCTCACCTGCGGCGAGCGACTGCTGGCGATTCCGCGAACCACCCATGTGGAGGTGTGCTGATGTACGTAGCCGTCAAAGGGGGCGAAAAGGCGATAGCCAACGCCCACGCGTTGCAGGAAAACCGACGCCGGGGCGACGACACCCTCGCCGAGCTGAGCGTGGCGCAAATCGAGCAACAGTTGAACCTGGCCGTGGATCGCGTGATGACCGAAGGAGGCATCGCCGACCGCGAACTGGCCGCGCTCGCCTTAAAACAGGCCAGCGGCGATAACATCGAAGCCATCTTCCTGCTGCGCGCGTACCGCACCACGCTGGCAAAGCTGGCGGTCAGTGAGCCGCTGAACACCGCAGAGATGCGTTTAGAGCGCCGTATTTCCGCCGTCTACAAGGATATTCCCGGCGGGCAGCTGCTGGGGCCGACCTACGATTACACCCATCGCCTGCTCGATTTTACCCTGCTGGCAAACGGCGAAACGCCGCCGCTGCGTACCGCTGACGCCATGCAGGACGCCGCGCCGCACGTTTTTTCTCTGCTGGCGAACCAGGGGCTGGCGAAGCGTGAAGAAGACAGCGGCGCCGTACCGGACGACATCACCCGCACGCCGCCGGTTTACCCTTGTTCGCGCTCCTCACGCCTGCAACAGCTGATGCGCGGCGACGAAGGGTATCTGCTGGCGCTGGCGTATTCCACGCAACGCGGCTACGGGCGCAACCACCCGTTTGCCGGTGAGATCCGCAGCGGCTACGTCGGGCTGGAAACGGTGCCGGAAGAGCTGGGATTTGCCGTAAACGTCGGCGAACTGCTGATGACAGAATGCGAAATGGTCAACGGCTTTGTCGCACCGGAAAACGACGCGCCGCACTTTACCCGCGGCTACGGACTGGTGTTCGGCATGAGCGAACGTAAAGCAATGGCGATGGCGCTGGTGGAAAGAGCCCTACAGGCACCCGAATACGATGAAACGGTCACGGGCCCGGCGCAGGACGAAGAGTTCGTGCTGGCGCATGCGGATAACGTCGAGGCGGCGGGTTTTGTTTCGCACCTCAAACTCCCCCACTACGTCGATTTCCAGGCTGAACTGGAACTGCTCAAACGCCTGCAACAGGAGGCCGCCCGTGACGACTAACCTCTCCGGCTACAACTTTGCTTATCTCGACGAGCAAACCAAACGCATGATCCGCCGCGCTATTTTAAAAGCGGTGGCGATCCCCGGTTATCAGGTGCCGTTCGGCGGGCGTGAAATGCCGATGCCCTACGGCTGGGGAACGGGCGGCATTCAGCTTACCGCCAGCGTGATTGGCGAGCCGGACATTCTGAAAGTGATCGACCAGGGGGCGGATGACACCACCAACGCCGTGTCGATCCGCAACTTCTTTAAGCGCGTAACCGGCGTGAACACCACCGAACGCACCGAAGACGCAACGCTGATCCAGACCCGTCATCGGATCCCGGAAACGCCGCTGACCGAAGATCAGATCATTATCTTCCAGGTGCCGATCCCTGAACCGCTGCGTTTTATCGAACCGCGCGAAACCGAAACCCGCACCATGCACGCGCTGGAAGAGTACGGCGTCATGCAGGTGAAGCTGTACGAAGATATCGCCCGCTTCGGCCATATCGCCACCACCTACGCCTACCCGGTGAAGGTCAATGACCGCTACGTCATGGACCCGTCGCCGATCCCGAAATTCGACAACCCGAAGATGAATATGATGCCCGCGCTGCAACTGTTCGGCGCGGGGCGCGAAAAACGCATCTATGCCGTGCCGCCCTGGACCCGCGTGGAAAGCCTCGATTTCGACGATCACCCGTTCACCGTACAAACCTGGGATGAGCCCTGCGCCATCTGCGGTTCAACGCACAGCTATCTCGACGAAGTGGTGCTGGATGACACCGGCAAACGGATGTTTGTCTGCTCCGACACCGATTATTGCCGCCAACAGAGCGAGGCACTCAGCAAATGACGCAACCGCTGCTTTCAGTCAATAACCTGACCCATCTCTACGCGCCGGGCAAAGGCTTCAGCGATGTTTCTTTTGACCTGTGGCCTGGTGAAGTGCTGGGCATTGTCGGGGAGTCCGGTTCCGGCAAAACCACCCTGCTGAAATCCATCTCCTCGCGCCTGACGCCGCAGTCCGGCGACATTTTGTACCAGAACCGTTCACTGTACGGCATGAGCGAAGCCGACCGCCGCCGCCTGCTGCGCACGGAATGGGGTGTGGTGCATCAGCATCCGATGGACGGACTGCGCCGCCAGGTCTCGGCGGGCGGCAATATCGGCGAACGCCTGATGGCCACCGGCGCGCGTCACTATGGTGAAATTCGCGCCACGGCGAAGCGCTGGCTGGAGGAGGTGGAAATTCCGGCCTCGCGCATCGACGACCTGCCGACCACCTTTTCCGGCGGGATGCAGCAGCGTTTGCAGATCGCCCGCAACCTGGTCACTCACCCGAAGCTGGTGTTTATGGACGAACCTACCGGCGGGCTGGACGTTTCCGTACAGGCAAAGCTGCTGGACCTGCTGCGCGGCCTGGTGGTGGAACTGGATCTGGCTGTGGTGATTGTCACCCACGATTTGGGCGTGGCGCGCCTGTTAGCAGACCGTCTGCTGGTGATGAAGCAAGGTCAGGTGGTGGAAAGTGGATTAACCGACCGCGTGCTCGACGATCCACACCACCCTTATACCCAGTTGCTGGTGTCGTCGGTATTGCAGAACTGATTTTTTGTTTTGCTGATTTTTTGTTTTGCCGGGTGGCGCTTTGCTTACCCGGCCTACAAAAAGCGCACCTGTAGGCCGGATAAGGCGAAGCCGCCATCCGGCAATCAGAATTAAGAGGCCAAAATGATTCGCGTAGAAAACGTCAGTAAAACCTTTGTGCTGCACCAGCAAAATGGCGTGCGCCTGCCGGTGCTGCAAAACGCCTCTCTGGAGGTACAAAACGGTGAATGCGTGGTGCTGCACGGCCACTCCGGGAGCGGTAAATCGACGCTGTTGCGCTCGCTATATGCCAACTATCTGCCGGACGAAGGGCACATCCACATTCGTCATAGCGATGAGTGGATCGATCTGGTGCAGGCCCCGGCGCGCAAGGTGCTGGAAGTGCGTCGTTCGACGATCGGCTGGGTGAGCCAGTTTCTGCGCGTGATCCCCCGGATCTCCGCGCTGGATGTGGTGATGCAGCCGCTGCTGGATCTGGGCGTCGCCCGCGAAACGTGCGCCGCGAAAGCCGCGAACCTGCTGACGCGCCTGAACGTCCCGGAACGGCTATGGCATCTCGCGCCCTCCACCTTTTCCGGCGGCGAGCAGCAGCGCGTGAATATCGCGCGCGGGTTTATCGTCGATTACCCGATCCTGCTGCTTGATGAACCCACCGCCTCACTGGACGCCAAAAACAGCGCCGCCGTGGTCGCGCTGATTGAAGAAGCCAAAGCGCGCGGCGCGGCGATTGTCGGCATTTTTCACGATCAAACCGTACGCGATCGCGTAGCGGATCGTTTGCATCTGATGGGAACCACATCATGATTATCAACAACGTAAAGCTGGTGCTGGAAGACGAAGTGGTGCAGGGATCGCTGGAAATGCAGGATGGGATTATCCGCGCCTTTGCGGAAAGTCAGAGCCGTCACCCCGAGGCGCTGGATGGCGAAGGCGGCTGGCTGCTGCCGGGTTTAATTGAGCTGCATACCGATAATCTCGACAAATTCTTCACCCCGCGCCCGAAGGTGGACTGGCCCGCCCATTCCGCCATGAGCAGCCACGACGCGCTGATGGTCGCCAGCGGTATCACCACCGTGCTGGATGCCGTTGCGATTGGCGATGTCCGCGACGGCGGCGATCGCCTGGAAAATCTGGAAAAGATGATCAATGCCGTCGAAGAGACGCAGAAACGCGGCGTTAACCGCGCCGAACACCGTCTGCATCTGCGCTGTGAATTGCCCCATCACACCACCCTGCCGCTGTTCGAAAAGCTGGTGGATCGCGAGCCGGTAACGCTGGTCTCGCTGATGGATCACTCGCCAGGTCAGCGCCAGTTCGCTAACCGCGAGAAGTACCGTGAATACTATCAGGGCAAATATTCACTCAATGATGAGCAGATGGCCCACTACGAAGAGGAACAGCTTCAGCTTGCGGCGCGCTGGTCGCAGCCGAACCGCGCCGCCATCGCACAGATGTGCCGCGAACGTCATCTCGCGCTGGCGAGCCACGATGACGCAACGCCCGATCATGTGCTGGAATCGCATCAGCTTGGCAGCGTGATCGCCGAATTTCCTACCACGTTCGAGGCGGCAGAGGCGTCACGCAAGCATGGGATGAACGTACTGATGGGCGCGCCCAACATCGTGCGCGGCGGTTCGCACTCCGGCAACGTGGCGGCGCATAAGCTGGCAGAACTGGGGTTGCTGGATATCCTCTCCTCCGACTATTACCCCGCCAGCCTGCTCGACGCGGCATTCCGCGTGGCGGACGACGAGGCCAACACATTTACGCTGCCGCAGGCAATGCACCTGGTGACACGCAACCCGGCGCGCGCGCTGAATCTCGACGATCGCGGCATCATCGCCGAAGGCAGGCGCGCCGATCTGGTGCTGGCGCACCGTAAAGGCGATCACATTCATATCGACCACGTCTGGCGTCAGGGTAAAAGGGTGTTCTGACTATGGGAAAACTGATCTGGCTGATGGGGCCGTCCGGCTCCGGTAAGGACAGTTTGCTGGCGGCGCTCCGCCAGCGGGAACATACGCAGTTGCTGGTTGCGCACCGCTATATCACGCGTGCGGCTAACGCGGGCAACGAGAACCATATTGCGCTGAGCGAGCAGGAGTTTTTCACTCGGGCAGGGCAAAATTTACTGGCGCTGAGCTGGCACGCTAATGGCCTGTACTACGGCGTTGGCGTGGAGATCGATCTGTGGCTGCACGCCGGTTTTGACGTGGTGGTTAACGGCTCACGCGCCCATTTGCCGCAGGCGCAGGCCCGCTACGGCAAAGCGCTGCTACCCATCTGTTTGCAGGTCTCTCCCGATATTTTGCGCCAGCGTCTACAGGCGCGCGGGCGTGAAAGCGAAACCGAGATTGCCGCTCGCCTGGCGCGTGCGGCCCGTTACGCCCCTTTTAACTGTCATATCCTCAATAATGACGGAAGTTTGCTACAGTCAGTCGATACCTTGTTAACGTTAATGGGCCGCCAGGAGAAAAGCCATGCCTGTCTGTGAACTACGCCGGGCCACGCCGGACGATACCGACGCGGTGTATCAACTGATCTGCGAACTGAAACAAGCGGAGTTCGATCGCCAGGCCTTTCGAGCCGGGTTTGCCTCAAATTTGCAGGATCGCACGATACGCTACCAGCTGGCGCTGCGCGACGGGCAGGTTGTCGGGATGATCGGCCTGCATATGCAGTACCACCTGCATCACGCTAACTGGATCGGGGAGATCCAGGAACTGGTGGTGATGCCGCAGGCGCGAGGTCTGAAAGTCGGCAGCCGGTTGCTGGCATGGGCGGAAGAAGAAGCCCGCCAGGCCGGCGCGGAGATGACGGAGCTTTCCACCAGCGTGAAACGCCATGATGCGCACCGGTTTTATCTGCGTGAAGGGTATGCGCAAAGCCATTTTCGTTTTACCAAAGCGCTTTGAGGTGACTAATGAGCCTGACGATTACGCTTACAGGAACCGGCGGCGCACAGGGCGTGCCAGCATACGGCTGCGATTGTCTCGCCTGCCGTCGGGCACGCTTACAGGAGCAGTATCGCCGCCGCCCCTGTAGCGGCGTCGTCAAATTCAATGACGCGGTAACGCTGCTTGATGCGGGCCTGCACGATCTTACCGATCGCTGGCCCGCCGGATCTTTTCAGCAGTTTCTGCTCACGCATTATCATATGGATCATGTTCAGGGGCTGTTCCCCCTGCGCTGGGGCGTGGGCGCCGCGATTCCGGTTTATGGTCCGCCGGATGAACAGGGCTGCGACGATCTGTTTAAACATCCCGGCATCCTTGATTTCAGCCATACCGTCGAACCGTTTGTGGTCTTCGATCTCCAGGGATTACAGGTAACGCCGCTGCCGCTTAACCATTCAAAACTGACGTTTGGCTATCTGCTGGAATCTGCGCACAGCCGCGTCGCGTGGCTGTCGGACACCGCAGCGCTGCCGGACAAGACAGTAAAATTTCTGCTGAATAACCAGCCGCAGACGATCGTCATCGACTGTAGTCACGCGCCACGCGCGGAAGCGCCGCGTAATCACTGCGATGTAAACACGGTTATCGCGCTCAATGAGGTGATTCACTGCCCACGGATCATTCTCACCCACATCAGCCACTCGTTCGACGTATGGCTGATGGATAACCCCCTGCCGGGTGGCATTGAAGCCGGATATGACGGGATGGAGATTGTGCTGGAGTAGCCTTACGCCGGATGGCGGCGCATTGCGCCTTATCCGGCCTACGATTGTCGCGCGGTTAACGATCGTACTCGTCTTCCATTCTGCGCTCTTCATCTTCCAGTTGACGACGTTCTTGATCGAGCTGGCGTTGGCGATCGTCCAACTGGCGACGCCGATCTTCAAACTGACGGCGTCTGTCGTCATATTGTCTGCGGCGATCATCGCTCATCTGGCGCTGCCACTCTTCATCACGGCGGTCATCCTCATAATCCCGCCCGTTGTCAGATTTATACGCGTCATTGATCGCCTGCTGAATATTACCGATGGTGTCATCAACAATATCGGCATGCGCAGGAAGCGTCGTCAGCGACAACAGGCCCAGAGCAATGAGCGTAGAATAGCGTTTCATAAAACCAGCCTCGCAGAGATCTTCCCCTCACGGTAGCGAATGGCCTGTTCGACGTGTAGCGGAGGAATCTCATTTGCCCTGCTGTTCTATCGCCATAATCGCCTCCACGCGCTTTTG
This sequence comes from Citrobacter sp. CK191, assembly GCF_030333435.1. Lineage (NCBI taxonomy): Bacteria > Pseudomonadati > Pseudomonadota > Gammaproteobacteria > Enterobacterales > Enterobacteriaceae > Citrobacter > Citrobacter sp. CK191. Next base: position 111,723 of record NZ_JAOWFX010000034.1, on the reverse strand, counting down.
ATGGCGCCCCCCTTCAAACCCCGCATCCAGCCAGGCATCCACGATCATTTTTGCCAGCTCCAGCCCAACAACCCGCGAGCCAAAAGCCAGCACGTTGGTATCATTATGCTGGCGCGAAAGCTGTGCCGAATAGGGTTCGCTGCAAACGACGGCGCGGACCCCGGCAAACTTGTTTGCCGTTATCGAAATCCCCACACCGGTGCCACACACCAGAATACCGCCATCAACCTCGCCAGAGACAACGGCTTGTGCCACCTCGCTGGCATAATGCGGGTAATCCGTGCGCTCCGGCGACCAGGTTCCCTTATCAATCACCGTAATACCGCGCTGGGTTAAGTGCGTCAAAATATCCTGTTTCAGGATAAAACCAACGTGATCACAGCCAAATGCAATCTTTTTCATACTCATTCTCGCCCCGGCCAAACTTTACGAATAAAAAATATTTGTGATTTAAATGAATTTAAAAGAACAATAAATCGACAGAAAGACGCTGTATGGGCCTGTTCTACACACCTCCGTTCGGCAAAGCAAGAGCGACAAATACCCGACCTTGATGCTTACACAGGCTGCGCCTGAACAAGCAAAAACTATAATTCATTGTTTTATATTGACTTATTTTCATTCCGTATTTTTATCAACGCTATTAAATTCACAAAATGACAAACTTTATAAATTTAACTATTTTGTGAAGTTGTCAGCATCTTTTCTGTTCCTGCTGTGGTGATATAGTGGCGTCTTCATTTCAAGGACAAGAGAACGTAATGAGTCAGTCAGAATTTGATTCAGGGCTTCCAAACGGCATCGGGCTTGCGCCTTACCTGCGCATGAAGCAGGAAGGCATGACGGAGAACGAGAGCCGTATCGTCGAGTGGTTACTCAAGCCGGGTAATCTCAGTAGCGCGCCAGCCATTAAAGATGTCGCAGAGGCGCTGGCGGTATCTGAAGCCATGATTGTTAAGGTATCGAAACTGCTGGGATTCAGCGGGTTTCGCAACTTACGCAGCGCGCTGGAAGACTATTTTTCTCAGTCTGAGCAGGTATTGCCTGCCGAACTGGCCTTTGATGAAGCGCCGCAGGATGTGGTGAATAAGGTATTCAACATTACCTTGCGCACCATTATGGAAGGTCAGTCAATCGTCAACGTGGATGAGATTCATCGCGCCGCACGCTTCTTTTATCAGGCGAAGCAGCGTGATTTGTATGGCGCTGGCGGGTCGAATGCCATCTGCGCGGACGTACAGCATAAGTTCTTACGCATCGGCGTGCGCTGCCAGACTTACCCGGACGCGCACATCATGATGATGTCCGCATCGCTATTAAAAGAAGGCGATGTCGTGTTGGTGGTGACCCATTCCGGGCGCACCAGTGATGTAAAAGCCGCGGTTGAACTGGCGAAAAGGAATGGTGCCAAAATTATCTGTATCACCCACAGCTACCATTCACCTATCGCCAAATTGGCTGACTATATTATTTGTTCGCCAGCACCAGAAACACCGTTATTAGGGCGTAATGCTTCCGCACGCATATTACAACTCACTCTACTGGATGCATTTTTTGTTTCCGTCGCCCAACTGAATATCGAACAGGCAACCATTAATATGCAAAAAACTGGCGCAATTGTTGATTTCTTTTCACCAGGCGCGCTGAAATAAAATGCTCGTTGCTCTCATTTTCGGGAGCAACACCCTACACTGAGAATACTGCTATGAATAAATATCTGAAATATTTCAGCGGTGCGGCTATGGGCTTAATGTTGTCCACCAGCGCATTTGCCGCCGCCGAATATGCCGTAGTATTAAAAACATTATCCAATCCATTCTGGGTGGATATGAAAAAAGGTATTGAAGATGAAGCAAAAACGCTGGGCGTCAGCGTCGATATTTTTGCCTCGCCTTCGGAAGGCGACTTTCAGTCTCAGTTGCAGCTATTCGAAGATCTCAGCAATAAAAATTACAAAGGTATCGCCTTTGCGCCATTATCCTCAGTAAACCTGGTGATGCCCGTCGCCCGCGCGTGGAAGAAAGGGATTTATCTGGTCAATCTCGATGAAAAAATCGATATGGATAACCTGAAAAAAGCGGGCGGTAACGTCGAAGGGTTTGTCACTACCGATAACGTCGCCGTAGGCGCCAAAGGCGCGGAGTTCATTATTGAAAAACTGGGCGCCGAGGGCGGTGAAGTCGCCATTATTGAAGGTAAAGCCGGTAACGCCTCCGGCGAGGCGCGCCGCAATGGCGCAACCGAGGCTTTCAAAAAGGCAAGCCAAATCAAGCTGGTCGCCAGCCAACCCGCAGACTGGGACCGAATCAAAGCGTTAGACGTTGCCACCAACGTGCTGCAACGCAACCCGAATATCAAAGCGATTTATTGCGCTAACGACACCATGGCGATGGGCGTCGCCCAGGCCGTGGCTAACGCCGGGAAAAGCGGAAAAGTGCTGGTAGTGGGTACAGACGGTATCCCGGAAGCCCGCAAAATGGTGGAGGCCGGACAGATGACGGCGACCATCGCTCAGAACCCTGCGGATATCGGCGCGACAGGGCTCAGGCTGATGGTGGATGCCGCGAAATCAGGCAACGTGATCCCGCTGGATAAAGCGCCGGAATTTAAGCTGGTCGATTCCATCCTGGTCGCAAAGTAAGTCCGTAAATAGGCCGGATGGCGACGCGAACGTAGGCCTGATAAGCGTAGCGCCATCAGGCAATGGCACTGATTTAGTCAATATTTTTCTTACACAAAATCATTCGAGATGCATCGAGGCGGCAACTGAGTAAATCCCCAGGAGCTTACATAAGTAAGTGACTGGGGTGAGCGAAGGCAGCCAACAAAGAGGCAGCTTGAAGGATGAAGTGTAAAAGAGGTTAATTATGGTCACGCCATATATCTCGATGGCGGGGATCGGCAAATCCTTTGGTCCGGTTCACGCATTAAAATCGGTTGATTTAACGGTTTATCCTTATGAAATACACGCATTATTAGGAGAAAATGGCGCCGGTAAATCAACGTTGATGAAGGTTCTATCGGGAATACATGAACCGACCAAAGGCACCATTACGATTAATAACGTTAATTACGACAAGCTGGATCATAAATTAGCGGCACAACTCGGTATCGGCATTATTTATCAGGAACTCAGCGTGATTGATGAATTAACCGTGCTGGAGAATTTATATATTGGTCGTCATCTGACGAAAAAAGTCTGTGGCGTCAATATGATTGACTGGAAAGAGATGCGCGTACGGGCCGCCATGATGTTGCTGCGCGTCGGTTTAAAAGTCGATTTAGACGAAAAGGTGGCGAATTTATCCATCAGCCATAAGCAAATGCTGGAAATCGCCAAGACGCTGATGCTCAACGCCAAAGTGATCATCATGGACGAACCCACCTCCTCGCTCACCAATAAAGAGGTGGACTACCTGTTTCTGATCATGAACCAGCTACGCAAAGAGGGCACCGCCATCGTCTACATCTCGCATAAGCTGGCGGAAATTCGCCGCATCTGCGATCGCTATACGGTGATGAAAGACGGCAGCAGCGTTTGCAGCGGGATGGTGAGCGACGTCAGCAACGACGATATCGTCCGCCTGATGGTTGGCCGCGAACTGCAAAACCGCTTTAACGCCATGAAAGAGAGCACCGGCAATATCGAGCGCGATACGGTATTCGAGGTGAAAAACGTCACCAGCCGCGACAAGAAAAAGGTTCGCGATATCTCCTTTAGCGTCAGCCGGGGCGAAATTTTAGGCTTCGCCGGACTGGTCGGCTCCGGGCGCACCGAGCTGATGGATTGCCTGTTCGGCGTCGATAAACGCGCAAGCGGCGAGATCCGTCTGAACGGGAAAACCATCTCCCCGCGCTCACCCCTGGATGCGGTGAAAAAAGGGATGGCTTACATCACCGAAAGCCGCCGGGATAACGGCTTCTTCCCCAATTTCTCTATCGCCCAGAACATGGCGATCGGCCGCAGCCTGAAAAGCGGCGGCTTTAAGGGGGCGATGGGCCTGTTCCACGAAGGCGACGAGCAGCGTACCGCCGAAGCGCAGCGCGAACTGCTGGCGCTGAAGTGTCATTCCGTTAACCAGAACATCACCGAACTCTCCGGCGGAAACCAGCAGAAGGTGCTGATTTCCAAATGGTTGTGCTGTAGCCCGGAGGTGATCATTTTCGACGAGCCGACCCGTGGTATCGACGTCGGTGCGAAAGCCGAAATTTATAAAGTGATGCGCCAGCTGGCGGACGACGGAAAAGTCATCCTGATGGTGTCATCTGAACTTCCTGAAATTATCGCCGTCTGCGACCGCATCGCCGTGTTCTGCGAAGGACGACTGACGCAAATCCTGACCAATCGCGATGACATGAGCGAAGAGGAGATTATGGCATGGGCATTACCACAAGAGTAAAAGGTGACGTGAACGGGAAGAAACCGTTCAACTTTGCGCTGTTCTGGGATAAATACGGCACCTTCTTCATCCTGGCGATTATCGTCGCCATCTTCGGTTCGCTGTCGTCAGAATATTTTCTGACCACCAACAACATCACCCAGATTTTTGTCCAGAGTTCGGTAACGGTGCTGATCGGCATGGGTGAATTTTTTGCCATCCTGGTCGCCGGTATCGACCTCTCCGTCGGGGCGATTCTGGCGTTGTCCGGGATGGTGACGGCCAAACTGATGCTGGCAGGCGTCGATCCGTTCTTTGCGGCGCTGATTGGCGGCGTGCTGGTCGGCGGTGCGCTGGGGGCGATTAACGGCTGCCTGGTGAACTGGACTGGCCTGCATCCGTTCATTATCACCCTTGGCACTAACGCGATTTTCCGTGGTATCACGCTGGTGATTTCCGACGCCAACTCGGTATACGGCTTCTCATTCGACTTCGTGAACTTCTTCGCCGCCAGCGTGTTAGGTGTCCCCGTGCCGGTCATCTTCTCGCTGATTGTCGCGGTGATCCTCTGGTTCCTCACTACCCGCATGCGGCTTGGGCGCAACATCTACGCGCTCGGCGGCAACAAAAACTCGGCGTTCTATTCCGGGATTGACGTGAAGTTTCACATCCTGGTGGTGTTTATCATCTCCGGCATTTGCGCGGGACTGGCAGGCGTGGTTTCTACTGCGCGACTCGGCGCCGCAGAACCCTTAGCCGGAATGGGTTTTGAAACCTACGCCATCGCCAGCGCCATCATTGGCGGCACCAGCTTCTTCGGCGGCAAGGGACGCATCTTCTCGGTGGTAATTGGCGGCTTAATCATCGGCACCATCAACAACGGTCTGAATATTTTGCAGGTACAAACCTATTACCAACTGGTGGTGATGGGCGGATTAATTATCGCGGCTGTCGCCCTTGACCGTCTTATCAGTAAGTAAGGAATGGATCATGAAAATCTCTCCCTCTTTAATGTGTATGGATCTGCTGAAGTTTAAAGAACAGATCGAATTTATCGACAGCCATGCAGACTATTTTCATATTGATATTATGGATGGCCACTTTGTGCCGAATCTGACGCTGTCCCCCTTCTTCGTCAGCCAGGTCAAGAAACTGGCGAGCAAACCTCTTGATTGTCATCTGATGGTGACGCGTCCGCAGGATTATATTGGTCAACTGGCGCGCGCCGGTGCGGATTTCATCACGCTGCACCCGGAAACCATCAACGGTCAGGCATTCCGTCTGATTGACGAAATCCGCCGCCACGGTATGAAAGTGGGCCTGATTCTCAACCCGGAAACACCGGTTGAGGCGATGAAATACTATATCCATAAGGCTGATAAAGTGACGGTGATGACCGTCGATCCCGGCTTTGCCGGGCAACCGTTCATCCCGGAAATGCTGGATAAAATCGCCGAGCTGAAAGCCTGGCGCGAGCGTGAAGGGCTGCATTACGAAATTGAAGTGGATGGCTCCTGCAATCAGGCCACCTACGAAAAATTAATGGCGGCAGGTGCGGATGTCTTTATCGTCGGCACCTCCGGGCTGTTTAACCACGCGGAGAATATCGACGACGCATGGCAAGTGATGACGGCGCAGATCCTGACGGCGAAAAACGAGGTACTGCCTCATGCAAAAACAGCATAGCGTTGTGGCGGGTGTGGATATGGGGGCGACCCATATCCGTTTTTGCCTGCAAACGGCAAGCGGTGAGACTCTGCACTGTGAGAAACAGCGTACGGCGGAGGTGATCGCGCCCGGCGTGGTGGCCGGTATTGCGCAGATGATTAGCGAACAGATCGCACGCTACGGGGCGCGCTGCCGTGGTCTGGTGATGGGATTTCCGGCGCTGGTCGGCAAAGACAACCGCACCATCATTTCGACACCCAATTTGCCGCTGCAACCTGAAGAAGTGCATGACCTCGCGGGAAAACTGGAGGATGCGCTGGGCTGCCCGGTCGCGTTTTCCCGCGACGTGAACTTACAGCTGTCGTATGACGTCGTGGAAAATCATCTCACACAGCAGCAGGTGCTGGCTGCCTACCTCGGCACGGGAATGGGCTTCGCGGTGTGGATGAACGGCGCGCCCTGGACTGGAGCGCATGGCGTGGCGGGCGAACTGGGGCACATTCCCCAGGGCGACATGACGCAGACCTGTGCCTGCGGCAATCCAGGTTGCCTCGAAACGGTCTGTTCCGGGCTGGCGCTGAAACGCTGGTACGAACAACAGCCACGGGATTTCGCGCTGGACGCACTGTTTGTCCACGCCGGAGAAGCGCCATTCGTCCAGGCGCTGCTGGAAAGCGCCGCCCGCGCGATTGCCACCAGCATAAATCTGTTCGATCCCGATGCGGTGATTTTGGGCGGCGGCGTGATGGATATGCAGGCTTTCCCGCGCGAACAATTAATTACCCTGATCCAAAAATACCTGCGCCGACCGTTGCCGTATCAGGCCGTACGTTTTATTGCCGCCTCGTCCTCCGCGTTTAACGGCGCGCAGGGCGCGGCAACGCTGGCGCGCTGCCGTTTTCTGTCGTCGCGGTGATATCGCGACGCTTATCAGGCCTGCACATGCGCCGCCCGCAGCGCCTGCGCGAGCTGCGCCCGGGTAAATGGTTTACGCAGCAGCGCCACCTCCGGCAGCGCGGGGTTATGCGCCGGGCGTAAATCCTGCCCGCTGATAAGCAGCAGCGTCAGGCGGGGATAATGTTTGCGGGCATGGTTGATCACCTCCACGCCGCTCAGACTGCCTGGCAGCATTAAGTCGCTGATAAGAACATCAATCTCGCCGGATGATGCCAGCATCTGCATCGCCTGCTCGCCGTTGGCGGCCTCCAGCGTCAGATACCCCAGCAGATGCAGTTGCTCACACAACGTCTGACGAACATCCGCCTCATCTTCCAGTACCAGCACCAGTTTCTCGTCGCTGGCGGTACTTTGCACCGCAACCGGCTCCAGGTTTGCCACCGCAGGCGCGATGGCGCGGGGAAGCTGTAATCTGACCGTCGTCCCCTGCCCCGGCGCGCTCTCAATTTCGACACGACCGCCTGACTGGCGCACAAAGCCGTAAACCATCGATAACCCAAGCCCGCTGCCGCTGCCGGTCTGTTTGGTGGTGAAGAACGGCTCGAACACCTGCGCCTTCACCTCCTGCGACATACCGCAGCCGTGATCGATCACCTCCAGCGCCACCATATCCTGACGACGTCCGTCACTGCGCGTAACCCGCTGGTTCCAGGTGCGGATTTTGATCGTCCCTGTTTGTCCTTCCATCGCATCGCGGGCGTTCATCACCAGGTTGATGATCGCGTTCTCCAGTTGACTGACGTCTATCCATGCGGCCCAGGCGGGCGACTGGGCTTCTATCTCCAGCGTCAGCGTGGCCGGTAGCGAGTGACGCATCAGTTCGCTCAGGTTTTCCAGCAGCGTTTTCAGTTCCACCGAGTGCGGATGCAGCGACTGTTTACGGGAGAACGCCAGCAGGCGTTGCGTCAGCAGCGCCCCGCGCTCGGCGGCCTTCAGCGCGCGGGTAATGCGCGGCGCATCCGGCGAGTCGGGGCTGACCAGCTCCAGACTGCCGATAATCACCGCCAGCAGATTGTTAAAATCATGCGCCAGCCCGCCCGTCAGTTGCCCTACCGCTTTCAGTTTCTGGCTGTGCAGCAGCGCCTCTTCCAGCCCCTGACGCTCCGTTCGGTCGATCTCCATCTGGGAGGTCTTTTCTTTCAGCAGGCGGGAGGTGCGCTCCAGCGACGCCGTATTGCGGGCAAAAACGTTAAACGCGCGCGCCAGTTCCCCCAGCTCGTCCCGCCGCTGCAAGGCAGGGACGCTGACATCCGATTCGCCGTGCGCCAGCCGGGTCATGGCGCGCGAAATCGCCGTCAGGTTAGAACCGAGGTTGCGGTAGATATACCACCCGGCAAAGCCGGTAATCACCACCGCCAGCAGGGCGAAGGTCATGATAAACAACGCGCCGGAGCGCAATTCCTGATGGCTTTGCGCCACCCGCTGTTCTGAGATGATCGCCACCTGCGCCGCATACTGATTGATGTCGCTGTTTAAAATCGCCACCAGCGCTTTGATGTGAAACATGTACCAGCTGATGGCCAGGTCGCTTTGCTCCAGCGCCGCCGAGAGCGGTTCAAGTTTGCGTAACTCCTGGTTAAAGTCAGACAGAATCACGTTCACCAGCGGATCGGCATGTTGCTCAGGCAGAGCGCGCATCACGCCATCCAGCTGTTTAATGACGGCGCGCGGCGTCGGCGTTTCGATGGCGGCGCGAATCAGGCGATCCATTTGACTGAACAACGCCGCATCAAGCTGTTGCAGATGCCGCAGGTAACTCTGATTCTGATACAGCGAACTCAGCAGCGTATTACGTTCCAGATGCCGCCGCTGCCCGCGCTGCAACATGCCCGCCACGCTGGTCTGCAACTCGTTGCTGCGTTGAATAATGCGGGCCACCAGCCCCGGTTCCTGCTGCGCCAGCGGGGCGGTCGCCAGCTGTTCGAGTGAATGCCTGAGCGCCCGCTGAGTCTCCTGCAACCGCTCCGCTTCGCCCTTGTACTCCAGCGCGCCGACCACCTGCGACAGCCGCACCGCCGCCGTCGCCACGTTCGCCGTATCGCGCGCCAGGTTCATACTGCCGGTCATGTCATCGACGGTTTGCTGCTGCACCTGCTCCTGTATTTGACTCGCATGCTGAAAACCCAGCACCGCCACGCCGCTCACCATCAGCGTCACCGCCACTACCAGCAGATTAAAAAACAGCAGTCGCCCGCGCGCACTGGCGAAAAAGTGACGTCTGTGCTGCGGCATATCACGCTCCATGAAGAAAAATCGCAATATGACAAATATGAACGGCTTCTGACATTTTGCATTTACTTTCCTGTGATGGAGTGCTGATATCGCTAACCCCGCAGGAGATCCGCCATGAGCAGGACACCGGTTCTGGAGATGCGCAATATTGCCAAAGCGTTTGGCAAATTTTACGCGCTGAAAGGGGTCGATCTGACGGTATACCCCGGTGAAATCCACGCGCTGATGGGCGAGAACGGCGCCGGTAAAAGCACCCTGATGAAGATTCTCGCCGGTGCATATACCGCCACCAGCGGCGAGATTCTGATCGACGGTCAGCCCTTTCATATTCGTGGGCCGAAAGATGCCCTGAGCGCAGGCATCACTCTGATTTATCAGGAGATGCAGCTTGCGCCTAACCTTACCGTCGCCGAAAATATTTTCCTCGGCAGCGAACTGTCGCGCGGCGGCATCGTGCAGCGTAAAGAGATGGTGTTGCAGGCGCAAAAGGTCATCGACCGGCTCGGCGCGCAGTTTAAAGCCAGCGATCGGGTAATGCGGCTGACCATCGCCGAACAGCAGCAGGTGGAGATCGCCCGCGCCCTGCATCGCAACAGCCGTATCCTGGTGATGGATGAACCTACCGCCGCCCTCTCATCTCGTGAAACCCACCGTCTGTTTGAGCTGATCATGCGCCTTCGCGATGAAGGGATGGCGGTTATCTATATCAGCCACCGTATGGCGGAGGTGTATGAGCTGTCCGATCGCGTCAGCGTCCTACGCGACGGACAGTACGTGGGCAGCCTCACCCGCGACAAACTCAACGCGTCCGAACTGGTGCGCATGATGGTGGGGCGTCCGTTAAGCGACCTGTTCAACAAAGAACGCGACATCCCGCTCGGTAAACCGCGTCTGAACGTTCATCACCTTACCGACGGCGGTAAAGTGCAGCCGTGCAGCCTGCTGGTACGTTCCGGCGAAATCGTCGGCCTGGCCGGGCTGGTCGGCGCCGGGCGTTCCGAACTGGCGCACCTGATTTTCGGCGTGCGTAAAGCCACCGGCGGGATGATCGAGGTGGATGGCGAGCCGGTGGTGATCCACTCCCCGCGTGAGGCCATTGAGCACGGTATTGGCTACCTCACCGAAAACCGCAAAGAACAAGGGTTGTTTTTAGAACTGGCGGCGGCAGAGAACATTACGATGGCGACGCTGGAGCGCGACGCCAACTGGGGGATGCTGAACCGTAAAAAAGCCCAAAGCATCTCCGATGACGCCATTCAGTTACTCAACATTCGCGTGCCGCATGCCCAGGTTCGCGCCGGAGGTTTGTCCGGCGGCAATCAGCAAAAGCTCCTGATCTCACGCTGGGTCGCCATCGGCCCGCGCATTCTGATTCTCGACGAACCGACGCGCGGCGTGGATGTCGGCGCGAAAAGCGAGATCTATCGCATCATGAACGAAATGGCACGTAAGGGCGTGGCGATCCTGATGATCTCCAGTGAATTACCGGAAATCGTCGGCATGAGCGATCGCGTCTACGTCATGCATGAAGGCAGCATTGCCGGGGAATTGCACAGCCAGGACATCACACAGGAAAACATCATGCGGCTGGCGACCGGCGTAAACGACTCCCACCTTGAGGCGGTGAAATCATGAATAACCCAACCACTCCCCAGCAGGTGGCGAAGTCCGCCTCCGCAAAAAAGATGTTGATGAGCGATCTGATGCAAACGGTCGGTATTTTACCGATTTTAGTGCTGATCGTGGCGGTATTTGGCTTTATCGCACCTAACTTTTTCACTGAAAGCAACCTGCTGAACATCACCCGCCAGGCGTCGATCAACATCGTGCTGGCAGCGGGGATGACGTTCATCATTCTGACCGGCGGCATCGACCTCTCCGTGGGGTCGATTCTCGGCACCACCGCCGTGGCGGCGATGGTGGTCTCTCTGATACCGGAGTTCGCCATGCTGTCGATTCCGGCGGCGCTGATGCTCGGCCTGGGGCTGGGGCTGATTAACGGCGCGCTGGTGGCCTTCGCCGGGCTGCCGCCCTTTATTGTCACGCTCGGCACCTATACGGCGCTGCGCGGCGCGGCCTACCTGCTGGCGGACGGCACCACGGTGATCAACTCCAACATCAGCTTCGAGTGGATTGGCAATAACTATCTTGGCCCGATTCCGTGGCTGGTGGTTATCGCCCTCGCGGTGATCGTGCTGTGCTGGTTCATTCTGCGCCGCACCACGCTGGGCGTACATATTTATGCCGTGGGCGGCAACATGCAGGCGGCGCGTTTAACCGGCATCAAAGTGTGGCTGGTGCTGCTATTTGTGTACGGCATGAGCGGTCTGCTGTCGGGGCTGGGCGGAGTAATGAGCGCCTCGCGTCTCTACAGCGCCAACGGCAACTTAGGCATGGGGTATGAGCTGGACGCCATCGCAGCGGTGATCCTCGGCGGCACCAGTTTTGTCGGCGGGATCGGCACGATCACCGGCACGCTGGTGGGCGCGCTGATCATCGCCACCCTGAATAACGGCATGACGCTGATGGGCGTCTCTTACTTCTGGCAACTGGTGATCAAAGGGGCGGTGATCATCATAGCGGTGCTGATCGACAAATACCGTACCCGACACCATCAAAGTGCATAGACAAGCTTGCCGGATGGCGGCGCAGGCCTACCCGTTCGCAGGCCGGATAAGCGCAGCGCCATCAGGCTTATAACAACAATACCCTACGTGAGGAAAAGAGTATGCGTTTGAAACCATTAGTGACCGCGCTCTGTGCTGGCGCGTTACTGGCCGCATCGCCGTTTGTACAGGCCAAAGAACTGAAATCCATCGGCGTGACGGTGGGCGATCTTGCCAACCCGTTCTTCGTGCAGATAACAAAAGGGGCGGAGCTGGAAGCACGCAAACTGGCCGGTGATGGCGTAAAAGTGACGCTGGTCTCCAGCGGCTACGATCTGGGTCAGCAGGTTTCGCAGATCGACAACTTTATTGCCGCGAAGGTGGATATGATCATCCTTAACGCCGCAGATTCAAAAGGGATCGGCCCGGCGGTGAAACGGGCGAAAGACGCCGGGATCGTGGTGGTCGCGGTTGACGTGGCTGCCGAAGGCGCAGACGCCACCATCACCTCTGATAACACCCAGGCGGGCGAAATGGCTTGTAAATACATTACCGATCGTCTGAAAGGCAAAGGCAATGTGGTGATCATCAACGGGCCGCCGGTTTCCGCCGTGCAGAACCGTGTCGAGGGCTGTCAGACCGAGTTCAAACGCCACCCGGATATCAAGGTGCTCTCCTGGAACCAGAACGCCAAAGGCAGTCGCGAAGGCGGGCTGGAAGTGATGACCGCCCTGCTGGCTGCGAATCCGAAGATCGACGGCGTATTTGCGATCAACGATCCGACGGCGATCGGCGCCGATCTGGCGGCGAAACAGGCACAGCGCAATGAGTTCTTTATCGTCGGTGTGGATGGTTCGCCCGATGGCGAAGAGGCGCTGAAGCGTGAAAATTCCCTGTTTGTGGCGACCCCCGCACAAGATCCGCAGGTGATGGCGGCAAAAGCGGTGGAGATCGGCTATGACATTCTACAGGGCAAACCGGCGCCTGGTGAACCTGTGCTGATTCCGGTGACGATGATCGATAAAAACAACATCGGCAGCTACAAGGGCTGGACGGTGAAATAACGGAAAGCGGCCTCTGCGTAGGCCCGATAAGCGCAGCGCCATCAGGCAGTAAACCCATGCCGGATGGCGGCAAAAATGCCTTATCCGGCCTACAAGGCTACATCACAATAAGGAGAATTCTTTCAATGAAACGCTCCGAAATAAACGAAATTCTCGGCCACACGCGGCAATTCTTTTCCATGCATGACGTCCACCTGCCGCCTTTCGCCAGCTTTGCCCCATCGCAATGGCGTCAGCTTGATGCCGCCTGGAGCGAAGTATTCGATCTCAGGCTCGGCTGGGATGTTACCGCGTTCGGCGGGACAGATTTTGCCGCTCAGGGACTGACGCTGTTTACCCTGCGCAACGGCTCGCCCAAAGGTATGCCTTATGAGAAATGCTACGCGGAAAAAATCATGCATGTGCGCGACGCGCAGGTTACGCCGATGCATTTCCACTGGCGCAAGCGTGAAGACATTATCAATCGCGGCGGCGGTAATTTAATCGTTGAACTGTGGAACGCCGACTCCCGGGACCAGACCGACAATACCGACGTCACTATTGTGATAGACGGCTGTCGACAGACCCATGCGGCAGGCAGCCAGCTGCGCCTTTCGCCAGGAGAAAGCATTTGCCTGACGCCGGGCCTGTATCACAGCTTCTGGGCGGAAAAAGGGTTTGGCGACGTGCTGGTCGGCGAAGTTTCTTCCGTCAATGACGATGACCATGACAACCATTTTCTCCAGCCGATCGCCCGCTATAACGACATTGAAGAAGATGAACCGGCGCAACTGGTGTTGTGTAACGAGTACCGCCTGTTCTGCTGAACAAGGAGCACATTATGCCGTTGATTTCTCTTGCCGATGGACTCGACCATGCCCGCAAGCATCGCTATGCGCTGGGGGCGTTTAACGTTCTGGATTCCCATTTTTTACGCGCGCTGTTCGCCGCCGCCAGGCAGGAACGCTCGCCGTTTATCATTAACATTGCCGAAGTCCATTTTAAGTATGTTTCGCTGGACTCACTGGTCGAAGCGGTAAAATTCGAAGCCGCCCGACACGATATTCCGGTGGTGCTTAACCTCGACCACGGGCTGCATTTTGAATCCGTGGTGCGGGCGTTACGTCTGGGCTTCAGCTCGGTAATGTTTGATGGTTCCACGCTGGAGTATGAGGAAAACATCCGCCAGACCCGGGAAGTGGTGAAGATGTGCCACGCCGTTGGCGTGTCGGTAGAGGCGGAACTTGGCGCAGTTGGCGGCGATGAGGGCGGTGCGCTGTATGGTCATGCCGACGAATCGCTGTTTACCGATCCGCAGCTGGCGCGCGATTTTGTTGACCGCACCGGTATTGATGCCCTGGCCGTCGCCATCGGCAACGCTCACGGCAAATATAAAGGCGAGCCCAAACTCGATTTCCCGCGTCTGGACGCCATTCGCCAGCAAACGGCGCTGCCGCTGGTGCTGCACGGCGGTTCCGGCATCAGCGATGAAGATTTTCGTCGCGCCATTACGCTGGGCATTCACAAAATCAATTTCTACACCGGTATGTCGCAGGCTGCGCTGGCGGCAGTGGAATCACGGATGACTAACCGCCAACCGCTGTACGATGAGTTCGCCGAACTGCTGCTGGGCATTGAAGAGGCGATCACCGATACGGTATCAGAACAGATGCGCATTTTTGGCAGCGCGGGGCAGATCTGATGGAACGTAAAGGCATTATCGCGGCGGGCAATATGCTGGTCGACCATGTGCACCAAATCGTACAGTGGCCGGAGCGCGGCTGGCTGGCGGAAATCACCCATAGCGAACGTTCGACGGGCGGCGCGCCGCTTAATGTCCTGCTGACGCTGGCAAAGATGCACACCGGGCTGCCGTTACAGGCTGTGGGATTAATCGGCCAGGACGCCGACGGAGACTACATTATGGCGATGCTGGAGCAGTATCACGTCAATCGCCAGCATGTCCAGCGCACCACGTTTGCCCCCACGTCGATGTCGCAGGTGATGACCGATCCCAGCGGGCAGCGCACCTTTTTCCACTCCCCCGGCGCTAATCGTCTGTTGGATCTGCCCGCGTTCGATGAGCTTGATGCCTCGATGAAGATTTTCCACCTGGGCTATCTGCTGCTGCTCGACAGTCTGGATATGCCGGATGATGACTACGGCACCCGCAGCGCACGGCTGATGGCGCAGATGCATGAGGAGGGCTTTGAGACTTCGCTGGATCTGGTATCCCGCAAAGGCGATCCGCGCTATCAGCCGCTGGTTTTGCCCGCGCTACGCCATCTGGATTATCTGGTGATCAACGAGCTGGAGGCCGGAGAGTTCAGCGGCCTGGAGATCCGCCAGCCCAACGGCGAACCGCATATTCCGCACATCGCCGCAGCCGCCCGCGAATTGCTGGATGCAGGCGTCCGCCAGCGGGTGGTGATTCATTGCCCGGAAGGCGCCTGGGGCGAAACGCCGGATCAACCTGGCGTCTGGATACCATCGCAAAAGCTGGAGCAGAGGGAGATTGTCGGTAGCGTTGGCGCGGGAGATGCGTTCTGCGCCGGTTTTTTGTATGGCTGCCACGAAGTATGGCCGCTGGCCGAGAGCATTAAGCTGGCGCACGCCTGCGCGCGGGTCAGCCTGCTGTGCGCCAATGCGATTGATGGCGCGAAAACGCTTGAGGAGTTGCGAACGCTTTTGTAGCCAGTTCGCCTGATGGCGCTACGCTTATCAGGCCTACAGTAGGCCGGATAAGGCGTTTACGCCGCCATCCGGCAACTGCGCCTGATTACGCGGCTTTATCGTGGTGCTGCACATCGGCGGCAAAAACATACCCAAGGCCGCGCAGGGTTTTGATCAACGTCGGCTGATGCGGATTGATTTCAATTTTGCGGCGCAGACGCATAATCAACACGTCAATGGTGCGATCAAACACCTCAACGCTGTCGCTGTGCGTTAATTCCAGCAACTGCTCACGGCTGAGCACCCGACGGGCGTTTTGCGCCAGCGCCAGCAGCAAACTGTATTCCCCCTGGGTGAGATCCACCGCCTGCTGCTGCGGATTGTGCAACTGACAGCGCGCGGTATCCAGATGCCAGCCATTGAAAGAGAGGCCAGACGTCTGCACGCTTCCGCCTTCGGCGATCAGCACGCCAACCCGACGGAGTACGGCTTTCATCCGCGCCACCACCACGCGCGGGTTAAACGGTTTGCTGATGTAATCATCAGCGCCCATCTCCAGCCCGACCACCACATCCGACTCGCTCCCCAGCCCCGTGAGCATCACCACCGGCAGCGTAGGCCTGATCTTCTGTACCTGCTGCAACACCATCAAACCGTTCGTGTCGGGCAGCATCATATCCAGCAACACCAGCGCAATCTCCGGCTGGGTTTCGACGCACACCAGCGCAGCCTGCCCGGTATGGCAGACCGTCACCGCAAAAACGTGCTCGTTCAGGACATCCTGCAACAATGCGCAGACCGCCGCGTCATCATCCACGACCAGTATGGCTGGTTTCATCACCCTTCCCCATTTCACATCCCCTACAGATGAGTGTGATTGATTCTGCCCGGAGTGACAGATATTGCGCAGCAGGAGATGCAGGAAACATAACCCTGGTCACACTGCCGGGCCGTCACCGCTTTTCCTGTTCGTCACGTCAAAACTGACGACAGCCTGTTTTTCGTCAGGGTTTTGACCAAATTTTACCCGTAATATCAGGGAAAGACCCCAATAAAAACATGGCATAAAAGATGCATAATGAGGCCGACAGCGCGTATGCGCGATTTGATTAACTGGAGCGAGACCGATGAAAAAAGTCGTCACGGTTTGCCCGTATTGCGCATCAGGTTGCAAAATCAACCTGGTGGTCGATAACGGCAAAATCGTCCGGGCAGAGGCGGCGCAGGGGAAAACCAATCAGGGTACTCTGTGTCTGAAGGGCTACTATGGCTGGGATTTTATTAACGATACCCAGATCCTGACCCCGCGCCTGAAAACCCCTATGATCCGTCGCCAGCGTGGCGGCAAACTGGAATCCGTTTCCTGGGATGAAGCGCTGAACTACGTCGCCGATCGCCTGAGCGCCATCAAAGCGAAGTATGGCCCGGACGCCATCCAGACGACCGGTTCGTCTCGCGGCACAGGTAACGAAACCAACTATGTAATGCAAAAATTCGCGCGCGCCGTTATTGGTACCAATAACGTTGACTGCTGCGCTCGCGTCTGACACGGCCCATCGGTTGCAGGTCTGCACCAGTCGGTCGGTAACGGCGCAATGAGTAATGCGATTAACGAAATTGATAACACCGATTTAGTGTTTATCTTCGGGTATAACCCGGCGGATTCCCACCCTATCGTGGCGAATCATGTGATTAACGCTAAACGCAACGGCGCGAAAATTATCGTCTGCGATCCGCGCAAAATTGAAACCGCGCGCATTGCCGACATCCACATCGCGTTGAGAAACGGCTCGAATATCGCGCTGCTCAACGCTATGGGCCATGTCATTATTGAAGAAAATCTGTACGACCAGGCGTTCGTCGCCTCCCGTACTGAAGGCTTTGAAGAGTACCGTAAGATTGTCGAAGGCTACACGCCGGAATCCGTTGAGGATATCACCGGCGTGAGCGCGCACGATATTCGCAAGGCGGCGCGTATGTACGCCGAAGCGAAAAGCGCCGCAATCCTGTGGGGCATGGGCGTGACCCAGTTCTATCAGGGCGTGGAAACCGTGCGTTCGCTGACCAGTCTCGCCATGCTGACCGGCAACCTCGGTAAGCCAAGCGTGGGCGTAAACCCGGTTCGCGGCCAGAACAACGTTCAGGGCGCATGTGACATGGGCGCGCTGCCGGATACCTATCCGGGCTATCAGTACGTGAAAGACCCGGCTAACCGCGAAAAATTCGCCAAAGCCTGGGGCGTGGAAAGCCTGCCAGCGCATACCGGCTATCGCATCAGCGAACTGCCACACCGTGCTGCGCATGGCGAAGTTCGCGCGGCGTACATTATGGGTGAAGATCCGCTGCAAACCGATGCGGAACTCTCTGCGGTGCGCAAAGGGTTTGAAGACCTGGAACTGGTCATCGTGCAGGACATCTTTATGACCAAAACCGCGTCGGCGGCGGATGTTATCTTACCGTCTACGTCGTGGGGTGAGCATGAAGGGGTGTTTACCGCTGCTGACCGTGGTTTCCAGCGCTTCTTTAAAGCCGTTGAACCGAAATGGGATCTGAAAACGGACTGGCAAATCATCAGTGAAATCGCCACCCGTATGGGCTATCCGATGCACTACAACAACACCCAGGAGATCTGGGATGAGTTGCGTCATCTGTGCCCGGATTTTTACGGGGCGACTTACGAGAAGATGGGCGAGCTGGGCTTCATTCAGTGGCCTTGCCGCGACACGTCGGATGCCGATCAGGGGACGTCTTATCTCTTCAAAGAGAAATTCGACACCCCGAACGGTCTGGCGCAGTTCTTCACCTGCGACTGGGTCGCGCCGATCGACAAACTCACCGAAGAGTACCCGATGGTGCTGTCTACGGTGCGTGAAGTCGGCCACTATTCATGTCGCTCGATGACCGGGAACTGTGCCGCGCTGGCGGCGCTGGCGGATGAGCCTGGCTATGCGCAAATCAACACGGCCGACGCCGCGCGTCTGGGCATTGAAGATGAAGCGCTGGTCTGGGTTCATTCACGTAAAGGCAAAATTATCACCCGTGCGCAGGTCAGCGATCGTCCGAACAAAGGGGCGATTTACATGACCTACCAGTGGTGGATTGGCGCCTGTAACGAGCTGGTGACGGAGAACTTAAGCCCGATTACCAAAACGCCGGAGTACAAGTACTGCGCCGTGCGCGTCGAGCCGATCGCCGATCAGCGCGCCGCCGAGCAGTATGTGATTGATGAGTACAGCAAGTTGAAAACCCGTCTGCGCGAAAGCGCAATGGGGTAATCTGCCGGATGGCGGCATGAGAATGCCTTATCCGGCCTACGACCTGTTTCCACTGTAGGCCTGATAAGATGCGTGAGCATCGCCATCAGACATTTTCCTTGCAACAGCCTCCGCCGGAGGCTGTTTTTTTATCCATACGATCTCTTTATACTGTCTACTCCGTACCCTAAATAAAACTCAAAATGAAACCACTTCTTGCATTGATGTTCTTAATGACATTCTTTGCCCATGCCACCGATACTGAGCCTGGCAGCCAGTATCTGAAGGCGGCGGAGGGCGGAGACCGACGCGCACAGTATTTTCTTGCCGATACCTGGTTCAGTTCCGGCGATCTCAGCAAGGCCGAATACTGGGCGCAAAAAGCCGCAGACAACGGTGATGCGGATGCCTGCGCATTGCTGGCGCAAATCAAAATCACCAACCCCGTCAGTCTGGATTATCCGCAGGCTAAAACGCTGGCCGAAAAGGCGGCACAAGCGGGCAGCAAAGCCGGAGAAATCACTCTGGCGCGCATTCTGGTCAACACCCAGGCGGGGACGCCTGACTATCCAAAAGCTATTTCACTGCTGCAAAACGCCTCAGAAAACCTGGAGAGCGATTCTGCCGCCGATGCGCAGATGCTGCTCGGGCTGATTTATGCCAACGGCGTGGGCATTCCTGCCGATGACGATAAGGCGACCTGGTATTTCAAACACAGTTCCGCCATTTCCCGTACCGGCTACTCCGAATACTGGGCCGGAATGTTGTTCTTAAACGGCGAACAGGGCTTTATTGAGAAGAATAAACAGAAGGCGCTGCACTGGTTGAATCTGAGCTGTACGGAAGGGTTTGATACCGGCTGCGAAGAGTTTGATAAATTAACCAACGGGTGAATGTAATATTGCCGGATGGCGGCGCAAGCGCCTTATCCGGCCTACAGACCACAGCTTCCCGTAGGCCGGATAAGCGTAGCGCCATCCGGCAATCTGTCATGAATTACTGATTCGCGGTTTTATCAAATTTGCCCAATACCTCGCGCTCATACGCCAGCGCTTTCTTACGGTCAAACTTGTGTTCCCACTTGGCGATAACCAGCACCGCCAGCGCATTACCCACCACGTTCAGCGCGGTACGCGCCATATCGAGGATACGGTCAACACCGGCGATAAACGCCAGCCCTTCCAGCGGAATGCCCACGCTACCCAGCGTCGCCAGCAGCACCACGAAGGAAACGCCCGGCACGCCCGCAATCCCTTTCGAGGTGACCATCAGCGTCAGCACCAGTATGATTTCCTGCCACAGCGACAGGTCGATACCGTACAGCTGCGCGATAAAGATCGCCGCGATACTCTGGTACAGCGTTGAGCCATCAAGGTTGAAGGAATACCCGGTCGGCACCACAAAGCTGGTGATCGACGCCGGAGCGCCATAGGCCTCCATCTTTTCGATAATGCGCGGCAGCACGCTCTCAGAGCTGGCAGTGGAGTAAGCCAGAATCAGTTCATCTTTCAGGATACGAATCAGAATCCAGACGCTCAGACCGCACAGACGCGCCACGATGCCCAACACCACCAGCGCGAAGAACAGAATCGCGAAGTGTACCAGCAGCACCAGTTTCGCCAGCGGCCACAGCGACGCAAAACCAAAGTTCGCCACGGTCACGGCGATCAGCGCAAACACCCCGACCGGCGCGTAACGCATCACCATGTGGGTCACTTTAAACATGGTTTCTGAGATGGAGCGGAACACGGTGACCAGCGGTTCACGGTGAGTCGCAGGCAAGGAAGACAGACCCAGGCCAAACAGCACCGAGAAGAAGATAATCGGCAGCATGTCGCCCTTCGCCATCGACGCGACAATGTTGGTCGGAACCAGTGACAAAATCGTGCCCATCAAACCGTGCGCATGGCTTTGTACTTCCGCCGTCGTGCTTTGGTATTTCGAAATATCCACGGTCGCCAGTTGCGACATATCAATCCCGGAACCGGGTTGAAACACGTTCGCCAGTGTAATACCGAGGATAATGGCGACGGTCGTGATCACTTCGAAATAGATAATGGTTTTGGCACCGATACGCCCTAACTGTTTCGCATCGCCGACACCGGCAATACCGACAATCAGGGTGGAAATAACAATCGGAACGACGATCATTTTGATCAGATGGATAAAGATATCACCCGCCGGTGACAGCAGGTTGGCAACCAGCCATTCGCGGCTGTCGCTGTGATAATGCAGATAACTGCCCAGAAGAATACCCAGCACCATGGCCAGCAAAATCTGCCAGGCCAGGCTGATTTTCAAGTTTTTCATAACAACAGACTTCCTCAATGAAGCGCCGTTCTGCATTCAAAAAAGGATGAGAACAGTACATACTGAAAGGGTATGAATTGTGTTGCGTTCGTTTGTGGAGTTTTTTAACGCGCATAATCAGTACCATTTGCATGGCATACTGCGCAACCCTTTCAGAACAGGGCATCTAACTGATTTTCTGCATAATAACGCGAGTTTATCGCGATCATCATGAATAACTATTTGTTATGGAAAGATTTTTATTTCCTCAAAAACGAATAATACCTTTCTGGAATTATTTTAACGCCACCGTTCATTCGCTTACTTTTTAAACAGCAAAAACGACACAAATCACAAAAAAACAAAATTATTTCTGACGATTCTGCAACAACTTCGCCATATTAATAGCGTCAATGAGTTGCACGCGATTAACCCTTGGCGAGTTCAAATCCAGTAATTTTTGCCAGAATGCGATGGCCTGCACATAATCAGCCTGCATAAACGCATCAGCGGCCAGCAGCATTAACGCGGTGACTTCCGAAGCATCAAGCGCCAGCGCTTTATCGATCATTTCACGCGTTTCCGGCGTCATATGCTGCCCGGACTGGTAATAGCGCACCGTCGCCAGCGCCGAATAGAGCTCCGCGTTCTCTCCCCGCAGGCGCAGCGCCTGCTGATACGCCAGCAGAGCATTGTCATAGGCATTACGCCAGAGGTAGTACTCGCCCAGCGTCGCCCACTGCGCGCTGTCCTGTGGGTTTGCGCGAATCGCCGCCTGCAACGTCAGCAACTGCTTTTCCGCCGTCGGTTCATCGGTAAACGCCCGCAGCGGATCGGCCAGACGCTGCTGTTCCTGGCGAACGGCCTGCCATTTTGACGACGCCAGATAGCCGCCGACGCAAGCCATCACCATGACGATCGCAACGGCCAGCAGCGCTTTCACCGGCAGCGGGCGCGACGGCGCGTCCGAAGCCACAGGCTCCGCCAAATCATGATGCAATTCCTGTTGCAGCTGCGCCTGGCGCTGGCTGTGACGCAGCAGCAATACGCTCACCTGATGCAGACTCATTTACTCCCCTCCTCTTTACGCTGACGCGCTATCACTCGCCACAGCGCCACGCCCACCAGCAGCAACAGCAGGAAAGGCAGCGCCCACAGCAGCAACGTTTGCCCGGTTAGCACCGGGTTGTAGAGGACAAACTCACCGTAGCGTTCGGTCATCCAGGCGGTGATTTCCTCTTCGCTTTTACCTTCCGCCACCATGGTATAGACCTGATGGCGCATACTGACCGCTACCGGCGCGTTGGATTCCAGCAAGTTTTGATTCTGGCACTGCGGGCAGCGCAGCTGGCTGGCAATAAATAGTGATTTTTCCTGCTGTTGCGCGTTTTCAAAGCGCCAGGTGTCCACAACCTGGGCATGCGTTGCAAAGGTGATGAAAAACAAAATGATAGCCAAGAGTAAACCTATTCTGCCGGATGGCGCTGCGCTTATCTGGCCTACAATGTGTTGCGCACCCCGTACGCCGCCATCCGGCAACGCGTTGATTAATTTACTCATCACGCTTCCTCCCACGCCAGCCGCTGAGCGCCGCGCCTGCAATCATCAACAGCCCTCCGCCCCAGATCCAGCGCACGCCGGTCTGGACATACAGGCGCATGGCATAGCGATCCTGCCCGGTTTTTTCGCCCATTACCGCATACCAGTCATGCAGCAGATTCCAGCGAATCCCCGGCTCCATCATCTGCTGACGGCGCGCCGCGTAAAAACGCCGCTCTGGCGTGACGCGCCCGATGTGCCGTTTATCCTGCTCAATGGCGATCTGCGCTTTCTCGGTGGTGTAATTGCCTTTCGCCTCCAGATCGAGACGTTCAAAACGAAACGTGTAGCCTGCCAGTTCCACCTGCTCTCCGGGGCGCAGATTAAGGCTGATTTCGTGCCGACTGCCGCTGGAGAAAATAATCCCGGCGGCGATAATCAGTACGCCGGTGTGCGCCAGCAGCGCCGGAAGCTGGCGGCGCACAGACACTTTCCGGCTTCTGATTGTCGCCAGTACGATAACTAACAGCATCAGCAGCCCAAACGGCAGCGTGGCGCGATTAAAATAGGGCGCGCCGACGGAGAGTCGCCCCCAGCCGAACAGGCCGTAAATCATCGGATAGAGCGTCCCGATAAGCACAATCAGCAGCACGGCGCTAAAAAGCAGCAGCGCGGCCAGAATCATCATCTCACGCGACCAACTGCCAAAACGCGCATTCTGGCGGACTTGCTGGCCTCGCCACGCGTACAACCCGAGCGACGCCAGGCTCAACACGGTAAACAGCGCGAACAGCGGCACCGCACGCACGTTGTCCAGCGCAAAGGCATGGACAGAAACCAGAATGCCGGAGCGCACAATCAGCGTGCCCAGCAGGGATAAAATCAGCGTCAGAATCGCCAGCAGCAAAGACCAGTGGCGAAAGATGCCGCGCTGGCGGGAAACGAACAGGCTGTGCAGTAGCGCGCTGGCGGAAAGCCAGGGTAATAAAGAAGCGTTTTCCACCGGGTCCCAGAACCACCAGCCGCCCCAGCCCAGTTCGCAGTACGCCCACCACGACCCGAGAATGATGCCCAGCGTCAGCGCGCACCAGCCGGGGAGCGCCCAGCGCCAGCAGACCCAGGCGGTGGCCGCGCTAAAGCCGCCGCGCAGCAATGACGCCAGCGCAACGCCCGCTGCAACCATCAGGCCGCCATAGCCCAGATAAAGCAGCGGTGGATGGAGAATCAGCCCCAGGTGTTGCAGCATCGGATTGAGATCGCGCCCCTCAATCGCGGGCGGAAAGATACGCACAAACGGGTCCGACCAGACCACGACAAACAGCAGCAGCAGGGCGGTCATCATCGACAGAATACAGAGCGTTAGCGGAAAGAGCGCATCGCGCTCGCCTTTGCAACGCCAGGCGAACAGCGCGCTCCAGCCGGAAAGGAACAGCACCCACAACAGCAGCGATCCTTCATGACCGCCCCACACCGCCGCCAGTTTTAATCCCCACGGCAGCAGGCTGTAGCTATGCTGTGCAACGTAGACAACCGAAAAATCGCTGGTAAGAAAGCAGAAAACCAGAATAGCGAACGCCAGTAATAACAGCGCGAATTGCGCCAGGACGCCGATTATCGCCAGACGTCTGATGCCCTGCCAGCGCTGGCGCAACCCCACCAGCGTGGCAAGTGGGGTCAACACGTTGACCCCAAGACTCAGCAGTAATGCCAGAAAACCGGCTTCAGGAAGGAATACGTCCAGAGATCACCCTGCCTAAGCTCACGCGACCGTTAGCTGTCCCGCATAAAGAATGAAAAAGCGCAGCAGCAGGACACCGGTCAGGCTGGCGCCGCATACCGCCAGCACGCCGTGAAACGTCGAACCGCGATTCGCCCAGGGCTTCAGCAGCATTGGCACAATCAGCCCCAGCCCCGCGACGCCAAGCCAGAACCACCATGTCCAGAATCCGCCGCCCAGCGCCGCAGTCAGCGCGCGCATTTTACCGTCATCGCCCAACGCCAGCCCAACGAAGAACGCCGCCAGCAGGAAGATTTCCAGCCAGACGACCGGCGTTTCCATGCGATGCACAAAATGCGCTTCAGTGCTGTGCGGATTGCTGCGATGACGCAAGGCCATCGCAATCAGCGCCACCGCTGCCCCGGAAGAGATCCCTGAGAACAGGAACAGCACCGGCAGGATCGGGTTATTAAGGAACGGATAGGACTTCAGCGCCGACAGCAGGAAGCCGGTATACGCCCCCAGCAGTACCGCCAGCACCAGCATTACCGTCTCAAGCAGGCGATGGAACGGCGTCAGCAACGTCAACGCTTTTTGCACCATCCCCAGACGCGGCAACCAGCGCTGTTGCAGGGCAAGCACCTCTTTTTCAAAGATTTTCGCCAGCCACAGAACCAGCACCACCATATAGAGCTGGAACAGCATGACGCCCATCGACATCACCGACGTGAAGCTGTAGTGGAACATCAGTTTCCAGAAGGTCCACGGACGCGTCAGGTGAAAGATCAGGATCAGCAGGCCAAGAATAATTGCCCCCGGCCCCACCACCAGCGTCGTACGCAGCAGCGTGCTGTCCGCCCCGCCCGCTTCCGGGTGAATGCGGCGCAGCAAAATAGCCAGCGTCACTAACCCGGCAGAAATACCAATCAGAAACAGATAAATGGCGATGGGCCAGTCCCACACCAGCGATTCAAAATGGAAAGCAGAAGCGTGCGTCATTGGCTCACCTCCCCAAATTTAAAGGGAACGCGGTAGACCTTCGGTTTCGTACCCAGCGCCAGCTTGTAGCGGTAGGTGGTTTTCTGCCGCAGCAGACGAGAGATGTCGCTGTTGGGATCGTCCAGGTTGCCAAACGTCAGCGCCTTTGTCGGGCAGGACTCGACGCAGGCGGGCAACTTACCCGCTTTCAGGTTGGTTTTCCGACAGAAATCGCACTTATCCGCCGTCTTGCTGACCGGATGGATAAAGCGTACGCGATAAGGACACGCCGCAATGCAATACTGGCAGCCGACGCACAGATCCGGGTTCACATCAACGATACCGCTGGCGGCATCGCGGAATGACGCCCCGGTTGGGCAAACGTCGACGCAGGGCGCATGATCGCAGTGCTGGCACGAATGACGGAAGAATTGATACTTCACGTCAGGAAACGTCCCCTGCGGCTCGCTGCGGATAATCGTCAGACGCGACACGCCCTCCGGCACCTGGTTCACTTCCCGACAGGCATCCATACAGGCGGTACAGCCGATGCATAATGACTCATCATGCACCATGCCGTAACGCACGCCGTTGATATTCAACGTTTTCGCCACCACGCGTCCTGCTGTTCCGCTGACCGCCACCAGCGCGCCGACGCGGGTGATAAACTGGCGACGAGAGCAACTCATGGATGCTCCTTAAGCAAGGGAACGGACGCCGGGTTAAAGTGCGGATTGGTGCGCTGATCGCTGTGGCAATCGACACAAATCTTAATCCGTCCTTTCTCATTGAGCGTCTGCATCGTGTCTTGCTGTGGATGCAGCGAGTGACAGCTGGCGCACGCCACTTTGGTCACATGGACATCATGCGGCCAGAACGCTTTTTGCAGCTGCTCAGGCAGGTGGCAGGACATACAGACGCTGTTCTGCTGCTCTACCGTATACATCGGGTCGTTAAAGCGCATCACATCTTTCACCCCTTCGCGGTGTTTAGGCGATGGCTGACCGTGACAGTTGGTGCACGTAACCGGCAGCTTGTTGTTCGGGTTAACGACAGAAGCGTGCTTACCGTGCATACCCTCGGTATCCGGCTTGTGGCAATCCAGACAAGCAGCATCTGGATTACGCTGCTGGGTGACCGTCCAGCGTTGCTCTGAGTCCTGCGGCGTTGGGGTAGCGGTTATCCCACACAGGCTCCAGAACAGACCTGACGCCAGCACCCCAGCAGTTAATAACGAACGTAATACGCTCATATTCACTCCGTTGCATAATGCCTGATGGCGCTACGCTTATCAGGCCTACAAGACTTCCGTAGGCCGGATAAAGCGCTTGCGCTGCCATCCGGCAAATTTGTCACATGTGAGGTTATTGGCTTAACAGACCGTTTTTACGCGCCTGATCTTCCCATTGAGGAATCACCGTCTTGATGAAGTCCTGCTTCTCGGCGTTGATTTGCTGCATGTTCAAACCAATCGCTTTCTGGGCTTTCTCTTTGGTGGAGATATCCGGCAGCGGGATTTCATGAGTGATGCCTTTACTGCCCAGCAGGCGCACCAGTTTGGTACGGGCATCCGCCGCTTTATCCATCGCGCCGCCCAGCATACGCAGACCTTCATCCGGGGCATGCATATGGATGCCGTGCGAGGCAATCGCCAGATCCCAGCGCCACTGCGCATGACGGATATCGTCCAGAATCGGTTTCATTTCCGCTTCTGTCGCGCCCGCATCCCACGCCGCTTTCGCTTCGAAATGCGCGTGTACTAACTGATCTTCAACCTTGATTTTCAGGTCATGAATCGCCTGTTTACGCTCAGCAACCACTTTTTGCAGGGAGGCTTTATCCTGGGTGTGGCAGTTGGCGCAGGTCTGGGCGAAGTTATCAAACGGGTTGCCAATCTTATGGTCGGTGTAAAGTTTGCCTTCGGCGTTCTGCACTTTCGGCATGTGACAATCAATACAGGTCACGTTGTTCTTGCCGTGAATGCCCACGCTCCAGGTTTCATATTCCGGGTGCTGCGCTTTCAGCATTGGCGTTTTCGACAGCGGGTTTGTCCAGTCAGAGAAGGCGATGGCGTCGTAATATTTCTCCATATCCTCGACTTTTGTTCCCTCGTCCCACGGGAATTTGACGGCTTTGTTTTTACCGTCAAAGTAGTACTCCACATGGCACTGCCCGCACACCATAGATTGCTGGTCAAAACGACTGGCTTTATCAAACGGTTTGCCGATGGTTTCCATCGCGCGCTCGGCATAAGGACGGGAGAGCGTTAACGCCGGTTTACCTTTGGCGAAATCGTCTGAGGCGGTGTTATGGCAGTCGGCGCAGCCCAGGGCATTGACGATTTCCGGGCCGCCGCGCGCCCATTTACCGTGGAAGTAGCCGTCTTCGCCATCTTTCTGGATCAGACGCGCCACATCCGGGCTTTTACAGCTCCAGCAGGCCATCGGCAATGGGCCATCTTCGGCATTTTTCGGTGCGCCGGTACGCAGGGTTTCACGCACATCGGTAACCGCATAAGCGTGCCCGCGCGGCTTATTGTAGTCACGCGAGAAGGGGTATCCCGCCCACAGGATCACCAGACGCGGGTCTTCTGCCAGCGCATCTTCACGCGTTGACTGTTCTGACGTCGCTTTCCATGAGAGATATTGATCGGGATGCTGAGGGGCGAAGGTTTCATTCTTCGCTTCAACGGTGACGGTCTTTGCGGGAACGGACGTTTGTTCAGCGTATACAGAGGAAATGAAAAAAAACGGTAATATCAGGCTGAAGAAACGGCGTGCGCGTAATATTGTCCTTGCCATAGAGGTCTCATCCAGATTGCGCCATTGCCTTCAATGGCGGTTCTTTATTTTGTTTTTCCACAACAGCAACCGCACGAATACTGTCATGACATTGCTCCCCTCTATGTGTAACAAAAAACCCCATTAAAAATGTTGTCTTTAATCAATTGTAAGTGCATGTAAAATACCACTTTAGAGTTATACACCCCTCCTTAAACCTACTCCTTTCGTTAGCATTCGACGCGGATCACTTTTTCAACAACTCGCCTGTAACTGCATGTTATCGCGGGTATTAATCCATTTTTGCGAGATTCCTTCAAAAATCACTTTGCCGTTTATTTGCACAGTTCCGTTATTGCGTGATCTGCCGCGCAAATACTAAACAAAACTGCCAAAGCCCCTACATTTAACTTTTGTGAGACATATTATTAACATCTTACAAGGAGAACAAAAGCCATGAGCCAAATACATAAACACGCTATTCCCGCAAACATTGCGGATCGTTGCCTGATAAACCCGGAGCAGTATGAGGCGAAATATCAACAATCTATTAACGAGCCAGATACCTTTTGGGGTGAACAGGGAAAGATTCTCGACTGGATTACACCGTATAAAAAAGTGAAGAACACCTCCTTTGCGCCCGGCAACGTGTCGATTAAATGGTATGAAGATGGCACGCTGAACCTGGCGGCAAACTGCCTTGACCGCCATCTGCAAGAAAACGGCGACCGTACCGCCATCATCTGGGAAGGCGATGACGCCACCCAGAGCAAACACATTTCATATCGCGAATTGCATCGCGATGTTTGTCGTTTCGCCAATACGCTGCTGGAGCTGGGCATTAAGAAAGGCGACGTCGTGGCTATTTATATGCCGATGGTGCCGGAAGCAGCGGTGGCGATGCTGGCCTGCGCGCGCATTGGCGCGGTGCATTCGGTGATCTTCGGCGGCTTCTCGCCGGAAGCGGTTGCCGGGCGAATCATCGACTCCAGCTCACGTCTGGTGATCACCGCCGATGAAGGCGTGCGTGCCGGACGCGGCATCCCGCTGAAAAAGAACGTCGATGATGCGCTGAAAAACCCGAATGTGAACAGCGTTGAACATGTGGTGGTTTTAAAACGTACTGGCGGGAAAGTCGACTGGCATGAAGGCCGCGATCTGTGGTGGAGCGACGTGATTGAGAAATCCAGCGCTGACCATCAGCCGGAAGAGATGAATGCGGAAGATCCGCTGTTTATCCTCTACACCTCCGGTTCAACCGGCAAGCCAAAAGGCGTGCTGCATACCACCGGCGGCTATCTGGTCTATGCCGCCACCACCTTTAAGTATGTCTTTGACTATCACCCGGACGATATCTACTGGTGCACCGCAGACGTAGGCTGGGTGACCGGGCACAGCTACCTGCTGTATGGGCCGCTGGCCTGCGGCGCAACCACCCTGATGTTTGAAGGCGTGCCAAACTGGCCGACGCCCGCGCGGATGGCGCAGGTGGTGGATAAGCACCAGGTTACTATTCTCTACACCGCCCCAACCGCTATTCGCGCTCTGATGGCGGAAGGCGATAAGGCGATTGAAGGCACCGATCGCTCTTCGCTGCGCATCCTCGGTTCCGTCGGCGAACCGATCAACCCGGAAGCGTGGGAATGGTACTGGAAGAAGATCGGTAACGAAAAATGCCCGGTAGTGGACACCTGGTGGCAGACCGAAACCGGTGGATTCATGATCACGCCGCTGCCCGGCGCGACTGAACTGAAAGCCGGTTCCGCCACGCGTCCGTTCTTTGGCGTGCAGCCCGCGCTGGTGGATAACGAAGGCCACCCGCAGGAAGGGGCGACCGAAGGCAATCTGGTGATTACCGACTCCTGGCCGGGTCAGGCGCGTACCCTGTTCGGCGATCACGAGCGTTTTGAGCAGACCTACTTCTCTACCTTCAAAAACATGTATTTCAGCGGCGACGGCGCGCGTCGTGATGAAGATGGTTACTACTGGATCACCGGGCGCGTCGATGACGTACTGAACGTTTCCGGCCATCGTCTGGGCACGGCGGAGATTGAATCCGCGCTGGTGTCGCATCCGAAGATTGCCGAAGCCGCAGTGGTCGGTATTCCGCACAACATCAAAGGCCAGGCCATCTACGCCTATGTCACGCTGAATCACGGCGAAGATCCGTCGCCGGAGCTGTATACCGAAGTACGCAACTGGGTACGTAAAGAAATTGGCCCGCTGGCAACACCGGACGTGCTGCACTGGACAGACTCACTGCCGAAAACGCGTTCCGGCAAAATCATGCGCCGTATTTTGCGCAAAATCGCAGCGGGCGATACCAGCAATCTGGGCGATACCTCAACCCTCGCCGATCCTGGCGTGGTCGAGAAACTGCTCGAAGAGAAGCAGGCCATCGCAATGCCTTCATAACCCTAACCGTGAAATGCCCGATGGCGCGCTGCTTATCGGGCCTACAGGTTCAACATCGCTTGTAGGCTCGATAAGGCTTCAGCCGCCATCCGGCAAAATAAAAAAATCCCCCTACCTTATCTCTGGAGACTCTGTGATGAATGACAATATTTATCAACGGATAGAAGACAGTGCGCGTTTCAGGGAGTTAGTCGAAAAACGGCAACGGTTTGCCACCATCCTGTCGGTCATCATGCTGGCGGTTTATATCAGCTTTATTCTACTGATTGCCTTCGCGCCGGGCTGGCTGGGCACTCCGCTACACGCCGGCACCAATGTCACCCGGGGTATTCCAATTGGGGTGGGCGTCATTCTGATCTCCTTCATCCTGACCGGTATTTACATCTGGCGGGCGAATGGTGAATTCGACCGTCTTAACAACGCCGTACTGCACGAGGTTAAAGCATCATGAAGAGAGTCCTGACGGCGCTTGCCGCCACACTACCCTTCGCTGCAAACGCAGCGGATGCCATTAGCGGTGCAGTAGAACGCCAGCCAACCAACTGGCAGGCAATCGTCATGTTCCTGATTTTCGTGGTGTTTACGCTCGGTATCACCTACTGGGCCTCTAAACGCGTCCGTTCACGCAGCGACTATTACACGGCAGGCGGGAATATTACCGGCTTCCAGAATGGGCTGGCGATCGCCGGCGACTATATGTCCGCCGCGTCGTTCCTCGGGATTTCCGCTCTGGTGTTCACCTCCGGTTATGACGGGCTGATCTATTCACTCGGCTTCCTGGTGGGCTGGCCTATCATTCTGTTCCTGATCGCTGAGCGCTTGCGTAACCTGGGTCGCTATACCTTTGCCGACGTCGCCTCTTACCGACTGAAACAGGGGCCGATCCGCATTCTGTCTGCCTGTGGTTCGCTGGTGGTCGTGGCGCTTTACCTCATCGCCCAGATGGTGGGGGCAGGTAAACTGATCGAGCTGTTGTTCGGTCTGAACTACCACATCGCGGTCGTGCTGGTAGGCGTTCTGATGATGATGTACGTCCTGTTCGGAGGCATGCTGGCAACGACATGGGTACAGATTATCAAAGCCGTACTGCTGCTGTTCGGCGCCAGCTTTATGGCCTTTATGGTCATGAAGCACGTCGGCTTCAGCTTCAACAACCTGTTCACCGAAGCGATGGCGGTACACCCGAAAGGTTCAGCCATTATGAGCCCTGGCGGTCTGGTCAACGACCCGATCTCCGCGCTGTCATTAGGCCTGGGTCTGATGTTCGGTACGGCAGGCTTACCGCACATTCTGATGCGTTTCTTTACCGTCAGCGATGCCCGCGAAGCGCGTAAAAGCGTGTTCTACGCCACTGGCTTTATGGGCTATTTCTACATCCTGACCTTTATTATCGGCTTCGGCGCGATCATGCTGGTCGGCGCGAACCCGGAGTATAAAGATGCCGCAGGCGCGTTAATCGGCGGCAACAACATGGCGGCGGTTCATCTGGCGAACGCGGTAGGCGGCAACCTGTTCCTCGGCTTTATCTCTGCGGTAGCCTTCGCAACGATCCTGGCGGTCGTGGCCGGTCTGACGCTGGCAGGCGCATCGGCGGTATCTCACGACCTGTACGCGAACGTGTTTCGTAAAGGCGCGACCGAACGCGAAGAATTGCGGGTATCGAAAATCACCGTACTGGTGCTGGGCGTGATTGCCATCATTCTGGGCGTGCTGTTTGAAAACCAGAATATCGCCTTCATGGTCGGCCTGGCGTTTGCTATCGCGGCGAGCTGCAACTTCCCAATCATCCTGCTCTCCATGTACTGGTCGAAGCTGACCACGCGCGGCGCGATGATGGGCGGCTGGTTAGGCCTGGTGACGGCTGTCGTGCTGATGGTTCTCGGCCCAACGATTTGGGTGCAAATCCTCGGCCACGAAAAAGCCATCTTCCCGTATGAGTATCCGGCGCTGTTCTCCATCAGCGTTGCCTTTATTGGGATCTGGTTCTTCTCCGCTACCGATAATTCTGCGGAAGGTAATCGCGAACGTGAGCAGTTCCGCGCCCAGTTCATCCGTTCCCAGACCGGGTACGGCGTTGAGCAAGGCCGCGCGCATTAATTCAGCGCACTCCTCCGGCCCTCGGGTCGGAGGACAACATCAGAACATCACTTTTGCGACCAGCGGCGCCGCCAGCACCATCATCACACCGGACAGCATCATCACCAGACTGGCGACGACGCCCTCCTGCTGACCCAGTTCATACGAACGCGCCGTACCGGCCCCATGTGATGCCGCGCCAAACCCGGCGCCTTTCGCCATCCCTTCACGAATAGACAGGCGCAAAAACAGCGCATCGCCAACCGCCATCCCGAACACGCCAGTCACCACCACAAAGAGCGCCACTAAATCCGGTTGACCGCCCAGCGGCTCTGCCGCCGCCAGCGCAAATGGCGTGGTGACGGAACGCACGGCCAGGCTGCGCTGAATCTCATCCGGCAGCGTAAACAGGCGCGCCAGCCAGACGGAACTGGTAACCGCCACCACGGTTGCCGTTACCACACCCGCCGTCAGCGACATCCAGTGGCGTTTAATGATGGCGAGATTATCGTAAACCGGAACGGCAAACGCGATGGTCGCCGGGCCTAACAACCACAGCAGCCAGTGCGATTCGCCAATGTAGTTCTGCCAGGAGATATGGCCAAACACCAGTATCAATACCAACAGCGCGGGCGTGAGCACCAGCGGCATCAACGGCAGCTTACGAAAGCGACGGTACAGCCGCTTATTGACGAAATAGATCCCCAGCGTGATGACCAGGCACAGTACGCTTAGCTGAAAATTACTCACGGTTTACCCTGCTCATCTCATAGCGGTACACGTTATCCACCACCCATGCGGTTGCGCCAAGCACCATCAGCGTGCTGATCGCAATCACGGCGAAGATACGCCAGCCGTCCATCAACAGCAGTTGCGCATAGTTAACGACCGCTACCACGGCGGGGACAAAGAACAGCAGCATTTCCGCCAGTAGCCAGCGTGCGCCCGCGCGAACCCAGTTAAGCGGGATCACCCGACAGACAATCAGCGCCAGCATCAGCGCCATCCCAACCAGATTGGCGGGAAGCGGCAGATGCAGCCATGAAACAAGATATTGAGCAAAAACAAATAAACCTGCATACAGCAGTACCTGAACCGGTATCTGGAGTCGTTGCATAACAGCAGGCGTAACGCGGCTTATCGCCACAGCCATGGGGGAATGTCCTGAAAAATAAAACGGAACGCCAGTATAGAGAGCGCCCGTCCGCTACTGAAATGAATTAAACTCATTGCAGGCATAGTCTTAAGGAATAATCATGGATATCAGAACGCTGCGTTATTTTGTCGAGGTGGTGCGCCAGCAGAGTTTCACCCGCGCAGCGGAGAAGTTATTTGTCACTCAGCCCACCATCAGCAAGATGCTGAAGAATCTGGAAGATGAGCTTAATTGCACGCTGCTGATCCGCGATGGGCGACGTCTGCTGCTGACGGATACCGGGCGCGTGGTGTTCGAGCGCGGCCTGGCGATCCTTGCTGAATTTCGCCAGCTGGAAGCAGAGTTGGGCGATATCAACCATCTCAATAAAGGGCTGCTGCGGCTAGGCATCCCGCCGATGGTCGGCATGCTGATGGCCGGGCCGATTAGCCTGTTTCGCCAGCGTTATCCGGGTGTGGAACTGAAGATTGCAGAATTTGGCGGTTTGACGGTACAACAGGCGGTAATGAACGGCGAGCTGGATGTGGCGATGACCGCGCTGCCGGTGGAGGAAGAGAGCGGACTGACGACCTTGCCGCTGTTCAGCCACCCGCTATGCGTGCTGGTGCCGCGTTCCGGTAAGTGGATGGCGTGCGAGTCGATTTCCCCCGAAGCGCTGGCGGAGCATCCTCTGCTTATCTACAACGAAGATTTTGCGTTGAATCGCCAGTTGATGCGGCTTTTTAAGCAGCATGATGTGAAGCCGCGTATTGCGGTACGCAGCGGTCAGTGGGATTTCCTGGCCGCTATGGTGCAGGCCGGCGTCGGAATTGCGATTTTGCCGGAGCCGATTTGCCAACGGCTGGATAAGCAAACCCTGCGTTGGCTCCCGCTGGAGAGTGATTTACGCTGGCAGTTGGGCATGATCTGGCGCGAAGGCGTTTATTTGTCCCACAGCGCCAGAGCGTGGTTGACGTGTTGCGAAGGGTTTTGGTTAACGCAGGAATAACGCCTCGCTCGCCGGATGGCGGCGCAAGCGCCTTATCCGGCCTACGGGAGTGCATTTTGTAGGCCCGGTAAGCGAAGCGCCACCGGGCGATACGGGTGTTTACTGATTCTCGATCAACAATGCTTCCAGCAAATCCAGGTCATGCAGCAGTTTTTGCAGGGTTTCGTTACTGATCTCACGCGTCGCGCGCAGGTGGTACAACTCTGCACGTTCCGAGCGTAGCGCCGCCAGGCGGAAGCGCCGTTCGAGGTTCTCTTCCTGCATTGAGCTTTCCACATCGTTACGCCCATCGGCGCGGCGACGCAAATTACCAATCACACGGGAGCTGACCTCGGTGAGTAACTGGTTATCGATGTTCTCTTCGGTATCTGCCGCCAGACGTTCTTCCATCTTCTGAATCGCGACAATCGCCACTTCCGCCGTGGCGGCGCGGGCGATTCGCTCCTCTTTCTGCTGCTGTGAGTGATCGCCCACTTCCAGATGTTGCAGCAGAATCGGCAGCATCACGACCCCCACAAACAGCGAGAACAAAATCACGCCCGCCGCAAGGAATACCAGCT
This sequence comes from Citrobacter sp. CK191, assembly GCF_030333435.1. Lineage (NCBI taxonomy): Bacteria > Pseudomonadati > Pseudomonadota > Gammaproteobacteria > Enterobacterales > Enterobacteriaceae > Citrobacter > Citrobacter sp. CK191. Next base: position 76,413 of record NZ_JAOWFX010000034.1, on the reverse strand, counting down.
CATAGCGCGCCGGGAAGCCGTTACCATCCGGCAACAATAGCGGGATAGAGAGCACACCGGCCAGCGTAATCGCCCCGCGTACCCCCGCAAAGGAGGCGATGAGGACTTCACGCATCGTCCAGGCGCCAAACTCCATCGGCTTTTTCTTCAGGAAGCGATTACTGAAGTTCTTCATCGTCCACAGCCAGCCAAAGCGCACCAGCATCAGCGCGGCATAAATCAGCACGATATCGGTGAACAGCATCCAGGTTTCAACGTTGGGATCGGCTTCCGCCGCCACCAGCGACGACTCCAGAATCCCTGGCAGTTGCAGACCCAACAGCAGAAAGACCATGCCGTTAAAGACAAACTCCAGCATCGCCCAGGTGCTGTTGGCGCGCAGACGCATCGCCAGCGGCGCGCGACGCATAACGCCGGAGCGGGTGATGGTCATCCCGGCCGCCACAGCGGCAAGAATGCCGGATACGCCGATATGTTCCGCAATCAGGTAGGAGGCGAACGGCAGCAGGAACAGCAAGACGATTTGCGTCGCTGGTTCATCCCCACCCCAACGGCTCAGGAAACGCAGGGAGCGACCGTATAACCAACTGACGACAAAGCCCGCCAGAATACCGCCCACTGCGACTTTAAAGAACTCCACCGTCGCCCCGCCGACGGTAAACACCATCGTCCCCATCGCCACTGCGACGGCAAATTTCAACGACACCAGGCCGGACGCGTCGTTCATCAACGCCTCGCCTTGCAGGATGCCCATAATTTTCTTCGGAATGCGCCCCTCGCCGACAATGCCGGAAAGCGCAACCGCATCGGTCGGCGACAGTACGGCAGCCAGCGCGAAGGCCGGTATCAGCGGAATACCCGGCACCAGCCAGTAAATCATAAAGCCAATTCCGACCACCGTGACCAGCACCAGCGCCAGCGCCAGACCGAAAATCTCTCGCCCATGTTCGAGAAACTCCCGGGTCGGCGTTTTCCAGCCGTCTGCGAACAACAGCGGCGGAATAAACAGCACCAGGAACAGTTCAGGGTCAAATTCCACATGCAAACCAAACGTCGGCCATGCCAGCAGCGCGCCAATGGCGATTTGCATGAGGGGTAAAGGAAGCTGGAAGGGCAATACACGAGTAAATACCCCCGACAGCGAGACCACAAGGGTCATGATGAGTATTGTGAAGAAGATTTCCATGCGTTCCCTGTTTGCGATATTTCTTATGTTTTAAAACGTGAGGCGTCGTGCCTCAATTCTATCTTCCTCAGAGTAACGCAAAAGACAACGGGATGTGTCCTGAAAATAAAAACGGGCGGCAAAAGCCACCCGTTTTTAGAGGACGCCAGGAATCAGATAGCCCAGCCGCCCGCATAGAAGGCGACCAGCGCTACGGCAATCACCACGGTGCCGACGTTCAGCTTACGCCATTCGCCCGACACAATACGGCCGATCACCAGCGTAGCAAAACCAATCATAATGCCGGTTACGATGTTACAGGTCAGGACGATAAACACCGCCGTGATCAGACCCGCCATCGCATCCACAAAGTCAGCGAAGTCGATTTTCGCCACGTTGCTCAGCATCAGCAGGCCGACGTACATCAGCGCGGGCGCGGTCGCGTAGACCGGAACCAGATAAGAGAGCGGAGAGAGGAACAGGATCAGCAGGAACAGGACGCCGACGGTGATCGCCGTCAGACCCGTTTTACCGCCTGCCGCCGTACCCGCCGCCGATTCAATGTATACCGCCGCAGGCGCTGCGCCAACCAGACCAGAGAACACGCTGCTCAGGGAGTCGGTGGTCAGCGCTTTGCCGCCATCAATAATCTGCCCGTCTTTATCCAGCAGGTTCGCCTGGCCAGCGACCGCGCGAATCGTGCCGGTGGCGTCGAAAACAGCGGTCATCACCAGCGCCAGCACGCTCGGCAGGACGATCGGGTTCAGCGCGCCCATAATATCCAGGCTGCCAATCAGCGAGTTGCCGTGTTCATCACTTAAAGACGGCATAGCAAAAAAGCCGGAGAAATGGACGGATGGATCGAAGATCAAACCCACAACCGAAATACCAATAATGGTCAGCAGAATGCCACCCGGCACCTTCAGTTTTTCCAGGCCGATAATGACCGCCAGACCAATCAGCGACATGATAACCGGAAAAGAATCAAAGTTACCCAGCGCGACCGGCAGACCGTCCAGCGGGTTCTTAATCACCAGACCCACGCCATTCGCGGCGATCAGCAACAGGAACAGGCCGATACCGATGCCGGTGCCGTGCGCCACGCCATGCGGCAGGTTGCGCAGGATCCAGCTACGGATACCGGTCGCCGAGATGATGGTAAACAGCACGCCCATCAGGAATACCGCACCCAGCGCAACCGGAACGCTAATGTGCTGACCCAGCACCAGGCTAAACGCGGTGAAGGCGGTCAGCGAGATGGCGCAACCGATAGCCAACGGCAGGTTCGCCCACAGACCCATAACAATAGAACCGACGCCAGCCACCAGGCAGGTCGCCACAAATACGGCGGCAGGCGGGAATCCGGCTTTACCCAGCATCCCCGGAACCACGATAACGGAGTAGACCATCGCCAGGAAAGTCGTTAATCCGGCAACCACTTCCTGACGGACGGTGCTTCCACGGTGTGAAATTTTAAACCAGGCGTCGAGTGAACCGCCGGTACGCGCTGAAGGCGTAGACATAGAAAACATCCCCTGAGAGTTTATTTTTCGTCGAGTATGCGTGGTGGACAATCCACTGCCAGCGAAACGTCATCTCCTTGTGCTACGTTTGCAACAATAAGGGGTGTCGCAAAAAAGCAAACGTTTAACTCCGCGCATACAAAACGGGTAGTAAAAAAAAGCAAACGATTATCCAGCGATAATACGGGGCTTTTCAACAAAACTTTGCGGCTTTTTGCTTATTTCTTTTCATCACGGTCAATAAATCGCCAGTCGATGCGCAAACGTTATCGTCAATGCGCAATCTGATAACATTTTTTCTCGGGCGGACGACTGACACATCCGTCTACCCGCCAGGGATCTCAAAAGGACCGCCTTGCTGGATAGCCCTTTGCCACGCCGGGCGCATCTCTACGCGCTTCTTCCAGGCGCTAATGTGCGTCAGGTCGTTAATTCCGCCTCGGCTCAGTAACGCAAACAGAGGAAAACTCATCTGGATATCCGCCATGCTGATATGTTCCCCGGCAAACCAGGGCTGCGCGGCAAGATGCGCATCAATGTAGCGCGCATGCGTCTCCAGTTGCGGGTTGAGATACGCTTTTTGCACGCCCTGCCCCAGAATGCCGCCCAGCGTGCGTAACCCAAATGGCACCGGCGGTTTACCCAGGCTGACAAACACCAGTTTCATTAACAGCATTGGCATTAACGAGCCTTCCGCATAATGCAGCCAGAACCGATACTGCCGTTTTTGCCGGGCATCGGCAGGTTTAAACTGCCCTGCGTGGTCATAGGTTTCCTGCAAATACTCCAGGATGGCGCCGGATTCGGCGAGGATCTCACCGTTATCCTCAATAACGGGCGATTTTCCAAGCGGGTGGATTTTTTTCAGCGCCGGTGGCGCAAGCATGGTTTTTTCACGCTGGTAGCGAACAATCTGGTAGGGCAGCGACAGCTCCTCCAGCGCCCAGAGCACGCGCTGGGAACGAGATTGATTCAAATGATGCACCGTCAGCATGGCTGTCTCCTGTTTTTCATTCAAATTAACTATAGAAAAGAGCGAGAGATGGCGTAAAAATTTCGGCTAAAAAACAGACAATACACTGGCAAACGGGCGGGCATGGCATACAATTACAGTATCAACACAAACCGGAACCTCCACCACGTGCTCGACTGAGGGGTGTTGATGTCGGGGGAAACCCTCCCGTGAACCAACGGGATAGAGCGAAAGACAAAGACCGGAAACAAACTAAAGCGCCCTTGCGGCGCTTTAGTTTTATGCGCGGCAATATGGCGCTCGCTTATCCGGCCTACGCGCGTCCCGGCGAAACGACATTTAATCATCTTCCAGCAATCGCGCCCCTGTTCCCTGCGTGCCGAGCTGATCGCCTGGGTTGCGCAGCGGGCAATCGCTACGCGACAAACAGCCGCAGCCGATGCAGCCGTCCAGCTCATCACGCAACGCCACCAGAGTATGAATACGTCTGTCCAGCTCCTCGCGCCATTGCGAAGAAAGCTGCTTCCACTCCTTTGCGCTCAGCGTATGCCCCTCAGGCAATACGCCAAACGCTTCTCCAATGGTCGCCAGCGGAATGCCAATACGTTGAGCAATCTTGATGATCGCCACATAGCGCAGCACATCGCGCTTATATCGCCGCTGATTGCCGCTGTTACGGACACTGCTGATAAGCCCTTTGCTCTCATAAAAGTGCAGCGCCGATACCGCCACACCGCTACGTTTCGCCACCTCACCCGGCGTAAGCAGGGACTTTATACGCGGTAATTTCTTTTCCATAAATCGCTTTACCTCAAGTTAACTTGAGGAATTATACTCGCCCGCAGACAAAACGACGAATCGAACACTGAGAAAGAGGCAGCAATATGTCCCATCAGCAGATAATTCAGACCCTTATTGAATGGATTGATGAACATATCGACCAACCGCTGAACATTGATGTGGTCGCAAAAAAATCAGGTTACTCGAAGTGGTATTTACAGCGGATGTTCCGCACGGTGATGCATCAGACGCTGGGCGACTATATTCGTCAGCGCCGACTCCTGCTGGCCGCCGTAGAGCTACGAACGACCGAGCGCCCCATTTTTGATATCGCGATGGATCTGGGATATGTGTCGCAACAGACATTTTCGCGCGTCTTCCGCCGCGAGTTTGACCGCACGCCCAGCGACTACCGTCATCGTCTGTAACTTTACTGCCCGCGCTGCATCAGGAGTGCGGGCGACTGTTGCAGCCACTGAATAAACGCCTGCGGCGGCATCGCCTTCGCAAAATACCATCCCTGACAATACTGAACGCCGCGCTTGAACAGCCAGTTCACCTGATCTGCCGTTTCCACGCCCTCGGCAATGGCCTTCAGGTGTAAGCTTTGCGCCATTTCGATGATGTGTTCCGCGATCAGATGGCTGGTGCTATTGGTGGTCAGCGTGTCGATAAAGGATTTATCAATCTTCAGAATATCGACATTCAATGAATACAGGTTGTGCAGGTTTGAATACCCTGTTCCAAAATCATCAATCGCCACTTCAAAACCCGCCTGACGAAATGCCTGAATAACCGGCGTGGTTTTCGGCACGTCAATAAAGCCGCGCTCTGTCACTTCCACCTTAATTTGTTGCGCAAGAACGGAATGCTGGCGGGCTTTCTCCGCAATTAACGCGATAAGCCGGGAGGAGTGGAAATCAGAAGCAGAGAGATTAATAGAGATATAAAGATGAGGTTGCGAGGCGAGAAAATGTCCCAGATCGTTGAATACTTCTTCCACCACGTAATCGGTAATCTGCGCAATCATCCCCTCTTTTTCAGCCAGCGGGATAAACTCTGCCGGGCTCATCACCTGCCCTTCAAAACCAGGCCAGCGCAATAGCGCCTCCGCCCCCACGCATTTTTCATTTTGAATATCAATAATGGGCTGATAATAAAGACGCAGTTGACGTTTATCGATCGCTCGCTGCAACAAACGGCGCGGTGAATGATATTCCTCGCGCGTACGCGACCACATCAATAACACAATGATGCTACAGATAATGCCTAACGGCAGCGTTAACGTCGCCTGATGGTACAGGTTCTGATAGAAACGCGCGTTATCAGTGGAAACAATTATCGCGATCGGACGTTTTTCTGAATGGGCAATAGTATAGAAGCGATTATTTTGCTGAAAGGTAGATTCATCACGGTGCAGCAACGGTAATAATTGTTCGACGTTTGCCTGCTCGCTCACGGAGAAAAAGGAGTTCGTCACCGTATCATATACGCCCCAGGCCAGAGTGGGATCGTCTGACATCACCTCGCTGTAAGACAACGGATTTATTACCGCGACATAGTGTCCTCTTTGCATATACGTCATTTTGTAGCCAGCAAAGAACGGCGTATCACGATAGTAATAAATAGAAACGTCTGGTTCTCGTTTATAATCTGCGGCAGGGATAATATAAGGACTGGCAGGCGCCATTACCGTAGAGCATAAAAAATGATCGTCTTGCGCATAAATTAACTCGCTGATATACAGACGACCACGAATAATATCCTGCATTCGTTTTTGATGCGCAGGAGTACAGGCTTTTCCCTGATACTGCTGTATCGCGTCGCGGGCCAGCTCCACCTGCTGGACAACCAGTTCCGTTTTTTCTAATGCCAGCTCGGCAAAAGAGTGCAGTTGATTACGGGTTTCAGACACCGCCCGCATGTGGGCAAACCATAGCGCCAGCATCACGGGGAGTAATACCACCATGATTGTTCCAAGGAATCTCAGCAACTTTCGTTGCGCGCTATGATTCATTTCGGCCCTGTATCCCTGAATTGTCTGTGCCTGTCATCATCAAGGCGGATGCTATAACAAACAGGTGATTACGTTGCATGAATTAAGCGACATTAGCAACAGACTTTTCCTGGTAAAAGTCTGATATTGACGGATGACGATAATATTTTCCCGTAAGGCAAACTTAAAGTTATGCTTATTTTTATTAGGGAATATTCTAATCCAAAAGGAGTAAGAATTTTCCAGGGTTTTTTCCGATTAATGCAGAAAAATTAAGTTAAATTTCCAGGCTGGTTAATTTTCCGGCGCTAATAAAATGGTAATAAAAATACATCTTCAATAACCAGCCCCATAATCTTCCGGTATAGCCCCCTTCAGATACCCATGTTTAATTTGTGGTTATAAAGCGCACAAAAAAGGGTGCCCTGCACTGGCTAACAAACAATTTATTGTGATATAGTTCACAAAAATGATGAAACAGAAACGTTGTTTCATTCAGTGTCGATGTCATGCCCGTCGATAGCCAGAGTGTACCACGCCTTCCGTGAGCAACGCCGCGCTGTCCAGGGCACCTGCTATTCTCAGAGGAAATGTTTCATGGCTACCATAACCACTGGCGTGGTTCTTCTCCGCTGGCAACTGCTGAGCGCTGTGCTCATGTTTTTAGCCAGCACGCTCAATATTCGCTTTCGTAAATCCGACTATATCGGACTCGCGGTGATCAGTAGCGGCCTTGGCGTCGTATCGGCCTGCTGGTTTGCAACCGGGTTACTCGGCATCACTCTGATGGATGTCTCCGCAATCTGGAACAATATCGAAGCCGTGATGGTGGAAGCCATGAGCCATACCCCGCCAGAGTGGCCGATGGTGTTGACCTGATGCTGATATAAGCCTCCGCCCGGAGGCTTTTTTATTCTCTCAAAAACAGCCAGTTAACCTTTATCCCGCTAAAATCGCCGTATCATTTATTGTAATGAGAACTATTCTCATATTAACATCCCCGCCGTGATGATTAACTTTTGATACTTTTCCGCTATGCCGACTCCAGTTCAGTGCGCTCCTTTAACGTTTGAATCGCTGTATCGCGCGCATCACGGCTGGCTGACGCACTGGCTGGCGCGAAAGTTACAGTCGGCGTTCGACGCCGACGACGTCGCCCAGGACACCTTCCTGCGTATTATTAACGGTGAATCTCTGACGGCGATTCGCGACCCAAAGTCGTTTCTCTGCACCGTCGCCAAACGGGTGATGATCGACCTTTTCCGCCGCAATGCGCTGGAAAAAGCGTATCTGGAGATGCTTGCGCAGTTACCCGAAACGCTGGCGCCTTCCGCTGAAGAAAAGCAGTCGCATCTCGAAACGCTGCAACTTGTCGACAGGATGCTGGACGGGTTGAGCGCCAAAGCGAGAACGGCCTTCCTGCTTTCTCAGCTTGACGGGCTGACCTACAGCGACATCGCGCAACGTCTGAATGTTTCCGTCAGCTCGGTGAAAAAGTACGTCGCGAAAGCCACGGAACACTGCCTGCTGTTCCGCCTGGAGCATGATCTGTGAAAACCTCCCTCACCGATGCCCGCCGCCAGGCGCTACGTTCAGCCTCACACTGGTATGCCGTTTTAAGCGGGGAGCGCGTAAGCCCCCAGCAGGAAGCGCGCTGGCAGCAGTGGTATGAACAAGATCAGGATAATCAATGGGCCTGGCAGCAGGTCGAAAACCTGCGCTGCCAGATGAGCAGCGTCCCCGGCAAACTCGCCAGCCACACGCTGAAAGACAGCCGCCTGACGCGCCGCCACGTACTGAAAGGATTGCTGTTGCTGGTCTGCGCGGGCGGCAGCTGGCAGCTCTGGCGATCGGAGTTGGGCGAAGGTCTGCGTGCTGATTATCGTACCGCCCGGGGGCAGACTCGCCAGCAGACGCTGGAGGATGGCACGTTGCTTTCGCTGAATACCGACAGCGCGGTTAACGTGCGATTTGACGGTAGCCAGCGCCAGATCCAGCTCTGGTACGGCGAGATCGCCATTACCACCGGAAAAGACGCGCTGCAACGCCCGTTTCGTGTACAGACGCGCCAGGGCCAGCTCACCGCATTGGGTACGGAATTTACCGTACGCCAGGACGGCGATGAAACCGTCCTTAGCGTCCGCCAACATGCCGTCGAAGCGATTCTCGCCGGAGATCCGCAACAAAAACGGGTTATTCAGCAAGGTGAAACGGTGCGCTTCAGCGCCTCACAGTTTGGCGACGTCGCATCATTGAATGACGAGTCTGCAAGCTGGACGCAGGGCGTGTTAAGTTTCAGCGACAAACCTCTGGGCGACGTCATCGCCACGCTCTCGCGCTACCGGCACGGCATACTGCGTTGTGACCCGGCCGTTGCCGGATTACGCCTGACAGGGACGTTCCCGCTCGGCAACACCGATGCCGTACTGAATGCGATCGCGAAAACACTTCCTGTGAAAATTCAGTTTGTTACGCGTTACTGGGTCACGCTGTCCCCCGCCATTTAAACGATAACGAAAAAAATTATCATTTTTATTGTCCCTTTTGCCCCGCTCGTTCGACTTCATAACTGAATACAAATAAAGAAATGATGATGGAGACGTGATGGCCTTTCATAACACAGCACCTCTGGTGATGGCGATTCGTTTAAGCCTGCTTCCGCTTGCCGGACTGGCTTCACTGCCTGCATTTGCCACGCAGTTCGATATTGCCGCCGGAGACTTAGACAAAGCACTTAATCAATACGCTGCCCGCAGCGGCATTATTATGTCAGTAGATGCTTCGCTCACGCGGGGCAAACACAGCGACGGACTGCACGGCGACTACGCGCTTGAAGATGGCCTGCGCACACTGCTAAAGGGGAGCGGCCTACAGGAAAAATCGTTAGGCGATAACACCTGGACGCTGGAAGCCGCCCCGGTTGCCAGCGAGGACTCGTTGACCGTAGTCGGCGACTGGCTGGGTGAAGCCCGGGAAAACGACGTGTTCGAACATGCCGGCGCGCGTGACGTTATCCGCCGGGATGATTTCACCAAAACCGGCGCGACGACCATGCGCGAAGCGCTGAACCGTATCCCCGGCGTCAACGCCCCGGAAAACAACGGCACCGGCAGCCATGACCTGGCAATGAACTTCGGTATTCGCGGTCTTAACCCACGCCTGGCCAGCCGCTCGACGGTATTGATGGACGGCATCCCCGTGCCTTTTGCGCCATACGGTCAGCCGCAGCTGTCGCTCGCGCCGGTCTCTCTGGGCAATATGGATGCCGTTGACGTGGTGCGCGGCGGCGGCGCGGTGCGCTATGGGCCGCAAAGCGTGGGTGGCGTGGTGAACTTCGTGACCCGCGCGATTCCGCAGGATTTCGGTATTGAAGCCGGCGTTGAAGGGCAACTCAGCCCCACCTCGTCGCAAAACAATCCAAAAGAGACGCACAACCTGATGGTAGGCGGAACGGCGGATAACGGTTTCGGCACGGCCCTGCTCTACTCCGGCACGCGCGGCAGCGACTGGCGCGAACACAGCAACACCCGTATCGACGACGTGATGCTGAAAAGCAAATATGCGCCTGACGAGGTACATACCTTCAATAGCCTGCTGCAATACTATGACGGTCACGCCGATATGCCCGGCGGCCTGTCCCGCGCCGACTACGACGCCGATCGCTGGCAGTCCACGCGCCCGTATGACAGCTTCTGGGGCCGCCGCCAGCTTGCCAGTCTGGGGTATCAATACCAACCCGACAGCCAGCACAAATTCAATATTCAGGGTTTCTACACCCGCACCCTGCGCAGCGGTTATTTAGAGCAAGGAAAACGCATTACGCTCTCACCGCGCTACTACTGGGTTCGCGGCATTGAACCGCGCTACAGCCAGAGCTTTATGATTGGCCCGTCTGCGCATGAAGTCGGCGTAGGCTATCGCTATGTCAATGAATCCACGCATGAAATGCGCTACTACACCGCAACCACCAGCGGTCAGTTGCCGTCAACATCCAGCCCTTATGACCGTGATACACGTTCAGGGACCGAAGCTCACGCCTGGTATCTCGATGACAAAATTGATATCGGCAACTGGACCATTACGCCAGGTATGCGTTTTGAACACATTGAATCCTACCAGGACAACAACGTTAAAGGTACGCACGAAGAGGTGAGCTACAACGCCCCGCTTCCGGCGCTTAACGTCCTCTACCACCTCACTGACAGCTGGAATCTTTATGCCAACACTGAAGGCTCGTTCGGCACCGTACAGTACAGTCAAATTGGCAAGGCTGTGCAAAGCGGCAATGTGGAACCGGAAAAAGCGCGAACCTGGGAAGTCGGAACCCGATTCGACAACGGCGCGCTGACGGCGGAAATGGGGCTGTTCCTGATTAACTTTAATAATCAGTACGACTCCAACCAGACTAACGATACGGTCACCGCCCGTGGCAAAACCCGTCATACCGGGCTGGAAACGCAGGTACGTTACGATCTCGGCGATATGACGCCCACGCTGGAAAATGTCGCCGTTTACGCTAACTACGCGTACGTTAACGCCGAAATTCGCGAAAAAGGCGACACTTACGGCAATCAGGTGCCGTTCTCACCAAAGCATAAAGGGACGCTGGGCGTGGATTACAAACCCGGCAACTGGACGTTCAACCTGAACAGCGATTTCCAGTCCAGCCAGTTTGCCGACAACGCCAATACCGGGAAAGAGAGCGCAGACGGCAGCACCGGGCGTATTCCGGGTTACATGCTGTGGGGCGCGCGCGTGGCGTATGACTTCGGCCCCGAGATGGCCAACCTGAACCTCGCGTTTGGCGTAAAGAATATCTTCGACCATGAGTATTACACCCGCTCGTATGACGACAACAACAAAGGCATCTATGCCGGACAGCCACGAACGCTGTACCTGCAAGGGTCACTGAAGTTCTGATTGTTCATTTGTTGCCGGGTGGCGGCGTAAATGCCTTACCCGGCCTACAGAGTGACGTAGGCCAGGTAAGCGCAACGCCATCCGGCAACCGGAGTTGACTATGTTTGCTTTTATTCGCGTTTATTTTTTCAGCCTGATCGTCCTGGCTGCGCCGGTTTTTGCCGTGACGGTGCAGGATGAACACGGCGCCTTTACCCTGAATAAAACGCCGCAACGGATTGTCGTACTGGAACTGTCGTTTGCCGATGCGCTGGCGGCGGTGAACGTCAGTCCGGTGGGGATCGCCGATGACAACGATCCCATGCGTCTGCTGCCGGAAGTGCGCCAGATTATTGGGCAATGGCAGTCCGTCGGCACCCGCGCTCAGCCGAGCCTTGAGGCGATCGGCGCGCTAAAGCCTGACCTGATTATCGCTGACAGCAGCCGCCACGCAGGGATTTACGCCGCGCTGCAAGAGATCGCCCCCGTGTTGTTGCTCAAATCCCGTAATGAAACGTACGCCGAAAATCTGCAATCCGCTGCGATCATCGGGAAAGTATCAGGTAAAGATGCGGAAATGCAAAAACGACTGACGTTGCATCGGGAACGTATGCGCGCATTTGCCGCCCACTTGCCGAAAGGGGCCAGCGTGGTATTCGGCACCTCACGCGAACAGCAGTTTAATCTGCACAGCCACGAATCGTATACGGGCGGCGTGCTCGCTGCGCTGGGTCTGCGCGTGCCGGAGGCAATCAGCTCTGCGCCAATGACCACGATTAATCTGGAGCGGCTACTGGCGCTCGATCCGCAGTGGCTGATTGTCGCGCACTACCGCCAGGAGAGCATCGTTAAACGCTGGCAGCAGGATACGTTGTGGTCCATGCTCCAGGCGTCGCAACACCACCAGGTTGCCGCTGTCGATAGCAATAGCTGGGCGCGGATGCGCGGGATTTTCGCTGCGGAACGCATTGCCGGCGATACGGTGAAAATCTTTCATCACCAGACGCCTGATACCACGCAATGAGGACATTGATCATTTGGGGAGCGCCCGTACTGGCGCTCCTGGCAGCGTTCTGGCTGAGCCTGTTCTGCTACTCGGCGATCCCGATTTCACCCGTCAGTGCTCTGCATGCCCTGTTTCCTTCTTCAACGCCTCCGCTTTCGGAGGCGTTGGTGCGTAATTTACGTCTGCCGCGCAGCCTGGTGGCATTGCTGATTGGCGCCAGCCTTGCCCTGGCGGGAACATTGCTGCAAACCCTGACCCATAACCCGCTAGCCTCCCCTTCTCTGACCGGCATTAACAGCGGTGCGGCACTGGCGATAGCGTTAACCAGCGCATTCAGCCCCATATTGCTCAGCGGGTATTCCATCGCGTTTATCGCCGCCGCAGGCGGAGGCCTCGCCTGGCTTCTGGTGATGCTGGCTGGCGGCGGCTGGCGACAGGAGCCCGACCGCAACAAACTGATTCTCGCCGGAATCGCGCTCTCCGCGCTGTGTATGGCGCTGACCCGCATCACGCTGTTATTGGCGGAAGACCACGCTTACGGCATTTTTTCATGGCTGGCGGGCGGTATTGCCCATGTGCGCTGGGCTGAGTTCTGGCAGCTCTTTCCTTTTGTTCTGGTGATTATTCCCGCCATGCTGCTGTTGGCGAACGCCCTTAATCTGCTCAACGTCAGCGATGTCGCTGCACACACGCTCGGCGTAAACCTGTTTCAGCTGCGGCTTACCGTCAATATCGGCGTGCTGGTGCTGGTCGGCACCTGCGTCAGCGTGGCGGGGCCGGTGGCGTTTATCGGCCTGTTAATGCCGCATCTGGCCAGGGCGTGGTCAGGTCACGACCAGCGTAAGTTGCTGCCGATGAGCCTACTGATGGGCGCAACGTTTATGCTGCTGGCGGATATTCTGGCGCGAGCGCTGGCCTGGCCGGGCGAACTTCCGGCAGGCGCAGTGCTGGCGCTGATTGGCGCACCGTGTTTTGTCTGGCTGGCAAGGAGGCGTGGATGAAAGCCTTTATTCTGCTCATCACGTTGCTCCTGCTGAGTATCACCGCGCTGCTGTCATTGCGTCTGGGCGTGGTTCCCCTGCCCTGGTCCGCGCTGATCGATGGCTGGCATACCGGTCACGAGCACCACTATGTTCTGACCCAGTATCGTCTGCCGAGACTGCTGCTGGCGATATTCGTCGGCGCCGCCCTGGCGATTTCCGGCGTACTGGTGCAAGGCATCGTGCGTAATCCGCTGGCCTCGCCGGATATTTTAGGGGTGAACCATGCCGCCAATCTGGCGACGGTAAGCGCACTCATGCTGCTGCCATCGCTGTCGGTCGTCTGGCTGCCGCTGCTGGCATTTGTGGGCGGGCTTTGTGCACTGATCTTGCTGCGTGCGATTGCGGGTCGCTCCTCCCCCCTGCGTCTGGCGTTAATCGGCGTGGCGTTGTCGGCAACCTGGGCCAGCCTGACGGATTACCTGATGCTCTCCCGCCCGCAGGACGTTAACAACGCGCTGCTGTGGCTGACCGGCAGTTTATGGGGACGCGGCTGGTCGTTTGTGTATGTGGCGCTGCCGGTAATGCTGGCGCTTATTCCGCTCAGCGCCTGGTTTTGCCGCGATCTGGATCTGCTGGCGCTGGGCGATGATCGCGCCAGCACGCTCGGCGTCCCGGTCAGGCGGGCGCAGCGCCTGGGATTGCTCCTCGCCGTCGCGCTGGCAGCCACCAGCGTGGCAGTTTGCGGGCCGATAGCTTTCGTCAGCCTGGTCGTGCCCCACCTGACCCGACGCCTGCTGGGAGGGCGCCATCACTGGCTGCTGCCCGGCGCTGCGCTAATCGGCGCATTTGTCTTAACGCTGGCCGATTTGCTGGCAAGGATCATTAACCCTCCCACGGAGCTTCCGGCAGGCATGCTCACCGCCATTATCGGCGCGCCGTGGTTTATCTGGTTGCTTGTGAGGATGCGCTAGATGGATATCAGATGTGAAAACCTGACTGCCGGATACGGTGATAAACGCATTCTTGACGGCCTGTCGGTTACGCTACCCGCCGGGCAGATCACCGCATTACTGGGGCCTAATGGCTGCGGCAAATCGACGCTGCTGAAATGCCTTGCCCGCCTGCTCATACCGCAATCCGGCACCTTGCACATTGCGGGTAAGCCGCTGTCGGCATTCTCACCCCGCGCGCTTTCGCGTCACCTGGCGCTACTGCCGCAACAGCACATGACGCCGGAAGGGATCACCGTGCGGGAACTGGTCAGCTATGGCCGCAGCCCGTGGCTGCCGCTGTGGGGGCGGCTTTCTCGCGACGACCATCAGCATGTCAACCGGGCAATGGCGCAGACGCACACTGACGCGCTGGCAGACAGGCGGCTGACGGAGCTGTCCGGCGGTCAGCGGCAGCGCGTGTTTCTGGCGATGGTGTTAGCGCAGGATACGCCCATTGTATTACTGGATGAACCCACCACCTGGCTCGACATTAATCATCAGGTGGAGTTGATGGCGCTCATGCAGATGCTAAAACAGGCGGGAAAAACGGTCGTGACGGTACTGCACGATCTGAATCAGGCAAGTCGCTATTGCGATCATCTTGTCGTGCTGGCGCAGGGGAATGTGATTGCGCAAGGGCAACCTGTTGATGTGATGCAACCAGAATTATTACGCAATGTATTTCAGGTTGATGCGGAAATTCACCCTGAACCGCTGACAGGAAAACCAATGTGTATTATTCGTTAGTCTGCTAGCCATATTTTTACCTGTCCAGAGCAGTCTGTTCATCCTGTCAGACTGCTCATCAAAAATATATTCTTATGCCCTTTATTTTTATTCTCTGTCATTAACTTTAAATATTTAAAAGTTATGTAAGGAACACTATATTTAGTGTTTTTCAACCCAGATATTTAACGAAGGCGTAGGTTGAAATCCCGCTAATTACCGCGATAATGATTGCAAAAATAACCAGTAACATCAATCGCCTACCGCTATATATTCCTAACATAATTACCTCCTTTACTAAGTTTACACTTCCATCAAAACACTGAAAATATACGCTACAAGCGTTATCTAACCATCAAGATAAAATAATCTTTAACGAAACGCCATTGATTAATGTCAATAATTCAGACTCTTTATTTTAATAGTATAAGCGCGATTCAAAACATTATGCATTTTATACTTCGAGGAATTTTAAATTGACCAGAATGCCGAATAAAAATCGTCTCCATTCTGCGCCATGCGTTGAAAAAAAACCGTACCAGCAATCTGTTAACGAGGTACTTGAAAAAAAGCAGAGTCAGCCTTCCGGGCTGACGCAAAATGAAGCCAGCGCGCGTTTCGCGCAGCATGGGCCTAACGCGCTGCCAGAAAAAGCAGGCAAACCGGCATGGTTACGCTTCCTGGCGCATTTCCACGATGTTCTGATTTATGTCCTGATCGCTGCGGCGGTGCTGACTGCGGTCATGGGTCATTGGGTGGATACGGCCGTCATTTTGGGTGTTGCCGTTATCAACGCGCTGATTGGCCACATTCAGGAAAATAACGCGGAAAAGTCGCTGAAAAGCATCCGCAATATGCTGTCGAACTCAGCGGTCGCTATCCGCAACGGTCAACATGAAACCGTCCCCACAACCGAACTGGTGGTGGGCGATATCGTCGTGCTGCGCGCAGGCGATCGCATCCCGGCAGATCTTCGCGTTATGGAAGCCCACAACCTGCGGGTTGAAGAGGCCATCCTGACGGGTGAGTCCACCGTTGTCGATAAAACAGCCGACACCCTTACCGGCGAACTGCCGTTAGGCGATCGTAAAAATCTGCTGTTCTCCGGCACCACCATCAGCGCAGGCGCTGGGCTGGGCGTGGTTATCGCCACCGGTGAAGAGACTGAACTCGGCCACATCAACCAGATGATGACGGGCATTGAGAAGCACCGTACCCCGCTGCTGGTTCAGATGGATAAACTCGGCAAAGCCATTTTCGCCATTATCGTCGCCATGATGGCAGGACTATTTGTGTTCAGTCTGCTGCTGCGCGATATGCCGATGGGCGAACTGCTGCTTTCTCTGATTAGCCTTGCCGTCGCGGCCGTACCGGAAGGGCTGCCCGCGATCATCTCAATTATTCTGTCGCTCGGCGTACAGACGATGGCCCGCAAACGCGCCATTATCCGCAAGCTGCCGACGGTCGAGACGCTGGGTGCGATGTCCGTGATCTGTTCCGATAAAACGGGCACCCTGACCATGAATGAGATGACGGTAAAAGCCATTATTACGGCGGACAAAAATTACCGCGTTCAGGGCAACAGCTATGAGCCAATGGGCGAGATCCATACTGAGGAGAGCGACGCTGCGGTAGAGATCCTGCCCGGCAGCCTGCTGGAGAACTACCTTCGCACTATCGACCTGTGTAATGACAGCCAATTGATTCAGGACGAAAACGGTCACTGGGGCATCACCGGCGGGCCAACGGAAGGAGCCTTAAAAGTGCTGGCGGCAAAAGCGCGCCTTCCCGCCATTGAAACTGAACTGCGCAGCAAAATCCCGTTCGATTCGCAGTACAAATACATGGCGACGCACCATCGCATTGGAAATGAAGAGCGCGTACTGGTGACCGGCGCGCCAGATGTGTTGTTTAAACTGTGCCAGCTACAGCAGACTGCTACCGGTACTGAAGCTTTTACGCAAAATCACTGGGAAGCGGAGATCGCGCGCTATGCGAAAGAAGGTCTGCGCATGGTTGCGGCAGCCTGGAAGCCAGGGCGTGCAGAAGCCGCCTCTCTCACCCATGAGTGCCTGAATGACGGTCTGATCTTCCTGGGCATCGCAGGTATGATGGATCCGCCGCGCCCAGAGGCCATTGACGCAATCCAGGCCTGCCAGCAGGCGGGGATTCGCGTGAAGATGATCACCGGCGATCACCCGCAAACGGCCATGAGTATCGGCGGCATGCTGGGGATTCATAACAGCACCCACGCGGTAACGGGCTACGAACTGGAGCAGATGGACGATGCGGCATTAGCCGAAGCCGCTGTCACCTACGACATCTTTGCCCGCACCAGCCCTGAACATAAACTGCGTCTGGTGAAGGCGCTGCAAAACAAAGGCGAGATTGTCGGTATGACCGGCGACGGAGTCAACGACGCCCCCGCGCTGAAGCAGGCGGACGTCGGCATCGCGATGGGCATCAAAGGCACGGAAGTGACAAAAGAAGCCGCTGACATGGTACTGACGGACGACAACTTCGCCACCATCGCCAGCGCCGTGCAGGAGGGGCGTCGCGTTTACGACAACCTGAAGAAAACGATTCTGTTCATCATGCCCACCAACCTGGCACAGGGTCTGCTGATCATCATTGCCCTGTTGGCTGGGAACCTGATCCCGCTCACGCCGGTACTGATTCTGTGGATGAACATGGCGACCTCCGCCACGCTGTCGTTCGGGCTGGCATTTGAAGCCGGTGAGCGCAACATCATGCGACGCCCGCCACGCCAGAGCAATGAGAACGTCATGGATGCCTTTGCTATCTGGCGCGTCGGTTTTGTCGGAACGTTAATTGCGGCCTGCGCCTTTGCGCTGGAAGCCTGGTTGCAGCCTCGCGGCCACAGCCCGGAGTTTATCCGTACCGTGCTGTTGCAGACGCTGGTCACCGCACAGTGGGTATATATGCTCAACTGTCGGGTTTCGGATGGTTTCTCGCTGGGACGCGGGCTGCTGATGAATAAAGGCATCTGGATGGTCAGCGGCATTCTGTTGCTGTTACAGCTGGCGATTATCTATATGCCTTTCATGCAGATGCTGTTTGGCACAGAAGCGCTGCCGCTGCGTTACTGGGGCATAACCTTCGCTATCGGCGCAGTGCTGTTCTGCATTGTGGAGATAGAGAAACCGCTCACCCGTAAATTCCGCCGGAAATAGCCAGCGGTTCACCGCGAAGCAAAAAGCCTCCCGTAGCGGAGGCTTTTTTTTGCCGATGGGGGAGGCATTTTGTAGGCCCGGTAAGCAAAGCGCCACCGGGCATGACGCCGGATGGCGGCGCAAGCGCCTTATCCGGCCTACGGGAGAGAGGTTTTGTCGGCCCGGTAAGTGAAGCGCCACCGGGCATAGCGCCGGATGGCGGCGCAAGCGCCTTATCCGGCCTACGGGAGAGAGGTTTTGTCGGCCCGGTAAGCGAAGCGCCACCGGGCATGACGCCGGATGGCGGCGCAAGCGCCTTATCCGGCCTACGGGAGTGAATTTTGTAGGCCCGGTAAGCGAAGCGCCACCGGGCATGGCGACGGATGGCGGCACAAGCGCCTTACCCGGCCTACGGGAGAGGGATTTTGTCGGCCCGGTAAGCAAAGCGCCACCGGGCATAGCGCCGGATGGCGGCGCAAGCGCCTTATCCGGCCTACGGGAGAGAGGTTTTGTCGGCCCGGTAAGCGAAGCACCACCGGGCATGACGCCGGATGGCGGCGCAAGCGCCTTATCCAGCCTACGGGAGTGAATTTTGTAGGCCCGGTAAGCGAAGCGCCACCGGGCATGACGCCGGATGGCGGCGCAAGCGCCTTATCCAGCCTACGGGAGTGAATTTTGTAGGCCCGGTAAGCGAAGCACCACCGGGTATGGCGCCGGATGGCGGCGCAAGCGCCTTATCCGGCCTACGGGAGTGAATTTTGTAGGCCCGGTAAGCGAAGCGCCACCGGGCATGGCGACGGATGGCGGCGTAAGTGCCTTATCCAGCCTACGGGAGTGAATCTTGTAGGCCCAGTAAGCAAAGCGCCGTCGGGCATGGCAGATTAACGAATGACCATCACCGGAATTTTCGCGTACCGCAAAATATTCGCCGCAGCCGAACCGAGCAAATGCGTTGCAATACCCGGCTTGCGCGAACCGATGATAATCATCTCGGCGTTATGCGCTTCTACCGCGTTATTTACTTCATCACGAATATTGCCATGACGGACTTCAAAACGAATATTCTCCAACGGCGTTTTGAATTTTCTCGCAAGGTTAAGCATTTTCTCTTGCGCATCATTCGTCATGTATTCCTCGTATTTTCTGATATCCGAGGCAAAACCACGCATTGGGGAGGTACCCAGTTTAGGGAACACATGCAGCAGATGGATCACGCCGTTTTCTTTGTCCACCATATGATCAGCATAGGCAATGGCTTTGTCAGAGAGATCCATCGCCAGAATATCAACGGGCATTAAAATAACTTTATTCATGATGATTTCCTTAAGTTAGCTGACAGGCTAATCACATATCCCTGAAAAGACCTGGCAAGATTCAGCATTCATTTGACCAAAATAACGGGGGAATAATAATCAATAATACCCTGTCTTTTTTGATCATAAGCAAGAAAGGAAATAACCCATAAAGTCTGTAGATATATTTACGTCCGGTGACAAAACTGACAAGCCTGCTATTTAATTGCACGCTATTTCAGCCAAAAAAAAAGCTCCCGTGAAGGGAGCTTTTTAAATTCATCAGAACGGGATGTCGTCGTCGAAATCCATTGGCGGTTCGTTAGACGGTGCCGGAGCGGATTGTTGCTGCGGACGGGACTGCGCGCCGCCGCTGAACTGGTTGCCGCCCTGCGGTTGCTGAGGCTGACCCCAACCGCCCTGCTGCTGACCGCCGCCCATATTGCCGCCAGCCGGAGCGCCACCGCCCTGACGGCCACCCAGCATCTGCATGGTGCCGCCCACGTTGACCACCACTTCAGTGGTGTATTTGTCCTGACCGGACTGATCGGTCCATTTACGGGTACGCAACTGACCTTCAATGTAAACCTGAGAACCTTTACGCAGATATTCGCTGGCCACTTCCGCCAGTTTGCCGAACAGCACAACGCGGTGCCATTCCGTCTGCTCTTTCATCTCACCGGTCTGCTTATCACGCCAGGATTCGGAAGTAGCCAGCGTAATGTTGGCAACTGCGCCACCATTTGGCATGTAGCGTACTTCCGGGTCCTGGCCCAGATTACCGACGAGAATCACCTTGTTTACGCCTCTGCTGGCCATGATCGAGTCTCCTGAAAAACGTTTCTGAATAAGTGTAAACGCGCGATTGTAGCATTACCAATAGCGTTTTTACTACGATGCGAGGCTGATTCCAGTAAACAACCTTGGGCGGACATTGTTACACAGTAGCCTGTGTTTTGCATTCCAATACTGTATATCCATTCAGGTTGAGTTGTGTCATAATTAACCGTTTGTGATCGCCGGTAGCGCCATGCGGCCGGGAAAAAGCGTTTTAATCCGGGAAAGGTGAATGGATAAGATCGAAGTTCGGGGCGCCCGCACCCATAATCTCAAAAACATCAACCTCGTCATCCCGCGCGACAAACTGATTGTCGTCACCGGGCTTTCGGGTTCTGGCAAATCCTCGCTCGCTTTTGACACCTTGTATGCCGAAGGGCAGCGTCGTTACGTTGAATCCCTTTCCGCGTATGCGCGTCAGTTTCTGTCTTTGATGGAAAAACCAGATGTCGACCATATTGAGGGGCTGTCGCCCGCTATCTCAATTGAGCAGAAATCGACATCCCATAACCCGCGCTCTACGGTAGGTACAATTACCGAAATACATGACTATCTGCGTCTGCTGTTCGCCCGCGTGGGTGAACCGCGCTGCCCGGATCATGACGTCCCGCTGGCGGCGCAAACCGTCAGCCAGATGGTGGATAACGTGCTGTCTCAGCCGGAAGGCAAACGCCTGATGCTGCTGGCGCCCATTATTAAAGAGCGCAAAGGCGAGCACGCCAAAACGCTGGAAAACCTGGCCAGCCAGGGCTACATCCGCGCCCGTATTGATGGCGAGGTCTGCGATCTCTCCGATCCGCCGAAGCTGGAGCTGCAAAAGAAACACACCATTGAGGTCGTGATCGATCGTTTCAAAGTCCGTAGCGATCTGTCCCAGCGCCTGGCGGAATCTTTTGAAACCGCACTGGAACTCTCCGGCGGCACCGCGATCGTCGCGGATATGGACGATACGAAAGCGGAAGAACTGCTCTTTTCCGCCAACTTCGCCTGCCCAATTTGCGGCTACAGTATGCGCGAGCTGGAACCGCGTCTGTTCTCGTTCAACAACCCGGCGGGAGCCTGCCCGACCTGTGACGGCCTCGGCGTACAGCAATATTTCGATCCCGATCGCGTGATCCAGAACCCGGAGCTTTCTCTGGCTGGCGGCGCGATTCGCGGCTGGGATCGCCGTAACTTCTATTACTTCCAGATGCTGAAATCGCTGGCGGAACACTATAAGTTCGACGTGGAAGCGCCGTGGGGAAGTCTGAGTCAGAACGTGCATAAAGTCGTTCTGTACGGTTCCGGCAAAGAGAGCATCGAGTTCAAATACATCAACGATCGTGGCGACACCTCCGTGCGTCGCCATCCGTTCGAAGGCGTGCTGCACAACATGGAGCGCCGTTACAAAGAGACGGAGTCCAGCGCGGTACGTGAAGAGTTAGCTAAATTCATCAGCAACCGTCCGTGCGCCAGTTGTGAAGGCACGCGTCTGCGCCGTGAAGCTCGTCATGTCTTCGTCGAGAATACTCCGCTGCCTGCGATCTCCGACATGAGCATCGGCCATGCGATGGACTTCTTCAATAATCTCAAGCTCGCAGGCCAGCGTGCAAAGATTGCTGAGAAGATCCTCAAAGAGATTGGCGACCGCCTCAAGTTCCTGGTAAACGTCGGCCTCAACTACCTGACGCTGTCCCGTTCGGCAGAGACCTTGTCCGGCGGCGAAGCCCAGCGTATCCGTCTGGCCAGCCAGATTGGCGCGGGGCTGGTAGGCGTGATGTATGTGCTGGATGAGCCGTCTATCGGTCTCCATCAGCGCGATAACGAACGTTTGCTGGGAACGCTGATTCACCTGCGTAATCTCGGCAATACCGTGATTGTGGTGGAGCATGACGAAGACGCCATCCGCGCCGCCGACCATGTGATCGATATCGGCCCCGGCGCTGGCGTACACGGCGGTCAGGTCGTGGCCGAAGGGCCGCTGGAGGCGATTATGGCGGTGCCGGAATCCCTCACCGGCCAGTACATGAGCGGCAAACGCAAGATTGAAGTGCCGAAACAGCGCGTTCCCGCGAACCCGGAGAAAGTGCTGAAGCTGACCGGCGCGCGCGGCAACAACCTGAAAGACGTCACCCTGACGCTGCCGGTTGGCCTGTTTACCTGTATCACCGGCGTATCCGGGTCGGGTAAGTCTACGCTTATCAACGACACACTGTTCCCGATTGCCCAGCGCCAGTTAAACGGGGCGACCATTGCGGAACCTGCGCCGTATCGTGATATTCAGGGGCTGGAGCATTTCGACAAAGTCATCGACATCGACCAGAGTCCGATTGGCCGTACGCCGCGCTCTAACCCGGCAACGTATACCGGCGTGTTTACGCCCGTACGTGAGCTGTTCGCTGGCGTGCCGGAATCACGCTCACGCGGCTATACGCCGGGACGTTTCAGCTTTAACGTGCGCGGCGGGCGTTGCGAAGCCTGTCAGGGCGACGGCGTCATCAAGGTTGAAATGCACTTCCTGCCGGATATTTACGTACCGTGCGACCAGTGCAAAGGCAAGCGCTATAACCGCGAAACGCTGGAGATTAAGTACAAGGGCAAGACTATCCACGAAGTGCTGGATATGACCATCGAAGAAGCGCGCGAATTTTTTGACGCCGTTCCGGCGCTGGCGCGTAAGCTGCAAACGTTGATGGACGTGGGTCTGACCTACATCCGTCTCGGTCAGTCCGCCACCACGCTCTCCGGCGGTGAAGCACAGCGCGTGAAGCTGGCGCGTGAATTGTCGAAACGCGGCACCGGGCAGACGCTGTACATTCTGGATGAACCGACCACCGGTCTGCATTTTGCCGATATTCAGCAACTGCTGGACGTGCTGCACCAGTTGCGCGATCAGGGCAACACCATTGTGGTGATTGAGCACAACCTGGACGTCATTAAGACGGCGGACTGGATTGTCGATCTCGGCCCGGAAGGCGGCAGCGGCGGCGGCGAAATTCTTGTTTCCGGGACGCCGGAAACGGTCGCAGAGTGTGAAGCGTCACATACTGCCCGTTTCCTCAAGCCAATGCTGTAATAATGCCCGATGGCGCTGCGCTTATCGGGCCTACAGAATATGCGTAATAGTTTGTAGGCTCGATAAGGCGCTTGCGCCGCATCCGGCAAAACGGCTCACGGCTGCACCAACAGCTTACGCTTGTCCTCCGGCAGGGTACTTACCGCCAGTTGATAAGAGGCATCCACCAGATAATAGATTTGCGAATCCGGTAGCGAACCATCCAGGTAGACGGTGCTCCAGTGCGCTTTATTAAGATGTCGGCTTGGTCGCACATCGCTGTGTTGCTGGCGCAGCAACTCCGCCAGTTCAGGGCTGGTTTTCAAAGATACCGCCGGGCGATTTTCCACCTCTTTCACCATGGCAAAAAGCACATCTTCAACCTTGATTTGTGTGGCTTTCCAGTCACTGTGAACGCTCTGTTCCGCGCCTGTTTTTGCCATGCAATATTGCAGTAACTCCGAATTGGTCATCTTCTTATTCCCCTTTTAAGCATATTGCCCCACTGAGAACGTCTCTTACTCAGTTTGCAGCAAGTCCGCCAAAGGTAAAAGCCAGCAGCTCAATTTTGTTCAAAAAAACAGCGATTGAGAATCTTGCCGGATGATGTCACTGTAGGCCGGATAAGGTGCCTGCACCGCCATCCGGCACCCGTGCCGCTTATTGCCTGATGGCGACGCTAATGCGTTTTATCAGTCCTGGGGCAAAAGGTTCCGCCGGTTTTAATATTCCGAGTTCACAATCACCTCTTCCCCAAACGCGCCGGCCTGCGGCAACGGTTTATAGGTAGAGTTGGAGGCGCGCAGGATGCGGATGCCACGAATGCCCGCGTCACGGGCTGCCGTAATGTCATTGTCGGAGTCGCCGTAGAAGATGCGGATATTTTTCTCCTGTAGCCACTGCGTTTTGGTGTTCTGGCCCTGCTTGTCGCCTGCAAAAATCACAGGATTCATATTGGCTGCGGGAATGTGGAAATCATCAGCCAGCGTTTTCGAGACGGTTTCGGTTTTCGTCTGGCTCCGCCCCGTGACAAAAAAGATGCTGTCGCCACGCCGGACGTGCATATCAATAAGCAGACGCGCCACCTCTTTCGGAATGCTGAACTCATCCCAGCCGTTGTTCATCTTCTCCCAGAATGCCGGATTTTTCAGATAATCCTCGCTTTCTGGCGAATAGACTTTTTTGCCGCGCCAGAAGCCAGGGCTGGAAAACAGCACGGTGTCATCAATATCAAACCCGACAGCAATGGGAGGACGACCCGCCAGGCTATTTTCGATCTGCGCGACAGAGACCCAGTGGATGGGAGATTGCTCGGCGAGTTTCGCAACGTTGGTGCCAGGATTTAGCGGCGACGGCGAGGACGCCAGGGCGATTGCTGAATTATTTAACGTGAAAAGTAAACAAAAGGCGCTCAAGGCCAGGGTTATCTTGCGCATATTTTTCCCTAAATAGTCAGTTAGTTATGATTTTTAATTATATTGACTGGTCAAAAAACTCTCTGACCATAACCCCAGCGGCAGGTGAAAGGAAGAATTTTCTGCGGTTTTGTTACAGAAAAAGAGGATGATCACATATGAATGGAGGGGCAGCGCTGCTCGCCCGGTGGCGCTACCGCTTACCGGGCCTACGAGTTGCTTTGTAGGCCGGATAAGGCAACGCCGCCATCCGGCAGGTCGCCCCCGGGCCTACGGGCTGCTTTGTAGGCCGGATAAGGCAACGCCGCCATCCGGCAACACAATCACTTACATCACCGCAGCAAACGCCTTCGCCACGCGCTGGACATTGCCGGAATTCAGACCCGCCACGCACATGCGTCCGCTGGCGATCAGGTAGACGCCGAACTCATCACGCAGACGGTCCACCTGTGCAGCGCTCAGGCCGGTATAGCTGAACATGCCGCGCTGTTGCAGCAGATAATCAAAGTTACGGCCCGGTATCTCGGCATTCAGGACATTCACCAGTTCCTGACGCATCGCCAGGATACGCGTACGCATTGCTTCCACTTCCGCCAGCCAGCTGGCTTTGAGCGCCTCATCGTTCAGTACGGCGGCAACCACCTGCGCGCCAAAATTCGGCGGGCTGGAGTAGTTACGGCGCACGGTGGCTTTGAGCTGACCCAACACGCGGCCTGCGGCCTCAGCGTCTTCACAGACCACCGAAAGCCCGCCCACACGTTCGCCATACAGCGAGAAGATCTTCGAGAAAGAGTTACTGACCAGCGCGGGTAATCCGGCGCTGGCAATGGCGCGAATCGCGTAGGCATCATCTTCCATACCGGCGCCAAATCCCTGATAGGCAATGTCGAGGAACGGAATCAACTCGCGCGCTTTCAGGATCTCAATAACCGCATCCCACTGCGAATGGGTTAAATCAGCACCGGTCGGGTTATGGCAGCACGGATGCAGCAGCACAATGCTGCGGGCAGGCAAGGTGTTGAGGGTCGCCAGCAAGTCGTTGAAACGTACGCCGTTAGTGGCGTTGTCATACCAGGGGTAAGTACTTACTTCGAAACCAACGCCTTCAAAAATTGCGATGTGGTTTTCCCAGGTCGGGTCACTGACCCACACGGCGGATTCAGGAAAATAACGCTTCAGGAAATCCGCCCCTACCTTCAGCGCACCGGAACCGCCCAGCGTCTGAATTGTCGCCACGCGTTGCTGCTGAAGAACCGGA
The DNA here is from genome assembly GCF_030333435.1 of Citrobacter sp. CK191. Taxonomy (NCBI): domain Bacteria; kingdom Pseudomonadati; phylum Pseudomonadota; class Gammaproteobacteria; order Enterobacterales; family Enterobacteriaceae; genus Citrobacter; species Citrobacter sp. CK191. The sequence goes on along the minus strand of NZ_JAOWFX010000034.1, from coordinate 50,361 downwards.
TGATCGGCGCCAAACAGCAACGGCGCAATGGTATGGCGATAGGTATTGAGACCTTCCATTGGCAGGTACAGCGACGCGCCGTGCGGCTGCGCATTAATCCGGGCTTCCGCTTCGGCAACGGCTTTAAGCTGAGGAATAATGCCCTCTTCGTTGTAATACAGACCGATGCTGAGATTCACTTTGTCGCTACGCGAATCCTCTTTGAAACGCTCCATAAGCGAAAGAATCGGGTCGCCAGCGTAGGCGTCAACTTTTTGAAACACGCTGTGGTTCTCCAGGTTTACAGGCAGGGGGTTAAAACACAATAAACCGGAAGCGTGAGAAGATCGAGAGGATGTTGATGTGAATATCGCCGGATGGCGGGGTATCCGCCTTATCCGGCCAGGGATCAATGCGCCACCCGGCACGCATTTAATCAATGTACTTCATCGCAACCCTTGATGTCAGGCGCGTGATAAGTTCGTAAGCACTCACTTTTGTTATTTCCGCAATGCGCTCAACGGGCAGACCTTCACCCCACAAAATGACCGGATCGCCTGCTTTGTCCTGCGCCTGAGGGCCTAAATCGACGCAGATCATGTCCATCGCCACGCGACCGACAATCGTCACTTCCCGACCGTTAACCAGCACCGGCGTACCGGACGGCGCCGCACGCGGATAACCATCGCCATAGCCCATAGCAACCACGCCCAGACACGTATCACGCTCGCTGATCCATGTGCCGCCGTAGCCCACCGGTTCGCCCGCTTTATGCTCGCGAACGGCAATGAGGCTGGAGATTAGCGACATGACCGGCTGGCAGCCAAAATCTTCGCCAGTGGACTGATTTTCCAGCGGCGAGACGCCGTAGAGGATGATGCCCGGTCGCGCCCAGTCAAAATGAGACTGTGGCCACAACAGGATGCCGCCGGAAGCGGCGATGGAACGTTGTCCCGGTTTACCTTCGCAGAAGGTATTAAAAATATCGAGTTGCTGCTCGGTCGCACCGCATTCCGGCTCATCGGCGCGGGCGAAATGGCTGACGATATTTACCGGCTGGCGCACATTTTTACACTGCGTAAGCCGTTGATAAAACGCTTCGGCTTTTTCAGGACGCACGCCCAGACGATGCATTCCCGTATCCAGTTTCATCCACACCGTTACCGGCTCATCCAGCTCGGCGGCTTCCAGCGCGGCAAGCTGTTCTTCGTTATGCACGGCGGTATGCAGATGCTGTGCAGAGATGACTGGCAGATCGGTGGCTTCAAAAAAACCTTCCAGCAACAGAATGGGCTGCGTGATCCCGCCCGCCCGCAGGCGCAGGGCTTCTTCAAGGCGGGCGACGCCAAAAGCGTCGGCATCAGGGAGCGTTCGCGCGGTCTCCAGAAGACCGTGTCCGTAAGCGTTCGCTTTCACGACCGCAACCAGCTTGCTGGCAGGCGCCAGTTCACGCAGACGTTGCAGATTGTGTCGCAGAGCGCGGCGGTTAATGACTACAGTTGCCGCTTGCATTTGAATTCCTTATAAAAAGAATCGCCAAAATCATTCGCGTTGCAGGACAAAAACGCTCTGGCGTTTTTGAACAGCGCCGGCGCTGTTCCCGAAGGGATAAGCGGGCGCAGTCAACGCATCTGCGGCGTGAATGATGAAGGAGATTTACTCGTCGTCGTATTGCGGTCCCGCATAGTTATCGAAACGCGACCATTGCCCGTTAAACGTCAGACGTACCGTACCGATTGGGCCGTTACGTTGTTTACCAATAATAATTTCTGCGATGCCTTTTAAGTCGCTGTTTTCGTGATAAACCTCGTCACGATAGATAAACATAATCAAGTCGGCATCCTGCTCGATGGAGCCGGATTCACGCAGATCCGAGTTGACCGGGCGTTTATCGGCGCGTTGTTCCAGAGAGCGGTTAAGCTGCGACAGCGCCACCACCGGCACCTGTAGCTCTTTTGCCAGCGCTTTTAGCGAGCGGGAGATTTCCGCGATTTCCAGCGTACGGTTATCGGAGAGCGACGGCACGCGCATCAGTTGCAGGTAGTCGATCATGATCAGGCTTAAGCCGCCATGTTCACGGTAGATACGACGGGCACGCGAACGAACTTCCGTCGGCGTCAGGCCGGATGAATCGTCAATATACATATTACGCTTCTCCAGCAGGATGCCCATCGTACCGGAAATACGCGCCCAGTCTTCGTCATCCAGCTGACCCGTACGAATGCGCGTCTGGTCCACGCGCGACAGCGACGCCAGCATACGCATCATAATCTGTTCGCCGGGCATCTCCAGACTGAAGATCAGTACCGGTTTCTCCTGCAACATCGCGGCGTTTTCGCAGAGGTTCATCGCAAATGTCGTTTTACCCATCGACGGACGCGCCGCAACGATGATCAGATCCGAGCGCTGCAAACCGGCGGTTTTTTTGTTTAAGTCCTGATAACCGGTATCGACCCCTGTCACACCGTCATGCGGCTGCTGGAAAAGGGTTTCAATGCGCGCCACGGTCGCATCGAGGATTTGATCGATGCTTTTCGGGCCTTCGTCTTTATTGGCGCGGTTTTCCGCAATCTGGAAAACGCGAGATTCCGCGAGATCCAGCAGCTCGTCGCTGTTGCGCCCCTGCGGATCGTAACCCGCATCGGCAATTTCATGGGCGACGGAAATCATATCGCGAACAACGGCACGTTCGCGGACAATATCCGCATAAGCGCTGATGTTCGCCGCACTTGGCGTATTTTTGGATAACTCCGCCAGGTAAGCAAAACCGCCAACGCTATCCAGTTGCCCCTGAATTTCCAGCGACTCCGCCAGCGTGATCAGGTCAATGGGTTTCCCCATTTCCTGCAAACGGTGCATTTCGGTAAAAATATGCCGGTGCGGCCGGGTATAAAAGTCATCCGCCACTACGCGTTCGGCGACATCGTCCCAGCGTTCATTATCCAGCATTAAACCGCCCAACACCGACTGTTCCGCTTCAATCGAGTGCGGCGGCACTTTCAGCCCGTCAACCTGCAAATCACGGTCACGCGCATCAGTCTGTTGTTTGTTGAAGGGTTTATTTCCTGCCATAGTGAATGGAGTTACCGAGATAAAGAATGGGTCGAAACTTTACCATATAAGTGGACCCTTACGATACGTTCTGGAGGAAGCATGGCAACACGAATTGAATTTCACAAGCACGGTGGCCCTGACGTCCTGAAAGCAGTGGACTTTACCCCTGTAGACCCGGCGGAAAACGAAATCCAGGTCGAAAATAAAGCGATTGGCATCAACTACATTGATACCTATATTCGCAGTGGGCTCTATCCACCGCCATCCCTGCCCAGCGGGTTGGGCACTGAAGCGGCGGGCGTGGTGAGTAAAGTCGGCAGCAACGTTAAACATATTAAAGCGGGCGACCGCGTCGTTTATGCCCAGTCTGCGCTCGGGGCTTACAGTTCGGTACACAATGTTCCCGCCGATAAGGCCGCCATTCTCCCTAAAGCGATCTCTTTCGAGCAGGCTGCCGCCTCTTTTCTGAAAGGATTAACGGTCTTTTATCTGCTGCGCAAAACCTATGAGGTTAAACCCGACGAACCGTTTTTGTTCCATGCCGCCGCCGGGGGCGTGGGCCTTATCGCCTGCCAGTGGGCTAAAGCGTTGGGCGCGAAACTTATTGGCACGGTAGGCAGCGCGCAGAAAGCGCAAATTGCCTTACAGGCTGGCGCATGGAAAGTGATTAACTATCGTGAAGAAAATATCGCTGAACGGGTGAAAGAGATTACTGGCGGCAAAAAAGTACGGGTGGTTTACGATTCAGTCGGGAAAGATACCTGGGAAGCGTCGCTGGATTGCCTGCAACGCCGGGGGCTGATGGTGAGTTTTGGTAACGCTTCCGGCCCTGTGACCGGCGTTAACTTAGGCATCCTGAACCAAAAAGGCTCGCTGTACGTCACTCGCCCTTCTCTCCAGGGTTACATCACCAGTCGCGATGAATTGACCGAAGCCAGCAACGAGCTGTTTTCACTGATTGCCAGCGGCGTGATAAAAGTCGAGGTCGCGGAGAATCAGAAATACGCATTGAAAGATGCGCAGCGCGCGCATGAGGTGCTGGAAAGCCGGGCAACGCAGGGATCGAGCCTGCTCATTCCGTAGTATGACGGGGAAAAGAATTAGGGCTTCCACACGGGAAGCCCTTTCTTTTTTAGTTCGGCTGTATGTAGGGTACAGCTCGATGAATTCATTAGCCGCGCAATAGTGACAGATTTGATAATCAATTCCTATTTGCTTCTAAGAAGAAAGTTACAGGTTGTGATCCTCTGCACAATACCTTAGTAAAACCGACGGTTATTGCGCTGATACTGTGGGATTTTCGGCGTTTTTATCGCTTTGATGACCCACACCACGGCAACAGCCAACAGCAACCACGGCAGCAGTTTGATCACCAACGCAAACATCCCGCCCAGGAACATCACGGCGGTCGCCACCATCAGCGCGGCCAGAATCCCCAACAATGACACGCCGGTGGCCATCAGCATGATAAAAAAGCCCATCACAAAAAGTAGTTCCAGCATGATTCCCCCTGAATATGGAATGCCCGGTGGCGTAGCGCTTTGCGGGCCGACATATTCAGACCATTACAAGAAACATGCCAAAATTAATCTATTGATTTGCAAACAAAACGCCCCGCGGCAGTGCGCAGGGCGTGGTGAAATTGACTAACTTTTAGTGAGAACTTAACGCTTATCCGCCACCCGTTTCAGCGCATGTTCCAGCACGTCAATGTCGGCGCCTGCTTTATGGGCATTTTCGCTCAGATAACGGCGCCACTGGCGCGCGCCAGGAATCCCCTGAAACAGCCCCAGCATATGACGGGTAATATGCCCGAGGTATGTCCCCTGGCTCAGTTCACGCTCAATGTACGGATACATGGCGCGAACGACAGCCACAGGATCGGCATCCGCCGTGGTCGCGCCAAAGATCTCACGGTCAACGGAGGCCAGAATGCCCGGGTTTTGATAGGCTTCGCGCCCGATCATCACGCCATCCATATGCTCCAGATGCGCTTTCGCCTCTTCCAGCGACGTAATACCACCGTTGATGGACATGGTCAGATGCGGGAAATCACGCTTTAACTGGTAAACGCGCGGGTAATCCAGCGGCGGGATCTCGCGGTTTTCCTTCGGGCTGAGCCCGGAGAGCCAGGCCTTGCGCGCGTGGATAATAAACATCTCGCATTCGCCTTTACCGGCGACCGTATTGATGAAGTCACAGAGAAATTCGTAGCTATCCTGATCGTCAATACCGATACGGGTTTTGACCGTTACCGGGATCGACACTACGTCCCGCATCGCCTTCACGCAATCCGCCACCAGTTGCGCATTTCCCATCAGACAGGCGCCAAACATGCCGTTTTGTACACGGTCAGACGGGCAGCCTACGTTAAGGTTAATTTCGTCATATCCTCGCGCCTGCGCCAGTTTCGCGCATTGCGCCAGCGCAGCCGGATCGCTGCCGCCAAGCTGCAACGCCACCGGATGCTCTTCCTCGCTGTATGCCAGATAGTCGCCTTTGCCATGAATGATCGCCCCGGTTGTTACCATCTCGGTATAGAGCAACGTCTGGCGAGACAGCAGACGCAGGAAGTAGCGACAATGTCTGTCCGTCCAGTCGAGCATCGGCGCGATAGAAAAACGATGAGCAGGAAAAGCAAACTGTGATTCTGTAGACATGGCGAAATTTTAAGCACCTGGTGAATTTGGGGCGCTACTATAGCACAGCCCACTGAAAGATTAGCTGACGATATATCGTTAGGGCTGCTTCTCGGCGTTTTACGCAGAACATGGTAAAGTAGAAGATTAACCTTTCACGCAATCCGAGGTGCCACATGGAAAAGACCACCACGCAAGAGCTTTTAGCGCAAGCTGAAAAACTCTGTGCGCAACGCAATGTGCGGCTGACACCCCAGCGCCTCGAAGTGTTGCGTCTGATGAGTCTGCAGGAAGGCGCGATCAGCGCCTATGACCTGCTGGATCTGCTGCGTGAAACGGAGCCGCAGGCCAAACCGCCGACGGTGTATCGTGCGCTCGATTTTCTGCTTGAGCAGGGTTTTGTTCACAAGGTCGAATCCACCAACAGCTACGTGCTCTGTCACCTGTTCGATCAGCCGACCCATAGCTCGGCCATGTTTATCTGCGACCGTTGTGGTGTGGTAAAAGAGGAGTGTGCTGAAGGCGTGGAAGACATTATGCATACGCTGGCGGCAAAAATGGGGTTCGCTCTGCGCCATAACGTAATTGAAGCACACGGGTTATGCCCGGCGTGTGTGGAAGTCGAAGCCTGTCGCCACCCCGGCGAGTGCCAGCACGACCATTCTATTCTGGTGAAGAAGAAACCACGTTAAATAAATCGGGCGGCTAATCCGCAGACGCCGCCCAAAGCAAGTATGTTGAACAGAGGGGAGTACGTCCTTGTACTCACGGGCAGGAGAAGTTGATTACCAGCGGTAGTCGTTACGGTTTTCCCATTCTTTCACTTCTTTTTCCGCCTCATCTTTTGCGTAACCATAGCGTTCCTGGACTTTACCCACCAGTTGATCACGCTTACCTTCGATGACTGTCATATCATCATCGGTCAGTTTGCCCCATTGCTCTTTCACTTTACCTTTAAACTGTTTCCAGTTGCCGCCGATTTCGTCTTTATTCATCATCAAGTCCTCATCGTTCGGTTGTGAATAGCGGGAGAACGTCGCTCAAACGCATTACGTTTTCTGCTGAACGTGAGATTAATTGTAGTCAGTGATTCGGCCTTCGTTTTTTAATTCAGAGTTTTTAACCACCGGACTCAGGCAAACCAGGTCCCTTTTCGCCAGTGTCGCCGCCAGATAAATGCCAGAGAAAGCCCACGAAGCGCCAGAAAAACGGTTAGCGCAAGCCACAGTCCGTGGTTCCCCAGCAGCGGTATCGTCAGTAGGGTGAGCGCAAACCCGGCTGCGGCGACAGCCATGCTGTTACGCATTTCAGCCGCCCGCGTCGCCCCGATAAACATACCGTCCAGCAAATAGCACCAGACGCCCACCAACGGCAGAATCACCTGCCAGATAAGATAGCGATCGGCCAGAAGCTGAATCTGCGGCAGCGAAGTCAGCAGGGCGATGATGTACTCACCCGCCAGCACATAAACCAGCGCAAACAGCAGCGCCACAATTCCCGACTGGCGACACGCCGCCCGCCATACGTCCAGTAGCTGGCTGCCGTCCCGCGCGCCATAAGCCTGACCCGAATGGGCTTCTACCGCATAGGCGAAGCCGTCCAGCGCATAGGCAGTAAAGGTCAACAACGTCATAAGAACGGCATTCACCGCAATGATATCGCTTCCCATACGGGCGCCCAGTACCGTGATTGCGCCAAAACAGAGTTGCAGCAGCAGCGAACGCAACATGATGTCGCGATTAAGCGCCAGCAAACGACGGAAGTTCCCGCGCCAGGCTTGTTTCAACATACCGGGAGAGACACCGCGCAGATGAAGGACTTTGCGTACCATCAGCAGACCAATTAACAGCGTGGCATATTCAGCGATGACCGTCGCCAGCGCAGCTCCTTGCACGTTCATGTGCAGCCCCATAACCAGCCACAGGTCGAGGACGATGTTCAGGATATTCCCGACAATCAGCAGGATAACCGGTGCACGAGCGTACTGAACGCCAAGCAGCCAACCAAGCAAAACCAGATTCGCCAGAGATGCCGGGGCACTCAGCCAGCGGATCGCCAGAAAGCGTCTTGCCTGCTCCAGCACCGCTTCGCTACCGCCAACGATATGCAATGCCAGATCGATAATCGGCGTGCGCAGCAGCGCAATCAGCGCCCCCGCGCTCAGCGCCAGGATGAGTGGTTGCACCAACGCTCTCGCCAGCGCTTGCGGATTTTTCGCGCCAAAGGCCTGCGCCGTTAACCCGGTAGTGCTCATGCGTAAGAAGAGCAACAGCATGAAAAGGAAGCTGGTTGCGGTTGCGCCAATGGCAACACCACCCAAGTAGACGGGGCTATCGAGATGACCAATAACAGCCGTATCCACCAAACCCAGTAAGGGGACGGTGATGTTGGAAAAAATCATGGGTAAGGCGAGGCGCCAGAGTGCTTTATCAGAGGATGTGAAGAAAGGCATGCAGATGAGCCTGAGAAAAAGTCAAATAAACCAATCGATTAATCGCCGGATGGCGGCATAAATGCCTTATCCGGCCTACGGTACTACGGACACATTTGCCGGATGGCGGCATAAATGCCTTATCCGGCCTACGGTACTACGGGTACATTTGCCGGATGGCGGCATAAACGCCGTATCCGGCCTACGGTACTATGGGCACATTTGCCAGATGGCGGCATAAATGCCTTATCCGGCCTACGGTACTATGGGCACATTTACCGGATGGCGGCGTAAATGCCTTATCTGGCCTACGGGGATATTTGTAGGCCTGATAAGCGCAGCGCCATCAGGCGTTGTGCCAGCGCCTGATTACAGCCATTCACCGTTACGGATAACGCCTACCGCCAGCCCTTCGATGGTGAAGCTCTGCTCACGCAGGTCAACCACGATCGGTTTAAATTCGCTATTTTCTGGCAAAAGTTCAACTTTATTGCCCTGTTTTTTCAGGCGTTTTACCGTGACTTCATCGTCAATACGCGCCACAACCACCTGGCCGTTACGGACATCCTGAGTTTTATGCACTGCCAGCAGATCGCCGTCCATAATTCCAATATCTTTCATCGACATGCCGCTAACACGCAGCAGAAAATCAGCATTGGGTTTAAACAGCGAGGGATCGACCTGATAATGGCCTTCGATATGCTGCTGCGCCAGCAGCGGTTCACCGGCGGCGACACGACCGACCAGCGGCAACCCTTCTTCTTCGTCCAGAAGCAGGCGAATACCGCGCGATGCGCCGGAAACAATTTCAATCACCCCTTTACGCGCCAGCGCTTTCAGGTGTTCTTCAGCGGCGTTTGGGGAACGGAACCCCAAACGCTGCGCGATCTCCGCACGCGTTGGTGGCATACCTGTCTGGCTGATGTGATCCCGAATGAGATCAAACACCTCTTGCTGCCTGGCCGTTAACGCTTTCATTCCGCCCCCTGGGTGTATATACAGTTATGCTGTGAGTATATACAGCTAAAGGTGATTTTGGAACCATAAACTGCGCAGAAAACAGGAGTTTTATACTGTTATGGAATCTTTATCGAAAAAACCTTAGCGGAAATGTGACCATAGCAGGAGACCCCAGGTCATCAGCGCGACGAAAATAGACAGCAGCACCGCCGCAGACCCCATGTCCTTCGCGCGGCCGGAGAGTTCATGGTATTCAGAGCCAATACGGTCAACAACAGCTTCAATGGCGCTGTTAAGGATTTCAACAATCATCACCAGCATCACGGAACCAATCAGCAATACGCGAGTAATGGCATCCACATCCAGCCAGCAGGCAATCAGCACGCCTGCCAGCACGGCGATGCTTTCCTGGCGAAACGCCGCTTCGTTGACCCATGCGGCGCGAAAACCTTTCCAGGAATAGCCTGCGGCTTTAATGATTCGGGTGAATCCAGTGGTATTATTGGCCATTAAAAGAACCTTTTTGCATTATTAGCGTCAATGAAATTATATCGTTGGCCCGTATGATTCGGGCGACGGCAACGCAGCGCGAAGTATGACGGGATACACCAGAAATTCACCAGACTTTCTGATATCCTTGCAGCGCATTTGCATTATTAACCAGAGGCTTTACATCGTTTATGTCCGGCTGGCCACGAATTTACTACAAATTACTGAATTTACCATTAAGCGTGCTGGTAAAAAGCAAGTCTATTCCGGCAGATCCTGCCCCGGAGTTGGGGCTTGATACATCGCGCCCTATTATGTACGTATTGCCGTACAACTCCAAAGCAGACCTGCTGACGCTGCGCGCCCAGTGTCTGGCGCACGATCTTCCCGACCCGCTGGAGCCGCTGGAGATCGACGGAACGCTGCTGCCGCGTTATGTCTTTATTCACGGCGGGCCGCGTGTCTTCACCTATTACACGCCAAAAGAAGAGTCCATTAAGCTTTTCCACAACTATCTCGATCTCCACCGCAGCAATCCCGATCTGGATGTGCAAATGGTGCCGGTATCGGTGATGTTTGGCCGCTCTCCGGGGCGCGAAAAAGGAGAAGAGAACCCGCCTTTACGTATGCTGAACGGCGTGCAGAAATTCTTTGCCGTCTCCTGGCTGGGACGCGACAGCTTTGTTCGTTTCTCGCCGTCCGTGTCTTTGCGTCGGATGGCTGACGAACACGGCACTGACAAGACAATAGCGCAGAAACTGGCGCGCGTGGCGCGTATGCACTTCGCCCGTCAACGTCTGGCGGCGGTCGGGCCGCGTCTGCCAGCCCGTCAGGATCTGTTTAACAAGCTGCTGGCTTCAAAAGCCATCGCTCGCGCCGTGGAAGATGAAGCGCGCAGCAAAAAAATCTCCCATGAAAAGGCGCAGCAAAACGCCATTGCGCTGATGGAAGAGATTGCCGCCAACTTCTCCTACGAGATGATCCGTCTGACCGACCGTATTCTGGGCTTTACCTGGAACCGTCTTTATCAGGGGATTAACGTCCATAACGCCGAGCGCGTTCGTCAGTTGGCGCACGACGGGCATGAAATTGTCTATGTGCCCTGCCACCGCAGCCATATGGACTATATGCTGCTTTCCTACGTGCTGTATCACCAGGGGCTGGTGCCGCCGCATATCGCTGCGGGCATCAACCTGAACTTCTGGCCGGCGGGTCCGATTTTCCGCCGTCTGGGCGCGTTCTTTATTCGTCGTACCTTCAAGGGCAACAAGCTCTACTCCACCGTTTTCCGTGAATACCTGGGCGAGCTGTTCAGCCGTGGTTACTCAGTCGAATATTTCGTCGAAGGCGGTCGCTCGCGTACCGGTCGTCTGCTCGACCCGAAAACCGGCACGCTGTCGATGACCATTCAGGCAATGTTGCGCGGCGGCACGCGTCCTATCACGCTGGTGCCGATCTACATCGGCTATGAGCATGTGATGGAAGTGGGCACTTACGCCAAAGAGCTGCGTGGCGCGACGAAAGAGAAAGAGAGCCTGCCGCAGATGTTGCGCGGTTTAAGCAAGCTGCGTAATCTGGGCCAGGGCTACGTCAACTTTGGCGAACCGATGCCATTGATGACTTACCTCAACCAGCATGTGCCGGAGTGGCGTGAATCCATCGATCCTATCGAGTCTATCCGCCCGGCCTGGCTGACGCCGACGGTGAATAACATTGCCACCGATCTGATGGTGCGCATTAACAACGCCGGCGCGGCCAACGCCATGAACCTGTGCTGCACCGCGCTACTAGCTTCCCGCCAGCGCTCTCTGACCCGTGAGCAACTGACTGAACAGCTCGACTGCTATCTGAGTCTGCTGCGCAACGTGCCGTACGCGGCGGATTCTACGGTTCCTGCGCAGAGCGCCAGTGAACTGATCGACCACGCCTTGCAGATGAACAAGTTTGAGGTCGAGAAAGACACCATCGGCGATATCATCATTCTGCCGCGCGAGCAGGCCGTGTTGATGACCTACTATCGCAACAACATCGCGCATATGCTGGTTCTGCCTTCCCTGATGGCGGCCATCATTACTCAGCACCGCCACATCTCGCGTGACGCGCTGATGCAGCATGTTGACGTGCTCTATCCGATGCTGAAAGCGGAACTGTTCCTGCGCTGGGAACACGATGAGCTTGCCAGCGTGATTGACGCGCTGAGCAGTGAGATGCAACGTCAGGGGCTGATCGCCGTGCAGAACGATGAGCTGCATATCAATCCGGCACATTCTCGCACGCTGCAACTGCTGGCGGCTGGCGCGCGCGAAACACTGCAACGCTATGCCATCACCTTCTGGCTGCTGAGCGCGAATCCGTCGATCAACCGCGGTACGCTGGAAAAAGAGAGCCGCACGGTCGCGCAACGTCTTTCCGTTCTGCACGGCATTAACGCGCCGGAGTTCTTCGATAAAGCGGTGTTCAGTTCCCTGGTGCTGACTCTGCGTGATGAGAAATACATCAGCGATACCGGAGACGCCGAGCCTGAGCAGACGATGAAGGTGTATCAGATGCTGGCCGATTTGATCACGTCGGATGTGCGTCTGACCATTGAGAGCGCAACGCAGGGCGAGTGACAATAAAAAGCCGGGTGGCGGCTTCGCCCTACCCGGCCTACGTTCTGCGCAATATGTTATGTAGGCCCGGTAAGCGCTACCGGGCTTTTTTTCAGCCAACGTAACTCATCGCCAGCCCTAAAAACAGCACCAGGCCGACGTAGTTATTGTTCATAAACGCTTTAAAACAGGCTTCACGTTCGCGCCCGACAATCAGTTTCTGCTGATACACAAACAGCGCGCCGGCCACCAGCACCGACCAGTAATACCCCCAGCCCAGCCCGTTCAGCCAGCCAATCAGCGCCATTAGCGCCAGCACCGCAATCTGCAAAATCCCGATAATAAGTTTGTCATGTCGCCCGAACAGAATGGCCGTCGATTTAATGCCGATTTTCAGATCGTCGTCCCGGTCAACCATCGCGTACTGCGTGTCGTAGGCTACCGCCCAGAGGATATTGGCCAGGAACATCAGCCAGCAGCTCAGCGGCACGGACTCACTCACCGCCGCAAACGCCATAGGAATAGACCAGCCAAACGCCGCGCCCAGCACAACCTGCGGCAAGTGGGTGTAACGCTTCATGAAGGGATAGACCCACGCCAGCGCCAGCGCCGCAATCGACAGCAGAATGGTCATCGTATTCAGCGTTAACACCAGCAGGAAGGAGAGCGCTACCAGTACGACAAACAGCGTGCGCGCCTCTTTCTCCGTGACCGCCCCGCTGGGCAACGGTCGGTTGGCCGTGCGTTTCACATGTCCATCAAACTTACGATCGGCATAATCGTTGACCACGCAACCGGCGGCGCGCATTAACCAGACCCCGGCGACAAACACCGCCAGAATCCACAGTTGCGGCACTCCCGGCGTCGCTACCCACAGCGCCCATAATGTCGGCCAGAGCAGCAGTAAGGCGCCGATTGGCTTATCCGTACGCATCAGGCGGTGAAACGCCAACAGCTTATTCTGCGTCAGACTCCACTCCATTTTGTTTTCCTCTTAATACAACGGTGATGCGGGCAAAAACAGCTCGGTAAGCATCAGCGGCTTACCGCTCAGACGCAGGCGGGAACGACGCCCCCACAGTGCGGCATCACGACCAATCTCAATAAAATCTCGGGTCAACGTTGATGATGTAAACAGGTAGCGCCCTAACGGCGTTTTTCCCAGATTTTGTAAGGCCAGCTCAGGGCCGCACAACGTTGATTCAGGCACGACGGTACGCCCGGCAAGCCAGGGTTCGCCGTCTGCACATAACAAAATTTCACGTAACCAGTAGCGGGATTCGACCGGTAGCAGCGCCACCTCTTCAGCCACTTCATGTGGACCAACAAACGCTTCCCGAAGCAATGTCACGCTTACCCGTTTCCCTTCTTGCTCAAAACGTTTGGTCATGGAATCTTCCAGAAGTAACCAGTCGAGCAACCGGGAATCCAGCGCAGGAATCTCTTTAAAATAGCGCAGCGCACGCAGTTGCGTTAACGCAGGGTGTGACATGCCGTACTCTCCGTTTCATAACGTAAAGGCATTGTATCGCAGAAAAGAGATTACGGGAGGCGTAAACATAATTAAGTGATCGGTTGCGCAACAGAAGTGTAACAACTCGCATGGAATGCTAAAAAAAAGGTGCGCCAGGAGACGCACCAGTTGTTGCAAAATCAGCAATGTGGGGAGACGCTTACCCCTTGCCTTTTACACTGCTGATAAACGTGGAACGGGCAGATGTCGATCCCAGGCGTTCGGCTTCATCAAGCAGTTTCAGAGCTTTATCAACGTCACCTTTCGCTACCGCGTCCTTAATCGCATTGTTGAAGTAGCTTTCCGTGTCGTTCAGCATGGGCTCGCTTTTCTTCGCCGGGGCAGGCGCTGGCGCGGCAACGGCTGGTGCGGTATAGGCGGTCGCCGGTGCCGCAGTATTGCCGACGGTGACCGGTCCCGGACCGGAAGAACCAAACAGCGGGCCAACCAGTACGCTGGAGCTGCTGTTGGTTTTCACTTTCAGTTTCAGCAGGCCATCAGTCGTGTGGCGCGCGATCGGATCGGGAATATCCGGGACGGCATTACCCACGCCTTTCGCATACGCTTTTGCCGGGTCAAGCAGCGTGGTGGTCTGCTGGAGATCGTTATTGGTGGTAAACACCAGAACGTACAGCTTCTGCTGGCCCAGCGCGGGCGTCAGACGCATCACCCCCTCCAGACGATCCGCGCTCATCACGCCGGGGGCCTGGTAGGTAAAGTAGCTGCTGGGGAAAAACGCTGAAGGCGTCAGGTTCTGGTCGAGAATCAGCACGTTCGGTGCAAATACGCTGGTTTGTTTGTTAACTTCGCTGCTCAATGTCAGCGTGAGCTCACCGATGTTCGCCGGTACGCTATACGCGGCAACCGGGCCTGTAATACCGGCGACGTCAAGCCGCTGACCACCGGTAGAAAGCTGTGTGGACTGCGTACTGGACTGGTCGACAGGCGTCCAGGTGAGTTGTTGTAGTGCGGCGGTCGGAATCGCAGGCGCTGCGCTGGTGTTTTGCGGAACATAGTTTACATCCGCCAGGCTGATGCCTGGTGCGCTTGCCAGCAACCCCGCAGATAAACAAAGGGCGACGAGACTTTTCTTCATTTTCATTGTTATCACCTCAGATAGCACGGGTTCAGCGGTGGCCAGGCAATAGCGCGCTAAACCGCGAGAAACGGTGCAGATAATGCCGGATAGCGGCTACGCCTTATCCGGCCTGCATCTCGTTACCGGGGGACTTGCGCCCCCCTCGTTATGTCACGTATTACCACCAGATTTCCATCTGGGCGCCGAAGGACCACTCATCGTTGTCGCCACGGCTGGTTGTGTTGAAGCCGGAGTTATTCGATGCGGCATAACGCAATGTGTTATCGCCGTCTTTGATATAGCCCCATTTCTCATCCCACTTCGCGTAGGTTGCGAAGAGACGGATGGCCGGGCGGGACCAGATGCTGTCGCCAGCCTGCCATTGTTGCGCCAGGGTGATTTTGTACTGGTTGTTGCGATCGCCAGTCTGCTGAGATTTGACGTTGTCGTAACCGACTTCCAGCAGGGTGCTCATGATCGGCGTCCATTTGAACATCGGACGAACGCCCACGGTCCACCAGTCAGTACCCAGATCGTTATCCAGATCCTGTTTCTGGAACATACCGACGTACATCAGGTCCCAACGGTCGCCCAGAGAGATCGCCCCGTGGTCCAGAATACGCCACAGCTTACCGTTGTTATTGACGTAACGATCGACATAATGGAGCTGATCGTCGCCTTCGCCGATATCAAAAGTCGAGCCGTAAGAACCCTGAGGAATACCTTTACCCTGCGTGGTCATCGCGTCAGTGGCGTACTGAACCACAAACTTGTTGTAGCCCTTCAGCATGCTCTGGGTATGTTCAGCAGTGAACATCCAGCCGTCTTTAGATGCGCCGTCAGCCAGGCGATAATCGTCAGTGGTGTTTGCGCGACCATAGTCGACACCCAGTTCCAGCACGCCGTCCGGGTTCGTTTCCAGACCGGCTAAACGCACGTCGAAGACGTCGTTGGCGGTGTCTTTAGAAGAGTTGTAAATATCCTGGCTGCTGAAGGTGTAGGAACCACCGGCTTCCTGAGAGCGGGTCGCTGCCAGAGACAGTTTACCGAAGCCCAGGTCGATGTTTTCGATACCCGCACCAGGACCAGAAATATCCCAGTAGTAGAAGTCGATCATGTGAACGTCATGACGCTGATAGAAGCGCTTACCCGCCCAGATGGTGGAGCCTGGCAGCCAGTCAATCAGGTTTTTACCCTGCACGTTGGCTTCACGGAACGCCGGATCGGTTGCTTCCCAGTCATTCTGTTGCGCTACGGAGTAGGCCACGTTAGTGTCGAAATAGAAGCTCTTGTCGCCTTCTTTCCACACTTCCTGACCCAGTTTCAATTCCGCATAGGTTTCACATTCGTTACCAAGACGGTATTTACTTTGAGCGCCAGTTGCCTGGAAACATTGTTGTTCGCCGCCACTACCCGTCCAGCCGATACCGGAACGAGCATAACCATGGAAATCCACTGCCATTGCCTGAGCAGACATAACGCCTGCTGCGACGGCAACCGCCAGAGGAAGTTTGCGCAGAGTAATCATTATTCTATCTCCTGAGATCATTGCTTTTCTTTAAACGCGTCCCCCTTCGGACTGCCTCTTTGTTGGCGGTGTTTTTTCACTTGCCGCCTTGATGCATCCTCGAATGGTTTTGCGTTTTGTTTTTTTAATGGGGACCTTAAACGCCTGGCTCCTTATGCAGCCGACGGCATGCGGAACCATCTTCACGGAACAGATGGCAACGCTCTGGCGGCAGACCGATAGCGAATGTGGCACCCTCTTCTACCAACACCACGTCGTTCTGGCGGTAAACCAGGTTTTGACGAATGGCGGGGATCTGGATATGAATTTGTGTTTCGTGACCAAGTTGTTCGACGACCTGAACCTCGCCTTCCAGGGTGACATCGGCGATGTCGCTGGGCAGCAGATGCTCTGGACGAATACCTAACGACATATTTGCCCCGACCTGAACGCCGTTGCTTTCTACCGGCAGCCAGACGTTCTGGCGGTTCGGCAGCTCAACCTGCACCTGCTCGATAGCGGTCGCGGTGACTTTCACCGGCAGGAAGTTCATTTTCGGGGAACCGATAAAGCCCGCGACGAAGCGATCCGCCGGATAGTGGTACAGCTCCAGCGGCTTACCGACCTGCGCCACGCGGCCGGCATCCAGCACCACGATTTTGTCGGCCAGCGTCATCGCTTCGACCTGATCGTGGGTGACGTAAATCATCGTGCGGCCCAGACGCTTATGCAGGCGGGAGATTTCGATACGCATCTGCACGCGCAGAGCGGCATCAAGGTTAGACAGCGGCTCATCAAGCAGGAACACGCGCGGTTCCGCCACCAGCGTGCGGCCTATCGCCACGCGCTGGCGCTGGCCGCCGGAGAGCGCTTTCGGCTTGCGCTCCAGCAGGTGCGCCAGTTGCAGCACTTCCGCCACCTGATTCACACGCTGATTCATCACCTCTTTTTTGGCCCCCGCCAGCTTCAAACCAAAAGACATGTTTTCTGCCACGGACAGGTGGGGGTAGAGCGCATAGGACTGGAAAACCATCCCCACGCCGCGTTCGGCGGGCGGGATGTCGTTCATACGGGCTTCCCCAATGAACAGATCTCCGCTGGTGATGGTTTCAAGTCCGGCGATCATACGCAGCAAGGTCGATTTCCCGCAGCCTGACGGTCCGACAAACACCACGAATTCCCCTTCGTGAATGTCGAGATTGATATCTTTCGATACCACCACGTCACCCCAGGCTTTCGTTACATTTCGTAGCTGTACGCTCGCCATGCCCTTCTCCCTTCGTTACAACCTGTCATCGACAGCAACATTCATGATGGCCTGACTATGCGTGATCCCTTGATTGCGTAAATCCTCCACCCCCCGGCTTTTTTATGGGGGAGGAGGCGGGAGGATGAGGGAGCAGCGTCTGAGACCCGTGCCGCGCCCCGCCGAGGAATTTCGTGATGTCACCTGCAAAAATCGCGGTGTTTTTATGTGCGCCAACACGCATTACTCACATTTATGCAACACAGATCACATAAAGAAGGGGTGGGGCGTAGGGGTAAGGAGGATGGAAAGAGGTTGTCGTATAAAGAAACTAGATACCGTTAAGCCACCTCTGTGTATCCACGAGCACATCACCAAAAAGGATGGGAGATATGAAAATCAAAACTGGCGCACGCATCCTCGCATTGTCCGCACTGACGACGATGATGTTTTCCGCCTCGGCTCTCGCCAAGATTGAAGAAGGTAAGCTGGTTATCTGGATTAACGGCGACAAAGGCTACAACGGCCTCGCTGAAGTGGGCAAAAAATTCGAACAAGACACCGGCATTAAAGTCACCGTTGAGCACCCGGACAAGCTGGAAGAGAAATTCCCTCAGGTTGCGGCCACCGGTGACGGCCCGGACATCATCTTCTGGGCGCATGACCGTTTTGGCGGCTACGCACAGTCTGGCCTGCTGGCTGAGATCACCCCGGACCAGGCGTTCCAGGACAAGCTCTATCCGTTCACCTGGGATGCGGTGCGTTACAATGGCAAGCTGATCGCCTACCCAATCGCCGTTGAAGCGCTGTCCCTGATTTACAACAAAGACCTCGTTCCGAACCCGCCGAAAACCTGGGAAGAGATCCCGGCGTTGGATAAAGAGCTGAAAGCGAAAGGTAAGAGCGCGCTGATGTTCAACCTGCAAGAACCGTACTTCACCTGGCCGCTGATTGCCGCCGATGGCGGTTACGCGTTCAAGTTTGAGAACGGTAAGTATGACGTGAAAGATGTCGGCGTAGACAGCGCAGGGGCGAAAGCCGGTCTGGGCTTCCTGGTCGATATGATCAAAAACAAACACATGAACGCCGATACCGATTACTCCATCGCGGAAGCCGCCTTTAACAAAGGCGAAACGGCGATGACCATCAACGGTCCGTGGGCGTGGTCAAACATCGACAAGAGCAAAATCAATTACGGCGTGACACTGCTGCCGACATTCAAAGGCAAACCGTCTAAACCGTTCGTTGGCGTGCTGAGCGCGGGCATTAACGCCGCCAGCCCGAACAAAGAGCTGGCGAAAGAGTTCCTCGAAAACTACCTGCTGACCGATCAGGGTCTGGACGTCGTGAACAAGGACAAACCGCTGGGCGCGGTTGCGCTGAAATCCTTCCAGGATCAGTTAGCGAAAGATCCGCGTATCGCCGCCACGATGGATAACGCCCAGAAAGGCGAAATCATGCCAAACATTCCGCAGATGTCAGCCTTCTGGTATGCGGTTCGTACGGCAGTTATCAACGCTGCCAGCGGTCGTCAGACTGTCGACGCCGCGCTGAAAGACGCGCAGGGCCGTATCACCAAGTAATGTTCAGGTCGTGTGCCGGCTGGCGGCATCAATGCCTTATCCGGCCTACAGAACAGGTAGGCCGGAGAAGCGCAGCGCCATCAGGCACGCTGACCTACAGGATTTCAAAGTTGTAGAGGAAGATCCCCATGGATGTCATTAAAAAGAAACATTGGTGGCGAAGCGACGCGCTGAAGTGGTCAGCGATTGGTCTGCTGGGCCTGCTGGTGGGTTACCTTGTAGTTTTAATGTACGCACAAGGGGAGTACCTGTTTGCCATCATGACGCTGATTTTAAGCTCTGCTGGCCTGTATATTTTCGCGAATCGTAAAACTTATGCCTGGCGTTATGTTTATCCGGGCATGGCCGGTATGGGGCTGTTTGTCCTGTTCCCGCTGGTCTGCACTATCGCCATCGCCTTTACCAACTACAGCAGCACCAACCAGCTCACCTTTGAACGCGCCCAGCAGGTGCTGATGGATCGTTCTTATCAGGCGGGCAAAACCTATAACTTTGGCCTGTATCCGGCGGGTGACGAGTGGCAACTGGCCCTCACCGACGGCGAAACCGGCAAGAATTATCTCTCCGACGCCTTTAAATTCGGCGGCGAACAAAAACTGCAACTGAAAGAGGCTGACGCGCTGCCGGCCGGTGAACGCGCCAACCTGCGCATCATCACCCAAAATCGTCAGGCGCTGAACCAGCTTACCGCTGTTTTACCCGATGAAAGCAAGGTCATCATGAGCTCGCTGCGCCAGTTTTCCGGCACCCAGCCGCTCTATACCCTCGCCAGCGACGGCACGCTGACAAATAACCAGAGCGGCGTGGCGTATCGGCCAAACAACGATATTGGCTACTATCAGGCCATCAACGCGGACGGCAACTGGGGCGACGAAAAACTGAGCCCAGGCTACACCGTGACCATCGGCTGGGACAATTTCTCCCGCGTCTTTACTGACGAGGGCATCCAGAAACCGTTCTTCGCGATCTTCGTCTGGACCGTGGTGTTCTCAGTTCTCACCGTGCTGCTGACCGTGGCGGTTGGGATGGTGCTGGCCTGCCTCGTACAGTGGGAAGCGCTGAAAGGTAAAGCGATTTACCGCGTGCTGCTGATTCTGCCGTATGCGGTGCCGTCGTTCATCTCGATTCTGATCTTCAAAGGTTTGTTCAACCAGAGCTTTGGTGAGATCAACATGATGCTGAGCGCGCTGTTTGGCCTCAAACCGGCCTGGTTCAGCGACCCGAACACCGCCCGCACGATGGTCATTATCGTCAACACCTGGCTGGGCTATCCGTACATGATGATCCTCTGCATGGGCCTGCTGAAAGCGATTCCAGACGATCTGTACGAAGCGTCGGCAATGGACGGCGCGGGGCCGTTCCAGAACTTCTTTAAGATTACATTCCCGCTGCTGATTAAGCCGCTGACGCCGCTGATGATCGCCAGCTTTGCCTTTAACTTTAACAACTTCGTACTGATTCAGCTTCTGACTAACGGCGGCCCGGACCGCCTCGGCACCACTACGCCAGCCGGTTATACCGACCTGCTCGTGAGCTACACCTACCGCATCGCCTTTGAAGGCGGCGGGGGCCAGGACTTCGGTCTGGCGGCCGCGATCGCCACGCTGATCTTCCTGCTGGTTGGCGCGCTGGCCATCGTGAACCTGAAAGCCACGCGTATGAAGTTTGATTAAGGGAGATAACAACAATGGCAATGGTTCAACCCAAATCTCAAAAGCTGCGTCTCTTCATCACGCACTTAGGGCTGCTGATTTTTATCGCGGCAATCATGTTCCCGCTGCTGATGGTCATCGCCATTTCGCTGCGTGAAGGCAACTTCGCAACCGGGAGCCTGATCCCGGAACGCATCTCCTGGGAGCACTGGCGGCTGGCATTGGGCTTCAGCGTGGAACACGCTGATGGCCGTGTCACGCCGCCCCCCTTCCCGGTTCTGTTATGGCTGTGGAACTCGATCAAAGTCGCGGCGATCACCGCCATTGGCATCGTGGCGCTCTCTACGACCTGCGCTTACGCGTTTGCCCGTATGCGCTTTCCCGGCAAAGCGACGTTGCTCAAAGGGATGCTGATTTTCCAGATGTTCCCGGCGGTACTGTCACTGGTGGCGTTGTACGCGTTGTTCGACCGTCTCGGCCAGTACATTCCGTTTATCGGTCTGAATACCCACGGGGGGGTGATTTTCGCTTACCTGGGCGGGATTGCGCTGCACGTCTGGACGATTAAAGGCTATTTCGAAACCATCGACGGTTCGCTGGAAGAAGCGGCGGCGCTGGATGGCGCGACGCCGTGGCAGGCTTTCCGCCTGGTGCTGCTGCCGCTCTCGGTGCCGATTCTGGCGGTGGTCTTTATTCTGTCGTTCATTGCCGCCATCACTGAAGTTCCTGTCGCCTCGCTGTTACTGCGTGATGTAAACAGCTATACCCTGGCGGTAGGTATGCAGCAGTACCTCAACCCGCAAAACTATCTGTGGGGCGATTTTGCCGCCGCAGCCGTGTTGTCCGCCATCCCGATCACGCTGGTGTTCCTGCTGGCCCAGCGTTGGCTGGTCAACGGCCTGACGGCAGGCGGTGTGAAAGGCTAAGTTTCATTGATGTACCTGCCCGGAAACGGGCAATGCCACTGCAACCCTCAACTTATATTATCCCAACTTGTGACTGTTCTTCGGCGCTCCTCGGAGCGCCTTTTTTTATTCCCGTTTTAACCGTTTCGAATTACATAACCACAGGGTGATCACCAATAACAGGATCGCCGCAGAGTAGATCAGCACATCCATCGGCGATTTATGATCGACGATGATCAGGCGCACAATCGCGGTGATCCCGATATAGACAAAGTAGCGCAGCGGGAAATGAAAACCTGACTGGAAATACTTCACAATCAACGCAATAAACTCAAAGTAGAGAAAGTAGACCACCAGCCCTTCCACCAGCTCGTATTTGCTGGTTTGCTCCGGCGCGAACAGCACATCCGCCAGATGTAAGGTCTCTTTACCGAGGAAAACGACCAGGATCAGGCCCAGACTTAACAGCCCAAGATTCAGCACGGTCTGTAGGATCGTGGAGATAAACTCCACGCGTGGACGAGATAGTGACGTCATAGCAGCACCCTCTTTCTCAGTAGCAAGGTTCCTGTATAACGCAAAAATGTGACGGAGATCTATATTTTTTGTTTATGTTTTGTGCAGCAAAGGTCAGCGGAGAATGATCTCTGTCACGGCATGTTTCAAAGAGAAGGGAAAATGCAGTTAAAACACGCTACCGTCCGCAACGTCACCTGCGGTGAAAATGTGGTGATTTATGAGCCCGCAAACCTGTACGACTGCCAGCTTGGCGACAATGTTTTCATCGGACCTTTTGTCGAAATACAGGGCAATACACAGATTGGCGCAAACACAAAAATTCAGTCCCATACGTTTGTTTGCGAATATGTCACGATTGGACGCGATTGCTTTATCGGCCACGGCGTAATGTTCGCTAACGACATGTTTCGTGAAGGAAAGCCTGACCCGAACAGGCAGAACTGGGGGCGAATTGAGATCGGCAGCAATGTTTCCATCGGCAGCGGCGCGACCATCCTGGCCGTCAGCATTTGCGACGGCACAGTGATCGGCGCGGGAAGCGTGGTCACTAAATCGATCACCGAGAAAGGCGTATATGCCGGAAACCCGGCAAAATTATTGCGTCGCCTGTAAATTGCCGGATGGCGGCGTAAACGGCTCGATCAGCGGAAATTCACGTTGCGGTCGCTGGTCATATCGTACAGACCAAACTTCCGGCCAAGCTGCTGACCGCCGTCACGCGTCAGCGGCGTCCAGCCAATCGCTGCGCGGCTGCGGGTTGGGCTGGACGAGAAGAGATCCAACGGCACCGACACGTACACGCCTTTGGTGAAATCCCCTTCCCCGTACTCGTCCGGCGACACATCGGTGATCGTGGCATAGCCGCCAACCACCACGCCGCTGTCAAAACGTTTCGCGATTTCCAGCGTACCGCCCTTGTCGCCAGCCAGATATTGACCGACGCTCGCTTTCACCAGCACATCCTGAGCAAACGACGGCGTCCAGTAGGCGGTCAAGTGGCCGGTTTTCACGCTGTAATCGGTGAATTTCATCATATCCTGCGCGCTACGCCAGTCACGCTGTTTCACGTAGTTAGCGTCAAGACCAAACGCCCAGTTGCTGTCGACCGGGCGATACAGCACTTCCGCCCCTGCGCCGCCGTACATGGTCTCCAGATAACCGCCGTAAACCTGGCCGTAGAAACCGTTGCCGAGGTACTGGAAGTAGTTGGCTTGCAGGTTATTCACATAGATATCGTTCTGCACATATTCGCGCACATGGGTACGCACACGCGGAAGATGCGAATCGTTCGGTGGATTGGTGTAGTTAAATTTGTCGTAATTGTTGGCGATATTGGCAAACAAACTGCCGGTGGTAAGCAGATGATCCGTTACCCACAAATCCGCCGTCCCCATCACGCCAAGCTGGTACATATAGAAATTTTCCGGGCCGCCGACAGACTGGTTCAACACCGGATCGATATGGAAATCAAAGCGCGATTTATCGATATACCAACCCTGCTCGGTTGCTTCCGGCACGATCGGCTCCACACGTTTTTGCGCCAGTGGGGTCTCGTGTCCTAATGGCTCACCTTCCAAATGGCGTTTCAGGCTGGCGACATCGGTTTCCGTAGTGACCTGCGGCATATTGAGACGGTTTTCCGTCACGCGGATCGTGCGAACCCCTTCTGGCAGATCGTTCATGACGATCCGATTCGCGCGTTCGATCCCTTCCCGCGAGTCACGGTATTTCACCTGCTCGCCGGTGACGTACAGCGTATCGCCTTTCACCTGAATTTTAGGGTCCGCCAGTCCGGCGTTGTATTTCAGCAGCGTCAACTGGTTAGCGACGACCGAGTGTTGCAGGATGGCGTCCTGCGGTTCAGGCTGATATTTCGGTCGCGCGTTATCGTTATACGATGGGCGCAAATCGTTGAAGTTTGTCCGCAGCGTCACGCCAAACATGAAGGTGTTGCCGCGTTCATAGCTGAGGTTAACGTCGGCCCAATCGGTGACGCGGTAAATGGCGCCGACGTTAAACTTGCTCTTCTGCTCCAGCTTACCCGCGAAATCCTGCTGATAATTGTTGCCTTCATACTCCAGTTTCAGGCGCAGCGGCTGCCAGGGCGTTTGATACTCCACCCCGCCAAACAGCGACGCTGGCCCGTGGAACATATCGCTGCCGTTGACGGAACCGGCCTGTTTATAACTGTTATCGCGGTGACAGAATTTATCGCTGTATGAGCAAAACGGATTGCTCACGTTGCCGCTGGTGCCCAGATAACCCCAGCCAAGACCGAGCGAGAAATCAAACGGCCCCCAGGCTTTGTTCGCCACGATGTATTCCGCATCGAACAGCCCCGTCCCGCCGATATCCCTTGCGCCGACCGCCACCTGCGGCATCCAGTAGCTCTCTTCCCATAACCGCAGTTTCAGGTCGAAGGCTTTGTCTTTGTAGGTCTGGTTGCCGGAAAACGACTCCACGCTGCTGTATTGTCTGGTACGCACGTCGGTATAGCGCAGCGTGGTTTCCAGCCACGGGAACAACTGTATCGACGCGGAGTAGTAGCGATACTGATCGTTATCACGATAGTTCAGGCTCATCTCCCCTTCCCGCGCCATTCGCGCCGTTGGCGTTTGCAGCAGCCCCACGCCGCCGAAGTCAGATTGTGACGGCCCAATGGGGGCCGGATATGTTTCGGCATGGCAGGCTGCGCTGATGCCCAGCGCCAGTAAGCTGAGCAGATGTGTTTTTTTCATTATTCGGGTATCCGCTGCGTCAGAGTACGAAGAATGTCGGCGTTAAGCGCATCCGGCGTGTTGCTCCATAGAGAATCCGTAAGACCGACAAAAATGATGCTGCCTGGCATCGGCTCAACGTGACGCTTGTTCCAGTAAGCGACCGGCGCTTTCTGCGTGCGTCCGTCGGGATAGACAACCCACGCATAGCTGCGATCCGCCCCGCTGAGCAGGCTTTGCTCATCAAGGTAACTGGCCACGTCCCGCCCCGGGCTGAAGGGCCGTTTACCCGGCTGGCTAACCAATCCAAACAGCGTAATATCTGTCGGCTGCCCGCCAACCCACAGCGTGTAATGGCCCTGCAACGGCGGATTGCCCCGTTCGCTGACGCGCACGGTATCCGGGTCAAGGTTAACGAGCTGTCTGCCAGTCACTTTTAATGTCTGCACCTGCTGGCGCAGCGTATTGATTGCGGCGGCGTCATCGCCGCTTTTCTCTGCGCCAAACGCAGCCAGGCGGCCCAATAATTCCTGCTGCTGGCGCTGCGCCGTGGCGGTAGCCCGCTCTTCGCTGATAACCGCGCCAGGCCACCAGCTGTTCGCCAGTCTCGGCTGCCCGACCAGATCGATCAGATGTTCCGCGCCGGTGAGCGTCTTCGGTTCAGTGCTGCCTGCGGCAAACACCTTCACGGTGCCTGCGGCAAAAGATGAGGAAGCGCACAAACTCAAGGCCAGCGCTGCAATGGTCTGTTTCATCATTGTTTTGCCGCCTTAATGAGCGTGGTTTTCACCGGGAAGTAGTCCGCCCCCAGATACTGCTCCGACTGGCGGATTTGCCCTTCGCTGTCGATCCAGTAGCGGTTATGCCAGCGCGCCTGGTCGGTTGTAACCTCTTCATCCAGTACGCGAACGGCGGTTACATCGCTACCGACCTTAATGCTGTCAGCGCCATCCCATTTGAAGACCGAGCGGGCGGTGGCGTAACGCACCTGTTTATGTTCCGTCCAGCCCATCGTGCGCGTCCACGTTGCGCCATCTACGATTTGTGTCGGTCTGGCCAATGGGTCAGCCGCCAGATTGTTCACACCGATCAGATTGTCGCCGCCGAGCAGGGTTTTAATCAGGCGGCCATGCTGGGTCACGATGGTGGCCTGATCCTGCGTCACCCATTTCTGCTGCCCGTTCTCTGCGAAAGCGAGCACCACAAACAGCTGCGGCCCGCCATTGAGTTGCATGTACTGGCTGGCATAAGGCATGTTTTGAATGTCATCGTCCGTCAGTTGTACGCCCGGCGTACCGAACAGACTGTCCCACAGCGAATTACCCAGACCTTTAGTGGTGGCTGAGCAAGCCTGTAACAGCAGGCAAATGATGATAATTCCAGGTCGCTTCACGACTCTTCTCCGCATTATTGCCGGGTGGCCCCGGCCAGGAAGTCCCACAGGCTCAGGCAAGCTAAAATAACCACACCGAAGTGTGGTTATGATTAAACGTACCGGTGTTACTGGGTACTGGTGGTTGTGGTGGTAGTGGTTCCGGTATTAGAACCATCGCCACCGCCGGTCGCCGCCAGAGCGACGCCCACCGCCGAGCTTACGGTGCTGACGCTGGTCGCGGAGGAACTTCCCGCGGATACCGACGTCGCCGCCGACCCTGCTGCTTCACCCACCTGAACGGGGGCGGCCCAGACAGAAGTCGCCGCAAGCGCAGATATGGCAAAAATGCCATACAGAGCTTTTTTCATCACAATATCCCTTCATTGAATGAATGGAGATTTACCCGAAAAACGATTCAGGCGGGATCGAGTATACACAACTAAAGCATGTGGATTGCGACAGGTCTAAATAGCGAGACGGTTTTAGGATAATTAAACTTTTGGCTGGAATGGCATTTATATGCTAATTAAATATCTTTTAAAAACATCATATTAAAATAAAACAATGCAATATTTATTATCCGTATACTCTGAAAATAACACCGAGTAACTTACGGGTTATTCATTATTTTAGGATTAAGCTCAATATAAATTTTTGCGGAATAGCACAGACAACCGGAATTATCTTATAAAAAAAGCCGATAATAATATCGGCTCTAATTACAGATATATCACTTTTCTGCCGGATGGCGGCGGAACGCCTTATCCGGCCTACAGGACGCGCCGTTTGTAGGCCCGGTAAGCGTAGCGCCACCGGGCGTTACGCCATCAGGCACGCCATGCTTTATAACGGTTAATCAGACCGTTAGTTGAACTGTCATGGCTGGAAATCGCTTTATCATCACCCAGTTCCGGCAGGATACGGTTAGCCAGCTGTTTGCCCAGCTCAACGCCCCACTGGTCGAAGGTGAAGATGTTCAGGATCGCGCCCTGAGTGAAGATTTTGTGCTCATACAGCGCAATCAACGCCCCCAGGCTAAACGGCGTGATTTCACGCAGCAGGATGGAGTTCGTCGGGCGGTTGCCTTCGAACACTTTGAACGGCACCACATGCTCAAGCTGAGACGGATCTTTCCCCTGATCGCGATATTCCTGCTCAACCACCTCGCGGGATTTGCCGAACGCCAGCGCTTCGGTCTGAGCGAAGAAGTTAGACAGCAGTTTCTGATGGTGATCGGACAACGGGTTATGGGTTATCGCCGGGGCGATAAAGTCGCAAGGCACCATCTTCGTCCCCTGGTGAATCAGCTGGTAGAACGCGTGCTGGCCGTTGGTGCCCGGTTCACCCCAGATGATTGGGCCAGTCTGGTAGTCTACGGCATTGCCGTTACGGTCAACATACTTGCCGTTGGACTCCATATTGCCCTGCTGGAAGTAGGCCGCAAAACGGTGCATATACTGGTCGTACGGCAGAATCGCTTCGGTTTCTGCGCCAAAGAAGTTGTTGTACCAGATACCGATCAGCGCCAGCAGCACCGGCAGGTTTTTCTCAGCCGGTGTTGTGGAGAAGTGTTTATCCATCGCATGCGCGCCGGACAGCAATTCAACGAAGTTGTCAAAGCCGACAGACAGGATGATAGACAGGCCAATCGCCGACCACAGAGAGTAACGACCGCCGACCCAGTCCCAGAACTCGAACATGTTGGCGGTGTCGATACCAAACTCACCCACCGCTTTCGCATTGGTGGAAAGCGCCGCAAAGTGTTTCGCGACGTGTTTTTCATCATTCGCGGTGCTCAGGAACCAGTCGCGCGCGCTGTGGGCGTTGGTCATGGTTTCCTGCGTTGTGAAGGTTTTAGACGCCACCAGGAACAGAGTGGTTTCCGGGTTTACTTTCTTCAGCACTTCGGCGATGTGGGTGCCATCGACGTTAGACACAAAGTGCATATTCAGATGGTTTTTGTACGGGCGCAGCGCTTCAGTCACCATGAACGGCCCCAGGTCGGAACCACCGATACCGATGTTGACCACGTCAGTGATCGCTTTACCGGTGTAACCTTTCCATTGACCTGAAATAATCGCTTCAGAGAAGGCTTTCATCTTCTCCAGCACCGCATTCACTTCCGGCATCACATCTTTGCCGTCAACGATAATCGGGGTATTGCTACGGTTACGCAGCGCAACGTGCAGCACGGCACGGTCTTCGGTACGGTTGATTTTTTCGCCAGAGAACATGGACTTAATCGCACCGGCCAGATCGGTCTCTTTCGCCAGATCCTGCAATTTCGCCAGCGTCTCTTCGGTGATGCGGTTTTTGGAGAAATCCACCAGCATCAAATCGTCAAACGTCGCGGAAAATCGGGTAAAACGGTCGCTATCTTTCGCGAAAAGATCCGCGATAGTAACGTCCTTCATGTCGTCGTAGTGTTTTTGTAGTGCCTGCCAGGCAGAAGTCTGCGTCGGATTGATGTTTTTCATTAGCAATACTCTTCTGATTTGAGAATTGTGACTGAGATCGATTGTAACGCCAGTCACAAAAAAGTGTGATTGTTTTAGTGCCGTTAGCCCGAACGCGAATCAAACGCGGATAAAAAGCAGCGAAAAGTATATACCCTAAATAATTCGAGTTGCAGGAAGGCGGCAAGGGAAGAAATCCCCAGGAGCATAGATAACTATGTGACTGGGGTTTCTGAGTGCAGCCAACACATCTGCAACTTGAAGTATGACGGGTATAGTCGTTATAAGCACTGTTACTGAGGGCCAGGACAGCATAAAAAATCCGCATAATCCCGGCGTTGACAGTCCCAGCCACACATTTTATTTATAAATACGGTATTTGCGCCTGCACCGGTTTCTGTTCTGCCCTTGTGCCATGGTCGCTTTTTTCATTCCCTGACACGAGGTTGATATGACAACTGCTGTTTCCCCGCTCGTCGTCGCCAAATTTGGCGGAACCAGCGTCGCCGATTTTGACGCCATGAACCGTAGCGCCGACGTGGTGCTTTCCGATGCTAACGCACGCTTAGTGGTGCTTTCCGCCTCTGCGGGCGTCACCAATCTGCTGGTAGCGCTGGCAGAAGGGCTGGAACCGCCAGAGCGCTTCGAAAAACTCGACGCCATTCGTAAAATTCAGTTCGATATTCTGGAGCGTCTGCGTTACCCGAACGTTATCCGCGAAGAGATCGAGCGTCTGCTGGAAAACATCACCACGCTTGCCGAAGCGGCTTCACTGGCGACGTCAATGGCCCTGACCGACGAGCTGGTGAGTCACGGCGAGCTGATGTCCACCCTGCTGTTTGTGGAGATCCTGCGCGAGCGCAATATTCAGGCGCAGTGGTTTGACGTGCGTAAGGTGATGCGCACCAGCGATCGTTTTGGCCGCGCGGAACCGGATATCGCAGCGCTGTCGGAGCTGGCCACGCTACAGCTTGCCCCACGCCTGGCAGAGGGTCTGGTCATCACCCAGGGCTTTATCGGCAGCGAAAGCAAAGGCCGCACAACGACGCTGGGACGCGGCGGCAGCGACTACACGGCGGCGCTGCTTGCAGAAGCGCTGCACGCGGCGCGCGTCGATATCTGGACGGATGTGCCGGGCATCTACACCACCGACCCGCGCGTGGTGCCTGCCGCGCAGCGTATCGATGAAATCGCCTTTGAAGAAGCGGCGGAAATGGCGACCTTTGGCGCGAAGGTGCTGCACCCTGCAACGCTGCTGCCCGCCGTACGCAGCGATATCCCGGTTTTCGTCGGCTCCAGTAAGGATCCAAAAGCGGGCGGGACGCTGGTATGCAATAAAACCCAAAACCCACCTCTCTTCCGCGCGCTGGCGCTGCGTCGCAAACAGACGCTGTTAACGCTGCACAGCCTGAATATGCTGCATTCGCGTGGTTTCCTGGCGGAAGTGTTCGGCATTCTGGCGCGGCACAATATCTCCGTAGATTTAATCACCACCTCGGAAGTGAGCGTGGCGCTGACGCTGGATACCACCGGTTCCACTTCAACGGGCGACACGCTGCTGACGCAGTCTTTGCTGATGGAGCTTTCCGCGCTATGCCGGGTAGAAGTGGAAGAAAATCTCGCACTGGTCGCGCTGATTGGCAACGATCTGTCTAAAGCCTGCGGCGTCGGTAAAGAAGTGTTCGGCGTACTGGAACCGTTCAACATCCGCATGATTTGCTATGGCGCATCCAGCCATAACCTCTGTTTCCTGGTGCCTGGCGCCGAAGCGGAGCAGGTCGTGCAGAAGCTTCATCATAATTTGTTTGAATAAAATTTCCTCACGCGATAAATAATACCTATAGCCGGGCTCGAACCCGGCTTTTTTATAACTAAACAACACGACAATACTGCAAGGAATTTATTATGTTATCCGTTATCACCCGGCTGTTCCCGTTATGGGCGCTGCTGCTCTCTGTTATTGCGTATTACACGCCATCGACCTTCACCCCCATTGGCTCGTGGGTGACCACGCTGCTGATGCTGATTATGTTCGGCATGGGCGTACACCTTAAGCTCGACGACTTTAAACGCGTGCTTTCCCGCCCGGCGCCTGTCGCTGCCGGTATTTTCCTGCATTATCTGGTGATGCCGCTCGCCGCCTGGCTACTGGCGATACTGTTTAACATGCCGCCGGACCTCTCTGCCGGGATGGTACTGGTGGGCAGCGTCGCCAGCGGAACAGCATCTAACGTCATGATCTATCTGGCGAAAGGGGATGTGGCGCTTTCGGTTACTATCTCATCGGTTTCCACGCTGGTTGGCGTGGTCGCGACACCGCTGCTGACGCGCCTGTATGTGGATGCGCATATTCAGGTGGATGTGATGGGGATGCTGCTCAGCATTTTACAGATCGTCGTGATTCCAATCGCGCTTGGGCTGGTCATTCACCACCTGTTTCCTCGCGTGGTAAAAACCGTGGAGCCTTATCTGCCTGCGTTCTCAATGGTGTGCATTCTGGCGATCATCAGCGCAGTGGTGGCCGGTTCCGCCTCGCATATCGCATCCGTTGGTTTTGTGGTGATTGTGGCGGTGATCCTGCACAACACCATTGGTCTGCTCGGCGGTTACTGGGGCGGTCGCCTGTTTGGCTTTGATGAGTCCACCTGCCGCACGCTGGCGATTGAAGTTGGAATGCAGAACTCCGGCCTTGCGGCGGCGCTCGGTAAAATTTACTTCTCTCCGCTGGCCGCGCTCCCCGGCGCGCTGTTCTCGGTCTGGCATAACCTCTCCGGCTCACTGCTGGCCGGTTACTGGTCAGGCAAGCCGATTGCCGAGAAGCCGCGTGATAGGGTGAAGGTGTAGACCTGATAAGCGTAGCGCCATCAGGCGCAATCCGTGCACGTCGCCGGATGGTGGCTAACGCCTTATCCGGCCTACACAGCCTCTGCACTTTGCCGTACACTGGGTTATCTGACTGACCGAGGGTACATTTATGGCACTCCCACGCATCACCCAAAAAGAGATGACCGAGCGCGAGCAGCGTGAACTGAAAACGCTGCTCGACCGCGCGCGCATTGCACATGGCCGCCCGCTCACGAATGCGGAAACCAACAGCGTGAAAAAGGAGTACATTGATAAGTTAATGGCGCTACGCGAAGCAGAGGCCAAAAAAGCCCGCCAGTTGAAGAAAAAGCAGGCTTATAAACCAGATACTGAGGCGTCGTTTTCCTGGTCGGCCAATACGCCGACGCGCGGCAGACGTTAACGCCCTTTCTTCTTCCGCCCCGGCGAGGTAAAGCGTTTTCCGTTTGACGCCGGGCGCGCTTTCTCGTTGGTTTTTTCGATTTTCACCACCGGACGCTTAATGCCCGCCGTTTTCGGCTTCGCTTTCGCCTTCGACGTCGGTTTGGCTTCTGATGAAGAGTTTTCGATCAGCTTAAACAGAGCGATGAGTTCGTCATCCGTCAGATCCCGCCACTCGCCGGGCGGCAGACCGGATAAACTCACGTTCATAATGCGCGTGCGTTCGAGTTTCGTCACTTCATAACCAAAGTGCTCGCACATGCGGCGGATCTGGCGGTTCAGCCCCTGAATCAGGGTAATGCGGAAAACAAACGGCGCTTCCTTCTTCACCTTGCACTTTTTGGTCACCGTGCCGAGGATCGGGACGCCCGCGCCCATACCGCGAATAAAGTCATCCGTTACCGGCTTATCAACCGTGACCAGATACTCTTTCTCGTGATCGTTACCGGCACGGAGGATTTTGTTGACCAGATCGCCGTGATTGGTAAGAAAGATAAGCCCCTGGGAGTCTTTATCCAGGCGGCCAATCGGGAAAATACGTTTGCTATGGTTCACGAAATCCACGATGTTATCGCGTTCGCTGTCTTCCGTGGTACTGACAATCCCTACTGGCTTGTTCAGCGCGATAAAGACCAGATCTTCCGCTTCGCGCGGCTCAATCAACCGACCATTAACCTTCACCACGTCGCCAGGCATCACCTGATCGCCAATGGTGGCGCGTTTGCCATTAATGAAGACATTCCCTTGTTCAATGTAGCGATCCGCCTCGCGACGCGAGCAAATTCCGCTTTCACTGATGTATTTATTTAATCGGACAGATGAGTCGGGCTGCATAAATTCTCCTGTAAAAGCGAAATATACCGCACCTTGCGGTCAGGGAAAAAGCGTCGAATGACAGGAGTGCGGCTCACCGCTGCTCATAAAGTCGATGACATCACGAAATCCCCCTGCGAGACGCGTTCCAGAATATCGATAACCACATCGTGAGCCACATCAGCAAGCGGTAAGATGAGCGGTGGTAGCATCACGGATGTTTTTACTTTTTGATTACTGGAGATGTCATGGAACTGCTGTTATTGAGTAACTCCACTCTGCCGGGAAAAGCCTGGCTGGAACACGCGCTGCCGCTGGTGGCGGAACAACTGCATGGCCGCCGTTCAGCGGTGTTTCTCCCGTTTGCTGGCGTCACGCAAACCTGGGACGATTACACAGCGAAAACCACCGCAGTCCTTGCGCCGCTCGGCGTTTCAGTGACCGGTATTCATAGCGTCGCCGATCCGGTCGCAGCGATTGCCGATGCGGAAGTGGTGATTGTCGGCGGTGGGAACACTTTCCAGTTGCTAAAAGAGAGCCGTGAACGTGGGCTGCTGGCGCCCATCGTGGCTGCCGTTAAGCGTGGCGCGTTGTATATCGGCTGGAGCGCGGGCGCGAACCTTGCCTGTCCGACCATTCGCACCACTAACGATATGCCGATCGTTGACCCACAAGGGTTTGATGCGCTGGGTCTGTTCCCGTTGCAGATTAACCCGCACTTCACTAACGCGTTGCCGGAAGGTCACAAAGGCGAAACCCGCGAACAGCGTATTCGCGAGCTGCTGGTGGTCGCGCCAGAGTTAACGGTGATTGGCCTGCCGGAAGGCAACTGGATTCAGGTGAGCAAGGGGCTGGCGACGCTCGGCGGCCCGAACACGACGTATGTGTTCAACGCGGGTGAAGAAGCGGTTCCTCTTGAAGCCGGTCATCGCTTCTGATCGTCGCCATGTAGAATGTAAAATGCCTGATGGCGCTACGTTTATCAGGCCTACAGGATAGTGTTTATAACGTAGGCCGGATAAGGCATTTCACGCCGCCATCCGGCAATCAGCAATCAATAGTCATCCCGCTCGTCGTCTTCATCCGGCTGCTCCAGCACGCTGTAAGCCACCGAACAAAACAGCGAATTCAGGCGTTGCATATCGCCCAGCAGTCCCAGATGCAATGAGCTGGTTTCGATGCTCTGTACGTTCTGCTGGTGCAGGCGATCCACATGCGCATGTGAATAACGACGATTGAGAATACGGAAACGATGTTTGCTGCGACGCAAACGTCGGGCGCTGGTGACGTCGCCGGAGAAAAACACCGACATCGCCAGTTGCAGGTTGCTGAGTAACTGATCATACAGCGCATCCAGCTCTTTCAGCCCTTCAATGGAAAACGCCCGCCGCGCCGCCAGCGACTTATCGGCAATCTCGCTGCCCATCCGTTCGACGATATCCGAGGCCTGCTCCAGGTTCAGGGACATCTCGATGATTTCCGCCCAGCGCCGCGACTCTTCCTCCGCCAGTTCCTCTTTCGGCATCCGCGCCAGATAGAGTTTGATGGCGGTGTAAAGCACGTTGATATCATCCGCCAGCTTGCGCAGCTCTTTCTCTTCGCGCGGCTCGCCGTGCATCACCTTTTTCAGACCTTCCATCATCTGCTCCATCGCATCACCAATGCGCAGCGCTTCCCGGGCGGCATTGGCCAGCGCGAGCGTTGGCGTGTCCAGCGCGCTGACATCCAGATGTTTAGGCTTCAGATGGGCATCCAGTTCCGGTTCATCGCGGATAATACGTTTACAGAAACGCGCCATCGGTTCGGCGAACGGAATCATCACCAGACACCGCGCCAGGTTGTAAAAAACGTGGAAGTAGATAACCAGTTCGGATTTTGGCAGCGGTAACGCATCCATCGTATCGGCCAGCACATGGACAAACGGCAGGATAATCAGGCTGCCCACCAGCTTAAACAGCAGACTGCCCAGCGCCACGCGGCGAGCGGCGGCATTAGCTGCGCTGTTGTTGAGCATCGCCAGCAGGCCGGAACCAAGGTTGGCGCCGATGACTAGGCACAACGCGACCGGGAACGATATGATGCCCGCCGCCGTCAGCGTGGCCGTCAGCAGGACGGCAGCCAGGCTGGAATAGCTGATGATGGCAAACATGGCGCCAATCAGCGCATCCAGCATGATGTCGCCGGTCAGCGAGGCGAAGATGACCTGTACGCCATTCGCCTGAGTAATCGGCGTCACCGCCTGCACAATCAGCTCCAGCGCCAGCAGTATCAGGCCAAGACCGATCCCCACTCGCCCCAGTTGTCCGGCGCGTGACTGCTTACGCCCCAAAAAGAAGATAACGCCGATGAAAATCAGCAGCGGCGATAACCATGACAAATCAAAGGTAAGGATACGCGCCATCAGCGCGGTCCCCACGTCGGCCCCCAACACAATCACCAGTGCAGGCGTCAGGGCGACCAGATCCTGGGCGACAAATGACGTCACCAGCATAGTCGTGGCGTTACTGCTTTGCACCAGCGCAGTAACGCCGATACCCGCGCAGAAGGCGAGCGGTTTCTTTTCAACACTGCGGCTGAGAACGGTACGCAGACGGGCGCCGAAAACGCGCATCACGCCGGTACGCACAATATGGGTGCCCCACACCAGCAGGGCAACAGCAGAAAGCAGGTGTAGCAGAGTTAACACAGAATCAGGTACTCCTTATCATTATTATGATGTTCAGCCTTTTTACCGGATGGCGCCGCGCTTATCCGGCTTACGGGGATATTTGTAGGCCGGATAAGCGTTTACGCCGCCATCCGGCAAGCAGCCCCGTGAACCTTCTTCCAGTATAAGGGTTTCAAAACAATAAAGAGACAGGGCGCCCGATGAGCACCCTGTTTGTTGTAAGGAAAAATGACAGTTTTATGAACTAGTCGGCATCATAGCCCAGGTTGGAGGCCAACCAGCGCTCTACCTCTGCGACCGTCATCCCTTTACGCTGCGCATAATCCTCCACCTGATCGCGCTGTATTTGCGCGACGGTGTAGTACTTGCTGTCAGGATGGCTGAAGTACCAACCGGAAACGGAAGCGCCCGGCCACATGGCGTAGGATTCGGTCAGCTTCATGCCGGTGTGTTTTTCCACGTCCAGCAGTTGCCAGATGGTGCCCTTCTCAGTGTGCTCCGGGCAGGCCGGATAGCCTGGCGCCGGACGAATCCCCTGATAGTTTTCGCGGATCAGCTCCTCGTTGCTGAGGTTCTCATTCGCCGCATAGCCCCAGTAAACTTTACGCACCCGCTCATGCAGGTATTCCGCAAAGGCTTCCGCCAGACGGTCGGCGATCGCTTTGACCATAATCTTGTTGTAATCATCATGCTGCGCCTCGAATGCCTCTGCCAGCGCATCCTCTTCCAGACCGCCCGTGACGGCGAAGGCGCCGATGTAATCCTCTTTGCCGCTCTGTTTCGGCGCAACAAAGTCAGACAGGCAATAATTGGCGAAACCCACCTTCTCCGTTTGCTGACGCAGATGATGGCTGACCGCCAGCACATGGGTACGCGTCTCATCGCGATAAATTTCGATATCATCACCCACACGGTTTGCCGGGAACAGCCCCACCACGCCACGCGGGTTGAGCGTCTTCTCCGCACTCAGTTTATCCAGCATGTCGTTGGCGTCTTTAAACAGGCGTTTCGCCTCTTCGCCCACCACCTCGTCTTCGAGAATGCGCGGATATTTCCCGGCCAGCGACCAGGTCATAAAGAACGGCGTCCAGTCGATGTAGTTGCGCAGCGTTTCGATACTGGCCTCAACGTCCTGCACGCCCAGACGATGAGCGACAGGCGGTGTATAGCTTTCCCAGTCAAATGCCAGGTCATTATCACGCGCGGCGGCCAGCGTCACCGGCGGCGTGCGCGGTTTCTTACGCGCATGCTGGATGCGCACGGTTTCATACTCTTTACGGGTACGGGCGACAAACTCATCGTGCTGGGTTTCAGACAGCAACGCCGCCACGACGCCCACGGTACGCGAGGCGTTCTGGACATAGACCGTCGGGCCGCTGTAGTTCTGCTCAATCTTCACCGCCGTGTGCGCTTTGGACGTGGTCGCGCCGCCAATCAGCAGCGGGATGGTGAAGCCCTGACGTTCCATCTCCTTCGCCACGTTGACCATTTCATCCAGCGACGGGGTAATCAGGCCGGAGAGACCAATCAAATCCGCATTCACTTCTTTCGCGGTTTTGAGGATTTTTTCTGCCGGCACCATGACGCCAAGATCGATGATTTCATAGTTGTTGCACTGTAAAACAACGCCAACAATGTTTTTGCCAATGTCATGCACATCGCCCTTCACGGTGGCGATAACCATTTTACCGTTGCTGGAGCCCTGCTCTTTGCTGGCTTCAATAAACGGTTCCAGATACGCCACCGCCTGCTTCATGACGCGGGCCGATTTCACCACCTGCGGCAGGAACATTTTGCCTTCGCCGAACAGATCGCCCACCACGTTCATACCGTCCATCAGCGGCCCTTCGATAACCTCGATCGGACGCGTCGCCTGCTGACGGGCTTCTTCGGTATCCTGTTCGATAAACTCGGTAATGCCTTTTACCAGCGAATACTCAAGGCGTTTTTTCACTTCCCAACTGCGCCATTCCGCCTGTTGCGCATTGGCTGAATCATCGGCTTTGCTACCACGGTATTTTTCCGCCAGCGCCAGCAGACGCTCGGTGCTATCGTCGCGGCGATTGAGGATCACATCTTCCACCGCGTCGCGCAGTTCGGCGGGCAGGTCGTCATAAATCGCCAGTTGCCCGGCGTTGACGATCCCCATGTCCATGCCGTTACGGATGGCGTAGTAGAGGAACACCGCATGAATCGCTTCGCGCACCGGATCGTTGCCGCGAAACGAGAAGGAGACGTTAGAGACGCCGCCGGAGATCAGCGCGTGCGGCAGTTCGCGTTTGATATCTTCACAGGCGCCGATAAAGTCCTGCGCGTAGTTGTTGTGTTCGTCGATACCGGTCGCTACGGCAAAAATGTTCGGGTCAAAGATAATGTCTTCCGGCGGGAAGCCCACCTCTTTGGTGAGAATGTTGTACGCCCGGCGGCAAATCTCGATCTTACGCGCGCGGGTATCGGCCTGCCCTTGTTCATCAAAGGCCATCACCACTACCGCCGCGCCATAGCGACGCAGCAGCTTCGCATGGTGGATAAAGGTTTCCACGCCCTCTTTCATCGAAATGGAGTTAACGATGCCTTTACCCTGAATGCATTTCAGCCCTTTTTCGATGACCTCCCATTTTGAGGAGTCGATCATGATCGGTACGCGGGCGATATCCGGCTCACCGGCAATCAGGTTGAGGAAGCGCACCATCGCGACTTCGGCGTCGAGCATCCCCTCATCCATGTTGATATCGATAATCTGCGCGCCGCTCTCCACCTGCTGGCGGGCGACATCCAGCGCTTCGCTGTATTTCTCTTCTTTGATCAACCGCTTAAATTTAGCGGAACCGGTGACGTTGGTACGCTCACCCACGTTTACAAACAGGCTGTCATCGCCAATATTCAACGGCTCAAGGCCAGAGAGACGACAGGCAACCGGAATATCGGGCAGTTTACGCGGCGCTAAACCATCAACCGCGCGGCTCATCGCGGCAATGTGTTCCGGCGTCGTCCCACAGCAGCCGCCGACAATGTTGAGAAAGCCCGACTCCGCCCACTCGCGGATCTGCTTCGCCATCGTATCAGCATCAAGATCGTATTCGCCGAAAGCGTTAGGCAGACCGGCATTCGGGTGCGCGGTGACATAGCATTCGGCAATGCGCGCCAGTTCCTGCACATACTGGCGCAGTTCATCCGGCCCCAGCGCGCAGTTAAGACCAAAGGTGAGCGCTTCGGCGTGGCGCAGCGAGTTATAAAACGCTTCGGTAGTCTGGCCGGAGAGCGTGCGCCCGGACGCATCGGTGATCGTGCCGGAGATCATAATCGGCAGCTCGACGCCCAGCGCTTCAAATTCTTCTTTCACCGCAAAAACGGCGGCTTTCGCATTCAGCGTGTCAAAGACGGTTTCAATCAGAATCAGGTCTGACCCGCCTTCCACCAGCGCTTTAGTGGATTCGCGATAGGCCGCGACCAGCTGATCGAAGGAGATATTACGAAACGCCGGGTCGTTCACGTCCGGCGAGATGGATGCGGTGCGGTTGGTTGGGCCAAGCACGCCCGCAACGTAGCGCGGTTTTTCCGGCGTGCGCGCCGTCCATTCATCGGCGCAGGCGCGGGCCAGTTTCGCGGCGGTAAAGTTGATTTCCGCCGACAGGGATTCCATCTGGTAATCCGCCATCGCAATCGTCGTGGAGTTAAACGTGTTGGTTTCGATGATATCCGCACCCGCCTCAAAGTAAGCGTGATGAATCGCGGTAATCACCTCCGGCTTGCTGAGTACCAACAGGTCGTTGTTGCCTTTCAAATCGCAGGGCCAGTCAGCAAAACGCTCGCCGCGAAAATCCTCTTCACTCAGGCGATAGCTCTGGATCATTGTCCCCATGCCACCATCCAGAACCAGAATACGTTCATCTAACTGCGCACGCAGTTGTTCAACTTTGCTGCTCACGACTTGCTCCCGACAACACTCAACCTGGACCGAAAAAAGGCCAACAAACCATACTGGCATAAACACGACAGGCGGAAAAGAGAACAACAGGCAACATGAGACATGTTCAGCTTCACTCCTCCGATCAGTGCAGGAATTCTTGCATTATATTTTAATAAAACGAAAATGATTTCCACGATACAGAAAAGGAGTCCGCCATGGTTGCCCCTGTCCCCGCGAAACGCGGTAGAAAACCCGCCGCTGCCACTGCGCCCGCAACCGGGCAGGTTCAGTCGCTGACCCGTGGCCTGAAGCTGCTGGAGTGGATTGCCGAATCCAACGGCAGCGTCGCGCTGACCGAACTGGCGCAGCAGGCGGGCCTGCCGAACTCCACGACTCACCGTTTGTTGACCACCATGCAGCAGCAGGGCTTTGTGCGGCAGGTGGGAGATCTGGGCCACTGGGCCGTGGGCGCTCATGCGTTTATCGTCGGCAGCAGTTTTTTGCAGAGCCGTAACCTGCTGGCGATTGTCCACCCTATCCTGCGCAAACTGATGGAAGACTCCGGTGAGACGGTCAATCTGGCGGTGCTGGATCAGAGCGATCACCAGGCGATTATTATCGACCAGGTACAGTGCACACAGCTGATGCGCATGTCTGCGCCCATCGGCGGCAAACTGCCAATGCACGCTTCCGGCGCCGGGAAAGCGTTTCTGGCGCAACTCAGCGAAGAGCAGGTGACCGGCCTGCTGCACCGTAAAGGGCTGCATGCCTATACCCACGCCACGCTGGTGTCGCCGGTACATCTGAAAGACGACCTCGCCCAGACGCGCAAGCGCGGTTATTCCTTTGATGATGAAGAGCACGCGCTTGGCCTGCGTTGCGTTGCGTCGTGCATTTACGACGAGCACCGCGAGCCGTTTGCCGCGATCTCAATTTCCGGGCCGATTTCCCGCATCACTGACGATCGCGTCACCGAGTTTGGCGCGATGGTGATTAAAGCGGCGAAAGAAGTCACGCTGGCATACGGCGGGTTTAGATAAGCAAGGCTTGCCGGATGGCGGCGCAAGCGCCTTATCCAGCCTACAGTCACGTGTAGGCCCGGTAAGCGTAGCGCCACCGGGCGTCAAGCCGCAAATCTGAAGCAAAACCGCTGTTTGCGCCGATAGGCGTAAACATCTTCCACGTGCCCTTCGCGGATACGCGTCTGTAACGCCCGCCAGTAGTCGGCGCGGAACAGGTCGGCGTGCATCTCCTCAAATAACGGCCCAATTCTTGGGTCAGCGCACAGCCAGTGGCGAAACTCTTCCGGGAAAACATCCCCTGGCGAAACGCTGTACCAGGGCTCGCTGGCCAGCTCATCTTCCGGGTAGCGCGCTTGCGGAATATCGCGGAAATTCACTTCCGTCATGTAGCAAATTTCATCGTAATCGTAGAACACCACGCGCCCGTGGCGGGTGACGCCAAAGTTTTTAAACAGCATGTCGCCGGGGAAAATGTTGGCGGCGGCAAGCTGGCGAATCGCATTGCCGTACTCTTCAATCGCGTCACGCAGTTGCTGGCCCTCCACCTGCTCCAGCCAGATATTCAGCGGCACCATACGACGCTCAATGTAGAGATGGCGAATCACTATCTGATCGCCAAGGTCAATGATTTTCTCCGGCGCCTCCTGGCGCAACAGCGTCATCAGCGCTGGCGCGATTCGCCGCTTCTCCAGCACAAAGTTCTCGAACTCCTGCGTATCGGCCATCCGCCCGACGCGATCGTGTTCTTTAACGAGTTGATAGCAGGCGCGCACATGGGCGGCCGACATCTCTTTTTGTGGGGCAAACCTATCCTTGATGATCTTAAACACCCGGTCAAAGCCCGGCAGCGTAAACACCAGCATCACCATGCCACGAATACCGGGCGCTTCAATAAACTGCTCATCGCTGTTCGCCAGATACAGTAAATACTCGCGATAGCTCTCGGTTTTCGCATGCTTCTGACAGCCAATCGCCATGTACAGCTCGGCGGTGGTTTTACCTGGCAGGATCTCACGCAGCCACTCAACCAGCGCGGCGGGCAACGGCGCGTACACCATGAAGTAGGAACGGGCAAAACCAAACACGATACTGGCCTCAGCCGTGGTGGTCAGGCAGGTATCGACAAACAGTTCGCCTTCATCGGTGTGATGAATCGGCAGCAAAAATGGCAACGTGCCGGCTGGGGTCAGCAACTTCCCCACCAGCCAGGCGGCTTTATTGCGATAAAACAGCTCATTCGCCACCTGCAAATAGCTACGGTGCAAAGCCTCC
The DNA here is from genome assembly GCF_030333435.1 of Citrobacter sp. CK191. Lineage (NCBI taxonomy): Bacteria > Pseudomonadati > Pseudomonadota > Gammaproteobacteria > Enterobacterales > Enterobacteriaceae > Citrobacter > Citrobacter sp. CK191. Next base: position 8,697 of record NZ_JAOWFX010000034.1, on the reverse strand, counting down.
GCTCCGAACGCTTCCGTCAGGTGAGCAATGATGTAATGAATATCACGGCTTTTGTTTTGCCAGGGCAAACGCAGCGGTAGATCGCTGAGAATACGCGTCAACAGCGGTTCCCAGCCGTGATCGGGGAAGAAATCTTTCGCCAGCGGGCGCGGGATCGTGCGAAACCGGCGTTCAGGCTGGGAGCTAAAGATAAAAAGCCGCTCGGGAGTGAGCGAGCGGTGGTCAAATAACCGACAGTAGACGGAGTTAAAAAAGCTCTCCGCAATCTCGAAGCGCGGGTAATCCGGCAACAGCCGGGTGTAATGCTCTTTGACACGCAGTAAAAAGGCCGCATCGGTGCTTTTGCCGTCAGTAATGCAGCGCAACTGTTCCACCACCAGACCAACGTGATGATCGTAGAGGTGGATACGGCTTTTCATCGCCTGCTGCACAGCATGCCAGTCGGCCTGTTCAAAGCGCTGCTGCGCGCCGGAAGTCACTTCCAGAAATCGACCATACTGCGCGTCAAAGCCTTGCAGGATGGTTTGAGCAATCAGTAATTCCAGGCCACGCGACATGGTTTGTCCTCATCGGTTGCCGGATGGCGGAGCAAGCACCTTATCCGGCCTACGGTTCGGGGTAGGCCGGATCAGCGTAAGCGCCATCCGGCATGAATCAGAACTGCGATTCTTCAGTAGAACCCGTTAATGCCGTCACTGAGGAGGTGCCACCCTGAATAATGGTGGTCACTTTGTCGAAGTAGCCTGTCCCCACTTCCTGCTGATGGGACACGAAGGTGTAACCGTCTTTGGCCGCTGCAAATTCTGGCTGCTGAACCTTCTCAACATAGTGGCGCATGCCTTCACCCTGCGCATAGGAATGTGCCAGGTCGAACATGTTGAACCACATGCTATGGATGCCCGCCAGGGTGATGAACTGATACTTGTAGCCCATGTCCGACAGCTGCTGCTGGAAGCTGGCGATGGTTTTATCGTCCAGGTTCTTCTGCCAGTTAAACGACGGCGAACAGTTGTAGGCCAGCAGTTTACCCGGGTATTTCGCGTGGATGGCATCGGCAAAGCGCTTCGCCAGTTCAAGGTCCGGCGTAGAGGTTTCGCACCACACCAGGTCTGCGTAAGGCGCATACGCCAGCCCACGGCTGATCGCCTGTTCAATACCGGCACGCGTGCGGAAGAAGCCTTCGCTGGTGCGTTCGCCGGTAATAAATTCACTGTCGTACGCGTCGCAGTCGGAGGTTATCAGATCTGCCGCATCCGCGTCGGTACGGGCAATCAGCAACGTCGGTACGCCCATCACGTCAGCCGCCAGACGCGCAGCCACCAGTTTCTGAATGGCTTCCTGCGTCGGCACCAGAACTTTGCCGCCCATATGACCGCACTTCTTCACCGACGCAAGCTGATCTTCGAAGTGAACAGCCGCTGCACCGGCTTCGATCATCGATTTCATCAGTTCAAACGCGTTCAGTACGCCGCCAAAACCGGCCTCCGCATCGGCAACGATCGGCAGGAAGTAATCGACAAAGCGCGGATCGCCAGGCTCAATGCCGGACGCCCACTGGATCTGATCCGCACGACGGAAAGTGTTGTTGATCCGATCCACGACCGCCGGAACAGAGTTTGCCGGGTACAGCGACTGATCCGGGTACATGCTGGAGGCCAGGTTAGCGTCCGCCGCCACCTGCCAGCCGGACAGATAGACCGCCTCAATGCCCGCTTTCGCCTGTTGCAGCGCCTGGCCGCCGGTCAGTGCGCCGAGGCTGTTGATGTAGCCTTTTTTCGCGTCGCCATGCAGCAGACGCCACATTTTGGCCGCGCCAAGCTGCGCCAGCGTACATTCCGGGTTGACCGAGCCGCGTAATTTCACCACTTCCTCCGCGCTATACGGGCGACGGATGCCTTCCCAGCGCGGTTGCGTCCATTCTTTCTGTAACTCTTCGATTTGTTGGGTACGGGTTTTCATGTGCAGATGCTCCATATTGTTATGTGGTGAGTTAAGCCAGCAGGCGGTAGCCTGGCAGGGTCAAGAAATCGATCAGTTCATCAGAGGTAGTGATCTGCTCCATCAGGCGCGCGGCTTCATCAAAGCGCCCGCTGCTGAAGCGGTGTTCGCCCAGCTCGTCCTGGATCACCAGCATCTCTTCGGCCAGCATCTGGCGGAATAGCGCTTTCGTGACGGGTTTGCCGTTGCTCAGGGTTTTCTCGTGATGAATCCATTGCCAGATAGAGGTACGGGAGATTTCAGCCGTTGCCGCATCTTCCATCAGGCCATAAATCGGTACGCAGCCATTGCCGGAGATCCATGCTTCGATGTACTGCACCGCTACGCGAATATTGGCGCGCATCCCCTCTTCGGTACGATCGCCCTCACAGGGCGCCAGCAGCTGTTCGGCAGTAATGGGCGCATCTTCATCGCGGGTAACAAACAGCTGGTTCTGGTTTTCGCCCAGCGCCTCGTTAAAGACCGTCATCGCGGTGTCCGCCAGCCCCGGGTGCGCGATCCAGGTGCCGTCATGACCGTTATTGGCTTCCAGCGCTTTGTCCGCTTTCACTTTGTTGAGCACTTGATTGTTGCGCTCGGCGTCTTTGCTCGGGATAAACGCCGCCATGCCGCCCATCGCAAATGCGCCGCGCTTGTGGCAGGTTTTGATCAACAGCCGTGAATAGGCGCTGAGGAACGGTTTATCCATCGTCACCACCTGACGGTCCGGCAGGACGCGATCCGGGTGATTTTTCAGTGTTTTGATATAGCTGAAAATGTAATCCCAGCGGCCGCAGTTAAGACCAACAATATGGTCACGCAGCGCGTGCAGGATCTCATCCATCTGGAAGACGGCAGGCAGCGTTTCAATCAGCAAGGTGGCTTTGATGGTGCCGCGCGGCAGATTAAAACGGTCTTCGGCATAGCTGAAGACTTCGCTCCACCAGGCTGCCTCCTGCCAGGCCTGAGTTTTCGGCAGGTAGAAATACGGGCCGCTGCCTTTTGCCAGCAACGCTTTATAGTTGTGGAAAAAGTAGAGAGCGAAATCAAACAGGCTGCCAGGAATGGCTTCACCACGCCAGGTCACATGTTTTTCCGGCAGGTGTAAACCGCGTACGCGACAAATCAGTAACGCCGGGTCTGGCTTGAGTTGATAGATTTTCCCGGCTTCGTTGGTGTAGCTGATGGTGCCGTTCACCGCATCACGCAGGTTGATCTGGCCATCAATCACTTTGCTCCACTCCGGCGCCAGTGAATCCTCAAAGTCGGCCATGAACACTTTCACGTTAGCATTCAGCGCGTTAATCACCATTTTACGTTCTACCGGGCCGGTGATTTCCACGCGACGATCCTGTAAATCGTCAGGAATGCCGCGAATTTTCCAATCACTTTCACGAATGGAAGCGGTTTCCGAAATAAAATCAGGCAACTTACCGTCATCAATATCCTGCTGTTGCTGAATACGAGCAGCGAGGAGTTTGTTACGCTTCGGCGTAAAACGCGTCACCAGTTCGGTCAGAAACTCTACCGCTTCAGCGGTCAGAATTTGCTTCTCCTGCTCACCATAAGGCCTAGTAAAGGTCAGTTCATCGGTTGTCGTTGCCTGTTGATTCATTATGCAGCTCCTCGTCATTGATCCGAATACATCCCCAATGCGAACGAAGGATCGTTGTGTGGTTTTCGTTCAGCACAACTAAGACTACTCAATTAAACTCCAAAATCAAAAACAATTTCCATTTTTAATTTAATTATCAATTAACTTATTGATAACAATAAAAATAAAGTTTAATTACAAGATGAGCAGCATTTCAGAAATAAAAAAGGCACCCGAAGGTGCCTGTTTCAACATGCTGAAACGCTTTAGGATCGTGCGCTACAGAAGATTAATCCAGCGTTGGATTCATGTGACGCAGATCATATGGCGTGATCTGGTAGACGTAATAGTTGAGCCAGTTGGTAAACAGCAAATTACCGTGGCTGCGCCAGGTCGCGCGAGGTTTGTTTTGCGGATCGTTTTTCGGGAAATAGTTGTACGGTACATTCGGACTTAAACCTGCTTCAACATCCCGGAAATATTCACTGGCCAGCGTATGGGCATCGTACTCCGGGTGACCGGTTACAAACGCGATACGTTTATCTTTGCTGGCGAACAGGTAGGCATCTCCATCTTCGGTTTCTGCGAGGATCTCAAGGTCGGTATAGTCCCGAATCAGCGCCGCCGGGAAGTCGGCATAGCGTGAGTGCGGAGCAAGGAATGAATCATCAAAACCACGAGTCAGTAAAGCATGAGGATGAAGGATGTGATGTTCGTAGACGCCGGAAAGTTTATCTGTGCGGGTTTGCTTCGGAATGCCATAGAGAATATTAAGCGCGGCCTGTACCGCCCAACAGACAAACAGCGTTGAGGTGACGTGATCTTTTGCCCACTCCAGCACCTGCTTAATCTGCGGCCAATACGCAACATCATTAAACTCCACCAGACCCAGAGGCGCGCCGGTGACAATCAGCCCATCGAAATTCTGATCGCAGATATCCTCGAAGTTACAGTAGAAGTTGTTCAGATGCTCTGCCGGTGTATTACGCGATTCACGAGCATCAATCCGCAAGAGTTGAACATCGACCTGAAGCGGTGAGTTTGACAGCAGGCGCAGGAACTGGTTTTCCGTTTCGATCTTCTTCGGCATCAGGTTGAGGATAAGCACCTTCAGCGGACGAATTTCCTGGCCAGAAGCGCGGGATGTCGTCATAACAAAGACGTTTTCCTCACGTAAGAAATTGACGGCGGGTAGCTCGTCCAGCACGCGAATTGGCATAACCTGATAACCTCACTACATACGTTTAAACGTTTAGACATCCAGATAGCTGAAGATACCCAGAAATTCTTCTAATGTCGAGCCTGCATGTTGAAGGTGAGAAAGTTTCACGGCGGTGTTTACGATAGAATATAAGCACAAAGAAAAGGAGATAATATGGTTATTAGCATTCGCCGATCGCGGCAAGATGAAGGGGAAAAACTGATTGCTATCTGGTGTCGTTCTGTCGATGCTACGCACCATTTTCTGTCTGCATCCTATCGGAGCGAGCTGGAAGAGCTGGTGCGTTCTTTTTTACCAGAAGCGCCGTTATGGGTGGCAGTGACAGAGCAGGATGAGCCCATCGCGTTTATGCTGCTGACCGGGCAGCACATGGATGCCCTGTTTGTCGATCCCGACGTTCGTGGCTGCGGCGTAGGGAAATTTCTGGTTGATCATGCGATTACGCTGGCTCCCGAGTTAACAACCAACGTTAACGAACAGAATGAACAAGCGGTTGGGTTCTACAAAAAGATGGGATTTAAAGTGACAGGACGTTCAGAGGTAGACGATCTTGGCAGACCGTATCCGTTATTGAATCTGGTTCATACGTAGGCCCGATAAGGCGCAGCCGTCATCCGGCTGCACCCGGACGCATGAACGCAAAAAGGCCATCCCTCAGGATGGCCTCTTCACTTAATTAATGCCTGGCAGTTCCCTACTCTCGCATGGGGAGACCCCACACTACCATCGGCGCTACGGCGTTTCACTTCTGAGTTCGGCATGGGGTCAGGTGGGACCACCGCGCTACGGCCGCCAGGCAAATTCTGTTCGTCTAATGCCTCTCGCATTAAACACTAATCTGTAATCAGGCTGAAAATCGTCTCTCAGTCCGCCAAAACATCTTCGGCGTTGTAAGGTTAAGCCTCACGGTTCATTAGTACCGGTTAGCTCAACGCATCGCTGCGCTTACACACCCGGCCTATCAACGTCGTCGTCTTCAACGTTCCTTCAGGACTCTCAAGGAGTCAGGGAGAACTCATCTCGGGGCAAGTTTCGTGCTTAGATGCTTTCAGCACTTATCTCTTCCGCATTTAGCTACCGGGCAGTGCCATTGGCATGACAACCCGAACACCAGTGATGCGTCCACTCCGGTCCTCTCGTACTAGGAGCAGCCCCCCTCAGTTCTCCAGCGCCCACGGCAGATAGGGACCGAACTGTCTCACGACGTTCTAAACCCAGCTCGCGTACCACTTTAAATGGCGAACAGCCATACCCTTGGGACCTACTTCAGCCCCAGGATGTGATGAGCCGACATCGAGGTGCCAAACACCGCCGTCGATATGAACTCTTGGGCGGTATCAGCCTGTTATCCCCGGAGTACCTTTTATCCGTTGAGCGATGGCCCTTCCATTCAGAACCACCGGATCACTATGACCTGCTTTCGCACCTGCTCGCGCCGTCACGCTCGCAGTCAAGCCAGCTTATGCCATTGCACTAACCTCCTGATGTCCGACCAGGATTAGCTGACCTTCGTGCTCCTCCGTTACTCTTTAGGAGGAGACCGCCCCAGTCAAACTACCCACCAGACACTGTCCGCAACCCGGATCACGGGCCCACGTTAGAACACCAGCCATTAAAGGGTGGTATTTCAAGGGCGGCTCCATGCAGACTGGCGTCCACACTTCAAAGCCTCCCACCTATCCTACACATCAAGGACCAGTGTTCAGTGTCAAGCTATAGTAAAGGTTCACGGGGTCTTTCCGTCTTGCCGCGGGTACACTGCATCTTCACAGCGAGTTCAATTTCACTGAGTCTCGGGTGGAGACAGCCTGGCCATCATTACGCCATTCGTGCAGGTCGGAACTTACCCGACAAGGAATTTCGCTACCTTAGGACCGTTATAGTTACGGCCGCCGTTTACCGGGGCTTCGATCAAGAGCTTCTCCGCGAGGATAACCCCATCAATTAACCTTCCGGCACCGGGCAGGCGTCACACCGTATACGTCCACTTTCGTGTTTGCACAGTGCTGTGTTTTTAATAAACAGTTGCAGCCAGCTGGTATCTTCGACTGATTTCAGCTCCATGAGTAAATCACTTCACCTACATATCAGCGTGCCTTCTCCCGAAGTTACGGCACCATTTTGCCTAGTTCCTTCACCCGAGTTCTCTCAAGCGCCTTGGTATTCTCTACCTGACCACCTGTGTCGGTTTGGGGTACGATTTCGTGTTACCTGATGCTTAGAGGCTTTTCCTGGAAGCAGGGCATTTGTCACTTCAGCACCGTAGTGCCTCGTCATCACGCCTCAGTGTTAAAGTGCACCGGATTTGCCTGGAGCACACACCTACACGCTTAAACCGGGACAACCGTCGCCCGGCCGACATAGCCTTCTCCGTCCCCCCTTCGCAGTAACACCAAGTACAGGAATATTAACCTGTTTCCCATCGACTACGCCTTTCGGCCTCGCCTTAGGGGTCGACTCACCCTGCCCCGATTAACGTTGGACAGGAACCCTTGGTCTTCCGGCGAGCGGGCTTTTCACCCGCTTTATCGTTACTTATGTCAGCATTCGCACTTCTGATACCTCCAGCA